>JBBIIT010000060.1:0-1160 GCA_037446355.1 Beijerinckiaceae bacterium | reverse complement strand
TCGCGGTTCGTGATGGTCAACATCCCCGCGGCGGCCGTGGAGACCGTAGAGGGCGGCGTGGTCAATTCGCATCACATTGCGGGCGTCGGCAAGATCGACCGCCAATCGCCGATCATGCAGACCCGCGCGACCGAGGTGAATTTCAACCCGTTCTGGACCGTGCCGCCGTCGCTGATCAAGAAAGACCTGATCCCGAAGATGAAGGCGGACGCGAACTATCTGACCGACGAGAAGATACGTGTCTTCAATAAGGAAGGGCAGGAGGTCTCGCCCTCCTCGATCAACTGGAACACCGACGAGGCGACGCATTATCGCTACCGTCAGGACACGGGCGCCGACATCAACTCGCTCGGCGTCGTGCGCATCAACATCCCCAATCCCTATGGGGTCTATATGCACGACACGCCGTCGAAGGGAATTTTCGGCGACGATTTCCGTTTCGTTTCGTCGGGCTGCGTGCGCGTCCAGGACGTGCGCGACTATGTCGCCTGGCTGCTGAAAGACAATCCGGGTTGGGGCCGCGACCAGATCGACGAAGTGATCCGCTCGGGCGCGCGCACCGACGTCAAGATCGCGAGCCCGGTCAACGTCTACTGGGTCTATATCACCGCCTGGGCGACGCCGGACGGCATCGTGCAGTTCCGTCAGGACATCTATCAGCGCGACGGCGCCGGACCGGGGCCGCTCGCATCGGCCGTTCCCGCCGAACCGCTGGCCCTGCCGCAGGAGTAATTTCCGGGCGGCGCCTTACGCGCCGCCCGTTTTTGCGAGAATCGCGACAAGACCTCTTGCGATCTTACTCGTGGATTTGGCGAGTTCGCCTTTACCGCATCCCTGAAAGCGCACCTAATTGTTGAGCGGGCGGCTCAACTATCAATCACGAGTCGCGCCGGGAGGGGGAGGAAGGCTTTATTTTCCCCCGGGCGCGCTCAAAGCAAGCCCGTCGCGCGTGCGAAATAGAGCAGGGCGATGGTCTTGGCGTCGCGGATTTCTCCCGACGCGATCATCGCCAATGCAGTGTCGATGGGCGTCTCGAGCCATTCGATGTTTTCGTCCGCGTCGACCCCTCCGCCCGCGCCGCAGCGGTCCTCGGGCGCATAAGGGGCGACGAAGCAAGCGATCTTTTCGGTGACGCCGCCGGGGCTCATGAAAGCGTCGAA
>JBBIIT010000059.1:0-18108 GCA_037446355.1 Beijerinckiaceae bacterium | reverse complement strand
AGCGGCGCGACAATCAAGGACAGCGTCGGAAATTCCGCCAACCTGGCGGGGGCGCTCTTGACCTTGACCGGACTCGCGATCGACCCGCCAGCGACGCTTCCCGTGGTGACGCAGGTTTTGGCCTCACCCGGCAGCGGCATCGAGGGTATCGGCAGCACGATCGCGTTTACGGTCAGCCTAAACGAGGGGGTCACCGTCTCCGGCGGCGTCCCCACTCTGACGCTGAACGACGGCGGGATAGCGAAATACGACGCGGCGGCGACCGCCTCGCTCGCCAATCCGACGGAACTGGTGTTCGACACCACCGTCAAGGCCGGCGACGTGAGCACGTCGGCGCTCGCGGTGACGGGGGTTAGTCTCAACGGCGCGACGGTGCAGGATGCGGGCGGCAGCAATGCGAATTTCGCGAATGCGGTCGGTTCGTTCGCTGGCCTTTCCGTCGACGCCACCAGGCCCGCGGTGACAGGAGTGGTCGCCTCGCCGACCAGCGGCGTCGAGCACGTCGGCGACAAGATGACCCTGACCGTCGATCTGAATGAGGCTGTGAGCGTGCGCGGCGGCGCTCCTACGTTGAAGTTGAACGACGGCGGCGTGGCGGTCTTCGACCAAACGGCCACGTCGGCGCTCGGCAACGCCGGCAACAAACTCGTGTTCGACTACACCGTCGGGGCGCACGATCGGAGCGTGCCCGCATTGGCGGTGGAGGGCCTCAGCCTCAACGGCGCCACGATCAGCGACGTCGCCGGCAACGCCGCTAATCTCTCGGGCGTCGAGACGAAATTCGCAGGTTTGCAGATCGACGGCGTGCCGTCCCTCCATCTCCTTAGCCAATACGTCGCCGCCGCGGGCGCCCTCGACGGCTTCGGCTCGGCGCTGGGCGGCGGCCTGACGACGACATCGCCTAATCACGAGACGCAGGTCCTCGCGGGCGCGTTGACGCACTTCACGAGGTAAATTCGTCCCGTCAGGTCCCGCCGCGGCGCAGCGGGACAAGGTCGCAGCAGCCCCGGCCTCGCGCGCGAAAGCGAAGCCGCGCCGCCGTTGCGCCGCCGCCGGTCTCCGCGAAGCGACATTTTCCTCGCGCGTATTCAAAGCGGAGGTCGCATCCGAGCGGCCTAATTTCGGCGGCAAAAGCACTCTTTCGCCCCGGCCCGCGATTTCTTGGTGCGAGGGCGCGCGCCTCGTGCTATGTGCCAAAATGGTGCAACTTGGCGCTACCGAACGTCCATAATGCGGGAGAAGCCGCGACGGACTTCAGTGGGCCGATGCTGTCGCGCTCTTCGAAGCGCGTGAGTGGGACGTCCCTCGAACGTGACCAGCGCCGCTGCGAGCGGACGGTGGGCGGGTGGATACATCGTTGGCCCGCGTAAAAAAGGGGGTGGATGACGCCAGATGGATGTTGCTTTGGATCAAAGGGAAGCGATGAATCCCGGGCTTTTCGCCCTCACGTTGATGTTACGCCTGCGTGGCGTCCAAACTGACCCCGAACAAGTCCGCGATCGCTGCGGAACCTCGGAGATCCGGGATTCCGAAATGTTGCGCTGCGCCGGCGAGATGGGCCTCGACGCGAAGTCGCGCAAGGCGGACTGGCGCGAGCTGGCGGGAACACGATTTCCAGCGATAGCCGCGCTGCGTGACGGCAACTATTTCATTATCGCTTCGGTGGCCGAGGAGAGCCTTATCGTCGCGCATCAAACCTCCCAGGGAAGGGAGCGAATGAGCCGCGCGGAATTCGAGGCCCTTTGGGACGGGCGCTTGGTGCTGATCGAGCGTCGGGGCCCGGCAGCCGAACGCGCCCGTGGTCTGTTCCGGGTTCTCGGGGGGCCTGACGAGGCGCCGGAACCGCGCGAAGCGGCGGCTCGCGTCAAGCCGTCGGTCGCCGAGACGGCGGCGAGGCCGTCGGCGCCTTCGAGCGAAGGCGCCGAAACGCCCACGGGGTCGACGCATCTCGGCGAGGGCGGAGCCGCCGGGATCGAGTCGGCGCTCGGCGCGCTGGTTATGCTTCTGCGTTTTCACGGTGTCGGCGCGGAGCCGGAGCAGATTCGCCATCGCCTTGGCGGAGCCAAAATCGGCGTATCCGACATGGTGCGTTGCGCCAAGCAACTCGGGCTCAAGGCGCGTGCGCAGCATACCGACTGGGATCGGCTTGCCGCCACGCCGTTGCCGGGCATCGCGGCGTTGCGCGACGGAACCTTCCTGATCGTCGGCAAAGCGAGCGACGATCAGGCGCTAGTGCAACTGCCATCGTCGCCTCGCCCCAAGGCGATGACGCGCGCCGAGTTCGAATCGCTGTGGGACGGTCGCCTCGTGTTGATGGCGCGTCGCGCCACGCTGCTCGATCTCTCGCGGCGTTTCGACATCACCTGGTTCTTCGGCGCCATCCACAAGTACCGGCGCCTGCTGGGCGAGGTGCTGATCGCCTCGTTCTTTCTGCAGGTCTTCGGCCTTATCACGCCGCTGTTCTTTCAGGTCGTCATCGACAAGGTCCTCGTGCACCGCAGCATGAGCACTCTCGACGTGTTGGTAATGGGCCTGGTCGCGATCTCGAGTTTCGAGACGGTGCTCGGCGTGCTGCGCACCTATCTTTTCGCCCACACCACGAACCGGATCGACGTGGAACTCGGCGCGCGTCTGTTTCACCATCTGCTGGCGCTCCCGATCGCGTATTTCCAGGCGCGCCGGGTCGGCGACTCGGTCGCACGCGTCCGTGAACTCGAGAATATCCGCCAGTTCCTGACAGGCTCGGCGCTGACGCTGGTTGTCGATCTCACATTCACCGTCGTTTTCCTCGGCGTGATGTTCTACTACTCGCCGCTACTAACTGGCGTGGTGCTCGGCGCCTTTCCTATCTATTTCGCAATCTCCGCCGGCGCGACGCCGCTTTTTCGCCGACGCCTCGACGAGAAGTTTCGCCGCGGGGCGGAGAACCAGGCCTTTCTCGTCGAAAGCGTGACCGGAGTAGAGACGCTCAAGGCGATGGCGGTCGAGCCGCTGATGCAAAGGCGCTGGGAAGAGCAGCTCGCCGGATATGTCGCGGCGAGCTTCCGCGTCATTAGCCTCAACAATACCGCGAGCCAGGCCGTTCAACTCGTTAACAAGCTGGTGATTGCCGCCATTCTCTATTTCGGCGCGAAGCTTGTCATCAACGGCGACCTCACCGTGGGCGAACTCGTCGCCTTCAACATGCTGTCCGGCCGCGTGAGTTCGCCTGTGCTGCGAGTGGCGCAGATTTGGCAAGATTTTCATCAGGCGCGCCTTTCCGTGGAGCGGCTAGGCGACATTCTCAACGCCCCGCCGGAACCGACCACGAATCCGTCGCGCGCGGCGCTACCGGCGATCCGCGGGCGGATCGAATTCGAACACGTCACCTTCCGCTATCGCATCGACGCGCCGGAGGTTCTGCACGACGTCAGCTTCGCCGTCGCGCCGGGTCAGGTCATTGGCGTCGTCGGCTCGTCAGGGTCGGGAAAGAGCACGCTGACCAAGCTGATTCAGCGGCTCTACACACCGGAGAGCGGTCGCGTTCTCGTCGACGGAGTCGATCTCGCCCTTGTGGACGTCGCCTGGCTGCGCCGACAGATCGGCGTCGTGCTGCAAGAGAACGTACTATTCAATCGCTCGGTTCGCGACAATATCGCGTTCATCGATCCTACGATGCCGATGGAACGGGTCATCAGGGCGGCGACGCTCGCTGGCGCACATGACTTTATCCTTGAATTGCCCGAAGGATACGACACCATCGTCGGCGAGCGCGGCAGTTCGCTTTCCGGCGGGCAACGTCAGCGGATCGCGATCGCCCGGGCGCTCGTGGCCGATCCCCGCATTCTGATATTCGACGAAGCAACCAGCGCACTCGACTACGAAAGCGAGCGCGCGATTCAACAGAACATGAAACAGATCGCCGCTGGCCGCACGATGTTCATCATTGCGCATCGTCTCTCCACGGTGCGTCGGGTCGACCGCATTATCACCCTCGAACGCGGCCGCATCGTCGAGGACGGCAACCATGATGAACTGATAAGGAGCAATGGGCGTTACGCGAAGCTTCATCTCATGCAAGCGGGCATCAATGAAGTCCACTAACAAGAAGATCGTCGCATTCCCGAGACTCCCGGCTCGGCGCAGCGAATATGAGCTCGCGTTTTTGCCCGCGGCGATCGAAATCGCCGAGACGCCGCCTTCGCCGATAGGCCGAGCCATCGCCGCCACGATCATCGCCGTTTTCGTTTTCGCGGCGGGATGGGCGAGTCTAGGATCGATCGACATCGTCGCGATCGCGCCAGGCAAAATTGTTCCCTCCGGTCGCACCAAGCTCATCCAACCGTTCGAGACCGGGGTGGTCCGGGCGATCCATGTACGCAATGGGCAGAGCGTCAAAGCCGGCGATGTGTTGATCGAGCTTGATCCGACGATGTCGGAGGCCGAAGAGGGGCATCTCAGGAGCGATCTCGTCGCCGCGCAGCTTGAGGCCGCGCGATTGCGCGCCGCGCTGGCCGGCGAGACCGACTTCAAGGCCCCGCCCGACGCCAACGCGATGCAGATCGCGATGCATCGGCAATTCCTGATTGCTCAAAGCGCCCAGATGAACGGCAAACTGTCGGAAATCGATCGGCAGCAGGCTCAAAAGGAAGCCGAGCGCGCGAGCGTGGAGGCGACGATCGGCAAACTGCGTTCGGTCGTTCCGCTCGCTCAGGAGCGGGTCGATCTGCGCAAATACCTCCTGGGCAAGGCGCTGACCTCGAAACTGACGTACCTCACGGAGGAACAAGACCTCGTCGGTATGCAACAGGATCTGATCGTCCAACAAGGCAAATTGCGCGAAGCGGACGCCGCATTGGCGACTTTGAAAGAAACGCGCACGCGAATCGAAGCCGAGAACAGAGCTTCGCTATTTGACTCTCTCGCCAAGGCGGATGAGAAGGCGGCGGCGCTGGCCCAGGACATCATCAAGGCCGAGCGGCGGACGAAATTGCAGTTGCTGTCCGCCCCCGTCGACGGCGTCGTGCAACAATTGGAAGTTCATACGATCGGCGGCGTCGTGACGCCGGCCCAACCGCTCGCGGTGCTGGTTCCCGCCGATAGCCGCCTGGAGATCGACGCGATGGTGCCCAACGGCGACATCGGCTTCGTCCATGCCGGGCAAGAGGCTGATATCAAAGTCGACACCTTTCCCTTCACGCGCTACGGACTGCTGCACGGCAAGATTCTTGACGTGTCGTCCGACGCCATCGCGGTCGATAAGCCGCAGGACGCGAAGTCGAACGACAAGGCCAACGCGGTCGCGGCGGCCAGTGAGCCCAACGGCAAGGAGTTCGGCTACGCAGCTCGCGTGTCGTTGGACCACGCGCGGATGCATGTGGAGAACGGCATGGTCGATCTGGTCCCCGGCATGGCCGTCACCGTCGAGATCAAAACGGGCTCGCGGCGGATCATTTCGTATCTGCTCTCTCCTCTCATGAAGTACAAACAAGAGGTTTGGCGCGAGCGTTGACGGGCGGGAGCGGGCGATCAGGCTCGGCGTCGGGCGCCAAGGTCGGAACCGGGAGCTTGTCGAGCGGCGGTTTCGGTCATGAGATTGCTCCGAAGTCCGGAACTCGCGGCGCGGGAAAATTCGGCGGCTTCGGCGGCTCGTCCGGACAGGGCCGCCGGACGTCGGATGAAGCTCGCCCGGAAGCTATTTCGCGAATGGCGAGGCGGGCGTAGACTCGATATCCTCCGATAACGTGAATTATGGAAAAGCGCGCGCTCTTGAATTCGCAGGCCGCAGCGACCCGCTCCGGGCTCGCGTCTCGCGGAGTCCTGCGCCTCGAACCCAGCGAGCGCATCGGCGTGCTCGCTTCCACGCGCTCCCTGCTGCTCCTCGGCATGGTCGGCGCCGAGCAATGGCTGGGTTTCGCGACTTCCCCCGAGGCGCTTGACGGACTGCCGCATCCCCTCGACCGCTGGAGCCGGCGCGTCGTCGGCGCGCTGGCCGAGCAACTCGGCGTCGTCGCGATCTATCCTTTCGAGGGCCCGCCGTACTGGCCGTTTCAGGCCTGGGCGCGACGGGCCGAACCTCTTTCGCCTTCACCGCTGGGACTGCTTATCCATCCGAGTTTTGGACTCTGGCACGGCTATCGCGGCGCGCTGGCGTTCGAGACCGAGATCGACGCGCCGGCCTTCGACGCGGCCCCAGGCCCATGCGAAAGCTGCATCGAAAGACCGTGCCTCGACGCTTGTCCGGTCGGCGCCTTCTCGTCGGCAGGCTATGATGTAGCGGCCTGCGCCGCACATCTCGCCGCGCCAGCGGGACGCGACTGCATGGAGAACGGCTGCCGCGCGCGCCGCGCCTGTCCAATCGGGCGCGAACATGCTCATTCGCCCGAGCAAGCGCGATTTCACATGCGTGCGTTTTTCGAGGCGCGAACGATTCAGAGCGTCGGGCGGTTGAATTGAAGCGGCTTGTCGCCGCTAACCGCGATGCCGCCCCCGCCCGAGACAAGCGCGCCATTCAACCATGACGAGTGGGAATTGAAGCCGGCGCCTTTGTTGTGCGCGCCCATCCGCCGTCGCAGTTAAGCAAAGCGATACTTTTGGCGCCGCTTTCCTTGAACTCGGTCTCAGAAATATATTAGGTAGTGCGACTTACACACTCGCAATCGCGCGATCGGCCTTTTGCTATATTGCACTCTGACCGCGTAGCGGAGAGCCAGTTGAACGCGGAACCTGAGCCGGATGTGACCGCCGTCGATCGCGACGACATGGAATCGCCGGCTGTCGACTGGGCTCGGCTCGACGCCCCCAAAGTTTCCGTTATTATTCCGCACTATAACGATCTGGCCAACCTGTGTACGTGCCTATCGCTTCTGCGCACACAAACGATGGCCGCGGAGTCGTTTGAGATCGTTGTCGCCGACAACAATTCGCCTTGCGGGATCGCGGCGGTGGAGACTGCTTGCGCCCGCCTCGCCAGAGTCGTCCCTGCGCCCATTCAGGGCGCCGCCGAGGCGCGCAACGCCGCAGTGAGGGCTGCGCGCGGGGACATTCTCGCCTTCATCGACTCGGACTGCCGCCCGTTCCCGGATTGGCTTCAGCGCGGGGTCGAGGCGCTTCAGAATGCGGACATGGTTGGCGGCCGCGTCGATGTCGTCGCGGACGGTGGAAAGCCGAACGCCGTCGAAGCGTTCGAACTGGTGTTCGCGTTCAATCTCAAGCGATATATCGAGAAGGTTGGGTTTTCCGTCACCGCCAACATGTTTGTTTCTCGCGCAATCTTCGAAAAGGTCGGCGGGTTCCGCGCCGGCGTCTCCGAGGACGTAGACTGGGGACAACGGGCCGTCGCGCTCGGCTATCGCTGGCGATATGCGCCCGACGCGGCCATGGCCCATCCGGCGAGGCGCGACTGGGCCGACCTGACCCGCAAATGGCGGCGCGTGATCAAGGAAACCTATGCGACAGAGAGAGAAAAGCCACTGGGCAATTTGCGTTGGATTCTTCGCAGCTGGCTGGTTCTGCTTTCTCCACTTATTCATGTCCCGACGGTGCTTCGATCAACCAAGCTGAAGGGATTTGACCTCAGATTGAAGGTGATCGTCGTTCTCTTTCGGCTGCGGTGTTGGCGATTTTGGAAGAGCTATGTTGTATTGTTCGACCCCGCCTAGGTCGCGCGGCGATTGCGGGTTGGATCCGCCCGCGCGCCTCTCGATCCAGCGATCCGAGCCGGACGGTATAGAGGTTCGTCGTCTGCCTAGTCCAAGACCGAAGACGATCTTATGTTGAACGGCGCGAGAATCCCGATCGTTATCGTCGGTTTTCGCAACCCGGAAGATGTTCTGGGGTGCCTCAACGCGCTCGCGCACGCCACGCCCGAACCTTCGTTCGCTGTTTTCATATGCGAGAACGGGGGCAAAGCGGCCTTTGACGCATTGGCGGCGTTGTTATGCGAATCTGGCGCGCCTTGCGCGGGTCAGCACGACTCTCTCATCGCGACGATCGGCGATTTCGTGCGAGTTCGCTGTTTGCGCCTGGGCGCTGGCGGTCCGTTTGTCTATATCGGCGAAGCCAAGGAAAACCTCGGCTATGCGGGCGGCGTCAACGCGTGGGCGAGGGCGCTCATCGATGTCGCGGGCTGGGAGGGAATGTGGGTGCTCAATCCCGATACGACGCCCGCGCCGGACGCGCTCGCGGAACTCGTCGCTTACGCGAAAACGCGTCGCAAGGGCATGGTCGGCAGTCGGGTGGTGTTCGCGGACAATCCGGACATGCTGGGATCGCGAGGTTTGCGGTGGCGCAGGCTGCTCGCTTCGCCGTTGGGGGTGGATATGGGCGCGCCGGCGTCGCCGCCTCCGCCGCCCGACGACGTCGACGCGCGCATCGACTCGCCTTCCGGAGTGTCGATTTACGTCACACGCGCCTGCCTCGACAAAATAGGCCTTATGGATGAACGCTACTTTCTCTATTATGAGGACTTCGATTGGGGCTTGCGCGCCAAGGAGGCGTGCGGCGTCGGCTATGCTTATGGCTCGATCGTCCCGCATATCGGCGGCAGCACCATCGGTTCGGCGCGCAAGCGCGCGCGACGCTCCGAACTCTCGGTTTATCTCGAATTCCGCAATCGGCTTATTTTCGTGCGGCGCCATTATCGCGCATGGGCGGCCTGGAGCGCGGCGATGGCGTCGGTCAGGGCGTTGGAATTCTTGGCCGTCGGCGCGGTCGCGAACTTCGTTACCGCGCTGAGAGGGATTGCTGCGGGGCTTCGAGGGGAGATCGGCCGGCCCGACATTGTTCTGGGCCGGCGCGCCAGGCCGCAGACTGTTGAAGCTGTTAGCGCGCACCGAGAATCTTTTTGAGACGCGGACATGCTTGCCCTCGGGTGGAGCGCGCAAGCTACTCCGACGGGGACCGTCCGAGGGGTCAACCCTAACGGCTTCGGAAACTCGTGGCGCTACGTCTGGGTTAGAACATTGGCCCGTCGCGCGACTCCGTTGAGCGGTGTCGCTCAATTCCGGCGCGGCCCGTCAGCTAATTGTTATCCTGGCCGTGCTAATCGCAAGAAAAACAAACGAATCCCTAGCGATGTCGGGGTGGAAACGTCCGCATGCGAGAGTTATCGTGGTGATATTTTTCTTCGCCATATTTCTAGGAACTGCAGGGGCTTTAGCAACATATCGCTACTCGGCGTATGTCTTGGTTCCTGTTTGCATGTTATTCGTAGTGATCGCCGCTGTTGGCTGTCTCATCCAAGGTTCAGGCGTTTATACGAGTGCGCTCGCCATCGTATCCGGCCTTGCGTGCCTGCAATTCGGGTATCTGCTCATGCAGTTCGTTTCGCGGACCGGGCGGCAGCCCACAGCCATTTCGTCCGGCGTAAATGGCGCGCAAAACGGATTACGATTGCAAAATCAATTGGACGGTCCGCGCTTGGATTTCCCTCACTCCGTTTCGACCCGGTTCGATTCTTGATTTCGTGAACGAAGTCAATCGGCAGGGGGTTGCGCGGATTCGAACAAAGTGCGCCAGATAATCTTGAGATCTAGCGCCAGCGACCAGTTGTTGACGTACCACAAGTCGAAATTGCCGCGTGCTTCAAGATCCTTTTTCGACCGAGCTTCTTGGCGTAGGCCGTTGACGCGGGCCCATCCCGTCACGCCCGGCTTGAAATGAAGCCGATGGGCAAGACGCGACGCTGCGGCGAGTTCCTCGCGCACGCCGTCCTGAGGCGGCGGACCGACCAAAGACATTTCGCCTTTCAGTACGTTGAATAGCTGCGGCAATTCTTCCACACTCGACGGCCCGAACACGCCGCGGGCTTTAGCGATGTGCAGGTCGGTCCCAAGTGTCTGAACGATCTGCGTTTCCGCTTGCGTTGCCGAGGGGCTTCCAAACTTGTAGACGTACAATTTGCGCCCGTCGAACCCGGTTCGCGCTTCTCGAATGATTGCGGGACCGCCGGCGCTGAGCTTGATCCAGAAAGCAACCATCAACATCAACGGCGCCAGCAGACCAAGCGCGATCAGCGTCAGAACGACATCGCACGCTCGCTTGGCAAGTCTTTCCGTTCGACTAAGTGGCGCGCGTTGCATTACGACCGATGGCACTGGATCGATCGAGGAGGAGTCGCCGTGTGCGACGACGCACAGAAGAGACACCTCCCCAGGGAAAGACGATCGATGCAAGTTGTTCGCCGCAGCAAACTGTCTCAAATCGAGATTTTGGGGTGGAGCAGATTCAACCTAGGGGATAGACCCAATACTTGGTGAGCTTCTTTGTAATACGAGAGTCCATCCCCGTTGGGAGCCGAACGGAGAAGCGAGAAATTTTCGGAAGGGCCGGAATCATCCGGCTACCGCGCGGCCGGGCCAGGGCGCCGGAACCGGCGCGCAGTGAAGACACGACCAAAATGAGGGTCAGAGGCATCTTCGGGACGCGAGGTGAAAACAGATGCAGCAATCAGACGCGCCCATCGTTCGACTCGTTACGCGTAAAGAATTCCTGAGCCGTTTCAGTAATTGCGTTCATGCGCCCCAATTCGCCTAGGCGGTTTCGCGCCTTTGACCGCCCGCTGAGCGATTGAAATCCGAAAAGATACGGTGGTGGGTCAATTGAGGAAGATCCGATCGCTTGCCGAAAGACCAAAGGATCCAGCCAAGTTCGTAGCTGCGACATTCTAGCCGCAACTCCAATCGGTTCGCGTCGACCAAGCCGGATCGCCGCAGCATCGAATTCGTGGCCGCGCGCACGGCGCGCCATTTATTGGTGTTGAGTTCGCCCTTTCGGACCTGTGATCGGATCGACAGGCCCGAAGTAGGCTCGAACATCGGCGAGCCTAGTTGGTTGGCGCCGAGAACCCAATCAAACCCTTTGATCAGAGCCTTCCGAGCCCCACTAACTCCATGAGTTTCAGCGAGTTCAAGGAACGCAGGCGCCATGCCATATTGATGCACTGAGTATATTTCGTAAAAGTCCATGACCCGGCCGCCGACCGCGTCAAAAAACCACGGCCATTCGCCGTTAGAGCCCTGTAGATCAATCAGCTTTTGACTGCACCGATTTGCAATTTCAATCGCGCCGGCGTCGGTCTTGAACCGGCCGTAGTAATAGCAGGCCAAAGTGAGATAGACCTGCGAAGCGAACGATGCGAACCGGCGCCGCAATCCTTTAGGCGCATCGGCGAAAAGGCCCGACGGCCTGCAATATTCCGCGGCAACATACGAGAATAGGTCGTCCGCCTTTGCGGACCATCTCGCGGGATCGCGGTGAGCTTGCGCCACCGCACCCGTCAGAAGCATTCCCATATCCTGCGCATACAGCGACCGCCAATTCGCTCGATTGGCGAGAACCGTCTCAATTCGCTTGGCGATTTCCTCGGGAATTTCGAGATCGAGCTCGGCGGCCGACCACATCGCCATCCCCAACGCGTATTTGCGTACGGGCAACGTCAGGAGCTGCCGGACGTTATGCTGAAATATCGCCGATAAGTTCAATGTAGCCGGAACCTGGGGCACGCGCGCAAGGCCCAGGAGCACGTTGAGAGTGTAAAAGACGTCGCTGCGCGGTAGCGATTCATTGGGATGCGGCCGGCCGTCCAAATGATAAATATGCGACCAGCGGCCAAATTCAGGCAGCCAACACCGTTCAAGCGCGTTCAGCGCGTAGTCGATGAGCGGCGAATTCGCGGAAGAGTTAGGATCAGTGCTGTTCACCGAGCCCGTCAGGTCCAACGTCTTTCGATTTTCAAGCATGGGCCGACTCGGGCAGGAGGTGCAATAGTATAGTCTTGCTTATAGGCTGGCAGGTTAGATTTCGAAATTCGGTGGTTTCGGAATCGCTTCGAACGCCAAATTCCAATTTCAATCGGATTCTGTCAACGGTTCGTCCCTGGTGGCGCCGCAGCCGTTTGGCCCAGAAAGAGTGGCGCAATTCGAGGCGGCGCGCTACCATTTCTATTAGAGGTGTCTGCGAATTTCGGCCAGTATCATGTTGTATTTTCGTCGGCGCGAGGGCGTTGATTTTGATTATTTTTAACACTCTGAAGTTTACCTTACCCGCAAATTCCGAACGCTTGACAGAAAATCGGCGCTAACTTGCTCGGCGGATGCGTATGAATTATGCTAAATTGTAATTCCCGCTGCAGGACGCCGGCTCGTGTAGCGCCAAGCGCCGTAAAGGCGCTGCATAATTCAATTTGCGCTAACGGGAGTTTGCAATGGACGACGCGTCATTTCGGGAGCCGATCAGAGCGTTCATCGTCGATAATTTTCTGCTCGGGTCCGCGGCCGAGTTGGAGGACAACACCGAATTGATGGAGGCCGGAATATTGGATTCCACGGGCGTCATCGAGTTGGTTGCGTTTCTCGAGGCAACCTTTGGGGTTTCAATCGGCGATGAGGAAATCGTTTCGAAGAACCTGAATTCAGTAAATTACATTGCGAGCTTCATCGTGCAAAAATCGAGTTGAAGAGCGTCAGATGCTGTTACATGACTATTTGCGCGGCGCCGCGGCCAGAGTCCCTGAAAAGGCCGGTGTAATTGTCGGCGGCCAAGCCTACAACTTTAGAACTATTGACGAAGAAAGCGATCGCCTCGCCTGCGAATTTCAGCGCTTGGGCGTCGTCCGTGGCGACAGGGTCGCGGCTATGCTCGAAAACTCCGTCGAATTGGTAATCGTGCTGTGGGGAGCGCTCAAGGCCGGCGCGGTTTTCATCCCCATCAGTCCGGGTGTGAAGGCCGATAAGCTTGGGTTCCTGCTGACGGATTCCGGAGCCGCCGCCTTCGTCGCGCATGTCTCGCTGCGACGGCGTGTGGACGAGGCGTTAGAGCAGGTATCCTATCCCGGCGCCACGATCTGGGTCGGCGAGGACGCGACCGGACCGCGTTTGAGCGACATCCTGGCTCAGCCGCACCGCGCGCCGGCCGATCCGGGGCTCATCGATCAGGACCTGTGTCTGATCATCTACACTTCGGGCTCGACCGGCAGCCCGAAAGGCGTGATGCTAACTCACCGCAACATTTACAATAATGTTTGGTCGATTTCCACCTATCTGAAGAACCAGCCGGACGATGTGATTCTATGCGTCTTGCCGCTATCGTTCGATTACGGATTGTTCCAAGTGCTGACCGGGGCGAGGGTCGGTTTCACGGTGGTCATCGAGCGGTCGTTCGCTTATCCCTACGACGTTCTCAAAAGAATTGGCGAGCATCGCGTCACCGGATTGCCCGGCGTGCCGACAATCTTCGCTAAGTTGCTGGAATTCGCGCCGTTCGAAGGCCTCGATCTATCGTCGCTGCGCTACTTCTCCAATACGGCGGCCCCGCTACCCGCGGCCCATATTCTGGCGCTTCGCAAGCTTATCCCGCAGGCCACGATCTTCTCGATGTTCGGTCTGACCGAATGCACGCGAGTTTCGTATCTGGATCCCTCGCGGCTCGAGGCCAAGATCACATCCGTCGGCCGCGCCATGCCGAATTCCGAAACCTACATTGTTGACGAACGGGGGCTGCGCTGCGGTCCCAGGGAAATTGGCGAACTGGTCGTTCGCGGCACGAGCGTCATGCGCGGCTATTGGCGGCGCCCCGAGGAAACCGCGAAGGCGCTGCGCGAGGGCGACATCCCCGGTGAGAAAGTGCTCTTCACGGGCGATCTATTCTGGAAGGACGAAGACGGCGACCTTTATTTCGTCGGCCGTCGTGACGACGTTTTCAAGTGCCGGGGCGAGAAGGTCAGCCCGCGGGAAGTGGAGGCGTGCCTGTTCGAGTTGGACTCGGTCGCCGAAGTCGCCGTGGTGGGGGTTCCGCATCCGACTGACGGCATGGCGATCAAGGCTCATGTGGTGCCCCGCGAGGGGCACAATATTTCCGAGGATCAACTGCGCAAGCAGTGTATGCGTCGGCTCGAGCCGCTCCTGGTCCCGCGGTTTTTTGAGCTTTCGACCGCCCTCCCAAAGACCGACTCGGGAAAAATCATAAAGACGGCGCTACGGCAAAAGGGTTGACGGGATGTGCGGCATCGCAGGCGTGATTTCGGCAAGCGGCGCCCCGCCAGTCGGCTTCGACGAATTGCGACAAATGCTGGCGATGCTGTCGCATCGCGGCCCGGATGGTTACGGCCTTTATCGCGACGACCACGTCGGATTGGCGCATTCCCGTCTCAGCATCATCGATTTGGCCGGCGGCGCGCAGCCTCTGTCCAATCAGAATGGCGCGTTATGGCTGAGCTTCAACGGCGAAATCTTTAATTACATCGAACTTCGCCAGCAGCTCATCGCGTTAGGGCATCGTTTTTCCACGAACGGGGACAGCGAGGTCATCGTTCACTGCTACGAGCAATACGGTCCGCGCGCGTGGGAGATGCTGAACGGGCAGTTCGCCTTCGCGTTGTGGGACTCTTTGCAGCGTAAATTGTGGCTCGTGCGCGACCGCCTTGGCATTCTGCCGCTGTTTTACGCTCGGGTACCCAATCACGTTGTTTTCGCCTCGGAGGCCAAGGCCATCTTCGCCGGCGGCCGGATCTCGCCGAGCTTCGACTATTCGGGACTGAGCGAGATATTCACGACCTGGTCGGCCATGGCGCCGCGCAGCGCGTTCGCAGGAATCCATCAGGTTCCTCCGGCGACCGCGCTTTGTTTCGATGACAGGCTTCAGTCGAGCGCCAAGCGATATTGGCGACCGCATCCGATAGGGCCGTCAAAAGCGGGAAGATCGGCGCAAGAGGTCGCCGATGCGCTCGAGGCGCAGCTGACGCGCTCGGTGGCGTTGCGGCTGCGCGCGGATGTGCCGGTCGGCGCCTACGTTAGTGGCGGGCTGGATTCTTCGGTCATCGGCAGCCTGGCGGTAGCAGCTTCAGGGACCGTCGAAACATTCGGCATTAGATTCAAAGACCCGCGTTTCGACGAAACCCGGGAACAGCGGCTCGTCGCCAACCATCTGAGGACCAATCACCATGAGATCCTCTGCGGCGCGGACGACATTCGCGACGCTCTGGCGGAAACGGTATGGCATTGCGAGACGCCGCTTCTGAGAACCTCGCCGGCGCCGCTGTTTCTGCTGTCGCAGGCCGTGAAGAGGGCGGGTATAAAGACCGTCCTGACCGGGGAAGGCGCGGACGAGTTGCTCTGCGGCTACACGATCTTCAAGGAAGACCAAATTCGCCGGTTCTGGGCGCGCCAGCCCAATTCATCCATGCGGCCGGCGCTGCTTCAGCGCATCCACCATTACGTGGGCGGCGAGGACGCGCGCCAGAATGCGGTGTGGCGGAGCTTCTTTGGCCGCGATCTCCTCGACACGCAAAATCCGTTCTATTCGCATTTGATTCGCTGGCGCAATACGGCCTGGACCTTGCGACTGCTCGCGCCGGAAATCCGCGAGAGCTTCCCATTGGAATCGATGTTGGCGGAGATGGAAGCCGATCTACCGGCCGACTGGCTGGAATGGGATCCGCTAATCCGGGCTCAGTACCTTGAGATTGAGGGTTTCATGTCGTCCTATCTGTTGTCCTGCCAAGGCGATCGGGTCGCGATGGCTCATGGCGTGGAGGCGCGCTATCCCTTTCTCGATCCGGACCTCGTCGATTTCTGTTTCACCCTGGCGACAAGCGAAAAGACGATTGGGACGCGCGACAAGCTGCCGCTGCGTCGCGTCGCCCGGCGAACGCTGCCGGCGGAAATATGGGGGCGACGCAAGCAGCCCTTCCGCGCACCAATAGGGTCGGCGCTTTTCGATCCCAAAGCCGAAAGGTTTTCCGAAACTTTGACGGCCGCGAACTTGGAGCGGTCGGGGTGTTTCGACGCGCCCGTGGTGGCTCGGCTGCTCGCAAAAGCGCGCGGGCGTGGCGATGCGCTGCTAGGCGAGCGCGAAGAAATGGGATTGGTCGGAGTTCTGACCTCGCAACTCCTGAACGACGCCTTCACCTGGCAATTTCCGGGACGAGTTCGCGATAGTCAGGAGCGGTTGGCGAGAATGCGGTGCGACGTGTTCATCGACCGGTCGAGCCGGGGGCAGGCGCCGCGCGCGCTCGCTTCGGCGTCGGCCCGCGAACATTAGGCGGACAATATGGACACCCTGGGGATAGAGACTGCACGCTCGTTTCAACCTTCCATAGCTTTGGCTATTGACCGCGCGACGACGGCGGATCGCATCGATGAATTCGTGCGAGCGTCCGTGCGCAAAGTCAACCGTCGCGGCTGCGTGCTAGGGGTTAGCGGCGGCGTCGATTCCGCTGTGTGCGCCCACCTGGCGGTCAGAGCCCTCGGACCAGACAGAGTGCTCGCGTTGTTGATGCCGGAACGAGAATCGTCCGACGAGGCTGGCGAGCGCGGTCGCCGTCTTTGCGAGAGGCTGGGGATCAGACACATCGAGGAGGATATTTCGTCCTCGCTGGAATCGATTGGTTGTTACCGCCGACGCGATGAGGCGATCCGCGGACTTTTCCCCGATTACGGGGCAGGGTGGCGACAAAAAATCGTCATTACGGGCGGCAAGTCTTGGACGCCGCATTTCAAGCTGGTCGTCCAAAATCCGGCCGGCGAAATGTTTGAACAGCGATTGCCGGTTGACGCCTATTTGCAGATCGTCGCGGCGACGAACTTCAAGCAACGCATCCGCAAAAATTTGGAATATTATCACGCCGAGCGCCTGAATTATGCCGTGCTCGGCACTCCCAACAAGTTGGAATATGACCTCGGCTTCTTCGTGCGCGGCGGAGATGGACTGGCCGATTTTAAGCCGATCGCGCATCTCTTTAAGACGCAGGTTTACGCGTTGGCCGAATATTTGGGAGTTCCAGAGGAAATTCGGCGCCAACCGCCGAGCACCGACACTTACAGTCTGACTCAAACCCAGGAGGAGTTCTATTTCGCTCTTTCCTGGTCGGACGCCGACGTTGTGCTCTACGCGATGTCGAACCAAATTGGGGCGGACGCGATCGCCAAGGCGCTTGGCCGCGAGCCGAATGAGATCGAGCGCGCTGTCTCGGATTTCGAGGGCAAACGCAGGGTGGCGAACCGCGCGCTGAGGGAAGCTTTCGTTCTGGAAGGAGCGCACTAGCCGCGGAAATGTGACGAGCCTCTGAGCGTAAGGGCGCGGGAATGAAACAAGAGCCGTTCGTTTCGGTGGTCATCCCCACCTACAATCGGGCCCATATTCTGCCCGCCGCGATCGACAGCGTTCTCGCTCAGACTTATCGTAATTTCGAAATCGTCGTCGTCGACGACGGCTCGAGGGATGATACGGCCGACCAAATCGCGATCGCCATGGGTCGAATTGCGGGGGATGGGGAGCGAACGGCGAGACTTCGCTATTTCCACCAGGCCAACCAAGGCCAGAGCGCGGCTCGCAATCTGGGGATCGCGGAAGCCCGAGGAGACTGGATCGCGTTCCTCGATTCCGATGACATATGGCTTCCGGAGAAGCTGATGTCGCAGGTCCGCGCGATCGAAAAGTTCGAGACGAATTGCGGGTGCTGTATCACCGATGCGCGGTTGGTTGATCGCGCGGGCCTCGACACGACTGCATTTCGCCACGCCGGCTGGCGAATGGAGGGATTGGCCGGGATCATCGATGAGCCCGCGCCGATTCTGGCCAAGGGCGTCGGGGGCGTCTGGGTTCAAACACTTGTGGCGCGCGCGGATCTGGTCAGAAAATCCGGCGGGTTCGATCCGAATATCCATTTCGGAGAGGACCACGATTTTCTCTTTCGCTTGGCGCTCGATTCAGCGTTCTGCTACGTCAATCAGCCTTTGGCGCTGATCGAACGAACCAACGCCACCGTCGATCCCACTGTAACCGCGCGAACCTGGGATCAGGAGGACTTTCGGCTTCGCGCGCATCAATTGATGTACGAGAAGTGGTTGGGTCGCGCCGAGGTCACCGGCGAAATGCGCGGAACAATTGTCGGTAATCTGAGGTCTGTGCATAGTGCGTGGGCGAATTTGCACTTGCACGCCGGGCGGTTCGATCAGGCCCGGCGCGCGGTATCGACTGCCATCAGCTATCAACCGACACCGCAATTGGCGATCAAATGGGCGCTGACTTGGGCCGCTCCTCACCTTGCGCGGAAGATCGTTCCCAAGGTCGGAGCGTATTGAAGTCGGTCGACGCGGCTCGCGCCCGAGGTCGAGCGTGACAGCGATTAAC
>JBBIIT010000058.1:0-18588 GCA_037446355.1 Beijerinckiaceae bacterium | reverse complement strand
AACCGCCGACCCTCTCGGTGTAAACGAGATGCTCTACCAACTGAGCTAACCGCCCCTGCCAGACCGCAGCGAAGGCCGCGCCGCCGCGCGCCGCACACTATACAGTCGCTTCAGCGAGGCCAAGCTTTATCCGCCGCGCCGCGAAGCCCGAAAGCGCCCGCGTTCCCCTGAACGAAAAGGGCGGCCGACGGCCGCCCTCTCGATGTTTTTCAACAGTGCGGGAAAACCCCGCCGAATTACTTCTTGGCGGCCTTCTTGGCGTTCAGGCTCGCCTTGAGGGCGGCGCCGGCCTTGAAGCGGGCGTTCTTGGACGCTGCGATCTTGATTTCCTTGCCGGTGGCGGGGTTGCGACCCTTGCCGGCGGCGCGCTCGCGTACCGAGAAGGTGCCGAAGCCGACGAGGCGAACTTCGTCGCCCTTCTTGAGCGACTTTGCGACGCCGTCGAGCACAGCTTCCAGCGCCGCCGCGGCGGCGACCTTCGTCAAATCAGCTTCCTTGGCGATGTGATCGACGAGCTCAAGTTTATTCATGTTGGCCTCTCCTTTGCCGTTTCGACGTTGTCGACGTCGCCTCTGTGATTCCGCGATTGGCGGCCGCCGCGTCCAGGCTTGCGCCGGCGAATCGACGCCAGGGGCGGGATCATTGCTCGCCAATAAGTCGAGCAAACGCAAGGGTTGCGCGCGCTTTGGCGCGAGAAATCCAAGTATTTCCTACGATTCTTCGCTTGCGCAATAAAATAGGGCCGCGAATCCGGTCGATTCGCGGCCCTCCAGGGGTCATTTCGCTTCGTATGGCGTCAGTGGGCGACGACCCCCGCGCCGTCTTCGTCGTTGGCGAGCGGGGCGGCCGCCTTGGAAGGTTCCTCCCAGACGATCGGTTTGGGCTGACGAACAAGCGCGTGCGTCAGCACCTCTTCCATGCGCGAAACCGGAACGATCTCGAGTCCGTTCTTCACCGAGGCGGGAATGTCGGCCAGATCCTTGGCGTTGTCCTCGGGGATCAGCACTTTCTTGATGCCGCCGCGAAGCGCCGCCAGGAGCTTCTCCTTCAACCCGCCGATCGGCAACACGCGGCCGCGCAGCGTGATCTCGCCGGTCATCGCGACGTCGCGCTTGACGGGGATGCCCGTCAACATCGAGACGATCACGGTCGCCATTGCGACGCCCGCCGACGGACCGTCCTTCGGCGTCGCGCCCTCGGGCACATGCACATGCACGTCGCGCTTGTCGAATAACGGCGGCTCGATGCCGAAATCGACCGCGCGCGAACGGACGTAGGACGCCGCCGCCGAAATCGATTCCTTCATCACGTCCTTCAGATTTCCGGTCACAGTCATGCGGCCCTTGCCGGGCATCATCACGCCTTCGATCGTCAGCAACTCGCCGCCGACCTCGGTCCAGGCGAGGCCTGTCACCAGACCGACCTGATCGTCCGCCTCGATCTCGCCGTAGCGATATTTCGGCACGCCGAGGAAGTCGGAGACGTTCTTGCCATTGACGACGATCTTCTTCTTCTTGCTGATCAGGATCTCTTTCACCGCCTTGCGCGACAGATTGGAGATTTCACGCTCGAGATTGCGAACGCCCGCTTCGCGCGTGTAACGACGCACGAGTTCCATCAGCGCGCTGTCCTCGACCTCGAACTCCTTGGCGTCGAGACCGTGCTTGGCCATCGAGTTCGGCAACAGGTGACGTTTGGCGATCTCGATCTTCTCATCCTCAGTGTAACCGGCGATGCGAATGATCTCCATGCGGTCCATCAGGGCCGGCGGGATATTGAGCGTGTTGGCGGTCGTGACGAACATCACGCTCGAAAGGTCGTAATCGACCTCGAGGTAATGGTCGTTGAACGTCGCGTTCTGTTCGGGGTCGAGCACCTCGAGCAGAGCGGAGGACGGATCGCCGCGAAAGTCCATGCCCATCTTATCGATCTCGTCGAGCAGGAACAGCGGATTGGAGCTCTTGGCCTTGCGCATCGACTGGATGACCTTGCCGGGCATCGAGCCGATATAGGTGCGCCGATGACCTCGGATCTCCGCTTCATCACGCACGCCGCCGAGCGACATGCGCACGAATTCGCGCCCGGTCGCCTTGGCGATCGACTTGCCGAGCGAGGTCTTGCCGACGCCTGGCGGGCCCACGAGGCAAAGGATCGGACCCGTCAGCTTGTTGGCGCGCTGCTGCACGGCCAGATATTCGACGATGCGATCCTTGACCTTCTCAAGGCCGAAGTGATCAGCGTCGAGAATCGCCTGCGCGGCGGGCAGATCCTTCTTCACCTTACTCCGCTTCTGCCACGGAATCGACAGCATCCAGTCGAGGTAGTTGCGCACCACCGTCGCTTCGGCCGACATCGGCGACATCTGCCGCAGCTTCTTCAGCTCCGCCATCGCCTTGTCGCGCGCTTCCTTGGTGAGCTTGGTCGCCTTGATGCGGTTCTCCAGTTCGGACATCTCGTCCTTGCCGTCCTCGTCGCCGAGTTCCTTCTGGATCGCCTTCATCTGCTCGTTGAGATAATACTCGCGCTGCGTCTTCTCCATCTGGCGTTTGACGCGCGTGCGAATGCGCTTCTCGACTTGCAGAACGGAAATCTCGCTCTCCATCAACGCGAGGCATTTCTCGAAGCGCTTGGCGATCGAATGGATTTCGAGAATCGCCTGCTTGTCCGCGAGTTTGACGGCGAGGTGCGAGGCGACGGTGTCGGCGAGCTTGCCGTGATCGTCGATCTGCGTCACCGCGGCGACGACCTCGGGCGAGATCTTCTTGTTCAGCTTGACGTAGTTCTCAAACTCGGAAAGCACCGAACGCGACAAAGCCTCGGCCTCGATCGGGTCGATCGGATCGTCGGCGACCGCCTCGGCCTCGGCCGAGTAATAGCCTTCGCTCGGTAGATAGCGCTTCACATGCGCGCGCGAGGCGCCTTCGACCAGCACCTTAACGGTTCCGTCGGGCAACTTCAGCAATTGCAACACGCGCGCGAGCGTGCCGGTCTCGAAGATCGCCTCGACCGCCGGATCGTCGTCGGCGGCGTTCTTCTGAGTGGCGAGAAGGATCGGCTTGTCCGCCTTCATGACCTCCTCAAGCGCACGGATCGACTTCTCGCGGCCGACGAATAGCGGAACGATCATGTGAGGAAATACGACGATGTCGCGCAGCGGCAGGACGGGGTAAACGTCGAGCGAACCGGGGGCGATAGGCTTGCGATTGCTGGTCATTGACAATCCTGTTTCCATTCGATTCGGGCGCGGTCTCAGCTCGCCCCGAACTCCAAGCCTTGAAAAGCCGCGAGTCCCGGCCTTGAGAATAAAGCGCCGCTCCTCGCTCCCGACGCGAATCGGGCGGTCAACCCGATCCTACGCCGCAAGACTTAGCGGCGCGCGCCTAGAATTCGCACGCTCCGCCACTAGCCAAGATGGACGTTCGATAGGGCGGTTTCAAGCGGCGCCGAACGCCATCTTGCGCCAAGATTAAACGCGTCCGCGGCAAATGCGCCGCGCGCGCGGCGCCCGATGACCGGGGGGGCGCGATGCGCCAAGACAATCTGGCTGAGAAAAGCCGGCTCAGCCGGCCTTTTCGGCGCGTTCGGAATAGATATAGAGGGGGCGCGCCTTGCCTTCGACGACCTCCGGCCCGATCACCACCTGCTCGACGCCGTCGAGACCGGGCAGATCGAACATCGTGTCGAGCAGGATGCCCTCCATGATCGAGCGCAGGCCACGAGCGCCGGTGCGCCGTTCGATCGCCTTCTTGGCGACGACGGTCAGCGCCTCATCCTGGAACGAAAGCTCGGTGTTCTCCATCTCGAACAGGCGCTGATACTGCTTGACCAGCGCGTTCTTCGGCTCGGTGAGAATCTTCTTCAGCGCCTCTTCGTCGAGATCTTCCAGCGTCGCGATGACGGGCAGACGGCCGACGAATTCGGGGATCAGGCCGAACTTCAGCAGATCCTCGGGCTCGACCTTGCGGAACACTTCGCCGGTGCGACGATCGTCCGGCGCCTGAACCTTGGCGCCGAAGCCTATCGATGTTCCCTTGCCGCGCGAGGAGATGATCTTCTCGAGGCCGGAAAACGCGCCGCCGCATATGAACAGGATGTTGGTGGTGTCGACCTGCAGGAATTCCTGCTGCGGATGCTTGCGCCCGCCCTGCGGGGGGACGCTGGCGACCGTGCCCTCCATGATCTTCAGCAGCGCCTGCTGCACGCCCTCGCCCGAAACGTCGCGGGTGATCGAGGGATTGTCGGACTTGCGGCTGATTTTGTCGATTTCGTCGATATAGACGATGCCGCGCTGGGCGCGCTCGACATTGTAGTCCGAGGCCTGCAGAAGCTTCAGAATGATGTTCTCGACGTCCTCGCCGACATAGCCGGCTTCGGTGAGCGTCGTCGCATCCGCCATCGTGAACGGCACGTCGAGGATGCGGGCGAGCGTCTGGGCGAGCAGCGTCTTGCCCGACCCCGTCGGGCCGATCAGCAGGATGTTTGACTTCGCCAACTCAACGTCGCTGTGTTTGGTCGCGTGATTGAGCCGTTTGTAGTGATTATGCACGGCGACCGAGAGCACGCGCTTGGCCTGCGGTTGGCCAATGACGTAGTCGTCAAGCACCTTGCAAATTTCGCGCGGGGTCGGAATGCCGTCCTTGCTCTTGACGAGCGCGGTCTTGCTCTCCTCGCGGATGATGTCCATGCACAGTTCGACGCATTCGTCGCAGATGAACACCGTCGGGCCGGCGATCAGCTTACGCACTTCGTGCTGGCTCTTGCCGCAGAACGAACAATAGAGCGTATTCTTGGCGTCGCCTTCGGCCTTGGCCATCTTTGGTCTCCATTCCGGCCGAGCCCATCGATGCGAGTCGGGCGGCAAAACAATTGCTCAGAGTAGCCGCAGCGCCCTAACAAAGGGTAGCGCCGGCGCCCCAACTTTCGCACAAGGCCGCGCCGGGTATCCGGCGTGACCCTGACCTAAGTCGCCCGAGGGTCGATTTTAACCCCCAAGCAACCATTAAAAGGCCGCCGAAATCAAGCCCACGGCGCCCGCCGGGAGCCTAGAGCGCCTCCGGGCGATGGCGCCGTCCCGGCTTGGAATCGGTGAAACCGCTGAAATCAAACTGCTTTCGGCTCTTCGGGGTCGTTCGTGCGCTTGGTCGTCACTTCGTCGATTATGCCGAACGCCTTGGACTCCTCGGCCGACATGAAATGGTCGCGGTCGAGCGTGCGCTCGATCGTCTCGTAGTTTTGGCCGGTGTGGTGGACGTAAATCTCGTTCAGGCGGCGCTTGACCTTCATGATGTCCTCGGCGTGGCGCTGGATGTCCGACGCCTGGCCCTGGAAGCCGCCCGAGGGTTGATGCAGCATAACGCGCGAATTGGGCAACGAAAAGCGCATCCCCTTCTCGCCCGCGCACAGCAGCAGCGAGCCCATCGAAGCCGCCTGGCCGATGCACATCGTCGTCACCTTGGGGCGAATGAACTGCATCGTGTCGTAGATCGACAGGCCCGCGGTGACGACGCCGCCGGGCGAGTTGATATACATGGCGATCTCTTTCTTGGGGTTGTCAGCCTCCAGGAACAGCAGTTGCGCGACGACCAGCGAGGCCGAAACGTCCTCGACCGCGCCGATCATGAAAATAATGCGCTCGCGCAACAGGCGCGAGAAAATGTCGAACGAGCGCTCGCCGCGCGCCGATTGCTCGATCACCATCGGCACGAGATTGTTGGTGTAAAAATCGACGGGATCGAGCATGGGTCTCGCTTTCCAGGGAATCAGTCGGCTGCGGGTCGGCGTAACATAGGCGCCGCCCCGGTCCGCGAAAAGGGGGCGTCGGTCGGCCCGCGCCCGCGCGAGAGGCGACGCACGGCGATCACGCCGCCGGCTTCTCATCCTCATCGGCAGTCATCAATTCGGCCGAACCGACTTTGCGATCCTCGACCTTGGCGAGCCCGAGGATGTGGTCGACGACCTTTTCCTCGTAGATAGGCGCGCGCAACTCGGCCAAAGCCTGCTGATTGTTGCGATAGAAGTCCCAGACTTCCTTCTCCTGGCCGGGGAATGAGCGCGCGCGGGCGATTAGCGCCTGCGTCATTTCCTCGTCGGTGATCTTCACTTCGGCCTTGGTTCCGACTTCGGCCAGCAGCAAGCCCAAGCGCACCCGCCGATCGGCGATGGCGCGATATTCGGCGCGCGCTTTTTCCTCGGTCGTGTTCTCGTCGGCGAAGCCGCGACCCGATGTCTGCTGTTCGCGCTCGACTTGCGCCCAGATCTGGTTGAACTCCTGATCGACCAGGCCCTGCGGCACATCGAAGTCGTAACGCGCGGCGAGCGCGTCGAGGAGCTTGCGCTTGACCTTCTCGCGCGAGGCGCGGGCGTAATCGGCGCCGATGCGCTCGCGCAGGTTCTTGCGCAGATCACCTAAGTTTTCGACGCCGAGGCTCTTGGCGAATTCGTCGTCGAAGGCGAAAGCTTCGGGCGCGGCGACCGCCTTCACGGTCACATCGAAATCCGCCTTCTTCCCCGCGAGCTTGGCGACCGCGTAATTCTCGGGGAACGTCGCCTGGACCGCGCGCTGTTCGCCGGCGACAACGCCGATGAGCGCCGGCTCGAAGCCAGGGATGAAGGTGTTGGAGCCGAGGATCACTTCGATGCCCTCGCTCGTCCCGCCCTCGAACGCCTCGCCGTCGATCTTGCCGACGAAATCGACGGTGACGCGATCCTGGTTCTCCGCTTTTTCGCCGGCGGCGCGGTCTTTGTAGACCCGGCGGCTGTCAGCGAGGCGCTGCAAGGCGTGTTCGACTTCGACATCCTCGACTTCGGCGACCGGGCGTTCGAGCGCGATGTCGGAGAATTCGCCGATCTCGAATTTCGGCAACACTTCGAGCGCCACCTTGAAAGCGAGATCTCCGCGCGCCTCGAGCGCGGCCTCAATCTCGGCCTGCTGGGTCGGCAGTTCGACCTTCGGCTCCATCGCCAGGCGCAGACCGTGATCGTCGACGATCTGCTTGTTGGCCGCGTTGATCGTATCCTGCACGACATCGGCCATCACTGAGCGGCCGTAAACGCGCTTCAGATGCGCGACCGGCACTTTACCCGGGCGGAAACCGTTGATGCGGACCTTGTTCTTGAGGTCCGCGAGCTGCGAATCGAGCTTGGAGGCCATTTCGCCGGCCGAAATGACGACATTATATTCGCGCTTCAGCCCCTGGCTCAGCGTTTCCGTAACCTGCATAGCACTACCGCCCTATCTCAAACGTATCGGGCGCCTTCGCCGGAGGCGGTGCGCCGCAGAAGCTTCATCCGCCGCGCTGCCGGTATCGCCCCGACACGCGCAGCCCTTGGTGCGGGCGGAGGGACTCGAACCCCCACGACTTTGGGTCACCGGAACCTAAATCCGGCGCGTCTACCAGTTCCGCCACGCCCGCGTCCGCGCGCTCCCCGGCAAGGAGGAGGCGGTTCGGCATTGGGCGGGCTCTATAGCAGCTTGCGAGCGCCGCGCCACTGGAAAATGCGCGGCGCGGCGGCGAGCGATTCGCGATATCAACATCACGATGCTGCAATTGCTGAACTAGTCGCCGATGTAGACCGCCAGGGCTATCGTGAAAATGCCGCCCGCCAGAGCGACCGTCGTTGCGTGGAGATCGCCATGGGGCGACAATCGACCGATAATCGCCCCGGCGAGCGCGGCGAAGCCGGCGAACGGGACAGCCCGAAACAGGAACTTGGCCATGATTACGCACTCCGAGCCGCGAACCCGCCCGAGCGGAACCAACACGGCCCGACTGTGCGGGCCGCAAGAGCCGCGCCAGGGCGATTGTGCCAAAACGGGACAGACGCCCGGACAAATGCGATTTCGTGTGGCGCGATGCGCCTGACCCGACGCGCGCTGCTGTCGAACGGGGCCGCTCTGGGACTCTGGGCCTGGCGCGGCGGCGCGGCGGCGCAAAGTCCCGATCTCGCGGCGGGCGCCGATGGGTTTCGCGTCATCGAGGCGACGTCCGCGCCACTGAATCTCGGGGCGGGCGCCCCATCGCCGCTGATCGGCTATGGCGGCCTCGTGCCCGGGCCGCTGCTGCGCGCGAAAGCCGGCGAGGTTCTTAAGTTGCGCTTCGCCAACAAGCTGACCGAGCCGACGACCTTGAGCTTTCCGGGCCTGAGGCTCGCCAACGCGCAGCTCGGAATCGGCGGCCTCACGCAGCCGCCCGTGGCGCCGGGGGCGAGCCTCGACATGAGCCTCGCGCCGCCCGACCCCGGCTTTAACCTCTATCTGCCGCACGCCGGCGTCGCCGCATCGCGCCAGATATCGCGCGGCCTGTTCGGCCCGATCGTTGTCGAGGAGGCGGCGCCGCCCGCCGTCGATCTCGAAGCGATCGTCGTTCTCGCGGATTGGCGGCTCGACGCCTCGGGCGCCCTCGCCGATCTCGGCGACGAAAGATTAGCGCGCGGGGCGGAACGCCTGGGCGCGCTCGTCACCGCCAACGGCGCGCCGGCGCCGTTGGCCCTGAACGCCGCGCCGGGCGCGCGCGTGCGTCTGCGGCTCGGCAACGCCGCCACCGCGCGGCTGATGACGCTGGCGATCGAAGGCGCGCCGGCGAAAATCGTTGCGGTCGACGGGCAGCCGAGCGAACTGTTCGCGCCCCTGCGCGATCTCGTGCCGGTCAGCCCCGGCGCGCGCTTCGAACTGATGTTCGACCTGCCGCGCGAGGCGGCGGGCGCGGTGCGCTTCGTATTGCGCGGGCGCGAAGCCTCGGACGCCGGGCCCGCCGAGCCGGATCGCCCGGTCGTCATATTCACGACCTCGGGCGATCCGGTCGCCGCCCGCGCGCCGATCGCCGCCCTGCCCGCCAATCCCCGCCTGCCGCAGGAGATCGCGCTCGAAAACGCCAAGCGCTTCGATCTGACCATCTCGGGCGGCGGCGATGCGCCGTTCGCTGTCGACGCGGTCTCCTTCAAGGGCTGGGACGCCAAGCCATCGTTCGCGATCCCGCGCGGTACGCCGGTCACTCTCGGCCTGGTCAACAAGACCGCATTCACGCAAACTGTCCGCCTCAACGGCCATGTTGCGCGACTGCTGCACGCCCTCGACGACGGCTGGGAGCCTTATTGGCGCGACATTTTGACCGTTCAGCCGGGCAAGGCGATCCACGCCGCCTTCGTCGCCGACAATCCCGGCAAATGGCCGATCGAATCGGCGAGCCCCGAGCGACGCGCGTCGGGGCTGGCGACTTGGTTCCAGGTTACGTAAACCGCCCGTCCGCGCGCATCCGGCTCGGCGGCGTCGAATGGAAGCGCGCCCAGGCGCGGCGCAATTGGCGCGGCGAAGCGAAGCCAGCGCGCTCGGCGACCGCCTCCATGTCGAGCCGTGAGCCCTGGACAAGCTCGCGCGCCAGCGCGACGCGCGTTCGGCTGACGAACTCAGCGACGCTCATGCCCGCGTGCTCGTTGAACAATCGCGAGAGATGGCGCGGGCTCGCAGCGGCTTCGCGCGCGAGCGCGGCGACCGACCAATCGCGCGTCGGATCGGCGGCGATGGCGTCCTCGGCGCGATGCACGGCGGGATGGATGTGGTTGCGCCCTTCCAGCCAAGGCGAAAGCTGCGGATCGGCGCCGCCGCGCCTGACATAGACGACCAGATAACGCGCCACCCCGAGCGCGACGCGCGCACCCGCCTCGCGGGCGACAAGATGCAGCATCAGATCGACGCCCGCCGTGATACCGGCGCTGGTCAGACACTCGCCGTCCTCGACGAATAGCCTGTTCTCGCGAACGCGCGCGATCGGTGCGAGACGCGCGAGTTCGGCGATCGCGCCGTGATGCGTTGTGCATTCCCGATCGTCCAACAGACCCGCCCGCGCCGCCAGCAAGGCCCCGGAGCAAATCGAAATGAGGCGCACGCCGGGCCGGATCGCCTGGCGCAACCAATCGACGATTTCGGCCTCGCGCGCCGCGTCGTCTGGGTCTCTCGCGCCGGCGCCGAGCGGCGCGTCGGCCGAGCCCGAAACGACCACCCATTCGCCGGGCGCGACGTTCGAGGGCAACGGCTTCAAACCCCCGATCGCTAGCCCGACGGAGCTGCGCACAGCGGCGGCCGGGCCGACGTAATCGACAACGAACCGAACTTCGCTTTGTTCGAGATTGGCTTTGCGCAACACTTCCATCGGCCCCGCGACGTCCAGCAACAGGACGCGGGGGGGAACGATGACGTAAACCCGGATCGCGCGCGGTTCGCTCACGCCGCCGCCCGCGCGCCAAGCGCCGCCAGCGCGTCCTCGACGCCGACGATCCGCGCGAACCGGCCGGCGAGCACGAGTTCGGTTCGCGCGCGAATGTCCTCGGCGCTCCAGGTTCGGCCCGCGACGTCGGTCATCGGAAACGTCAGCGTCGCCTCGCCGACGAAGTCGACGTGGTAGCCGAGGTCCGAGGCGTGGCGCGTCGTCGTCTCGCAGCATTGCTCCGTACGGATGCCGGAGACGATCAGCCGCCTTACGCCATAGCGCGTCAGCCAGACGTCGAGCCCGGTCCCGACCAGGGCGCTGTGGCGGCGCTTCAGGAAGGTCGCGGCAGGCTCGATCCGCAGCGGCGCGAGCGCGCGCACGAAGCCCGAACTCTCGGCGAACGGCCCGCTGTCCTCGATGTGGAAGATTCGGACGACCGGCGCGCCCGCCGCCACGGCGCCGTCGATCAAAGCCTGCTGCTTTTCGACATAGGCGGCGACGCCCTCCTCGCGAAAATAGGGGCGGTGGCGGAACGATTCCTGCGCGTCGATGACGATGAGCGCGGTTTGCAAAGCGGACATTGGGGAACTCCCTGAGTTCTCGACCGCCTCATCCTAAGCGCTGAAAACTATAACGAAACACCCAAGCTGGACAAAAATCGGACAATTCACGCCAAACGCGTCGCAACGTCAACCGTGCGTGCGACGCGGCGATTCCGCGCTTTGGAGACGCTTAGCGGCGGGGCTTGCAGGCGCGGCGCGGCGGACGCAAACTTGCGAACTCCAGCCCCAACCGAAAGGGGTCGGCTGAGAGCGCCGGGATGAAAGGCAGCGCGACCATCAAGGGAGTGGACGATGGAGGGGGGATGCGCATGCCGACGTATCCGATACCGGCTGACAAGCGAACCGCTCGTCGTTCACGCCTGCCATTGCACCTGGTGTCAGCGCGAGACCGGTTCGGTCCACGCGCTCAACGCGCTCTACGAGGCTGATCGCGTCGTCCATCTCGGCGACGAGCCGGAAATTGTCGATACGCCGTCCCAGAGCGGCCGTGGGCAGAAAATCGCGCGCTGTCCGCATTGCAAACTGGCCGTCTGGAGCAACTATCCGCAGGCCGGGCCTGCGGTGCGGTTCGTACGGGTCGGCACGCTCGACGAGCCGGGTCGCCTGCCGCCCGACATTCATATTTACACATCGACAAGGCTGCCCTGGGTCGTCATTCCCAAAGGCGCCCGCGCTGTTCCCGAATTCTATGACCTCGAAAACGTCTGGAGTCCGGAAAGCCTCGAACGGCGGCGGATCCTGCGGGACAAGTCTAAGCCCGACGCGTGACCAGCAGGTTCCCGCTGATCTCGCCGAAGCGTCAATCGAGCGCGCGCAGCACGCCGGGCAGCGCCTCGGTCAGGTCTTCGGCGATCAGCCCTGGGCCGAACGCGCGCGCGGCGGCGCCGTGCAGCCAGACCGCCGCCGAAGCCGCTTCGAACGGCGCCATGCCCTGCGCGAGCAGCCCGCAGGCGAGGCCGGCGAGCACATCGCCCGAACCGGCGGTGGCGAGCGTCGGCGGCAGATCGGCCCCGACGCTCGCCCGCCCATCCGGCGCGGCGACGACGGTGTCGGCGCCCTTGTAAACGACCACTGCGCCAAGCGCGGCGGCGGCGGCGCGCGCCTTGGCGAGCTTGCCGGGCGCGTCGAGGATTTCCGGGCGGTCACGAAACAGCTTGGCGAATTCCCCCTCGTGCGGGGTCAGCACGGTCACCCGGCCCGCAGCCGCGATCAGACCGGCGAGCCCGCCCGAATCGGCAGAAAAACTCGTGATCGCATCCGCATCGAGTACAAGCGCGCGCGGCTTTGGACTGTCCGAAGTCAGCGCGGCCTCGACCAGCGCCCGCGTCGCCGCGCCGACGCCCGCGCCCGGCCCGATCAGCACCGCGTTGCGCCTGGGGTCGACCAGCAACGCGGCGAAGCCCGAGAGGCCGTCGAATGGTTCGATCATGACCGCCGTGACATGGGCGGCGTTGACCGCGAGCGCATCGGGCGGGCTCGCCAACGTCACGATTCCCGCTCCTATGCGCAGCGCGGCGCGGGCCGCGAGTCGCGCCGCCCCCGTGCGATGGGCCGGCCCCGACACCACAAGCGCGGCCCCGCGCGCGTATTTGTGCGAATTCGCGCCGGGGCGCGGCATCGCGTCGCGCCAGATCGCCGGCGCGTTGAGGAAAGCGCGCGGACCGATCGCCGCGAGGACACCGGCGTCGATGCCGATATCCACCACTTCGGCGCGTCCGCAGAACTCGCGCCCCGGCAGCAACAGATGGCCAGGCTTGAGGCGAAAGAACGTGACGCAGACGCTTCCCCAGACCGCGACGCCGCGCACCGCGCCGCTCGCGCCGTCGACACCGGAGGCGATATCGACGCAAAGGACTTTCCCGCCGCGCGAGGCGAAGGCGTTGATGCGCTCGACGCATTGCCGCGCAAGGCCGTCGATGTCGCGTGAAAGCCCGGAGCCGTAGAGCGCGTCGACGACGAGATCGCTGTCGGCGCAGTCGAACGCTTCGGCCGGGCGCACATCGGTCAGATAGCGCTCGGCGGCGAGGGCGGGATCGCCGCGCAACGCCTCGCGCACGCCCAGGAGAAACAGCTCGACGCTGTAGCCGCGCTCCGCGAGCAGCCGCCCGGCGACAAAACCATCGCCGCCGTTGCCGCCGGGACCGCACAGGATCGCGACCCGCCCGCGCGTCTTCGCCAATCGCTGCGCGAGCGCCGCGACGCTCGCGCCGGCGCGCTCCATCAAATCGATGCCGGGAACGCCGCGAGCTATGGTCGCCTGGTCGGCCGCGGCCATCTCGGCGGGGGTCAGCAATTCAGGGCTTCGCAGCGGATCGAGCATGGCGCGAAGGTGCGACGCCTAGACGCCGAGGGCAAGCGCCGAAAGCGCCAACGTGAAAATGGCGCTTTCCATCGCCAATTTTTCTGCTATATCGCGCCCTCGCCGACCGGCATGATCCCCGATAGCTCAGCTGGTAGAGCATTCGACTGTTAATCGAATGGTCGCAGGTTCGAGTCCTGCTCGGGGAGCCAGTCGCGCCGCGGTCATGCGCGCGTCCGGCCTCGGTGGTCGCCGATATTCCGAAATTCCCTATTTTAGAGGTCCTCGGTTGGCTTCGCGGCGGCGGTCCCCGCAGGCGATGCGGCGCGGACCTTCGCCCCATTCGGTTTATCGAAAATTGTATTCAATTTCTTAGGGATTCCTCAATCCGAATTGCGCACAATTAGCTCGAATGCCGATTTCGGCCCCAGCGGAACAGGAATTCGCCGTGGATACAAGTTCGATGCGAGCCTCAGGAAAGACCTTTCTGGCCTCACGCGGCGGCAACATCACCATGTTGTTCGCCGTCACCTTCCCTGTTCTCTTGTTCGCAATTGCGATGGCGATCGATTACGGCCGGGCGGCCTCGGCGCGCACGCGGCTCAATTCCGCCGCCGACGCCGCAGCGCTCGCCGCGTTGACGCCGGCGATGCTCGAGAGCACGCCCGCCGTCGCCTCGGCGGCCGCGACCAATATGTTCAATTCGATCGCCAACGGCATCAGCGTGCTCGCGCCCGGACAGACGAGCGTGACGGTGACGATCACCAACCCCGGCGGAAACACGCTGCTGCGGCAGGTGGCGGTGAGCTATAGCGCCAACGTGGCTACGCTTTTTCCCAACATCCTTAATGTGAACTATCTCTCGCCATCAGGTTCCTCGACCGCTCAGGCGTCGATTCCGCCCAACATCGATTTCTATTTGCTGCTCGACAACTCGCCCTCGATGGCCCTGCCCGCGACCCAGGCCGGCATCAACTCGATGCTTTCGCTGACGACGCATCAGGATTACGACGACCCTAATCCCGTGTTCAACGGCTGCGCCTTCGCCTGCCATCAGGCGTCGACCAACAATCCCGACACCGCCGGAAATCCCTGCGCCGACGGCACCGCGCCGAGCGTCACCACGACCGCGCCCTACAGCGGCGGCAACCCGCCGGGAACCATCTATTGCAACGTCGCAAAGCACGGCGCGCAGATCGACAATTTTCAGCTCGCCAAGAACAACGGCATCACGCTGCGCCTTGACGAGTTGAGAACCGGCGTCACGGATATGATGACTTTGGCGAACAACACCGCCACGTCGGGCCAATGGGCGACGCCGCCGGCCTACCGTTTCGCCGCCTATTCGATGGACACGCTCTACAGTATCCCCACGACCCCGAATAAGCTGATGGCTCTAACTTCGAGCTACCAGAGCGCTTGGACAACGGCGGCGCCCAACTTCAACGTGATGGAGATGTTCTCCAACAACAACACTTGCAATAGTTCGAGCTGCACGGCGAGCGGAGGAGTCGGCGACGTCGCCACCAATTACGACAACTCGCTGTCAGGGATGCTGGCGAACATTCCGACGCCGGGCAACGGAACCAACCAGCCCGGCGACAAGCCGCAAGCGATCATGTTCTTCGTCACCGACGGCGTCGAAGACGAGCAGAACGTCATCCGGTTGATCCAGCCCGTCAACGGCGGCTCATCGACCAATTACTGCACGCAAATCAAGGCCAAAGGCATCAAGATCGCGATCCTCTACACCGAATATCTGCCGGTGCCCTCCAATCCGTTCTATGTCAGCAAGGTGCAGTCGTTCCAGCCCAACATCGGTTCGGCGCTGGAAGCTTGCGCCTCGCCCGGCCTTTATGTCGACGCGGCGATCGGCGCCAGTCTATCCGAGGCGCTTGCGACGTTGTTCCAAGCCTCGGTGAAGAGCGCGGCGCTCATCAACTGAGAAAGCGCGTGATCGACGATCGCGCCCTTCCCGATTTCTCCCCATCAGGCCCGGCCACGAGCCGAGCCTGAACCTGTGAAGGCGCTTGTTCCTGGGGTGCTTCCCGATGGACTGGGCCTCCGGCGACAACGAGCGTCGAGAGCCACCGCGTCGCGAAAGGCGCGATCAGGGCCGTGAAACTACCCCAAGTCCCGCTTGGCGAATTTCAGGCGAGTGGCGGGGCGGCCGGAACGCCGGGGCCTAGATTGGGCGGGGCGCGCGATGAACCGGGGATCACGAGAAAGTTTGGGAAATGCTGAGGATCGAGGTCGGCGCAGAGCCAACGGATCGCGCTCCGCGTTGGGGCTCTCAGGCGCCGCGCCCGCGACTACGGGCCACTTCGCAATGACCTGAGCGGCGCTGGGGCTTCAGCATTTAGGGGGCCGGCGGGAACGTCGCGCCGATCAGTATCCAGAAGCTAACGGGTTGATCGCTAGACTGCGCTTGACCGGGGATGAGATTGGGAGCCGATCGCCACGGCAGCCGCGTCGAGATTGATGACGATTCCGAAGGACGTTTCCGGCGCCGGCGCGACGACGGATCGTGCCCGGCGCAGGCGCGCGCTCAGGCGCCTTTCGCGCTTACTGGCCCCACTGGGGAATGATCTGAGCGGCGTTGCGCGGCGTCAGCTTTTCTGAGGCCGACAGGGTCGTCGCGCCGATCGGCATCCAAAAACTAATGGGTTGATAGCTATATTGCACTTGACCATAAATGAGATACGGAGCGCCGATCGCCACTGTCGCCGCGTCGAGATTGATGACGGTTCCGACCGGCAGCTTGGTCGCGCCCGCGCCCGCTTCGCTCCATACGACCGTTCCCGTCTTGGCGGCCGCGTTGACGGAAAGCTCGGATACGACGGTCTGAAGTCCGGCCGTCGCGTTCGGATAGAGTATTTCGTTGCCCAGGGCGATATCCACATCGAGGTCGCTCTGGTTGAGATCGCTCGCGTTGGAAGTCACAGCATCCTTGATGAACGGCGAGCGCGCCACAAGGTCCGTCACCGTTCGCGACGCAAGTGCGACCTTGCGCTGGATGGCGAACCCCTCGCCGCCGACCGCAGCGATGCTGAGCATCACGAGCAACATGGGAGCGATTAGCGCTGTCTCGACCGCGGCGACGCCGCGCTCGTCCTCTCGCAGAAAACGCGTGAGCGGCGATCGAGAGAAGTGTCCTCTTGACATCGTCAACTACTCTTGGGCTCGATTTCGAAGACTTGCGTGGAAACCAGAAGTCGGCTGCCGTTGCCCATATTGGCCAGATTCAGGCCGAGCGGGCCTCCGTACACCGGCCATTTGTACATGACGACCAGCATCATTTTCGCCGGCGCCGGCAGGACCGAAAAGGTCGTGGGATTGAGAAGCTTTCCGGTCGCGTCGAATTGAGGCAAGGCGGCGGCCATTCCGGACGCCGTCGCCGGCGCCGGCTCAAGCTGAACTATGATATTTGCACAGGTGAACAACGCGCTGACGCCGTTGCAAATTGCGGTCGCGAACTGCGCCTGGGTCATCGAGTTGACCTGATTGGTCAAGACGAGACGCTCGGCGTTCTCGGTCACGGTTTCGAGATAGGACTGCGCCATCAGCACCGCGGAGACCTGCAAGGTGGCGAGCGTCAGCGCGGCCCAGATCGGGAACGTAAACGCGAACTCAACGGCGTTGGAGCCGGATTCGCAGCGCGCGAAGCTTCTCAGGCTCATTGGAAATCCCATGCAGGTTGCCGGCAACTCGACCATTTTGAATTCGCAAGGCTCTCGATATGCAGCGAGTTTGCCGGATAAACCTTGACCGAGCGTTTCGAATTGCAGCGAAAAGTCGTTAAAATCGGACGAAATTCCTTGCTGGCGACGCGGGAGGTTGACGCGCGGGGGGCTACCCCACGACAAGGGATTGTCCCTCGAGCCGCCGCGACGCCCGAACCTCATGCTTGTCAAACTCCTCAATCTCGAAACGATCGGCCCTGACAGCTTCGAGGGCGGTTCGGCCGCGACGGTCTGGAAGCGAGTCTACGGCGGTCAGGCGATCGCTCAGTCGCTGATCGCAGCCGAGCGCACGGTGGACGGCAAGACGCCGCACTCGCTGCACGCCTACTTCCTGCTCGCCGGCGACCTCGCTGAGCCGATTCGCTACGAGGTCGAGCGGATTCGAGATGGGCGCAGCTTCGCGACCCGGCGCGTCGTCGCGAGCCAGCGCGGCGGGGTCATCTTCACCTTGGCGGCGTCTTTCCATGCCGACGAAGCCGGTCTCGAACACCAACTGCCGATGCCGGAGGCGCCCGCGCCCGACGAAGTGGCCGATCCGGCGACGCTGATCGCGAGCAAGGGCGAGGATGCGCGGCGGGCGATGGCGAATTTTCTGCGCCACGTGTGGCCGATCGAGTTTAGGCCGCTCGATCCGACGCGCTACGACCCGCCGTTCCCGGGCGCGCCGCGCGATCCCCGGCAGTCCCTTTGGATCCGGATCGGCGAGCGTTTGCCGGACAATCCGACCGTACATCGCGCCGCGCTCGCGTATCTGTCGGATATGACGCTGCTCGACACGATCCTGGTGACGCACGGGCTGTCGCTTTTCACCAGCGATTATCAGGGCGCGAGCCTCGATCACGCGCTCTGGTTCCACCGGCCGGCGCGCGCCGACGACTGGCTGCTTTACGTCCAGGATTCTCCGACCGCTTCGGGCGGGCGCGGCTTCACGCGCGGCTTGCTGTATTCGCGCGCCGGCGATCTCGTGGCGAGCGTCACCCAAGAAGGCCTGGTGCGTCGCAAGCGTCCCAAGGCGCCGACTGACTAATTTCTAGGCGCCTAAAAAATAGGCCAAATGACGAACGCCGCCGCGCCCATGCGCTTTGCTCCGCTTAGCGCAAGAATATTATCTATTCTTTCATATAGTTAGACACTGCCGAGACGTGTGGCACGGCCCTTGTAAAGGAAGCGCCGGCGGCGCGTCGATTCGCGCAGGTCAAAGTGAAGCGAGGCAAGCGAAGCGGCTTAGCGCCGGACGCCGAGCCTCCCGAAACTGGGGCGAAAGACATGAAAATTGTGATGGCGGTCATCAAGCCGTTCAAACTCGAGGAGGTCCGCGACGCGCTGACCGCCATCGGGGTGCACGGCCTCACGGTGACGGAAGTGAAGGGCTATGGCCGGCAGAAGGGCCACACCGAAATCTATCGCGGCGCGGAATACGCGGTCAGCTTTCTGCCCAAACTGAAGATCGAGGTCGCGGTCGACGCCTCGCTCGTCGATAAAGTGATCGACGCGATCGTCGCGGCGGCGCGCACGGGCCAGATCGGCGACGGCAAGATCTTCGTTTACGGGCTCGACAACGCCGTGCGCATTCGCACCGGCGAAAAGGACAAAGACGCGCTCTGAGCGCCCGCCCTTCCCTATCCAATCGGAGTTCCATGAAATGAAACTGTCTAGGTTCTTTACTGGCCTCGCGCCGGCGCTGGCGATTGCCGCGCTCATCGGGTTCGGCGGCCCGGCGCCGTCCCGCGCCGAAGACGCTCCGGCGACGCCCGCCGCCAGCGCGGCGACGCCCGCCCCCG
>JBBIIT010000057.1:0-18888 GCA_037446355.1 Beijerinckiaceae bacterium | reverse complement strand
GCCGACGTGTTCGTGTTCCCCTCGATTACCGACACGTTCGGGCTTGTGCTGCTGGAAGCCTGCGCGGCCGGTCTGCGTATCGCTGCGATGCCGGCGCCGGGTCCGCTAGACATTTTCGGCGAGGGGGATGTCGACGACTTCGCCGTCCTGAATGCGGATCTCGGACTCGGGGTCGCCAAGGCGTTGCAACTTGCCGAAGCACCCGACAAGGCCCGCGCTTTCGCCCAGCGCTTCTCCTGGGAAGCCTGCACGCGGCAATTTCTGGAACCTGTGCTGGCCTCGGCGCGGCGCCCGGACGCCAGCCTCGCGCCTTGGCCCAGCCGGCTCGCCCGGAGGCTTTCGAGGTGATACACTGTGCTCCGCCGCTCATCGTTGGAACGCACAGTGCAAAATTTTCTAAAGGTTATCGGGCGCCGCCCGAGTTTCGAATACAAGCATTGACCGCGGCGGCGGAATTCGCTCCGGTTCGATTCTAGTGGCCGAATTCTCGGAAAAGTGGCCCCGTTCGCCTTGGCGGCCCGCATTCGGGATCTGGACGGGAGGATGCAATGGCGAAAGGTCAAATCAAGGGCAACAAAGAGGCCAAGAAACCCAAAGCCGATAAGCCAAAAGGCGGCGGCTCCGCCTATAAGCTGTCTCAGGGCAAGGGCGGCTCGGCGATGAGTGCGCCGGGAAAGAAGCCGTAAACGTCGGCCGAACCAACCAAGACGGCCATTGCGTCGGTTTTCGCGCTCGCGAAGGACGAAAGCGAAGACATTTGCGCGCCCTACTATTTTCCGTGCGCGTCCGAACAGGCCTGCGAATTCTAACAGCCGGAGATTGGCGCGCCCAAGGGGAATCGAACCCCTGTTTTCGCCGTGAAAGGGCGACGTCCTGGACCGCTAGACGATGGGCGCAAACCGACAGCCCGAGCGAACCGGGCCGGCAGAGCTATAGTGTCGTCGCCGCGCGCTGGCAAGCGCCGGGGCAAACAATTTCGCATGCCTCCGCAAGGGCGCGGCCGCCCGGTCGCGCGGCCAAATCCATAAAGAATCTCGCTTTTCACGCGGCGTGCGACGCAGCGCCCCTTGCTTCCCCGTTCGGACCGGAGAATTATCCGGCCCAACCGGGAGGTTCCCTTTATGAAAGCCATTCGAATCCATCGCACCGGCGCGCCGGAGGTCATGCAACTCGAGGACGTGGAGTTGGCGCCGCCCGGGCCGACCGAGGCGCGGATTCGCCATCACGCGATCGGCGTCAACTATCTCGATGTCTATTATCGCAGCGGCTTCTATCCGCCGCCGCCGCTCCCGTTCATCCCCGGCAACGAGGGCGCCGGCGAAATCGTGGCGCTTGGCAAGAACGTCAGGGATTTCGCCGTTGGCGACCGCGTCGCCTATGTGACGACGCTCGGTTCCTACGCGCAAGAGCGTAACGTCGATCGGAAGCATCTCGTCAAACTGCCCAAAGCGATTTCTTACGAGACCGCCGCCGCGATGATGCTCAAGGGCCTCACCGCGCAATACCTGTTGCGTCAGACCTACAAGGTGCAGGCGGGCGACTGGATTCTCATACATGCCGCGGCGGGCGGGGTCGGGCAGATCCTTTGCCAATGGGGCAAGGCGCTGGGCGCCAATGTCATCGCCACCGTCGGCTCGGCTGAGAAAGCCAAGATCGCGAAGAAGATGGGCGCCAAGCATGTCATCCTTTACCGTGAAGAGGATTTCGCCGTGCGGGTGAATGAGATCACCAAGGGCGCCAAATGTGCGGTCGTTTACGACGGCGTGGGCAAGGCGACCTTCCCGGCCTCGCTCGATTGCCTCAAACCGTTTGGAACGTTTGTCAGCTTCGGCTCGGCGTCCGGCGGCATCGATCATTTCAATCTCGCACTGTTGTCGCAGAAGGGGTCGCTGTTCGTAACCCGACCGACGTTGTTCACGTTCCTCGCCGACCGTGCTCGGCTCGAGAAAATGGCGCGCGATCTTTTCAAGGTCGTCGCTTCGGGTGAGGTGAAGATCAAAATTGGCGAACGCGCCGCGCTCGCCGACGCCGCGCGCGTGCATGTCGCGCTCGAAGCGCGCCAAACAATGGGTTCGGTCGTGATGCTGCCGTAAGGCGTTCGTTGCCGGACAGATTCATCCCATAGGCAAAGTCCGGGCGCGCTTCGCCGGTCAAGCGCGTCCCCCGCCTGCGCGCCCGATGCAGCGCAGTGCGGCGCCTTGCCGCGCGCGCAATCGCCACGCATCATCAATCTTAGAATCGTTCTAACTTCTCTCCTACTGATGAGGCGGTGGACTTTCATTCAGGCGTTTCCGCCGACTCTGGCCGGGTAGCAGGGGAGCATTTGCGATGCGCAATTTCGTTGCCGGGGTTCTTACGCCCATATTCGCGTTGATCGCCACTTCGGCGATGGCGGACGAGGATTTGATGAAGGCGGCCAAGCAAGTCTTCAAGCCGATCCCGTCCGTCGTGCCGGCTGTTAAGGACAACGCGGTCACGCACGAGAAGGTCGAACTGGGCAAGTTGCTGTTCTTCGATCCGCGTCTGTCGGCGAGCGAGATCATCAGCTGCAACACTTGCCATAACCTCGGCACGGGAGGCGTCGACGCGGGACCCACGTCGGTCGGCCACGGATGGCAGAAAGGTCCGCGCCGTGCACCGACCGTTTACAACGCCGTCTTCAACGTCGCGCAGTTCTGGGACGGCCGCGCGGCCGACCTCAAGGCGCAGGCGAAAGGCCCCGTGCAGGCAAGCGTCGAGATGAACGCGACCCCGGATCACGTCGTCAAGACGCTTTCGTCGATGCCGGAATATCTCGATTGGTTCAAGAAGGCCTTCCCCAATGAGGCCACGCCGGTCAACTTCGATAATTTCGCAAAGGCGATCGAGGCTTTCGAGGCGACGTTGATCACGCCCGCGGCGCCGTTCGACCAGTTTCTCGAAGGCGACGCCAACGCGCTCACCGCGCAACAGAAGGCCGGGCTGAAGCTGTTCATGGACAAAGGCTGCTCTTCTTGCCACAACGGCGTCAACGTCGGCGGCGGCGACTATTTCCCGTTCGGCGTCGTCGAGAAGCCCGGCGCGGATGTCTTGCCCCTGGGCGACAAAGGCCGTTTTAACGTAAGCAAGACGGCGTCCGACGAATACGTCTTCCGCGCCGCGCCGCTTCGCAATGTGGCCCTGCGCGCGCCGTATTTCCATTCGGGCCAGGTCTGGACGCTGAAGGCGGCGGTAGGGGTCATGGGCGAGGCGCAGCTCGGCGCCAAGCTAACCGAAAAGGAAGAGGACGACATCGTCGCCTTCCTTGGGTCGTTGACCGGGCAATTGCCGAAAGTCGACTATCCCGTCCTGCCAACCCGCACCGACACGACTCCGCTGCCCTCGCTAGCAAAGTGAATTGAAACAAAGCGGTGAGCGGGGGCGGGGCTCGAACGGGCCCCGCCTTTTTTGTCGGGACCCATCTTCACTGGGCGGCCGAAGTTTTTCGTGCGGCCGGAATTCCGACATGACTAGGCTTTAACTTGGCGGCGCCGGCGCTGGCTTGTATAGGGAGTGCGGCGCGCCGGCTCTGGCCCGCCGCCAAGGTGTGCAAACGCATGAGCGAATCCAAGATGGCCAAGACCGCCGACGATGTTCCCGCCGCCAAGGAAGAAGGTTGGTGGGAGACGATCAAGGTCATCGTTCAGGCGCTGGCGATAGCGCTGGTCGTGCGAACATTGCTGTTTCAGCCGTTCAACATTCCGTCGGGCTCGCTGATCCCGACGCTGCTGATCGGCGATTATCTTTTCGTTTCGAAATATTCCTACGGTTATTCGCATTATTCGCTGCCGGGCTTTCTCGATCTTGCGCCTGCGGCGATGCCCGGCCGCCTCTTCTTCTCGCCACCCAAGCGCGGCGACATCGTCGTCTTTCGCCCGCCCGGCGATCCCGACAATGATTTCATCAAGCGCGTGATCGGCCTGCCCGGCGACAAGATCCAGATGATGAAAGACCGGCTTTACATCAACGGCGTGATGGTTCCGCGCGAGGCGACCGACCCCTACGAGACTGCCGACGCCTTCCGCAAGCCCGTCAAAGTGGCGCGCTACATTGAGACGCTGCCCGACAGCGCCGGCGCGCCAGGCGGGGTCAAACATCAAATCATTCAGCTCAACGGCGACGACGGCGACTGGGCCAACACCAAGGTCTACGAAGTGCCGCCGGGCCATTTCTTTATGATGGGCGACAATCGCGACAACTCGACCGATTCGCGCGTCACCAACGGACCGGTCGGCTACGTGCCGGCGGAAAACCTGATCGGCCGGGCCGAGATCATCTTCTTCTCGATCGAGGACGCGGCGCCCTGGGAAATCTGGCGCTGGCCGACAGCCGTGCGCTGGGGCCGCATTTTCCAGCGCGTCCATTGAGCGTGCGCGCGGGGATTGGAGCCACGTCAGTCTCGTCTCTGAAATTCGCTTGCCCGACATGAGCCGGCGTCCGAAAATCGAACTAAGTACGCTGGAGCGCCGGATCGGCTACGCGTTTCGCGACGCCTCGCTCGCCGCGCTCGCGCTGACGCATCTGTCCGCGCCGACGGCGTCCGCGCAGGGGCGCGTGCAATCCTATCAGCGGCTCGAGTTCCTGGGCGACCGCGTGCTCGGCGTCGTCGTCGCGCAAATGCTGTACGAGGCCTATCCGCAGGCGACCGAGGGCGAACTTTCGATGCGGCTCGCCAAACTGGTGCGCCGCGAAACCTGCGCGGCGGTCGCCGAGGACTGGGAGGTTGGGCCGCATGTCGTAATGGGGCAGGGCGAGGCGCGCGCGGGCGGACGCAAGAAGGCGGCGATCCTCTCCGACATCTGCGAATCCCTGATTGGTGCGGTGTTCATCGATTCCGGCTTCGAAGCGGCGCGCGATCTCGTCGCGCGCTCGTGGCGAGCGCGTATGGACGCCGAACTCGAACCGGCGCGCGACGCCAAGACCGCCGTGCAGGAATGGGCGCAGGCGCGCGGCCTGCCTTCGCCGCGCTATGTCGAAGCCGCGCGCAGCGGCCCGGCGCATCAGCCCCATTTTGTCATGCAGGTCGAACTCGAAGGCTTCGCGCCCGAGAGCGGCGAAGCGAACTCCAAGCGCGCGGCCGAGCAGGCGGCGGCGCAGGCTTTTCTTACCAAATGGACGGTCCTATGAGCGGCGCGCGCTGCGGCTTCGTGGCCCTCATCGGCGCGCCGAACGCCGGCAAATCGACGCTGCTGAACACGCTCGTCGGCTCGAAGGTCTCGATCGTCTCGCGCAAGGCGCAGACGACGCGCGCCGCGGTGCGCGGCGTCGTCGTCGAAGGCGAGGCGCAGATCGTGTTCGTCGATACGCCCGGCTTGTTCGCGCCCAAGCGCCGGCTCGACCGGGCCATGGCTAACGCGGCCTGGAGCGCGGCGGCCGACGCCGACGCGTTGGCCCTGCTGATCGACGCCAAGGCCGAAATCGCCGCCGCCGGCCGCAACGCGCGATCGCATCTGGCCGCCGATCTCAGCGAGGGGGCGCAAACGATCCTGGCCGCCTTGAAAGAGCTGCGCCGGCCCAAGGTTCTCCTGCTCAACAAGGTCGATCTCGTCGAACGCGAAGGGTTGCTGGCGTTGAGCGCGCGTCTCAACGCCGCCGAAACTTTCAAAGAGACGTTCATGATCAGCGCGGCGACCGGAAGCGGCCTCGACCGCCTGCGTCGCGATCTCGGCGCGATGATGCCGCCGGGGCCGTGGCTCTATCCCGAGGATCAGATCGCCGACGCTCCGATGCGCTCGCTCGCCGCCGAGATCACGCGCGAGAAACTGTTCGAGCGCCTGCACGACGAATTGCCTTATCAAACGACGGTGGAGACTGAATCCTGGACCGACTTGCCCGACGGCTCGGCGCGCATCGAGCAGACGATCTATGTCTCGCGCGATAGCCACAAGAAGATCGTCATTGGCGAGGGCGGGCGCACGCTGAAGTCGATCGGCACGGCGGCGCGCAAGGAGATCGCCGAGGCGAATGAGAGCAAGGTGCATCTCTTCCTGTTCGTGAAGGTGCGCGAGAACTGGCTCGACGACCCCGAGCGCTACCGGGCGATGGGGCTGGAATTCCCGGAGAAGTAGGTTCGCGGCGGGGGCCATGCCGGATTTTCAAATACGCGCGCTCGAGGCGACGCCCGACATTCTGGAGCAGCTGACGACGATACTCGTCGAAACGGTCGAGCGCGGCGGCTCGGTCGGTTTCCTGCATCCGCTCGATCCCAGGGAGGCGCGCGAGTTCTGGCGGGGCGCACTGGCGGCGGCGGAACGAGGCGATCGGGCCGTGCTCGGAGCGTTCGAGGGAGCGCGGCTCGTCGGCACGGTCAGCCTGTTGACGAACTGTCCGCCCAATCAACCACATCGCGCCGAAATCGCCAAGATGATGACGCGCGTCAGCCATCGCGGGCGTGGCGTCGCGAGCGCGTTGCTGCGCGAGGCCGAGACGCTCGCCGCCGCGCGCGGCAAGACGTTGCTCAATCTCGACACCGCGAGCGAGGAGGGCGCCGCGGACCTTTACGAGAAGATGGGCTATCGCTGCGCGGGCGCGATTCCCGATTACGCGTTGAAGCCGCATGGCGGCTTGACCGGTACGCGGATTTACTGGAAGCGGCTGAGCTGATGAGCGGGGCCGTCGACGAGGAGCCATCGACGGGCGGCGTCTCCGCCGCGTGGGGCCTGTGGCTGACCGGCTTAGCGCTGTTCGCGGCCTCGCTCGCACTATTCCTGATCGGAATCGAAAGCGCGCGCGAAATCTATTTCGACGAGACCTGGTATGTGCCTACGGCGCGCGCGTGGTTGAAGACTGGCGAGATGCTGCGCCAAGAGCATCCGCCGCTCGGCAAACTCCTGATCGCCCTGGGCATGTGGATTTTCGGCGATAATCCGCTGGGTTGGCGGGCGATGAGCGCGCTGTTCGGCGCCATTACCATCGTCGCGTCCTGGCTTTGGGGGCTCGCGCTGTTTCGAGATACGACGCGCGCGCTTTGGGTGGCGGCGACCGCGTTCTTCAGCGCCGTCGTGTTCGTCCAGGCGCGCATCGCGATGCTCGACATATTCCTGATGGCGTTTACTTCGCTCGCGCTTGCCTTCTTCACGTTCAGCGTCAAAGAAATTTATCGACCCGAGCGGGCGTTTCGTTATGCGCTGGCGATGGGCGCCTGCCTCGGCTTGGCCGGCGCCTGCAAATGGTCGGGGTTCTTCCTGGCGCTGGGCCTGCTCGCGATCCGCTTGCTGATCGGGCTCATGCGTCTGTGGAAGGTCCGCTTCGCCGATCCGCGAGTTGAAGATTTCTATTCGCCCGAACCTTCGCCCGCCTGGACGCCGGCCAAGACCTATCTGGCTTTCGTGGTCGCGCCGTTCGCCGCCTATTTCGTCTGCTATCTCCCGCAGATGATTCACGCCGGAACGATTTCCGAATTCGCCGCCTCGCATCGGCGCATGTACGAGATCATGTCGGGTCATTCCGATACGCATCCCTATATGAGCCTCTGGTATTCCTGGCCGGCGATGCTGCGGCCGGTCTGGTATCTGTTTGAGGTTCCCGGCCACGACTCGGCGCTATGGAGCACGGCCAACCCTGCCGCCGCGATCGATGGCCTCGCCAATCCGGTCGTCGTATTCGCCGGCGAGGCGGCGATCCTTTGGGCGCTCGCGCGCTGGATCGTGAGACGCGAAATGAACGCGATGATCATCACCGTCGGATTCCTTTCGCAATATCTGCCCTGGGCCGCCAATCCGAAGGGATTGGAGTTTTTCTATTACTATTTCCCGTCGATCCTTTGCCTGAGCCCGGCATTGGGGTTGGCGCTATTTCGCGAGGGCGGCCTGGCGCGCAACTGGCCGGCCCTTTCGTTCCTGGCGCTCGCGGGTGCCGCCTTCGTCTACTTCCTGCCCATTCTTGTCGCCGGAATTGGCGTCACGCCCGAGGCGTTCGCCGCGCGCATGTGGTTCTCGACCTGGCGTTGAACGCCGGACTTGCCTTCCGCTCGCGAATTGGGCGATGGGTCGAAGCGCCGATGAACGCTTCCCCGCCTCCTCACCCAAAGCCCGCTCCGCAAACCATCGGACGCGGAGATCCCCTGTTTCTCCAGATCACGGCGGCGTTCTTTCTCGGCGGCTTCGCGACATTCTCGCTGCTATACAGCGTGCAACCGCTGCTGCCCGCCTTCGCGCGCGAATTTGATCTCTCCCCGGCCGGCGCGAGCCTCGCGGTTTCCATCGCCACCATGGCGATGGCCCCGACGCTCATTCTGGCTGGCGCGCTGTCCGAATTCCTCGGCCGCAAGGGGCTGATGGCGAGCGCCGTCGCCGCGGCTTCGGCGGCGACGCTGGCGGCCTCCTTCTCCAGCGACTGGACGATGCTGCTGATCCTGCGCGCGCTGACTGGCGTCGGCCTAGCCGGCCTGCCAGCGGTGGCGATGGCCTATCTCGCCGACGAGATCGATCCCAAGGCGCTCGGCCTCGCGATGGGACTCTACATTGCCGGCAGCACGCTCGGCGGCATGGCGGGGCGGCTCGAAGTCTCTGTCATTGCGGATATATCCAGTTGGCGCGTCGCGATGATCGCGGTCGGACTGCAAGGGCTGGTTGGGGCGCTGGTGTTCGGCCTCGCGGTTCCGCGCGAGAGGGAGCGCGCACAGGCGCCGCCGCGCTTGCGCGAACTCATGTCGACGCTGCGCGGCCACCTCGTCGAGCCGGGCCTGCGCTTGCTGTTCGCCGAGGGTTTCTGCGTCATGGGCGCCTTCGTGTGCAGCTACAACTATATCGGCTTCCGCCTCGCCAGGGCGCCGTTCTCCTTGAGCCAAACGACTATCGGTTTCGTATTCGTGCTTTACCTTCTGGGGGCGGCGAGTTCGGCGATCATGGGCGATCTGGCGGGCCGGATCGGACGCCGGCGCGTGCTTTGGATCGCCGCCGGAATTGGCGTCGTCGGCGTCGCGGCGACCCTGCCGGATAATCTCTACGCGATCGTCGCCGGGATCGCGCTCATTACCTGGAGCTTCTTCGGCGCCCATTCGATCGCTTCGAGCTGGGTCGGCCTTCGCGCGGCCTCGGGACGCGCGCAGGCGGCGGCGTTATATCTGTTTTTCTACTACCTCGGCTCCAGCACTGCGGGCTCCGCCGGCGGATGGTTCTATCAGGCCTGGGGCTGGAGCGGGGTCGCGGCTCTGGTCGGGGCGCTATTCGCGGCCGCGCTCTTGATGGCGCTTCGGCTTTCCAAAACGCCGCCGCCGCGCCATCTTCAGCCGAGTTGAGGAGGAGCGGCGCGATGGAATGGCGCGACGAGGGCATCGTGATCGGCCTGCGTCGTCACGGCGAAACCTCATCCATCGTCGAGGCGATGACTCGCGCGCACGGGCGCCACATGGGGCTGGTGCGTGGCGGCCGGTCGTCGCGCCTGAGTGCGGCGTTGCAACCGGGTAACACACTTGGCCTTGTCTGGCGCGCGCGGCTCGACGAGCATCTGGGCGCCTATGCGGTGGAGCCGCTGACGCTGCGCGCGGGCCGCGTGTTGCAAAGCGCGCTCGCACTCGCCGGGCTCAATTATCTCGGCGCCTTGCTGCGCCTGCTGCCCGAGCGCGATCCGCACGAGGGCCTGTTCGAAGCTTTGGCGCTGATCGCCGACCGTCTCGACGACCGCGCCGTCGCGCCCGCGTTGATCGCGCGCTTCGAGGCGCAAATCCTGGCCGAGTGCGGCTTTGCGCTCGATCTGGAAAGCTGCGCCGCGACCGGCGCACGCGAAAATCTGATCTATGTCTCGCCCAAATCCGGCCGCGCGGTCAGCGCCGAAGCGGGCGCGCCTTGGCGCGACAAACTGCTGCCGTTGCCGCGCTTTCTGAGGGCCGGCGGGGGCGAGGCTTCCCCGAACGCAGCGGAGGTCGATCAGGCTTATCGCCTCACCGCGTTCTTCTTGCTGCGCGATCTTTTCGGCCCGCGCGGTCTGCCCATGCCCGATTCGCGCCGCGCGTTTCTCGCCGCCGCCTTCAAGCCCGCCGTCGAAATGGAAGTCGAGCCATGAGCGAATCCGCCGATGCGATCGTCGTGGGCGCGGGCCTTGCCGGGCTCGTCGCGGCTTGCGAACTGATCGACGCGGGACGGCGGGTCGTCATTGTCGATCAGGAGCCGGAGGCCTCGCTCGGCGGACAGGCGTTCTGGTCGCTTGGCGGGCTGTTTCTGGTCGATACGCCCGAGCAGCGCCGCTTGGGCATACGCGACTCACATGAATTGGCGCTCAGCGACTGGATGGGAACGGCGGCCTTCGACCGTCCGGAAGATTACTGGCCGCGCCGCTGGGCCGAAGCCTACGTCGACTTCGCGGCGGGCGAAAAGCGCGCCTGGCTCGCCGCGCGCGGGATCACGTTCTTTCCCGTTGTCGGCTGGGCGGAACGGGGCGGCTACAACGCCATCGGACATGGCAATTCCGTGCCGCGCTTCCATGTCGCCTGGGGCACAGGCACAGGCGTCGTCGCGCCCTTCGTCGAGCGCGCGCGCGCTGCGGCGGCGAGCGGTCGGCTCGAATTCAAATTCCGTCATCGCGTCACCGAAATCGTCATGCGCGAAGGCGCCGCGATCGGCGTTCGCGGCGAGGCGCTCGAGCCGAGCGCGGTCGGGCGTGGCGAAAAGAGTTCGCGCGCGAAGATCGGCGAATTCGAGTTATGGGCGCCGGCGACGATCGTCGCTTCGGGCGGCATCGGCGGCAATGCCGAACTCGTGCGGCGGAACTGGCCCGCGCGCCTCGGCGAACCGCCGCGTCGTATGATCTCTGGCGTGCCCGCTCATGTCGACGGCCTGATGATCGGCGTCGCGGAAGCGGCGGGCGCGAATATCATCAATCGCGATCGCATGTGGCACTACGTCGAAGGCGTCGCCAACTGGCGCCCGATCTGGCCGAACCATGCGATCCGCATCCTGCCCGGTCCGTCATCGCTCTGGCTCGATGCGCGCGGGCGCCGGTTGCCGGTCCCGCTTTATCCCGGTTTCGATACGCTCGGCACGCTCAAATATCTGCGCGAGACCGGACACGATCACAGCTGGTTCATTCTGACGCGCAAGATCGCCGCCAAGGAATTCGCGCTGTCGGGCTCCGAGCAAAATCCCGATCTGACCAACAAGAGCTGGATTCAGGTATTGCAACGCGCGCTGCGGGGAATGCCGGCGCCGGTGCAGGCGTTCTTGGACAAAGGCGAGGATTTCATCGTCGCAAACGATCTGGCGAAGCTGGTCGAGCGCATGAACGCGCTCGTCGGCGGCGAGCCTTTGCTCGATTTGGCCGAGATCGAGCGCGAAGTGGGCGCGCGCGACGGCCAACTCGACAATCCCTTCTCCAAGGACATGCAGATCACCGCGATCCGCGCGGCGCGCGCCTACTTCGGCGATCGCGTCATCCGCACCGCCAAGCCGCACAAATTGCTCGACCCCGCCGCCGGTCCGCTGATCGCGGTCAGGCTCAACATTTTGACGCGCAAGACGCTCGGCGGCATCGAAACGGACCTCGACTCGCGCGCACAGGCGCCGGGCGGGGCGGCGATTCCCGGCCTCTACGCGGCGGGCGAGGCGGCCGGATTCGGCGGTGGCGGGCAGCATGGTTATCGTGCCTTGGAAGGCACGTTCCTGGGCGGATGCATTTTCTCGGGGAGAGCGGCGGGAAGGGCGGCGGCGAAGGCGACGGTTTGACCTTCCGGCTTCCCAACGTGCTAGCCTCTCGGTTCAAGGCAGGTCGCGAGGGAGTCTCGTAAATGACCAAGATCACCGTCAATGGCGTCGAGCGTGAGTTCGACGTCGAGCCCGACACGCCGCTGCTCTGGGTCATCCGCGACCATCTCGGACTGACAGGCACGAAATTCGGTTGCGGCGTCGCGGCTTGCGGCGCCTGCACCGTGCTGCTCGGCGATGAACCCGTGCGCTCCTGTTCCGTGCTGGCGAAAGCGTTGGACGGCGCGAGCATTACCACGATCGAGGGCCTTTCGAACGACGGCTCGCACCCCGTCCAGTCGGCCTGGATCGCCGAACAAGTCCCCCAATGCGGCTATTGCCAGTCCGGCATGATCCTGGCGGCGGTCGCGCTGCTGAAAGCCAAACCGAAGCCGACCGACGCCGATATCGACGAGGCGATAACCAACATTTGCCGCTGCGGAACTTACGGGCGCGTGCGCGCCGCGATCCATCGCGCGGCGGAGGCGGGGCTATGAGCGGCCCTCGTCCTTCCCGGCGCGCGGTGCTGATCGGCGGCGGCGCGCTCGGACTCCTGGTCGGCGTAGGGGTATACGCCGCGAGCCGCAAGCCGCCTTCGCTCGCCGGCACGCTCGACGCCGACGGCGCCTATCTGCACGACTGGCTGCATGTCGGCCACGACGGGTCGGTAACGCTGCGAAGCGGCCAGTCGGAAATGGGGCAGGGCGCGTTCACCGGCGTCGCCACGCTGATCGCGGAGGAACTCGGCTGTCGGCTCGATCAGATGCGAGTGGAGACGGGCCCGGCGGCGGATTACTTCAAGAACATCGGCGTCGGCCGCGAAGTGCTCTCGCCCAATCACGGCCTCGCCATGGGGACGCCGCGAGGCTTCTTGGGCGGCGTCGTCAATTTCGTCGCCGAAGCGGCGACGCAGCAGATCACCGGCGGCTCTTCGACTATCGTTGATCGTTACGACCGCGCCCGCGCGGTCGGCGCGGCGGCGCGGCAAATGCTGATTCAGGCCGCCGCGAAAAGCTGGGGCGTCCCGGTGGGGGAATGCGCGGCCGAAGATGGCGCCGTCGCCCATACGAGCACCAAGCGCAGCCTGAGCTTTGGCGCGCTTTGCGAGAGCGCGGCGAAGGAAACGCCGCCCGCGCACATCGAGCTGAAGGCGCGCGAGGCTTGGAAGCTGATCGGCTCCGAGAAAGTCGCGCGCGTCGATGTCCCGGCCAAAGTGAACGGCGCGGCGAAATACGGCATCGATGTGCGTCGGCCCGGCATGGTGTTTGCGGCGATCGCCAATTGCCCCGCCTTTGGAGGTTCTCTGAAACGTCTCGATGATTCGAAAGCGGCGAAAATGCCGGGAATCGTCAAGGTGGTTTCTCGGCCCGATTTCGTCGCCGTTGTCGCCGACACGACTTGGCGCGCCAAGCGCGCGCTAGCCGCGCTCGACATCGTCTGGTCGGACGGCCCGGAGGGAACCGACAGCCCCAGCATCGCCAAAGCGCTCGCCGCGGCTCTCGGCGCCGCAGGCAAGGTCGAGGCGAAAGGCGACTTCGCCGCCGCGCAGGCGGGCGCGACGAAAAGAATATCGGCCGAATATTCGCTGCCTTATCTGGCCCACGCGACGATGGAGCCGATGAACTGCACGGTGGAGATTGTCGGCGACCGGGTCGAGATCTGGGCGCCGACGCAGGCGCAGAGCGTGACGGTCGCCGACGCCGCAAAAGCCGCGAGCGTATCCTCGGACAAAGTGAATCTGCACACCACCTATCTCGGCGGCGGCTTCGGTCGCCGATTGGAGAGCGACTTCGTCGTGCAGGCGGTGGAGATCGCCAAGGAGGTCGGCAAGCCGGTGCAACTCCTTTGGTCGCGCGAGGAGGACATCCAGCACGACTTCTATCGCCCGATGGCGCTGGTGCGCGCGGAGGGCGGGCTCGATTCCCAGGGCAGGCCGGTCGCGTTGCGTTTGGCCACCGCCAGCCAGTCGATCCTCGCGCGCGTTTTTCCGCCGATCACCTGGATCGGCCCCGATTTCACGCAGTTCGAGGGCACGGTGGGTTTGCCTTACGCGATCCCCAACACGCGCGCGGAAGTCGCGACGATCTCCAACGCGGTTCCGGTCGGCAACTGGCGTTCGGTTGGCCATTCCCTCACTGCCTTCGCCAAGGAGAGTTTCATCGACGAGATGGCCGAAGCGGCCGGCGCCGATCCACTCGATTTCCGCCTCGCAATGCTCGAACAGCAGCCGCGCCTGATCGCGCTCTTGAAACTCGTCGCGCAGAAGTCGGGCTATCGCGACAAGACGCCTGCGGGGCGCGGGCGGGGGGTCGCCATCCATACCTCGTTCCAGAGCGCGGTCGCCGAAGTCGTCGAGGTGAGCGTCGGCGACAACGGCGCCTTGAAAGTCGAGCGTGTCGTCGCCGCCGTGGATTGCGGCACGGTCGTCAATCCCGACGTCGTGCGCGCGCAGATCGAGGGCGCAATCGTCTATGGCCTTTCGGCGGCGCTGTTCGGCAAAATCACGCTCAGGAACGGCCGCGTCGAGCAGAGCAATTTTCCCGACTACGCCGTCGTCCATATGGCGCAGGCTCCGCGCATCGAAGTGCATATCGTTGAAAGTTCGGAGCCGCCCGGCGGCGTCGGCGAACCCGGCCTGCCACCGCTCGCGCCGGCGCTCGCCAACGCGATTCACAAGGTGACCGGCAAGCGGATACGATCGCTGCCGCTGATCGACCAGGGGTTCACGGCCTGAAGAGGCAAGGCGCGCGCATGGCGATCGATTTCAGCAAACGGCCGAACCGATTTCCCTGGCCGCCGGTCCTCTATGGCGCGGCGATCGTAGCGGCGTATCTGATCCAGCGCGCCGCGCCCTGCGGCGTGGGTCTTGCGACGAATGGGCGCGCCCTCGGGCTGGCGTTGCTGGCGATAGGCCTGGGCCTCGATTTCTGGGCGATGGCGACGATGTTCCGCGCGCGCACCAACATCCTGCCCAATCGCGCCGCGGACCGGCTCGTCGATTACGGGCCGTTCGCGTTCTCGCGAAATCCGATCTATCTCGGCAACACGGTTGCGATTGTCGGCGTCGGAGTCGGGCTCGACTCGCTATGGTTCGTCATCGCGGCGCTTCTTGCCGCCGCCGCGACCCAAGCGCTCGCGATCCGGCGCGAGGAGGCGCATCTGGCGCTGAAGTTCGGCGCGGACTGGGCGCGCTATTCCGCCCGCACGCACCGTTGGATCGGCGCCGGCTCGTTCCGCCGCGCGGCCTGAGCGCGCGGCTTAATTTCGGATTCACCTCGTCGTAGCGTTTTACGCCGCCAATCGGCGAAACGCGGCATTATATCCGCGGCGGTCGATTCCGACCCTCCGCGCACGCAAGTAAAATCAGCGGCTTACTAAAGTTCACGATTTCGGAACCGTCGGTTCCCATTCGTTACGAGACTTGCGGTTCCAAAAATCCGCGCTAGTCTGAAACATGCCCGAATCGCCGAAATCCCCGCCGGGACGCCCTCGCAGCGAGGCGAGTCGCGCCGCTTTGCTCGACGCCGCCTATTGGCAGGTGAGCGAGCGCGGGTATGGGGCCGTCACCCTTGAGGCGATCGCGAGGGCCGCGGGCGCGGGCAAGCAGACGGTCTATCGCTGGTGGCCGAGCAAGAGTCGGCTGGTGCTGGAGGCCTTCGTCGCGAAAGCGCGCGAACGCATCGACCGGCCGCGCGAAACAGCCCAGCGCGCCGGCGAAATCGAAAAGTACCTCATCGCCGACTTCGCGGCGCTGCGTCCGTTCGCCGACGCGCTGCGGGGCCTTCTGGCCGAAGCGGTCGACGACCCGGATTTGCTATCGGCGTTGCGGCGCGATTTTCTCGATCCGCGCGCGGCGGCCCTGACCGTCGCGCTGGCGCGCGCGTTTCCCGAAGTCACGGCGCGCGCGCGCGTTGTCGAGGCGGTCGAGGGCGCGATCATCGGTCGTGTCATTCTCGCCGAACCGCTCGACGAGGGCTTCGCGCGCGCTTTATCGGTGGGATGGCTCGCGGCGCCGCGCGATCCGTCCTAGGATGCGCCGAGGGCCGCGGCCGCTGGCCAGGTAGGGGACGTCTTGATCGCCATCGATTTGGTCGCCGCCGTCGTCGCGCTCTGGGCGCTCTGGGCCTGGCTGGCGTTGAGCATATCGGCGCTCGAAGCCCTGTTCGCCATCGCGGCGGCTTTCGCCATCGCCGTTTCCGCGCATGAATGGCGCGCCGTGTTCATCGTCGCCAAACCGGCGGCGACGGCGCTGTCGGCGTTAGCGGTGCTCCCACGCGGCGGCGAGCCGAAGGCGCGCGACCTTCTGTTCGCGGCCCTTTTCGCTTCGTTGATTGGCGACGCGCTGCTGCTTCGCGACGATCTCTTCGTCGCCGGCCTCGTCGCATTTCTCGTCGCGCATCTCATTTACGTCAGGTTATTCTTGCGCGACGCGAGGTTTCTAGCTTCGAAGGTCGGGGCGGCGCTGGTCGCGGCCTACGCGCTGGCGATGCTCGCCTATTTGTGGCCGCATCTCGACGCCGGCCTTAAACTTCCCGTGGTCGCTTATCTCGCGGTCATCTCGACGATGGCCGCCCAAGCGCTCGGGAGATATTCGCAATCGCGAGATCGCGCGGCAGGCCTCGTCGCGCTCGGCGCGCTATTCTTCGTCGCTTCCGACAGCTTGCTGGCGCTGACGACTTTCGCCGGCGCCAACCCGACGCTGAAGCTCGGCGTGCTGCCGACTTATTGGCTTGCGCAGGGATTGATTTCGTTCTTCGTGCTGCCGCGGCGGTAGCCAGCATGCGCAAGCGCGCTTCCTGAATGACCGCGTCTCGCTCGGCCGCAGCCGAAATGTCAGGAGCTGTCGGGTCGCGATTCGGCGCGGCGGTCGGGAAGGAAAATGAGAGTACAATCGGCTCGCCGACTAGCTCGATTCCGATCCAGTAATTGCCGCCAGGGAGCGCGGTATAATCTGCAACGACGGGTATGTTCCTCCCTCATCGCCAGTACGCGTGGCTGTGGAGAAAATGCAGATTGGCTTGTTTTGACGCGCTGTCAGCAATGTCCCAGTCACGAAGAGATTGCGCTCGAGGACAGTTGAAACCCGGCGCGGGCCATTTCGAATCACCGGCGCGCTCGTCACTTTGCCATCGCGACGATAGCCGCGAACGCGCCGCCCATCCAGGTTCTTTTGCCGACCGAGGCGATAGCCGGGTCCTTATTAAAATGCCCCGCCGGCGCGAACGCGGGCGAGGCAAAGGACATGGGACGGCGACCTGCGATGTCCGCGGACGAGCGATTCGCGCCGCCGCCTCGCAATGTTGTCAGCGCCGGTCGTTGAACGCAGACTCCGGTGTCAACGAGACGCCGCGCAGGGCTTCGCCAAAGCGGGCCGTCTTCATCACGCGGAAAACTTCGCCGGCCGGCAGGGCGGTCGCGGCAACGTCGTCTGTGATCGCGACCAGTTCGTTCGGGTCGGCGCCCTGATCGCCGCTGCCGCTCACGGTGGAGGTGATCGCGTAGATCGTGGCCGTGTTGTCGTGGTTGACGCGCCCAGTGACGTTGCGCAGGCCGTCGGTGGCGGGCGACCAGGGCGCTTTGGTGGCGGCATTGGTTCCGAGCGGGTAGTTCTCGACGGAGTAGGGGGCGCCAAGGTTCAACCCCGCCGTGAGGACATAAGCGAGCGTCCACTGCTTCGAAGTCGGGTTCAGCACCCACTTTTGAAGGCCGGCGATCGTCTGCGCGGCTGCGTCGGTGTAAACGCCGGCCGCGAAGGTGGCGGCGCCGTTGCCTTCGTCCGTGACATAGAGCGTCGTCGGGTTCGCGAACCACATGCCGAACGGGAATGCGGTCGCGGTCTTGGCGAGCGTGGTCGGGAATCCCGCGAGAATGCACATATTATAGGGATAGACGCCCTTGGCGGCGAGTTGCGTCGGGTCGTACGAAATCGGCGCCGTCGGCAATTTCGCGCCGGGCGCTGGCAGTCCGGATCCGCTCGGACAAGCGAGCGGCTTGCCGGTGGCGTCGAGACCTGAGGTGTCGATGAAATAGACGGTGTTGACGCCGTTTCCGCCGCTGCCCTTGGTTAGATAGATGACGTCGTTGTAGACGGTGAGGCCGCGGAAATTGGTGTCCTTGCCCGTTTTGTCGGCCTTGTCGCCGAGCTGGGTGATATTGAAGCTTCCGACCGGCGTCGGCAAGCCGGGGTCGGCCTGCGCGGCGAGGGGCTGGCGCTCGGCGGTGAGGATCTGCGCGCCCGCTCCCAATACGACGCCTGCCGGTTGCGGGTTGGCGCCGTTGCCGGCGTTGCCCGAAGCATAAACGAGGCTCTTGCCGCCACTGTTGTTGAGATATGCCGCGCGGCCGTTGTTGCCGCTGTAGGCGTTGGATTTCGTGAACTCGAACCGGCCGCGGCGATCCAACCGTGCGATCAAGCGATAATAGCTTGCCGAAACCGGATTGGTCGGGTCGATCACACCGGGCGTATTGGAGTTGGAGACGTCGAGCGCGTCGACATCTGTGAGATAGCCGGTAAACGTCACGAAGCGGCGATCGGCCGAGAGATTGAGCGCCAGTTCGGACTTCGACGAGAAGCTGCCGACCATCTGATCGGAGTTCGCGCCGATTTCGCGCTGCGAGTTGTTAGGCACTTCCAGCGAGCTGATCCAGCGGCCGTCGCGCGCGAGTTGATCCAGCACGATTTTCGCCGTGATGCCGAAACTGCCGTCCACCAAGGCGTTGTTGAACACCATGGGGAACGCGCCGTTCGCGGTCGCGGTTACACAGGCCGCGCCGACGCAGCCGGGCGGCAACTGGGTGGCGCCTGCGATCACGTTGTTGACGTTGTTGTCGTAAACCACCTTGCTGACGAGAATGTTGTCGGGTTGAAGACCGTCGCGGTCTTCATCGGCCAGAGCGGACGGCGCGAGGGAAAGGCACAGCAACACCGTCGTCGCGCTGACGCTCGTTTCGAGAAAATGGCGGACGTTCCGCCCGTGCGAATTTCTGAAATCCATGGCAAGCCCCCTTTGCAAGCGCTCGCGTCGGCGAGCGTGCAGCGGCGAACTATGTCGAGCCCCCGTAACGTTATCGCGACCGTCTCGTGACGATCCTCCAAAAATTGGCGGGTCGCGTCGTCACTGGCGGACCACGAGCGCGAGCTCGGCGCCAAGCGCGACGGCAAAGCCAGTACCCGTCCGGGCCATACGCGCGCTTG
>JBBIIT010000056.1:0-19328 GCA_037446355.1 Beijerinckiaceae bacterium | reverse complement strand
CACCCCGTCGTCCCCCCGCAAGTCTCGCACTTCAAACAAGTCCCATTCCGCACCATCGTGAAATTCCCGCATTCGGGGCAGCTTTCGCCGACGTAGCCCTTGGCTTTGGCCTGGGCGCGCCGGTCGGCGACGCTCTCGGCGGCCGGGGCCGCGAACGCCAGGCCGCCGAGGACTTCCGGCGTCTCGGCGAGGTCGCCTTTCAGCGCCGTCGCGCCCTGCACGTAGCCATGCGCGCTGGGGCCGCCCATGGCGACGGCGGACCCCGCCGATTCGGCGACGGCGCCCCCCTGAACCACCATCAATTTATCGGTCTTGGAGCGCACGAGGCCCTTGGAGACGACCGAAGCGGGGCTGGGGCTCCCCTCGCCCGGCGCCTTGTCCTGAGCGACGCCGCCCCCCAGCACCGTCGCGCCGATTTCGTCGGGCGCGATATGCGCGAGGTCGTGCCGGCCGAGATAGGAAATCGCCAGTTCGCGGAAGATGTAGTCGAGGATAGAGGTGGCGTTCTTGATCGCGTCGTTGCCCTGCACGAAGCCGGCCGGCTCGAACCTCGTGAAAGTGAACGCCTCGACATATTCCTCCAGCGGCACGCCGTATTGCAGCCCGAGCGAGATCGCGATCGCGAAATTGTTCATCAGGCTGCGGAAGGCGGCGCCTTCCTTGTGCATGTCGATGAAGATCTCGCCGATCCGCCCGTCCTGGTATTCGCCGGTGCGCAGGTAAACCTTGTGCCCGCCGACCACAGCCTTCTGGGTGTAGCCCTTGCGGCGGTCGGGCAGCTTTTCGCGCTCGCGCATCCGCTCGACGCGCTCGACCACGCGCTCGACGATTTTTTCCGCGACCGCGGCGGCGCGCGCGGGGGCGTTGAGCGCGACGAGATTTTCGACCGTCTCGTCCTCGTCGTCCTCGTCGGCGATCAGTTGCGAGTTCAGCGGCTGCGACAGCTTCGAGCCGTCGCGATAGAGCGCATTGGCCTTGAGGGCGAGGCGCCAGGACAGCATGTAGGCGTCCTTGCAATCCTCTACGCTCGCGTCGTTGGGCATGTTGATCGTCTTGGAGATCGCCCCCGAGATGAACGGCTGCGAAGCGGCCATCATGCGGATGTGGCTCTCGACCGAGAGATAACGCTTGCCAGTGCGCCCGCAGGGGTTGGCGCAGTCGAACACGGCATAATGTTCACGCTTCAGATGAGGCGCGCCCTCCAGCGTCATCGCGCCGCACACATGGGTGTTGGCGGCCTCGATCTCGGCTTTGGAGAAGCCGAGATGGGCGAGAAGATCGAAGCCCGGCTCATCCAGTTTCTCAGCTGGAATTTTCAGCGTTTGCGTAAGAAAATCAACGCCTAGAGTCCATTTGTTGAACACGAACTTGATGTCGAAGGCGCTGGCCAGCGAAGCTTCCAGTTTAGCGATAACGGCGTCGGTGAAGCCCTTGAGGCGCAGAGCGGAAATATTGACGCCGGGCGACTGGCCGAGCGAGGCGTGGCCGACCGCATAGGCCTCGATCTCGGCGAGCGCGGACTCCGAGTAGCCGAGCGCGCGCAACGCTTCGGGCACGGCGCGGTTGATGATCTTGAAGTAACCGCCGCCGGCGAGCTTCTTGAACTTGACCAGCGCGAAGTCGGGCTCGATGCCGGTCGTGTCGCAGTCCATCACCAGGCCGATGGTGCCGGTCGGGGCGACGACGGAGACCTGGGCGTTGCGGTAGCCGTGGCGCTCGCCCAGTTCCAGCGCATCCCGCCACGAGGCGCGCGCGGCGTCCGAGAGACCCGCCCAGGCGACGCCGGCCTTGATGAGCGAGGCGTGGTCGAGCGGCGTCGGAGCGACGGAGAGCTTCTCGTAGCCGTCCGAAAGCCCCTCGGCGGCGCGCTTGTGGTTGCGGATCACACGCAGCATATGCGCGGCGTTCGGCTTGTGGCCGGGAAAAGCGCCCGACTTGGCGGCGATCTCGGCCGAGGTCGCATAGGCCCGCCCGCTCATGATCGCGCTGAGCGCGCCGCAGATCGCCCTTCCCTCGTCGCTGTCATAGGCGATGCCGCAGGACATCAGGAGCCCGCCGATATTGGCGAAGCCGAGGCCGAGGGTGCGGTAGTCATAAGAGAGGCGCGCGATCTCTTTCGAGGGGAACTGCGCCATCATCACGGAGATTTCGAGCGTGAGCGTCCAAAGCCGGACCGCGTGCTCGTAGGCGCCGACGTCGAACGCCTTGGTCACGGGGTCGCGGAACTGCAACAGGTTCAGCGAGGCGAGATTGCAGGCCGTGTCGTCGAGGAACATGTATTCCGAGCACGGATTGGAGGCGCGGATCGGCCCCGACGCCGGGCAGGTGTGCCAGTCGTTGATGGTCGTGTGATACTGGATGCCGGGATCGGCCGAGGCCCAGGCGGCGTAGCCGATCTTTTCCCAAAGATCTCTAGCTTTCAGGGTCTTATGGGTCTTTCCGTCCAAACGACGTAAGAGATTCCAGTCGCCGTCCGCCTCGACCGCCTGCAGGAACGCGTCGGTGACGCGCACGGAATTGTTCGAGTTCTGACCGGCGACGGTCAGATAGGCTTCCGAATCCCAATCGGTGTCGTAGGTGTCGAAAGCAATGTCGCGATAGCCCTGGCGCGCGAACTGGATGATGCGCTTGATCATGCCATCCGGCACCTCGCCGCGGCGGGCGAGCTTGACCTCGCGCTTGAGCGCCGGGTTCTTTTCCGGATTGAAGCAATCGTCGTCCTGTCCTTCGCAGTTCACGCAGGCCTTCAGGATCGCCTTGAGGTGGCGCTTGACGATCTTGGAGCCGGCGACGAGCGCGGCGACCTTCTGCTCCTCCTTCACTTTCCAGTCGATGTAGGCCTCGATGTCCGGGTGATCGACGTCGACGACCACCATCTTGGCCGCCCGGCGCGTCGTGCCGCCCGACTTGATCGCCCCCGCTGCGCGGTCGCCGATCTTGAGGAAGCTCATCAGGCCGGACGAGCGCCCGCCGCCCGAAAGCTTCTCGTTCTCGCCGCGCAGAGCCGAGAAGTTCGAACCGGTGCCGGAGCCGTATTTGAACAGGCGCGCCTCGCGCACCCAAAGATCCATGATGCCGCCCTCGTTGACGAGATCGTCGGCGACCGACTGGATGAAGCAGGCGTGCGGCTGCGGATGTTCGTAAGCCGACTTCGACTTCGTCAGCTTGCCGGACTCGTAGTCGACATAGAAATGGCCCTGCCCCGGACCGTCGATGCCATACGCCCAATGCAGGCCGGTATTGAACCATTGCGGCGAATTAGGCGCGGCGAGCTGGCGCGCGAGCATGAAGCGCATTTCGTCGAAATAGGCGCTGGCGTCCTCCTCGCTGTCGAAATAGCCGCCCTTCCAGCCCCAATAGGCCCAGGCGCCGGCGAGCCGGTCGAACACCTGCCGCGCCGATGTCTCCGAGCCGTAGCGCTCGGCCTTGGGCAACGCCTCTAGCGCCGCCTCGTCGGCGACGGAGCGCCACAGGAACGAGGGAACGCCATTCTCCTCGACCTTCTTGAGGCGCGCCGGCACGCCGGCCTTGCGGAAATATTTCTGCGCCAGCACGTCGGCGGCGACCTGGCTCCAGCCCTCGGGCGTCTCGATGCCGGCGAGCGAAAACACTACCGATCCGTCGGGATTGCGGATCTCGCTCTTGGTGGTCTCAAACGCGATCGCCGCGTAAGGGGACGCCGAAGCTTTAGTGTAATGCCGATCGATCCGCATCTGCTTATTATCCTCAAAAGAGCGCGGGCAATAGCCCGCTGCGCCGCCGCCGCGGCCCCCCGGTTTCAAATTTCACTGTCGTACATGAACCGCCGGACGCGGTTTTCCCGCACGCCGCCGCCGCTTCGCCCCGATCAATTCACGCTGCCCTGACGCGTCCCGGAGACTTGCTTTGGCGCGGTTCGCAACGACGCGCCACCCTCGCAATCCGCACGACCCCAGGATGTTCTATTACTACGACTTTGTGACGAACCCGTCAACACCTAGTGTGCCTACACCAGCGTGAACACAATATATTGTGGATGGAAATGTATAACAGGCCGTTAACGCGCCGGCCGCTTGACAACTTCCGACGAGTCGGCGGGCCGCCGCAAGCCCCCAAAGCAAATTATTCTTCGCGCGCCGTGGAGGCGAATTGCAGCAGTTGCGCCGCGACGGCGGCGGCGATCACCGGCGGCTCTTTGCCGGAAATGCCCACGATTCCAATCGGACAGACGAGCTTTTGTAGCTTAGTCTCTGCGAATCCAGCCGCGCGCATCTGGCTTGAAAAACGCGCCCGTTTGGTCGCCGAGCCGATGAGGCCGACATAGGCGAAGCGGTCCTGCCGCAAAGCCTCGGCGATAATCGCAAGATCGAGCGGATGCGAGTGGGTCATCACGACGATGAGCGCGCGGTCGGGCGCGCCGCCAAGTTCGCTGATGGGGTCGCTCGGCCGCACAAGGCGGGCATTGGCGGGCGCGCGCTCGGGGAAAGCCTGGTCGCGAGAATCGATCCAGGTGAGCGCGAACGGCAGCGGCGCCAGCGCGAGCGCGAGCGCGCGCCCGACATGGCCCGCGCCGAAGAGATAGACCGGCCGCCCCGAGCCCTCGCGCGCCTCCGCTTCGGCTTCGAATTGCAGGGCCGAGAGATCGCTTCGGTCGAACGCCTCGATGCGCCATTCGACCTGCCCGCCGCAGCACTGCGCGAGTTCGGGGCCGAGCGCGACGCGGCTTTGGCGTTGCGCGCCACGCCCCTTCGCCAGCGTCTCGCGCGCTTCTTCAAGCGCACGCCATTCCAGCGCGCCGCCGCCGATCGTGCCGTAAAAATCGCCGGAGGGCCGCACGACCATCGCCGCCCCCGCCTCGCGCGGGACCGATCCGCGCGTCGAAACCAGCCGCACGAGTGCGGCGCTCCCGTCGGCTTCGATGGATTCGATAAGGCGGCGGTAGGTTTGCATCCCGGCCTTCACAACGCTCCCGCCCAACCCCCAACCCCGCCCCGCTTCGGGAGGAGGGATAAGGGTGAGGTCTATCCCAGCGACCGCACGGCGTTCAGGATCGATTCGGGTGTGCAGGGCGCCTCCAGAATCGGCTGGCCGCCGGGCTTAACCGCATGGATCGCGTCGAGGATCGCACAATAAACCGCTATGCCGTGCATGAACGGCGGCTCGCCGACCGCCTTCGATCGATAAATGCTCTCGGTCGGATTGGGCCGCAAGTGCAGCGCGGTGCGGAAGCGCTCGGGGACGTCGGAAGCGACAGGGATTTTGTAGGTCGCGGGCGCGTGCGTGGTCAGGCGGCCTTGGTCGTCGAAGACAAGCTCCTCCGTCGTAACCCAGCCCATCCCTTGCACGAAGGCGCCCTCGACCTGTCCGAGATCGAGCGCCGGATTCAGCGACGATCCGACGTCGTGAAGGATGTCGGCGCCCAGCACCTTCATTTCGCCCGTCAGCGTGTCGATCGCAACCTCGGCGCAGCAGGCGCCGAAGGCGTAATAGAAGAACGGCCGCCCCTTCACCGCCGCCCGGTCCCAGGAAATCTCCGGCGTCTTGTAATAGCCGGCCGAGGACAGCTGGATGCGGTTCTCGCGGCACTTCTTGGCGAGTTCGCCAAAGCTCATGGAGTCGTTGCCGCCGAACGCGCGCCCCTCGCGCAATTCGATCTTGTCGGGCGAAAGGCCCCAGACCTCGGCGGCATGGGCGACCATGCGCTCGCGAATCTGACCGGCCGCGATCTTGGCCGCCATGCCGTTGATGTCGGAGCCGGACGAGGCGGCGGTCGGCGATGCGTTGGGCACTTTGCCGGTATGAGTCGCGGTGATGCGCACGAAATCGAGCGGCACGCCGAATTCCTCGGCGACGACCTGCGCGACCTTGGTGAACAGCCCCTGCCCCATCTCGGTCCCGCCGTGATTGAGATGGATCGAGCCATCCGAATAGACATGCACCAGCGCGCCCGCCTGGTTCAGGTGGATCAGCGTGAAGGAAATGCCGAACATGACAGGGGTAAGGGAGATCCCCTTTTTGAGGATCGGGCTCTTGGCGTTGAAAGCGGCGGCGGCGGCGCGGCGCGCGCGATAGTCGCTGGAGGCCTCCAGCTCGGCGACTATTGCCGGCAGCGTTTCGATGTCCTCGACGGTCTGATTATAGGGCGTCAGGTTGCCGCCGTGGCGATAGAAATTGGCCTTGCGGACATCGAGCGGGTCGATCCCGCGCTCGCGCGCGATGGCGTCCATTACCCGTTCGATGGCGATCATGCCCTGCGGGCCGCCGAAACCGCGATAGGCGGTATTGGAGACGGTGTTGGTCTTGAGGCGGCGCGACAGAATGCGCACGTCCTCAAGCCAATAGGCGTTGGAGGCATGGAACATCGCGCGGTCGACGACGCCGAGCGACAAATCGACCGAGCAGCCGCAACGCGCGTTGAGCGCGACATCGTAGACCTTGACCCGACCGGAATCGTCGTAGCCGACGCGCCAGTCGGCTCGAAAATCGTGGCGCTTGCCGGTCATCACGAAATCGTCGTCGCGATCGAGCCGGATTTTGCATGGCCTTCCGGTAACACGGGCGCCGAGCGCCGCCATCGCCGCCCATTGGCAGGCCTGGCTCTCCTTGCCGCCGAATCCGCCGCCCATGCGGCGCGTCTCGACCGTGACGAACGCGTCGGGCACGCCGAGGATGCGCGCGACAATATGCTGAGCCTCGGTCGGATCCTGGGTCGAGACGTGAAGATGCATTTCCCGCCCCTCGCCGGGAATGGCGAGCGAGGCTTGGCCTTCGAGATAGAAATGCTCCTGGCCGCCGATCTGGAATTTGCCGTTGAGCCGATGTGGCGCGCTCGCGAGCGAAGCCTCGATGTCGCCCCGCCCGAATTCGTAGTCGGGCAGCACGCGCGCGCCGGTGACGAGCGCGTCCGCGACGGTGATCGTGGGTCTCGCCCCCTCGATGTCGATTTTCGCCAGGACCGCCGCGCGGCGCGCCGCCTCGCGGGTCGTGGCGACCACCGCGAACAGCGGCTGCCCGTGGAACAGAATTTCCTTTTCCGCGAACAAAGGTTCGTCCTTGAAGGCGGGCGCGATGTCGTTGCGCCCGGGGATGTCCGACGGCGTCAGCACCGCGACGACGCCTGGGGCGGCGCGCACGGTGGCAAGATCGAGCGCGCGCAACACGCCCGCCGCCTTGTCAGCCATGCCGACGCCCAGGTGCAGCGTGCCCGAGGGCTCGCGCAGATCGTCGAGATAGGGCGCGCCGCCGCGCACGTGCTGGCCCGCCGAATCGTGCGGGTGCGCCTTGTGGACGACCGCGGTTTCGTTTTCCAGGGGAACGACCGGGATTTCGACTTTTCTATTCGGCGGCACGGAGGTCTCCGATCCGGGTCGGGACGTCGGCGTCCGCGATTTCCGTTAAAGCGCGCGTGATAAGGTTCGCGGCGACTTCGCTCCGATAGGCGGCGCTCGCGCGCATGTCGGTGAGCGGCGAGAAGTCCTTGGCGAGAGCCTGCCGCGCACCCTGCCAGGTCCGGGGATCGTCAAGGCTTGCGCCGCCGATCGCCGTTTCCGCGCCCGGTGCACGCTTCGGCGTCGCGGCCATGCCGCCGTAGGCGATACGCGCGGACTTGATCTGGCGCCCTTCCAGGTCGAAACGGAACGCCGCCATAACGGCGGAAATGTCCTCATCGAACCGCTTCGACACCTTGAAGGCTCGGTAGGCTTGGCCGGGTCCGGGCGCAGGAATGAGCAGGGCGCGCACATATTCGCCGGGCGCCCGGTCCTGCTTGCCATAGGCGAGGAAGAAATCCTCGAGCGCCAGTTCGCGCGAGGCCTCGCCCCGACGCAATTCGACACGCGCGCCAAGCGCGATCAACGCGGGGGGCAAATCGCCGATCGGCGATCCGTTGGCGATGTTGCCGCCGACGGTGCCGCTGACGCGCACCTGCATCGAGCCGAAGCGCGACATCAGGTCGCCAAGGTCGGGGTGAATTCTCGCCAGCCGCTCCGTCGCGCCCGCAAGCGTGACCCCGGCGCCGAGGCGCAGGCTTCCACCCTTCTCGGAAATGGCGTCGAGGCCGACGACGCGCCCAAGCCAGATGATCTTCTTCATGTCGCGAAAACGCTTGGTGATCCAGAGGCCGACATCGGTGGCGCCGCCGACGAGCGTCGCGTCCGGGTGTTTCGCATAGAGCGCCGCCAGCTCGGACTCGCTCGCCGGCGCGGCGAAGAACGCGCTCTCGTCGCCGACGAACAAATCGCGCCCGTCGTCCATAATGCGGATCGCGGCGGCGCGCGCGTCGGCGGCCAGCGCGAAGCGATCTTTCGGCGCGCCGTCAATCGTCTCCAGCGCCGCATCGACGATCGGGCGATAACCGGTGCAGCGGCAGAGATTGCCGGCGAGCGCTTCGTTGACGCTGGCGCGCGTCGCCGCGGCGCCGCCGTGATAATGCGCGAACAGGCTCATTACGATGCCCGGCGTGCAGAATCCGCATTGCGAGCCGTGCAGATCGACCATTGCCTGCTGGACCGGGTGGAGCGCCTCGCCCTCAGCCAGATCCTCGATGGTCAACAGTTCCGCGCCGTCGATTTGTCCGAGCAGCAGAATGCAGGAATTGACCGGCTCGTAGGTCAGTCGCCCGTCGCGCCAGCGCGAGAGGACGACCGTGCAGGCCCCGCAGTCGCCTTCGGCGCAACCTTCCTTTGTACCCTTCGCGCCTTCCTCCTCGCGCAGCCAGTCGAGCAGGGTCGCGCGCGGCGAGAACGTGTCAAGCGTTCGCTTGGCGCCGCGAAAGCGGAACGTCAGTTCGGATCGGGGCGGCTCCCCGGTCGGGCTCGATGCCATGTCCTGCCTCGGTTCGATGGACGCTCGCCCCTGGCGAGGCGGACGCGGCTGACCCGCCCCCTCCGCACCTATGCGAGCGCCCGGCCCTCGTGGCATCATGGCCTCGATTTCATGCGAACGGAAGCGCGCGCTTTCGCGACAAGCCCTTCAGCGCTTTCCGAATGTTTTTGAAGGCGCCCGGACCGTTACGAGGCGTAAAGCGCCTTCACGAACGCGTAGACCACCAGCGGCAGCGCCAAGAACACGTAGATTCGCAATACGATCAGCAGCGCCAACTCGACTCGATTGAGGACGCGGCGCGGAAAATGACGGCGCGCGGCCGAGGTCGATTGGCCCGGTTCAAGCACGCTGAGATCGGCCATGGGTTCCTGCATCGCGCTCGCCTATTTGCCGACGAGATCGGGAAAAACGGTAATGACGCCATAGGTGGCGCCGATCAGCGAGATCGCGATGACGATGGTTCCGCCGGCGAGATTGGCCCGCCAGCCGTTGGCGAGGTCGCCCATGATTTCGCGGTCGTTGACGAGCAACAGCAGCAACAGCAGCGCCGGCGCCATCAGAAGGGTCGCGATCACGTTGACCGTCAGCGTCATCGCCAGCAGCGGCGCGCCTGGGATCAGCACGATCGCCCCGGCGAACAAGGTCGAGCCGACCGCGACGCTGAAGAACAGTTTGCCGCCGGCGAAATCGAGATTGAGGCTGTGGCCGGCCGAGACGACCTCGGCCAACGCATAGGACGAACTGGTGGCGATCGTCATCGCGGCGAGCAGCCCGGCCTCGAGCACGCCGAGCGCGAACAGCGTCGCGCCGGTCGAGCCGATCAGCGGTTTCAGCGCGGTCGCGAAATCGGCGCCGCTGGCGAATTGCGTGACGTCGACATGCGCTAAGAACAGCGGCGCCGAGGCGACCAAAGTGGCGATCGCGGCCACGGCGGCGAGGGCCGCGCCGATGGCGGTGTCGGCGCGTCCCTGCAGGAGGTCGGCGCGCGTGAGGCCCTTATCGACGACCGTGCTTTGCTGGAAAAAGATCATCCACGGCGTCACCGTGGCTCCGACATTGGCGAGGATCAGGGTGACGAAACCCGCGCCGAGCGTCGTCGGCATCGGCTTCCAGCTCGCCAGCGCCGCCGCCAGCGCCGCGCCGTCGGGATGGGCGAGCAGCGCCGCGGGAATAAAAAAGAGATTGCCGACCGCCAGCGCCATCAGCGCCCGTTCCCAAGTTGCGTAGCGCCTCAGCGCCAGCGAACCGACGACGAGCAGCGCGCCAAGCAGGACTGACGCCCAAGCCGGAACGCCGAAATAAAGCCCGCCTGCCTGGATGGCGATGAATTCCGTCACCAGCGTCAGCAGATTGCCGAACACGAGATCGCCCATCGCGAAATAGCCCCAGAACGGGCCGAAGCGTTCGAAGATAAGCTCTGCGTGGCCGCAATGCGCGGCGACGCCGAGCCGAACCGTCATTTCCTGAACAAGGAACGCCATCAGGAACGTCAGCAAAATAAACGGGGCGAAGAAGCCGACGCCGTAGGTCGCGCCGGTCGTCGCATAGGAAACCATGCTCGGGCCGTCGTTCTCGCCCAGCATCACCAACAGGCCGGGGCCGAGCAACAGCCACAACAGCCGCGCGGGCTTGCCGGCGGCGCGCATCCGAAGAACCTTCGCCCGATCGAGGGCGCGCAGGGCGTCCTCACGGGTCGGCACGGGGCGCTCGAAGCGCATCGCGTCGCTGACTTCGAACAAGCGGCCACTCCAGATCGCGTGACATTGAATGTAGCCTGGGCTACATTGTTGTCAATAGGCGACATTTCGGCGCTCGTGCTCAAGGGCGAAGGAGACAGAATTGGCGCGACCCGCGGATGGAAGGACGCCCGCCCCCGCCATGCCGGCGGAGCCGACGCAGGCGCGTCGCTTCGGCAAGGCGCGCGAGGCGCGCTCGGCGACGCTGACCGAAGATTATGTCGAACTGATCGCCGATCTCATCGCCGCCCATGGCGAAGCGCGCGCGACCGAGGTCGCCAAGCGCCTCGGCGTGACGCATCCGACGGCGCTGAAGAGCGTGGCGCGCCTGAAGCGCGAAGGGCTGGCGACCTCGCGCCCCTATCGCGGCATATTTCTCACCGAGGCTGGACGCGCGCTCGCCGAGAAAGTGCGCGCTCGCCACCGCCTGATCGTCGAATTGTTGCGCGCGGTCGGCGTCCCGGCCGAGGCCGCGGAGGCCGACGCGGAAGGGATGGAGCACCACGCTTCCGATGCGACGCTGCGGGCGTTCGCGAAATTCCTGTCAGCGAAAAACTCCTGATCGCGACGCGCGCCTAGACCAGCATCACCCGATCGCTCGTCGTCACGCGCGCGATGCGCGGGAAGATCGTTTTGACGGCGATATCGTGCAACTCACGCGTAAGCGTTGCGCAGGCGTCCTCGACGACGACAACGCCGAAGCCGAGTTCCCAGGCCTGACGCGCCGTGGACTCGACGCCGAAGTTGGTGGCGATGCCGCCGAGCGCGATCGTCCTCACTGCGCGCCGTCGCAATTGCAATTCGAGATCCGTGCCATAGAACGCGCCCCACTGGCGCTTGAAGATTCTGAGATCTCCCGGGGCCGCGAGCCCTTCGGCGAGATCGCTCCAACCCTTGGGCATCCCGCCCGCGGGGCGCGCCGGCGGTTGATCGACCCACTGCGAAAGCGCATCGCCGAAGTCTTCGGCCCAACCGACGCTGACAAGCGCGACCTTAGCCTTCGCGCTTCGGAAGCGCGCCGCGAGCGCCTTCGCCGTCGTCACGACTTCAGCGCCCGTACGCGGCGCCACCGGCATCCTGACGATGCCGTTCTGCAAGTCGATGAGCACCAGGGCCGTTGAGGAAGCCTCAAGCTCAATCATGCGTCGTTTCCATGATGGCGTCCGCCGAGGCCCGCGTCCATGTCCGCTCGCCAACCCGCAGCGAAAGCACCTGCAATTCGCCCTTCGGCGCGAAGAGATCGTCGGCGATGACGATTTCCCCTTCGGCCTTGGAAAGGCCGATCAACGCATGGGCCGCCGAGACCATGCGCGCGGCCGAGCCCGTATACCACGACCAGCCGCCGCGCCCGCCGTGGCCGTAGCCGTCGTAAATGTCGGCCGGCTGCTGGATCGGCGCAAGGCCGTAGGCCGCGATCGTCTCCGCATCGGTCTTTTTTAGCGGCGAGATCTTCTCGAACATTTCGAATGCACGCGCCGTCAGCCGCGCGGCCGCGTCGCCTTGCCCCTTCGCCTTCGCCTCGGCGGCGACGCGCAGGAATCCGTCGATGATCCAGGATGCGCCGTGGCTGTATTGGCCGCCGTTCTCGCGCACGCCCGGCGGATAATCGGCGATGCGGCCGGGATAGGGTTGCGAATGTTCGAAGAACGGCTTCTCAAGCAGCAGGATTCGGTCAGGCCGCTCGATGCCCTTGAGGCCGCCTTCGAGCGCGGCGACCGCGCGATCGAAATCAACGGCGCCGCTGTGGGCCGCCCACCCCGTCGTCATCGCGTTCGGCATGTCGATCGCGCGCCCGTCGTCCGCGAAATCGAGCGCGTAATGATCGGCGCGCCAGCCGACCTCGAGCGCCTTGCCCAGCGCCGCGCGAGCTTCCTCGCACCGTCGGGCGAATGTCTCGTCTTTCTTCATGCGCGCGAGCGGAATGAAGCCGTCGAGCACATCGTAAAGGAAGAATCCCATCCAGACGCTCGTGCCGACGCCCCTGGCGCCGAGCCCGTCGATGCCGTCGTTCCAGTCGCCCGCGCCCAGCAGCGGCAATCCGTTCGTTCCCATGTGTCGGAACGTATATTCGACGCCGCGCCGGCAATGCTCATAGACGTCGCCGACTTCGCGCGACGGGCGCGAGGCGACGACGAGCGTGTCCTCATGCTCGGGCACCTCGGGCGCCTCGATAAAGGGTGTGACGACATCGAGAACGCCCGCGTCGCCGGTCTGCGCGACGTAGCGCGCGACGACATAGGGCAGCCAGAGATGCGGATCGCTCGCTTTGGTGCGCTGGCCGATGCCGGTCGCGCCATTCGGCGCCCAATGCCACCATTTCAGCACGTCGCCTTCGAGGAATTGTTGGCCGGCGTGAATGACGATTTGCTGGCGCGCGAGGCGCGGCTCGATGACGATGAGCGGAATGACGTCCTGCAATTGATCGCGATAGCCCGTCGCGCCGCCACGCTGATTGGGGCCGACGCGCGCGAACAGTCGCGAGGCATAAAGCTGATACGGCAGCCAGGTGTTGACGAGCCGGTCGAAGTCCGGCCGGTTGGTCCGCACCTCGACGACGCCGAGGCGCTTGGCCCAAGAGGCGCGCGTCGCCGCCAGACGAGTTTCAGCTTTGAGGACATCGGCCTCGGCCGCGGCGGCGAGCGCCGCCTCGCGGCTCGTTTCCTGTCCGATGACGATCGCTACCTTGCGGCTCGCGCCGGGCGCCAACGTGAATTCGCTCATGAATACGGCGACGCGCCGCCCGTCGTCCGCCTGCGAGAGGTCCGGAGCGCCCGTCTCGACCATCGCGGGCGAGACGATGTTACGACAAAGCCCTCCGAAGAAGCGCCGGCGCACCGTCTCGGTCGTCACGCTCTTGAAACTTGTGGCGACGAAAGCGATCCCGCGCTGAAAGTCGTTCTTCGGATTCTCGAACATCAGCACGTCGCCCTCGACGGTCGTCCTGAGCTTGCCGAGGCTTTCGTTCGGGCCCTCGTCGAGCGCGATGTCGAAGAACGGCGTCACGCGCAGGCGCATCGGGTTGGCGCCGTTGTTGGTCAGCGTCAGCAGCCGCATGTCGCCGGGAAAGTCCGGCGGCGCGAACACCTCGTAGACACTCGTCAGATCGCCGCGCCGCTTGCGGAAGGTGGCGACGCCCGGCTCGTAGACGACTTCGATCTCGGCATCGTCGCGCTGGAACGGCGCATAGCCCGGCGCATCCGTTTCATTGCGGTCGAGGTCGGTCAGATAGACGACCTGCCCTGGCTGCTGCACGGTCGCGCTATCGAAGCGAAACGGCGTCAGGCCGTTCTGGCGCGCGTTGGCGAACGCGGAATAGACCTCGCCGTCGTTGGAGACCATCACGCTGCCGCCCGCCTCGTTGCCCATCACATGCGCCCACGGGCGCGGCGTGCGATGCGTGAGCTTCAATGTCTTGCCGTCGTCGGAGAAAGCGAATGGCCAGCGATCAGCAAGGCCCGGGCTCGGCTCGACCGCCCGCGTTTCGTAGAGCCAGGATTGCAGTTCCGGTTCGGGCAGCGCGGGGGTTCGCAGCCTTCGCGCGATCGCGCGGGCCGCCCAGACCGCGTTGTCAGCGCGACCGACGATGAATTCGGCTTCCGCTTGCCCGTTCGCGCCGAGCGAAACCTCGAGCGTGAAACTCGCGGCCGGATCGAAAGTCCAGAGCTTGCCCTGATCGTCGAGCCTGCGCGAGCGCATCGGCTCGCAGCCCGTCGGCGCGACGAGCGAGCCGTCGCCCAGGAAGCGCGTGCGCGAATCTTCGTAGCCGACGAGTTCGGCGCCGGGACCGGGCTTCACTGCGAAGAACGAGGTCTCGCCGCGGTCGGCGCGCCTGGAGCGCAGCAGACGGTTGCGCGCGAGGATCGCATTGAGATCGCGCACGAAGAAAGTCTCGACATGCATTCCGGCGAAATCGAGATCGCGCGCGTAGGCGCCGGTCTCGTGTCCGGCGATCTCGCAAAAGCTCGTCAGTCGGAGCTTGCGCGCTCGGCCGGAAACATCGGCGAGGCGCACGCGCCAGCTCAGAACCGCGCCCTCCGCGTCCGGCCCGATCTCCATCGTCGCCCTGACGCCGTTGACGATGTGGACGATCTCGACGCGATTGAAGCCCGTCCGACGCACCGTATATTCGCCGGCGCGCCGCGTCGGCTCGAAGCCGATCGACCACGGCGCTTCGCCCTCTTCGCTGACGTAGAAGAATTGCCCGCGCGCCTGCAACGGATCGAGCGGGCGGCGCGTGATGTCGATCGCAAAACCGCCGCGCTCGTCGCCAGTGACGCTGGCGGCGCCGCGCCCGTCGCGCCAGAGTTCGACGGACACCGCGCCATTGCTCAAGGCGAAGCGCCAAGGATGCTCATTCAGCGTCGCCGGCGTCGGGCCGAACTTGGCCGGCGCCGCGCCGCGCCGCTCGCGCATCCGATTGCCGACGACGAGCGCCGCCGCCGTCAGCGCGGCGCCGGCAAGGCCATAGGCCACCGCGAGCGCCTTCACCGCGCTCGGCAACGCGCCGCCGTGCGAAAGCGCCTCGGCGCCGTTCCAGGCGCGGTCCCATTCGGGGCCGCGCGGAATGTAGAAGGGAATCAGCAGCGGCGCCCAGGTGCCGAAGCGGCGGATGGCGTCGGGGATCGCCCGCGTGCGCGCGCCATAACGCAGGAAACGGCCCGCCGCTTCGTCGGCGCGGTCGCCGCCGAGAAAGGAAAGATTGACGAGGCTGGCGACGCGCAGCCCCATGTGATCAAACCAGATCAACACCCGCAGCCAGTCGTAAGCGAGCAGTCCCAGGAATATCGTCAGGCTGAAATCGCGGAAGACCGCGGCCGGCATCGCGACATCGGCGCCGATGGCGACGAGCGAGCGCACCGCGCCATCCTGGTTGAACCAGGAGGGATCGGGCGACTGCCGCAGGAAGGAGTTGATGATCGGGGCCATCCACAGGCCCCAGCGCATCACCCGCACGCCCTGCTCGATCAGGCCCTCGGCGCCGCGCGCGCTGAAGAGGCCGGCGATGGGGCGCAGCGAGCGCTCGAGCAGCGCCGCCAGCAACACGTAATTGAATGAGAACAGCGGCGCGGCGATCGACCAGTTGATGACGCCCGACAGCGATTCGGTCCAGAACAGCCGCACGCCGCCCGCGACCGGCCCGAGATTGACGGCGCCGTATTTGTTGAAAATCGGATACGTGATGAAGTCGCCGACATTGCGCCCGGCGAGCCGATAGTCGGCGTCGGCATAGGCCCAGAATTTGGCGATGACCACTTTGAGCTGCGGCGCGTCGAAGTACCAGCCGAGCGCGCCGGCCACGAGGCCGCCGAGCGCGGCGCCGAGCGCGTAACGGCGCCAAGTCTGAAATTTCGTGCGCTCGCCCGTGAGGATGCGGCGCCCATCGTCGACGAAATCGACGCCAGCGTAGGCCAACGCGCCAACCGCAAAGGCGGCGAGAAAGCGCGCGCCGCCATCCGCCGCAGCGAGATCGCCGACATAGGCGAAGGCGCCGCCGAGGCCGACGATGAGGCCGCGCGCATAGTTGATGGGCGAGCGATAGGCGGCCCGCAGGCGCCCAAAGAAAGGCGGCGTACCGTCGGCGCTGCCGATCAGCGTTTGCACGAAGGGAAATCCGAGCGCGCCGGCGAACGGGCCGGTCAACCAAACGCCGCGGGTCAGTGCGTCGACAAGCGCCGGCTGACGCAAGACGAGCGCCAGCGCGAGCAGCGCCGCCATGAAAACGCCGCCGTAGATCGCTCCCTTGACGAAGCCGTTGCGCCAATGATCGTACACCGCGCCAAACGTCGGCGCGCGCCCGGCGAGCGCGTCGAGCGGCAATCCGGTCGCGACATAAACCAGCGACCACAGCCCCGCCTGCGCGAGCGCCGCCGCGCCGGCGCCAACGAAAATCGCGAGGAAAGGAGCGGGCGCGACCTCGGCGAAATTGGCGATCGACGGCGTTGAAGCGCCGATCGCGGCGCTGAGCAACAGCAGCGCGTGCAGCTTCGCCGAGCGCGGCAGGCGATTGAGCGCGATCAGCGACAGCGCGCCAAGGCCAAACTCGGAGATGACGAAGATAATGAAGGTTCGGCCTAAGAAGACCTTGATCGGGAACGAAAGCGGCGCGGCGCCGGGGATCGCGTTGGCGATTTCGGCCATGTGCCAATCCGCGCCAAGCGTGACGACGAGGTTGAATAGGAAGGGAATCGCGATCATGCCCAGCGCCTCGACGAGGCGCGGCGCCCGATAAGCCGTCAGCATCGAGAACAGCGAGCCGATCAGATAGACCAGCAGCGCGATGCTGGCGCCGGCGACATTGAAGCGAGGCACGTCCGCCCAGGGGCCGACCAATTGCCAGAACGCGAGCCCGTCATTGCGCTGAAAGGAAAACAGCGCGAAAGCCAGCGCATCGAAAGCGATGACAGGCGAGCGCCAGCGCCCGATGGCGCCTTGGCGCCAAAGCGCAAGCCCGAGGGCGCCCAGCGCCGCCGCGAGCGCGCCTTGCCCCCAGCCGACGCAAGCCGCGAAAGCCGCGGCGACACAGACCGTCCCGATGACGCCCGAAGCGAGCGAGGCGTCGCCGTCCTGCCGGATCGACCGGTCCAATGCCATTTCCCGCCCCGGTTCTCGCGTCCACGACTTGGGTCGAAGCCCTCCTTGCTCGATTGCGCCGCGAGTCGCAAGCCATGCGGGGCGGGCGCTTTGACAAACGCCGATCGCCCTGCGACCCTTCCAGATAAATCAAAAGGTTGGGGGAAGGCATGGAGTCGACAGGAACCGGCGCCGCTCGCAAGGCTCTTGGCGTCAAAGGCATTTTCGCCGCCATTCTTGGCAACGGCTTCGAGTTCTACGATTTCGGCGTTTACGCCGCCTATATCGGAATCATCGGCCAGACTTTCTATCCTGGCGACAACGCGCTCGTCAGCGACCTCGCCTCGGCCGCGACATTCGGCGTCGGCTTCGTCGCCCGTCCCGTCGGCGCGGCGCTCATCGGCGCCTATGCCGACCGGGTCGGCCGCAAGCCGGCGATGACGCTCACCATCGGCCTGATGGCGCTCGGCAGCGCGATGATCGCGGTATTGCCGGGCTACGCCTCCATTGGCGCGCTCGCGCCGATCCTGCTTGTCGTCGCCCGGTTGTTCCAGGGCTTCGCGGTCGGCGGGGAAATGGGACCGGCGACGATGTTCATGCTCGAAGGCGCGCCCGCGGGCCGCCGTATCTTCTATGGCAGTTGGCAGTTGGCGAGCCAGAACCTCGGCAGCATCGGCGTCGGTCTCACCGGCTTCCTGCTCGCCAGCCTGCTCTCGAAATCGACCATGAACGAATGGGGATGGCGCGCGCCGTTCGCCTTGGGCATCCTGATCGCGCCGGTCGGCCTCTATATCCGCTCGCAGCTCGACGAGACGCTCGCCCCGAGCAAGGACAAAGCGCCGAATTCGAGCGCGATCCTCTCCACGGTTCTCAAGGACAACGGATTCGGCGTCTTGCTCGGGCTCGCGCTGATCGCCGGGGGCACCATCACCCAGTATTTCCTCATCAACATGACGCCCTACGCAATCCGCACACTGCACTTGCCCGATGCGACCGCCATGCTGGGTTCGGTTTCGCTCGGCGTCACCGGCGCGATCGGCTCGCTGCTCGGCGGGTTCCTCGCGGATCGGTTCGGCATTCGCGTCGTCGCGATCTTGCCGCGCCTGCTGCTGCTGGCGCTGTTATGGCCGATCATGAAATATCTGGTGGCGGCGCCGAGCGCGAGCACCCTCGTCGTCGCGGTCGGCGTTCTCAGCGTGCTGCACGGCGCGAGCGCCTCGGTCGGCGTGATGTTGATTCCGCTGCTCTTTCCGACTTCGGCGCGCGCGACCGGCCTCGCCCTCACCTATTCGCTCGGCGTCGCCATATTTGGCGGCACGGCGACCTATATCGTCACCTGGCTCGTCGGCGCGACCGGCGATCCGCTCGCCTCGGTCTATTACGTTTTCGCGGCCAATTTCGTCATGCTGGCGGCGATCCTCGCCATCCGCAACGTATCCTATGAAGCCTCGCCGCGAAATTGACGGGAATGGCCGCCAAAAGACCGATCATGTCGAAATGGATTTTCCTCGCCGCCGCGCTTACGAGCCTCGGCGCCTCGGCGGCCGAGTTGCCTTCGCAGCACAAGGAGGTCGCTCCGCCGGCCGCCAAACGCTGTTCGATCGGCGGCCAGGTCGGTTATCTATCGGCCGACGGCCAAGTCTGCCTCAGGATCAGCGGCTTCGTCGGCGCGGGGGTCGCGGCCGGCTCGCGCCCCAAGCCGTGAGCCGGCGCGACTTTTCGCTAGGTCCCGGCCCTCGCTTCGCGCTATAGGGCGCGGCCATGACCGAGCCTTCCGCCTTCGCCCATCTCGGGCATTCCTCGCGCATTCCCGACGCGCCCGACGCCAGGACGCTCGAGCGCGTGCCCAATCCGCACCCGGACGTCGATTACGTCACGCGTTTCGCGGCGCCGGAATTCACTTCGATCTGCCCGGTGACGGGACAGCCGGATTTCGCCCATCTCGTGATCGACTACGTACCCGATCAGTGGCTCGTCGAATCGAAGTCGCTGAAGCTGCATCTGGCGAGCTTCCGCAACCACGGCGCTTTTCACGAGGATTGCACGGTGCGCATCGGCAAGGAGTTGGCGGCGCTGCTCTCGCCGCGCTGGCTGCGCATCGGCGGCTATTGGTATCCGCGCGGCGGCATTCCGATCGACGTGTTCTGGCAGACCGGCGAATTGCCCAAGGGCGTCTGGGCGCCCGATCAGGGCGTCGCGCCCTATCGCGGGCGCGGGTAG
>JBBIIT010000055.1:12333-19556 GCA_037446355.1 Beijerinckiaceae bacterium | reverse complement strand
CAGTGCTGCACTTTTGCTCCGGCTGACCGCTGCAGAATCTCTCCGGCGTTGACACCCGGCGGTCAAACCTCCGAATTGCCGTCGCATCTCAAGTCGCACGTGACCAGGCAAATCGCGTCAGGCGGTCAGAACCGCGTCATCATGCACTGCCATGCGACCAACCTGATCGCGCTCTCCTACGTTCTCGAATTCACGACCGCCAATGTCACTCGGGCCTTGTGGGAAGGCAGCACCGAGTGCCTCGTCGTTTTCCCTGACGGAGTCGGCGCGATGGAGTGGATTGTCCCCGGCGCTGATGAGATTGGGGACGCCACTTCCCGGCTTATAGCCCGTCACCCATTGGTGCTGTGGCCCTTCCACGGAGTAATAGGGGCCGGCAAAACGATGGACGAGGCATTCGGTCTCATCGACACCGCCGAGAAATCGGCGGAGATTTTGGTCAAAGTGCTATCAATGGGCGGCCCGCGGCGAAGCATGAGCGGCAAGAACCTCAGCGATCTAGCCAAGCGTTTCGGAGTCGCCGCGCTACCAGAGGCGTTAGCGCTCGAAGGTTGGCGGATTGCGCAGCGCGGGAAGTTATGAGCGGCCTGACGGCGTCCAATATTGACGGCCAAACCGCGCCGGCTGCGGGCGGTCTTTCCTCAGCATCCTGCTTTGATTGTGGCAGTGTGTGGCGGTAGGTTTCACGCTCCGACGGTCAATTTCTCTTCCCGTAGTGGCGTTCGCTATCGCCCTGGACGACCTGCGGGTCGGGTCCGCAGTCGGCAACCGATGGGGACGTCGCCTCTCGCGTGAGCGACGTCGTCCAACTGGCAACCAGCGACGAAAAGCGGGGTTGTTGGATGCGCCCGGATTGTCTTCAATGATGTCAGTCGCTTGCGAGCGCAATGACGGAGTGGGGAGGTTCCGAACTGACTTAAAAGAGGGCGATAGCTTAAACACAGTCCTCATCACCCGGCGCGACGCGCTAAGCAATGCCGACCGCTTGCGATCCGCCGGCGCCGCTAAGCTCACCCTATCGCTGTTTTCAGTTTCTTCGCGACGCAGGTAACCCTCGTATTGAAGCTTTCCGCGAACGTCAGTAACGCCGGGTCAATTGTTGCAGCTTCGATGGTCGCGCGGTTCTGATGCGGGCGTTTGCGAACAGCGTCGAGGAAAGCCCAGCCTGCATTTTCCATTAAATTCCAGCGGTCGCGCGCAACCACGCAAATTTGCGATTGGATGACCGACCACGCCTCGGCTGTCGCAGGTTCCCGGTCAGGCAGGAGCGCGATCGTTTTTCGACGTTCCAGATCGCAGATGAGCGTTCCGTAGCGGAGGTTTCGCCTCCAGGCCCAATCGTCAAAGCCGATAACTGACGGAGAATGAAAGGCTTGAACGCCGCGGCGGCGCACCACGCGGAGCAACGTGTCGTTGCTGACCTCGACTTTGAGTCGTCGCGACAACGCCGCCGTAGGTTTGCCGCCGAACGCGATCGCGAGACAGTGGACGACATCGTCTAAACGGGTCGTGCGTCGCGCGCACGCTTCTACAATCCCCTGGAACCGTTCAGCGAAAGCCTTTCGACTACAGGCTGTGGCGTCACAAAAGAAGCGACGCGCCCGCAATACCGATCGCCTGCGCCGGCCCGCGACCGGGAGGTCGACCAAGTTGCGCTCATAGCGACTGTGTACGCACCGGGAGCGTTCACCGCACAAAGGGCAATCGCGATTGGCTGTCGCCGCCCTGACCAGGATGACAAACTCATCAGCGCGGATCACCACGCCTCGACAGAGAACCCCGCTGGGACCAGTTCCGAAGCCCGAAAAGAATACATTGCTCTGTTTCCTCTTCCGAATCAGGCCAAGTCGGCACCCTAAGTTCATCAAATGTGCATCTGACCCTGTCCTCGATGAAATCGTGCAAGTCCTCCGGGATACAAAGGCCGCGCAAGATTTGCTGGAACGCCTTTTGCATAAGCAATGCGGGCTGCAAAAGGGGATCATATCCGACAAGTTCGGCTCGCACGCCGCCGCCAAGCGAAATGTCATGCGGAAGGTCGAGCATCGCCGACACAAGGGGCTCGACGATTGGGCGGAGAACTCCCACGACCCGGTCCAAAAGCGTGGGTGCATGATGCAGGGCTTTCGATCGTGATCGGGATCGCAGCCGCTCGTCTCAACCTTCTCTTCAATCCGAAATCATTTCGTCCCGCCTCGCTCTCACCGCTCCGCAGCCGCAACTCGCCTTCATCGCTTGCGAGTGATGGCGGAACGGAAAACCGCACTGCCGCCACGGCCTAAATATAGACGCCAGCCTCAATTTCGGCGTCGCTGGCAGGTTAATGTGACATCGCCATCGGATTGATGACGGTTGCCGGCAGGCGCGTCGCGGTCGCGGTGACCGCGCATAGCCTCGCGCAATGCGGCGAAACGCGCCCTTCCCCGAAACCCCGGCGCTCGAATTGGTCGCGGCGCTTCTTCTCGCCGTCGCGAGACCGCTTGTCTTGTGGACGATCAACCAGCCGTCAGCGGTTCGGCCCCGTACGCGCCCATGAGAAACCCGTGCGTGAATGTCGTCTCGGGCGCGAGGCTGCGTGTTTGCGCCAGCGCTTCCTTGAGCGCGAGCGCGCCATCGAGCGCGTCGCGGAAGGTCTTGGCAAGCGCAACGAAATCGCCGGAGTGCGGGGAAAGCCGTAGCGCCGTCACGCCGGCTTGGGTCAGCTTGGTTGCGTCGCCAACGAGATTGACCGTGGCGCATGACAGCGTCTGCACGCCATTGACGGCGAGAAAATCGCGGCCGTCGAGCGTACGCACGGCGAGCCCGTGGCGATCGCGCTCGAAGACGAAACGGCAGGAATCCTTGGAGAGACCGTGCATGCGCGCGTGATAGCGGCGCGCTGAGATCGCCAGCGGGGCGAGGCCGTAGCCCCACACCTCTACGCCGACGCCGAGCGCCGCGCCCGCGCGCGCCATCGTCCGCACCGACGCGTAGGGCGCCTCGGGCGGCAGGCTGACGCCTCGCGCGCCGCGGCGCGCCAGGAAGGCGAGCGTCGCCTCGTTATAAACATTGACCAGCGGGCCGATTGAGAACGCCGCGCCGTCGACCGCGTTCATTAGACTAAGATCGTTGAGCGCGACTTCGAGCCCGGATTGCACGAGATCGCGCGCTGCCGCACGCTCGCGCGGCAGCGTCGGTAGGGCGAGCGAGGTCAAGACCACCGTCTTGCCCGCCCGTTGCAGCCGCTCGATCGCAGTCGGGATTTCGTCTTCGTCGAAGGGCAGCCGTTTCGAACAGACGAGTTCACCGATCACCACGCGATCGACCGGGCCCTCGTCGGCGAGGCGGGCGTAGAAGTCGGCGAAGGCGCGCGACGACCAGTTGAACAGCAACGGCCCGACAGTCAGGCCCAGCACGGGCGCGCCCATCCAATCTCCTTTTCGTCAGCGCCGAGGGTCTCAGCGCCAAGTCTTGCGATAGGCGCCCGACGTCGTCTTCTGACCCTCGGTCGGCGCCGTCAGCTCGCCCGAAGCGATCGGACGTCCCGCGCCATAGGCGTCGACCGCACGGCGGAAGGCGGGCACGACCGCCTCGACATAGGCGCGACTACGCTGGCGGCCCACGATTTTCAGCGCCGTGACCCCGGCCTCGGCGAGTGGCGCGATCAGCGCGGCGGCGTCGAGGCTGGAGGGGTCCTCGAACACATGGCCGCGATAGTCGCCTGCCTGGAAGAAGCCCTTGCACATAGTCGGATAGGGCGCGGCCTCGCCTTTGGCGACGCTGTGGATGGCGAAACCGCCGAGCCGCGACACGAGGCGACCGTCCTCTTCGCGATATTCGACATGACTCGCCGGCGAACAGGCCCCGTTGATGTTCGGTGACTTGCCGGTGGCGTAGGAGGAGAGCGAGCAGCGCCCCTCCGCCATTACGCACAGGCCGCCAAACACGGAGACCTCAGTTTCGACGTTGACGTCGTGGTTGATCGCGGCGATTTCATGCACCGTGAGCACGCGCGGCAACACCGCCCGCTTGACGCCGAAGGCGCGCGCGTAAAAGGCGATGGCGTCGGCGTCGGCGTTGGCCGCCGCCGCCTGCACCGAAAGCCGCAGCCTGAGGTTTCGATGTTGCGTCGCAGCGTAATTGAGCAAGCCGAGATCGGCGAGAATGACCGCGTCGCCGTCATGCGCGCTGTGCATCGGTCCGAGCAGCGCGGCGAGCGGCCCGGCGATGCGCGCATCCCAAGGCGCATCGTTGCTGCAGTTCAATTGCACCAAGACGATCATCGTCGTCGACGACGACATCGACGCGCACAACTGGGACGACGTAGTCTGGGCGCTGTCGACGCGTATGGATCCGTCGCGCGATCTGCTCACCCTCGCCGACACGCCGATCGACTATCTCGATTTCGCTTCGCCCGAATCGGGTCTGGGCGGCAAGCTCGGCATCAACGCCACCGCCAACATCGGCGCCGAGACGCGGCGCGAATGGGGTCGCGTGCTCAATATGGCGCCCGAAGCCGTCGCCCGCGTCGATGCGCTGTGGCCGCGAATCGCGCGCGACGCCCTGACATGACGGCGCCAGGCCATTGCCCTTCAGCAATCAAAATTCCTTATAAATGTTCGGTTCGTTAGTTCTTGCCGCCACGCGTTCGCGCTTGTTGTAACGATTTCCCGCGTCGCCGCGCGCCACACCTCGGTCGAAATCGCCGGGCTATCGGCGCCGCAAAACTCCCGCCACGCCTCACGGTTGCGCGAGGGAACCCCGACCACAACAGGTATCTCTCTTTCCAGGGCGAGGGCGATAGCATCGCGGAAGCCGCGTCCTTCGACTTCCTCCTTGCCAAATTTGTTCACGAACAGGAAATCGACAGCCCCCAGTAAGGATTTCTCGACAGCGATGATGAGCGCTGCCAGCGCGCCCAGATCAAGACGGCATCCGCGCGCCATATTCCCTCGATCGTGGGAAATCTGCAGCCGATTTCCGCTTGAGAGTTCCTCGACGATCATATCGCAGCGGCGACGGTCTGGGCGCGCCACATTTATCTGGGCGACTCCTGCGGGGCGATAACCGCCCGCCCGCAATTGGCCGATCGTCGACCAGACAAAGCGATCGAATTCCGGACTGTCATCATAAACGATCGCCGTTATAGCCCGATCCAACAGTCCAGAGGCCGGCAAACGGCGATCGGCTAACATGGCGGGGCGTTCACGCGTGGCTCCCCGAATCTACGCCATCGCACTCGCGGGGGTTGTGGCGGAGCTCGGCGGCGTCACGCAGCAGCGCCCACTCCATGACACGAATCAGACACGCGCGACCCGGGTCGTCACTCGCGTCGAGCGCAGTCATAAGCGCCAACCATTCTTCATCGCCAGCGATCATGGAGTAACGGCGTATCGCGCCTTGCGCATATTCTGCTGGATTCTCGTCGAAATGCCCTGCTGTTTCCCGCAGTCGCGAAAGCAAGCGCCCGTCCCCAAAATCGCTCAGGTATGCGACGGCGGCGTCCTCATCATTGAGTTCGCGGAGGATGCGGTCGAACGCCATTCCGTCCTCCTATTGAAGCAGCGGCCCTGAGGACGCCACCAACTGTACGCCCACGATTTCGGCCTGTCCCGCCAGCACCGCGACAAATTGAGATAACGCCCGTCGTTCGACGGCTACGGCAAGATAGTGAGCGATTGCGTCGGCGACCGCCTCAAAGGGAATCTCTTTCCCGTCAATGCGTCTGTCGATCCGCACGATATGGAAACCGTAGCGCGAATGAACAGGTTTGCGAGCGATCGGTCCGACCTTCATTGCGGCGAGAGCCGTTTCGAATTCCGGAACGGTCTGACCCTTTCCGATCCGACCGAGAGTCCCGCCTTGAGCGGCGCTAGGACAATCGGAATGAGCGCGCGCAAATTCCGCGAATTTGTCAGGTTCGATCGCGAGCGTCGATAGTATCGTCATGGCGCGGGTTTCGGCCGCCTCGAGGTTCTTCACGTCTTTGGGATTGGCGGCCAGCAGAATATGGCGGACCTCGAATAAATCGGGGGTTCGGAAGCGCATTCGGTTCTGCTCGAAATAACGTCGGCACGCCATTTCATCGGCGACCGGCGTCGGCGCCGCTCGTTCGATCAAAGTCCGAATGCGCGCCTCCTCGTCGGTCTCCCGACGCCCAAGCGCGTCCGAACGCGGCGTGGCCTCGATCGCCAGGCGATCGGCCTCTTGCAACAAGAGTTCGCGAATGACCAAGGCGTTCGCGGCCTCGTTCCATGAAGCCGCGGGCCGATCTGAGGGGTGGTGTTGAGCCTCGCGCGAGATCGCGTCGCGCGGAATGACGCGCCCATTGACGCTCACCACCTTGCGGGAGGGCGCAAGCGCTTGCGGTGAGCAACTCATGAGCGGTGCTCCATTGCTTGCGGGGCAGGCGCGGCCGCCCGCGGCAGAGCCCGCCGTGTACGCACGACCTGGTATCCGGTTCTTCCGAGATACCAAACGGGCGCGCTCCAGACGTGGACAAGGCGCGTGAACGGGAAAACAAGGAAGATGGTCATCCCGAGCAGCATGTGCAGCTTGAAGATCGGATGGACGTCGGCGACGAAACTCGATGCGCCGGGCTGGAGGGTCAAGATGCCTTGCGCCCAGTTCATGAATTTCACCATTTCGTGGCCGTCGAGGTGGCCGAGCGAGATCACGATCGTGCATAGCCCGAGAATAAGCTGCGCGAACAGCAGCAGCAGGATCGCGGTATCCGAGAACGACGAGTTGGCGCGTATGCGAGGGTCCAGCAACCGGCGATGGGTGAGCATCGCGATACCGGCAAAGCACATCACGCCCGCAAGCCCGCCAACCGAGATAGCCAGCCCCTGCTTGAATCCATGCGAAATGCCCAAAGCGTCGAAGATCCAGATCGGCGTCAGCAGTCCGACGAAGTGACCGCCGAAGATGACGAGGATGCCAACGTGGAACAGGTTCGAACCCCAGATGAGCTGCCTTCTACGCAGCAACTGGCTCGATCCGCTGCGCCACGTGTATTGCTCGCGGTCGAAGCGGATCAGACTGCCGAGACCGAACACGGTGAGGCAAAGGTAGGGATACCAACCAAACAGAATCGAGTTGAGATTGGCGCTCATCGTCGGGCTCCCGCCGAGGAAGGGACGTCATTCGAAACCGCGCGCTTGGCGTGGCGCATGCGGGCGATGAGTCCGTCCTGCGAGCAGGAGCCCTCCGCGGACTGTGTCCCCGGGCCGAAGCGGACCTCT
>JBBIIT010000055.1:0-12233 GCA_037446355.1 Beijerinckiaceae bacterium | reverse complement strand
TCGGGCATCTCGGCGGCGGTCGCCGTCAGGCCAGCTTCTTCGTACAGGGCGAGAAGATCGACCATGGCCTGGCCACGGTCGCGACTTTCTCCGTGAACATGCTCGAAGAGATGCAGGGAAAGCGAGCGGGTGCGGTCAAACAGGAACCCGTATCGCTCCTGCAAGTCGTAGAGATCGCCGTTTACGATTTCGTCGATCAACTTGTGCAGAGCCCGGCGATCGCCCAACGGCGCGACGCCTTCCTTGTCCAGAGCATCATGAAACTCGCCGGCCGTCGCGACCAATTCCTCGGAAGGATAGAACAGCAGGGCCGACAGGATGCGAAACGTGAGCGCGCCCATCATGCGATCTCCATCGGCGTCTTCTTCTTTGGCGAACCGAAGAGATTGACCTCGGTCTCGCCGCCCGAGCAACCATTGCCGAACGAGAAGCCGCAGGAGCCGCGCATGTCGAAAGCGTCGGCGCCGGTTTCCCGATGAGCGGTCGGGATGACGAAGCGATCCTCATAATTGGCGATCGCCATCGTATGGTACATGTCTTCGATCTGAGCGCCGGTCAGACCGACCTTCTTCGCAATATTCTCATCGATGACGCCGTCGACAGTCTTGGCGCGCATGTAGGCGCGCATTGCGAGCATGCGTTCCAGCGCGGTCGCCACCGGCTCCTCATCGCCGGCCGTCAGGAGGTTGGCGAGATATTTGAGCGGTATGCGAAGCGAGCGGACGTCGGGCATATCCCCATCGACGCCGATCGACCCTGCTTCGGCCGCCGACTGAATCGGCGAGAGAGGCGGCACATACCAAACCATCGGCAGGGTGCGATATTCCGGATGCAGTGGGAAGGCGACGCCCCACTCGATCGCCATTTTCCAGATCGGCGAAATCTTGGCGGCTTCGATCCAGGCATGCGGAATGCCCTGTTCGATTGCGGCGGCGATGACCGCTGGGTCCTTCGGATCGAGAAAGACGTCGAGCTGCGCTTTGTAGAGGTCCTTGTCGTTGGGGGCCGAGGCTGCGGATTCAATCCGGTCGGCGTCATAGAGAATAACGCCGAGATACCGGATGCGGCCCACGCAGGTTTCTGAGCAAACCGTTGGCTGGCCAGCCTCGATGCGCGGATAGCAGAAGACGCACTTCTCGGATTTGCCCGACGACCAGTTGTAATAGATTTTCTTGTAGGGGCAGCCGGAGACGCACATGCGCCAGCCCCGGCACTTGTCCTGGTCGATCAGGACGATTCCGTCCTCCTCACGCTTGTAGATCGCCCCTGAGGGGCACGCGGCGGCGCAGGCCGGGTTGAGGCAATGCTCGCAGAGCCGCGGCAGATACATCATGAAGGTATTTTCGAACTGGCCGTAGATCTCCTTCTGTATGCCCTCGAAGTTGGCGTCCTTGGAGCGTTTGGCGAATTCGCCGCCGAGGATTTCCTCCCAGTTCGGGCCCCACTCGATCTTTTCCATGCGTTCGCCGGAGATTAGCGAGCGCGGGCGCGCGGTCGGAACGGCTTCCATCTCCGGCGCCTTCTGAAGATGCTCGTAGTCGAAGGTGAAGGGCTCGTAATAATCGTCGATCTCCGGGAGGTCCGGGTTGGCGAAGATCTTCGACAGCACGCGCCACTTGCCGCCGATGCGAGGCTCAAGTTTCCCGTTGGCCTTGCGCGTCCATCCGCCCTTCCAGCGTTTCTGGTTCTCCCAATCCTTGGGATAGCCGACGCCCGGCTTGGTTTCGACGTTGTTGAACCATGCGTATTCCATGCCCTCGCGGCTGGTCCACACGTTCTTGCAGGTGACGCTGCACGTATGACAGCCGATGCACTTGTCGAGGTTCAGGACCATCGCGATCTGGGCTCGAATCTTCATTCCGCGGCCTCCAGCGTAGAGGATAACGTCACGGGTTGATCGGCAGCAGGACGGTCAAGCCAGTCGACCTCGGATATCTTGCGGATGATCACGAACTCGTCGCGGTTTGAGCCCACGGTGCCGTAATAGTTGAAACCGTAAGACTGCTGCGCGTATCCGCCGATCATATGCGTAGGCTTCAGCACCGCGCGCGTGACGGAGTTATGGATGCCGCCGCGCTTGCCGGTCATCTGGGAGCCCGGCACGTTCACGATCTTCTCCTGCGCATGATACATCATGCATATGCCTTCCTTGACACGCTGCGAGACGACGGCGCGGGCGACGAGCGCGCCGTTGACGTTGTAGGCCTCGATCCAGTCGTTATCGACGATTCCGACTTTCTGGGCGTCCGTCTCGCTCATCCAGACGATGGGGCCGCCGCGCGACAAAGTGAGCATGAGCAGGTTGTCGGTGTAGGTGGAGTGGATGCCCCACTTCTGATGCGGCGTGATGAAATTGAGGACGATCTGCTGCTCGCCATTCGGCTTGGAGTCGATAACCGGCTTGATGGTGCGGGTGTCGATGGGCGGCCTGTAGACGCAGAAGCCTTCGCCGAAGGCGCGCATCCACAGGTGATCCTGATAGAGCTGCTGGCGGCCGGTCAGCGTGCGCCACGGAATCAGTTCGTGGACGTTAGTGTAGCCCGCATTGTAACAGACGGTCTCAGATTCGATCCCCGACCAGATCGGCGAGGAGATGATTTTCCGCGGTTGCGCGACCACGTCGCGATAGCGAATTTTCTCATCTTCCTTGGGCAACGCCAGGTGCGTGTGATCTCGACCCGTGAAGCCGCCGAGCGACTGCCAGGCCTTGACGGCGACTTCGCCATTGGTCTCCGGCGCGAGATAGAGCAGCACTTCGCTAGCGTCGATGTCCGTATCTATCCGAGCAAGACCCTTCGACGGACCGTCTTCGGTGACGACGCCATTGAGGCGCTTTAGCCCAACGACTTCATGCGTCGTGTTCCAGGTCATGCCCTTGCCGCCATTTCCGAGCTTTTCCATCAACGGGCCGAGCGAGGTGAAGCTCTTGTAGAGGTTTGGATAGTCGCGTGCGACCACCGTGACGCTCGGCATGGTCTTGCCGGGAACGGGCTCGCATTCGCCGCGTTTCCAGTCCTTGACGTCGATCGCCTGGGCGATTTCGGCTGGCGTGTCGTGAAGGATCGGCGTGAGCACCACATCCTTCTCGACGCCGAGCACCTCGGGCGCGACCTTCGAGAACGCTTTGGCGAGGCCCTTGTAGATTTCCCAATCGGATCGCGACTCCCAGGCCGGATCCACCGCGGCTGACAGCGGATGGATGAAGGGATGCATGTCCGAGGTGTTGAGGTCGTTCTTCTCATACCAGGTGGCGGTCGGAAGGACGACGTCGGAATAGACGCAGGTCGTCGACATACGGAAGTCGAGTGTCACAAGAAGATCGAGTTTTCCCTGCGGAGCCTCGTCGCGCCAGACGACGTCCTCGGGTTTCTTCAAACCCATTTGGCCGAGATTCTTGCCGAGCACGCCATTCTGGGCGCCGAGCAGGTGCTTGAGAAAATACTCGTGCCCCTTGCCCGATGAACCCAAGAGGTTTGAGCGCCATACGAACAAATTGCGAGGCCAGTTCTCCGGCGCGTCGGGGTCGTCGCACGACATCTCGAGATCGCCGGACTTCAGCGCGTTGGCGACATAGTCCTTGGGCTCCAATCCAGCCGCCGCGGCCTTGGCGGCAATGCCGAGCGGGTTCTCCTTCAACTGCGGCGCCGAGGGAAGCCAGCCCATGCGCTCAGCGCGAACGTTGTAGTCGATGAGCGCGCCGTCCCAGGGCCCGGCTGGCGCAGTCGGTGAGAGAATGTCTTTCACGTCGAGCGTCTCGTAACGCCACTGGTCGCTATGTGCATAGAATGACGATGTGCCATTGATCTGGCGGGGTGGCCGCGACCAGTCGAGTCCGAATGCCAGCGGCAACCAGCCAGTTTGCGGTCTCAACTTTTCCTGCCCGACATAGTGCGACCAACCGCCGCCGGATTTTCCGACGCAGCCGCACATCACCAGCATGTTGATGATGCCGCGATAATTCATGTCCATGTGGTACCAATGGTTCATCGCCGCGCCGACGATGATCATGGAGCGCCCGTTCGTCTTCTCGGCATTGCGTGCGAATTCGCGCGCCGTCGTCTCCACCTGCGCACGTGGCACGCCGGAAATGCGCTCGCACCAGGCCGGCGTGTAGGGGACATTGTCTGCATAGTCTTTGGCGACATTGGCGCCACCGAAGCCGCGATCGATGCCGTAATTTGCCAGGAGCAGATCAAACACGGTGGCCACTTTGGCTTCGCCGCCGACGAGCCTCAACGTCTTGACGGGAACGTTTCGGAGCAGGACGTCCGGGTGTTCCGTGCCCTTGAAATAATCGTGCTCGCGATTGCCGAAATAGGGAAAGGCCACCTCCGCAACGCCGTCGTTATGGTCCGCGAGCGAGAGGCGCAACTTTGTCTCCGCGCCCGCCGCCTTCTCCTCTAGGTTCCACGCGCCCTTTTCCCCCCAGCGAAATCCGACGGAGCCATTGGGGACGACCGGCGCGCCCGAGACCTCATCGAGCGCGATGGTCTTCCACTCGGGATTGTTGGAATGGCCGAGGCCCGCGTCGAAGTCCGAAGCGCGCAGCAGTCGCTCGGGAACATAGCGTCCGTCCTGAATGACGAGACGAACAAGCATCGGCATGTCCGAATATTGGCGGACGTAGTCGATGAAATAGGGAACCTGACGGTCGACATAGAACTCCTTCAGGATCACGTGACCCATCGCCATCGCCACGGCGGCGTCCGTGCCTTGCTTCACGGAAATCCACATGTCCGCAAATTTTGCGGCTTCCGAATAATCCGGGCAGATCACTACGCTCTTTGCGCCCTTGTAGCGGGCCTCGGTATAGAAATGCGCATCCGGCGTGCGCGTCTGCGGGACGTTCGATCCCCAAAGGATGAGAAAGCCCGAATTGTACCAGTCAGCGCTCTCGGGCACGTCGGTCTGCTCGCCCCAGGTCATGGGCGAGGCTGGCGGCAGGTCGCAATACCAGTCGTAGAACGACATGCAGACGCCGCCCATCAGCGAGAGATAGCGGGCGCCGGCGGCGTAGCTGACCATGGACATCGCCGGGATCGGTGAGAAGCCGAACACCCGGTCGGGCCCGTACGTCTTGGTTGTGTAAGCATTGGCCGAGGCGACGAGTTCGGTCACCTCGTCCCAGTTGGCGCGCACGAAGCCGCCGCACCCGCGCTTGCTGACGTAGGAGGCGCGCTTCTCCGGATTTTCGACGATCGACTTCCAGGCCGCGACGGGCGGCAGCGTTTTCCGCGCCTCGCGCCACAGCCGCATCAGACGCGACCGCACCAGCGGGTATTTCACGCGGTTGCCGGAATAGAGATACCAGGAATAGCTTGCCCCGCGGGCACATCCGCGAGGCTCATGATTGGGCAGGTCGGGTCGTGTCCGGGGATAGTCGGTCTGCTGGGTCTCCCAGGTGACGATGCCTCCCTTGACGTAGACCTTCCAGGAGCAGGAGCCTGTGCAATTTACGCCATGCGTCGAGCGCGCGATCTTGTCGTGTTGCCAGCGCTTGCGGTAGCCGTCCTCCCAGTCGCGGGTTTCAGTCGTGACGACGCCGTGTCCGTTCGCGAAGGGCTCCTGAGCCCGCGTGAAGAAGCTCAAACGATCGAGGAAATGACTCATCTAGAACTCCTGTCCGCGCCTTATTCGGCCGGTTGGGAAATGGGGAGCGCGCGTTCTCTGTCGTTCAGCAGTCCGCCCTTGCGGGTGTAGGCCGCCCAGGTGATGGCGACGCAAGTCACGTAGAAGGCGAGGAACCCGTAGAAGGCCGTGTTCACGCTCCCGGTCATGGAAAGCGAGGTTCCATAGGCCTTAGGAATAAAGAAGGCGCCGAAAGCCGCAATCGCCGAGGTGAACCCCGTGATCGCCGCGGATTCCTTCTCGGCCTGTCTGCGCTGGCTTGTCGCATCGGCGCCCGGCATCAGTCGGACCACTTCCTTGCTCATGATGGCGGGAATCATCTGGAACGTGGAGGCGTTGCCGACGCCGGTGGCGAAGAACAGCACAAGGAACATTCCAAAGAAGCCGGCGAACGCGTGGGGCTGGTCCCTGACGGCGATGAAATAAAGAACGCCGCAGACGCCGATCATCATCAGAACGAAGACCCAGAGCGTCACACGGGCGCCGCCCCATCTGTCGGCGATCCAGCCGGTGAGGGAGCGCGAGAGTGCGCCGACGAGCGGGCCGATGAAGACGAGCTGCAGCGCGTTGACCTCAGGAAACAGGATCTTGCTAAGCAGCGGGAACCCCGCGGAATAGCCGATGAAGGAGCCGAAGGTTCCTGTATAGAGCCAACACATGATCCAGTTGTGCTTACGCTGGAATATAACAGCCTGTTCGGTGAACGAGGCCTTGGCCGAAGCGATGTCGTTCATTCCGAACCACGACGCAAAGGCGGACGCGGCGATGAAGGGAACCCAGATAAACCCTGCGTTTTGCAGCCAGAGCGGAGCGACGCCGGCGCCCGATTTGACCGTTGCGGGTTCGCCGCCAAGCCAGCCAAACACGCCCGCCGTAATCGCGATGGGAACGAGGAACTGAACCACGCTGACGCCGAGATTGCCGAGGCCCGCATTGAGGGCGAGCGCATTGCCCTTTTCCGACTTTGGGAAAAAGAACGAGATATTCGCCATCGAGGAGGCGAAATTGCCGCCGCCGAAGCCGCATAGCAGCGCCAGCGCGAGCAGCACGAAATAGGGCGTGTCGGGGTTCTGCACGGCGTAGCCGATCCCGACGGCCGGGATCATCAGCGACCAAGTCGCCAGCGTCGTCCAAAGCCGCCCGCCGAAAATGGGCACCATGAAGGAATAGAAGATCCGAAGCGTCGCGCCGGAGATCCCTGGCAGCGCCGCCAACCAGAACAATTGATCCGTGGACAGCTTGAAGCCGACGAGCGGCAACTTGGCGATCACGACCGACCACACCTGCCAAATGGCGAAAGACAGCAGAAGCGCTGGGATCGAAATCCACAGATTGCGCCTAGCGATCGCGCGTCCCTGCGTCGTCCAGAACGCCTCGTCCTCCGGACGCCAATCGGCCAGCACCGCGCCGGAGAGCGCGCCGATTTGCTCCGGTCCATGGATTTCTTGCATTTCCGGGAATTGCGGCAACGCTTCCAGCGCCTTGCCAACAGCCGATTTCTCCATCTGGCGGACCGCAATGTGCATCCAGACGAGCGCCGTCGCGACGAGGAGGAAAAGCAGCATGAAACAGCTCGTCCAGAGGCCCGTGAGATCGTAGAGAATGCCAAACAAGATTGGCAAAACGAATCCGCCGAGCCCGCCGATCATTCCGACCGCACCGCCGACCGCGCCGACGCGGTTCGGATAATAGACAGGGATGTGCTTGAAGACGGCGGCTTTGCCGAGCGCCATGAAGAAGCCCAGCACAAAAATTGTCGTCACAAATCCGACGACGCCCATTTCAATATGGAACGCGATCGGTCCATTGGCGCCGCGCACGGAATAGTCCGTCGGAGGATAAGAGAGGACGAATGTGCAAGCGACGGATGCGAGCAAGCTCCAGTACATCACGCGGCGCGCGCCGTAACGATCGGAGAGATGGCCTCCATACGCTCGCAGTAGGCTTGCGGGAACGGAGAAGGCCGCGGCGAGCATGCCGGCCGTTCGTATGTCAAGACCATAGACCTTGATCAGATATTGCGGCAGCCAGAGTGAGAGCGCGACGAACGCGCCGAAAACGAAGAAGTAATAGAGCGAGAAACGCCAAACCTGTGCGCTCGCCAGCGGCGCGAATTGGCGCCACATGCTTTCCGGCTTCAGGCCTTTCGCGCGCCGATCGAGGATCACGGGATCCTCTGACGTGGTCAGCCAGAAGATCGCCGCCATCAACAACAGGCCCGCGGCCCAGACTTGTGCAACAGCTTGCCACCCGTAAGCCACCAACACGAAAGGCGCGAAAAATTTGGTCAGAGCGGCGCCGACATTTCCGGCGCCGAAAATCCCCAACGCAGTGCCTTGCTTGCCGGCGGGATACCACCTCGAAACATAGGCGACGCCGACCGCGAATGAACCGCCCGCTATGCCAACTCCGAGGGCGGCGATCAGGGTCTGTTCGTAAGTGTGCGCCCAGGAGAGCAGGAACGTCGCAATCGCCCCGGAGACCATGACGAGGGTATAGACGCGCTTGCCGCCGTACTGATCCGCCCAGACCCCCAGGAAAATCCGGATCAGCGACCCTGTCAGGATAGGGGTTCCGACGAGGAGCCCGAACTGGGTTTCGGACAATCCAAGCTGCTGCTTGATCTGAACGCCGATGATAGAAAAGATCGTCCAAACCGCAAAGCAACCGGTAAACGCTACTGTCGAGATCCAGAGGGCGCGACTCGGCGCCGCATCGTGTTTCATGTCCCGTCTCCCACATGACGGATGACATATTCCAGCGTTTCTGAGCTTCTCTTGATAAATGTTAAGAGCCGGCGCGGCGAATTAGCCGATATGAGAAAAAATTAGCTTGTTTGCGGAAGATGTGGACCTCAAGCTAAGAGGTTCATCGATGCGAATGCGATCCTAGGGTTCCCCATTTTTCGGGGGCTTTCCGATACAGGTTTCGCAAAATTGACGGCAAAGGCGGCGATCGCTCAGCGCCGGGGGAGCATCGCCGTTTAATCGAGGGCAAGAAGCTTGAATGCTTGTTCGTTCTCCTCAAGTGGCTGGTCGAGATATCGTCGGCGGGCGGCGAAGGGAGCACGGCGTCGAGACGGACGGCAGACGGATGCGGGTCGATCCGGTCACGCTGACCGCATTTGCTAGACCTGATCCATTGATTGACGGCTTCGATGCGTAAGGACCGACGGCTCCCAACTCGTTGAAGCGGACCGCGGCGAATTAGCGGATCGGCGGGAATGCGTGTTTGATGTCGTGTTTCGACTCGCAACCTTTCACGAAAATGGCACATGAAGTCAGACTACGGGGGCGGATAACGATTGCGAAACGAATATCAATATCGCGAAGTCATACAACGAATTTCGCGCTACTGGCCCTGCTGGCGGTGACGCTTGCGTTAACAGTCGTGGTGGCGTTGGCCGACGACGCGTCGAACACGAAGGCGGCGCTCGCCGCGGCATCCACGTCGCTCGCCGAAGCCGGGATCGAGCGTTTGAGTATGGCCGCATGACTCAAACCAAAAAGACTCCGACGAACCCGGGGCGGTTCATATGTCCTCGATGAAATCGTGCAAAGCCACCGGGATACGAAGGCCGTGCGGCTATTGTTGAAAGGGCCTTTGCGCAGGCAAGGACGTCCGCCGAAGCGGATCGTAGCCGACAAACTCGGCTCCTATGCCGCCGCCAAGCGCACGGTTATGCCGAAAGTCGAACACCGCCCCCATAAGAGGCTCAACAATCACGCGGAGAATTCTCGCGTATCCGTCCGAAAACGAGAGAGAATGATGCAAGGCGTTCGATCCTCGCCAGGGTTACATCGGTTCGTCTTGACTTTCTCCGTCGTCCGAAACCATTTCGTCCGCTCTCCCCCCCAACGTTCCGCCCTCTCGACGCACCTTCATCGCCTGAAGGCGATGGCTGTGTGGAAAACCCTTGTCGCCAATTAACCCTGCAAAAATCGTCGGCGGTCGAAATCCGTCCAATGAAACCCAACCCGACATCGCCCTCGTTGCTCTATGGTTCCCGCAAGTTCCGGCACTTGCGCAAGGCGTTCTCCGCGCTCGGCTCGAACGACGGCGAGACGCTGCATTTCGGACGCGGGGGCTTCGGCCCTCGTCTCAACCAATACCAAAGCCGAAATCCAACTTAGCGCGCCGCCGATTGCGGTCCGCCTGAATAGTCCAACCCAATATCGAGCACGGGCGCGCTATGCGTCAGCCAACCTATAGAGATGAGATCGACGCCGCTCGCGGCGATGGCGTGGGCGGTTTGCGGCGTCACGCGGCCCGACGCCTCGGTGATAGCTCGGCCCGCGACCAATGCGACGGCTTCGCGCAATTGCTCGGGCGGCATATTGTCGAGCAGCACCGCGCTGACGCCGATGTCCATGGCCTCTTCAAGTTGCGCTATCGTGTCGACTTCGAGTTCGATCTTGACGAGATGACCCACTCCCGCTCGCGCGCGTTCGATGGCGGGTCGAACTCCGCCCGCGATCGCGATGTGGTTGTCCTTTATTAGCACGGCATCGTCGAGACCAAAGCGGTGATTGGAGCCGCCGCCTGCCCGCACCGCGTATTTCTCGATTGCCCGCAGCCCTGGCGTCGTCTTGCGGGTGCAGACGATCCGCGCCTGCGAGCCCTTCACCGCTTCGACAATTGAGGCCGTCGCGGTGGCGACGCCACTGAGGTGGCCGAGGAAGTTCAAGGCGACCCGCTCGGCCGTCAAAATGCCGCGCGCGGGCCCGCGGACCGTCGCCACGACATCGCCGGGCGCGACCCTGTCGCCATCCGCGCGTCTTTCGGTCAGCGCGAGGGCGGGATCGATGAGCTTGAACGCCAGCGTCGCGAGATCGAGCCCGGCAATGACGCCGGACTGACGAGAGACGAGCGATGCCGTCGCGTTCAGGCCAGCCGGAACGATCGCGTCCGTTGTAATGTCCCCTGCCCTGCCCAGATCCTCGATCAATGCGGCGCGCACGAGCGGCTCGATCATGATCGTCGGCAATCGCGCCAGGCTCATCTCATGCGCTCCGTGTCATTAGCATCGGCGCGAGTTCGCGCGCGGCGGCGATCGCCTGGTCGAGCGTCCAACGGCTTGCGAGCGCGAGCGCGTACTTTTCGGGAAAGTCCGTGCGCCAATGCGCGCCCCGGCTTTCCTCGCGGCGCAAAGCCGCGATCGCGATCATAAGGCCGATTGCAGCGGGGTCGGCCGCGCGCCCGCCCCCAAGCGCCAGCGGCAGCAGCTCGCTCGCGGCCTTGCGGAGCGCCCCGCCCTCGCGCAGCACGCCGGCCGAACGCGAAAGAACAGGCCGCACAAGCGAAGCGTCGGGCGTCGGCGCCGCATAGACGCATCGCGTCGGCCTCGCGCGCGCGGACAACGCTCCGCCAACGTCGCGCGCGACCGCCTCGGCGGAGACTGCCGCCTCAGTGAGAGAGTTGCTGGCGAGGCGATTGGCGCCGTGCAGGCCGCTGCATGCCGCCTCGCCGCAGGACCAAAGACCCTCGACGGAGCTGCGCCCGTTGGCGTTCACGGCGATGCCGCCCATGTGGTAATGCGCGGCCGGCCGCACAGGGATCGGCATTGTCGCGGGATCGACGCCAGCGAGCCGGCAGGCGGAATCAATCGAGGGAAACCGCCGTGCGAAACTGACGCCGAGCGCGGCTCGCGCGTCGAGGAAAACGCGATGCCCCTCCCCTATGTGGCGCCATATCGCTCTCGCGACGATGTCCCTCGCCGCGAGTTCCGCGCCGGGCTGATCGGCCAGAAAGCGTCGACCCGTTTCATCGACGAGGATCGCGCCCTCCCCGCGCACCGCTTCGCTGACGAGCGGCATCGGCCGCGCGGGGCCGTCGAACGCGGTGGGGTGAAACTGGATGAATTCGAGATTGGCGAGTTCCGCCCCCGCGCGCGCGGCCAACGCGAGGCCTTGACCGAAGCTCCCCAGCGGATTCGTACTCTCCAGGAACAGTCCGCCGATGCCGCCCGTGGCGATGACGACTTTGTCGGTCTCGAGCGCGAGGGATCCCGCTCCGCCGATCGCGACGACGCCAAGCACGCGATTGTCGTCAACGAGGAGACGGCGCGCCTCGAAGCCATCGAGAATTTGAACCGACGGCGCCCGGCGAGCGGCGGCGACGAGCGCGCGCATCAATTCTCGCCCCGTGCTGTCGCCGGCGGCATGCACGATGCGCCGCCGGCAATGCGCGGCCTCCAGCCCCAGGCGAAACGCGCCCTCGCGCGTTCGGTCAAAACGAACATCGAACTTCGCCAAGTCTTCGATCGCGGAGGGCGCGGCGCGGACAAATTCCTCGACGACTCGCGCATCGCAAAGACCGTCGCCCGCGGCCAAAGTGTCCTCAAGATGCAGCGCAGGCGAATCGTCGACGCCGAGGCTCGCCGCGAGCCCGCCTTGCGCCCAGGCGCTCGAAGTCCCATCGCCGAGGGACGCCCTGGAAAGCAGCACGACGGGCCGCGGGGCGAGCCGCAGCGCGGTCATCAGCCCCGCGACGCCGGCGCCGACGATCGCGACACGGCCGTGGAGCGATGAGACCGGGCGGTTCATACCGCCAACATCCGCTCGACGGCTAGACGCGCGCGCGCCGCGATGGCGGGGTCGATCGTC
>JBBIIT010000054.1:0-19747 GCA_037446355.1 Beijerinckiaceae bacterium | reverse complement strand
CTATCATTTTTCCTGGGATCTCGCCTATTTCGAGCTCGCTCCGCCCTGGCTGCCCTACTCCCCGGCGATGCGTATTTTTTCGCATTTGATCGCGAGCGCGTTCCTCGGCTTGGTCGGAGTTTCGCTCGCGCTCGCGCACCCGACGGCGCTGCGCCGGCGCGCGTTTTTTTCCCGGCTGGCAACGGTCGCGGCGGCGGCGGCGCTGGTCAGCCTGGGCACGTATTTCGCCGCTCCGGAAGCGCCGATCTGGTTCGGCATTCTGCATTGCATCCTTGTCGGCAGTCTGCTTGCCTCGCTTTTTCTGCGCGCGCCCGCCTGGGCGAGTTTCCTAGGCGGCGCGGCCGTGATCGCCGCGCCGCTGATGGTGAAGGTCGCCGCTTTCAATTCGCCGGGCCTGATCTGGCTTGGCCTGGGAACTGTCGAGCCGGCGACGCTCGATTGGCGCCCGCTCATGCCTTGGGCCGGAGTCATCCTGATTGGACTCGCACTCGCGCGGCTGGGCGCGCCCTTCGGCTCGATCGCGCATTGGCGGCCGCGCCGCGCGATCGGCGCGGGCCTCGCCTTCGCCGGCCGCCACAGCCTCGCGATCTATCTCGCGCATCAGCCGGTTCTCTACGCGCTGTTGTTCGCGTTCGTGAATCTGAGCGGCTTCGCCGCGCAGCGCGAGCGCGAGCATTATCTGGCCGCGTGTCGCCCGGCCTGCGTCGAGGCGGGCGGCGAACTCGCGGTTTGCGCGAATGCCTGCCAATGCGTCGCGCAACGCGTCGAAGCCGCTGGACTCGGGGCGGTTCTGACCTCGCATTCGCCCAGCGAGAGCGAGCGCCGGCAGATCAGCGAGATCGCGGCCGCCTGCGGCTCCGAAGCCCGCTAGGTCAGACCATCAACCATTCGTGAGCCGGATCGTTGTGGAAGCGCCAGACGCGCGTCGGCCCCGCCATGACGTTCAGATAGTAGAGGTCATAGCCGTGCGGGGCGCCGACGGGATGATAGCCGCGCGGCACCAGCACCACGTCGCGGTCGCCGACCGCCATGGTCTCGTCGAGATCGCGCTCGTCGGTATAGACACGTTGCAGCGCATAGCCCTGCGGCGGCGACAGGCGGTGATAATAGGTCTCTTCGAGCAGCGATTCGGCGGGCAGCGCGTCGCGGTCGTGCTTGTGCGGGGGATAGCTCGACCAATTGCCGCCGGGAGTGATGACTTCGACCACCAGCAGGCTTTCGGCCTCGGCGGTTTCGGGCAGAATGTTGCGGATGTGGCGCAGGTTCGAGCCCTTGCCGCGCTCGGCGGTTTGCACATCGCCGGGCGCGATCACGCGCGGCGGGTATTTGCCGACGGCGGGGGCCGAGCAGATCGCGATCTCGCAATCGCTCGACGCCGTGATCGAGACGTTACGCCGAGGAGGCGCATAGACCGACCACGGCAGTCCGCTGAAGACATCCTTTCGCTCGCCGATGATTCCCGAATCGAGGCCCTCCGTCCTCACGCGCGCCTTGCCCGAGAGGATGACGATGCAGATTTCGCGCTCGCCCGTCTTCAAGCTCGCGCGCTTGCCCTGCGCGAGTTCGCGCGTCTCAAAGCCGACGTAGCTCCAGCCCGCGCTCTTGGGAGTGATCCTGTGCCTGACGCCGTCGGCGGATCGACGGGGATGGACGAGGAGCTTCGAACGCGACATGGGTCGATGTCCTTGATTGGGGATCACACGAGGCCGCTTTCGCGGAACGCCTGCCGCAGATGGGCGACGCCCTTCTTGGCGTAGGCAAGGCTCGGGGCCTTCTTCGGATCCTGCTCGGCTTCCAGTATGACCCAGCCCGAATAGCCCTTCAACTCACGGAACACCGCGACATAGTCGATCATGCCGTCGCCGGGCACGGTGTAGACGCCAAGTTCCGAACCCTGACCGAGGATCGAATCGAGGAAGGACAGATCAGCCGCGTTCGCCGCGATCATCTTGGCCTCGCGCACGTCCTTGCAATGGACGTGGCCGATGCGCTCCCGATATCGGCGCGCGAGCGCGGCCGGATTCGACCCGCCCCAGGTCGCGTGACCGGTGTCGAGCAGCAGATGTACGGGCGCTTTGGTATGCGCCATGAAGGCGTCGATGTCGGCCTCGGACTGCACGACCGTGCCCATGTGATGATGATAGCAGAGCTTGAGCCCCGCGTCGGCGACGCGGTTCGCGAACTCCGTCATGGCTGCGCCGAACCCGGCCCAATCGCCCGCCGCCAGTTTCGGGCGCGTCGAGAGGCGCGCGGCGCGATCGCCATGAATGGTGTCGGAACATTCGGCGGCGATGAGAATGTTCGCGCCGGTCGCCTTGGTCATCGCGATATGCGCTTGAGCGGCGGCGAATTCCTCCGCCGCCGAGCGGCGCAGCAATTCGGTCGAATACCAGCCGCCGACGAACACCATGCCGAATTCGGCGAGTTTGGCCTTCAGCGCAACGCCGTCGTCGGGCATCTTGTTGCCCTTTTCCATGCCCTCGAAGCCGGCTTCGCGCGCTTCGGCGAGGCAGGTTTCGAGCGGGGTGTCGCCGCCGATCTCCTTGAGATCGTCATTCGACCAACCAATTGGGTTCGCGCCTAAGCGAATAGCCATTTCTCAGTCTCCGATGCGTTGGGAAGCCAGCTCTTGTTGATATTTCGCGCGTGCTTCGCCGACTTCGGCGCGCTCCGAGACGGCGGGCACCGCCACATCCCACCAGGCGCCGCCAGCCTCGGTCGAGGCCAGCGCATCGGTGTCAATGACGATCACCTCGGTTGATTTCGCAGCGCGCGCGGCTTCGAAAGCGGTCTCGAGTTCGGCGATCGAACTCACCTTGATCGCACGGGCGCCGAGGCTGCGCGCATGAGCGACGAAATCGATTTCGGGCAGAACTTCGTGGCGCGTATCCTTCAGGAGGTTGTTGAATCCGGCGCCGCCGGTGGCGTTCTGCAGACGATGAATGCAGCCGTAGCCCCGGTTGTCGTTGACGACGATGATGAGCTTGCGCCCGAGCATCAGCGAGGTCGCGATCTCCGAATTCATCATCAAATAAGAACCGTCGCCGACGGTGACGATCACCTCGCGGTTGGGATGAGCGATCTTGACGCCAAGGCCGCCCGCGATCTCGTAGCCCATGCAGGAATAGCCATATTCCAGGTGGTAGCCGAGCGGCGCCCCGGCCTCCCAGAGCTTATGCAATTCACCGGGAAGGCCGCCGGCCGCACACACAACGATGTCGCTCGGGCGGCCCTTGCGCATCAGAGCGCCCAGCACTTGCGCGTCGGTCGGCAGCGCGGCGTTGGTCGGAGCGAGGTAGCCGGCCGCGACCTCCAGCCATCGCGCGCGCGCGGCCTTGGCCTTGGCGCTCCAATCGGGCGGAGCGCGCCATTCGCCGAGCGAACGTTCCAAGGCTTCGAGGCCGGCGCGCGCGTCGCAAACCAACGGCGCCGAGCGATGTTTCGCGGCGTCGAACGGCTGCACGTTGAGGCCGATGAAGCGACGGTCCGGATTTTTGAACAAGGCCCAGGAGCCGGTGGTGAAGTCGGCGAGCCGCGTACCGACCGCGAGCACGACATCCGCCTGCGCCGCAACGTCGTTCGATGCGCCGGTGCCGGTCACGCCGATCGCGCCCATGTGCAGCGGGTGATGGCTCGGCGTCGCGGATTTGCCTGCTTGCGTTTCGACGACGGGCACGCCGCGCTTCTCGCAGAACGCCATAAGTTCCTTTTCGGCCGACGAATAGAGAACGCCGCCGCCGCAAACGACCAGCGGCTTCTTCGCGCGCTTCAGCAACGCCGTCGCTTCGGCGAGTTCGATTTCGTCCGGCTCCTGTCGCCGCATCCGATGCATGCGCTCGGCGAAGAACGACAGGGGATAGTCATAGGCCTCCGCCTGCACGTCCTGGCAGAAGCCGAGCGTCACCGGCCCACATTCGGCCGGATCGGTCAGTACGGCGAGTGCGCGCGTCAGCGCGGGAATGATCTGCTCGGGCCGCGTTATGCGGTCGAAATAGCGCGACACCGGACGGAAGCAATCGTTGGCGCTGACCGTGCCGTCGCCAAAGTCCTCGATCTGTTGCAGCACGGGGTCGGGCGCGCGATTGGCGAATATGTCCCCCGGCAGCAGCAGAACCGGCAAGCGATTGACATGCGCGACGGCGGCGGCGGTCACCATGTTGGTCGCGCCCGGACCGATCGAAGTGGTGCAGACCATCATGCGTCGGCGCCGCATCGCCTTGGCGTAGGCGACTGCGGCGTGGGCCATCGCCTGTTCGTTGTGCGCGCGGAAAGTCGGAAGCGTGTCGCCGGCGCCATGCAGCGCCTCGCCGAGACCGGCGACATTGCCGTGGCCGAAGATCGCGAACACGCCCGCGAACAGCGGAACCTTAGCGCCATCGATTTCGGTCATCTGCGCCGCGAGAAAGCGCACCATCGCCTGCGCGGCGGTAAGACGCATCGTTTTCATCAGATCACGCTCCCTGGCCGCGACGCACGCTCAGGCGGGCGCCGCATGAACTTCAACCGGCCGCCGCCTGTCCGACGTTTCGCCACAACGCGCATAGTCGCGCGAAGGACTCCGCCATCAGCCGCGTCGCCTCGGCGTCGTCGATCCGGTCCGCGAACCAGGCGAGCGCCGGCTCGACGAAGATCGTGCGACCGACCGCGAAGCCGCGCACGTGTCGGCTCGAATGCGCGACGCGAAACGCCGTCGCCAAATCATCCTCGGGCGCCTCGAGGCCGAGGAGCATGACGCCCCGGCACAGCGGATCGCCCACATCGATCGCGGCGTCGATGCGTTCCCACGCGCCCGCGCTGGTCTGCCCTTCGAGCTTCCACCAGTCCGGCTTGACGCCAATCTCGTAGAGACGGGTTATCACGCTGGCCAGCGTATCGTCGGTGATCGGCCCGTTCTTGCTCGCGATGATTTCCAGCAGCAGTTCGCGCCCTATCGTGCGCGCCGCGTCATGCAGCCGCAGCAGTTCGCGCTCCTGCCTCGCCTTCAACTCGGCTGGATCCGCGGGATGATAGAAGCACAGGCATTTGATCGTGTGGCCGATCGGCCATTCGATCAACTTGGCGCCGAGCGAGCCGCCGAATTCGAAATCGAGTGGGCGCGAGCCCGGTTCCTCGACCGGACGGCCGATCCAGAAACCGTGGTCGGCGGCGCGAAACAAAGCCTCGCGGCCATATTTGCCATCGAGCAACATGCCGTAACCCGGTCGGCCCTTGGCGACATCGGCGGCCGCCTGCACCGCAAGGCGCTTGAAAACGCCGATGCGCTCACGCGGCGCGCCCGCGTCATCGGCGATCTTTTCCAGTTGCACCCGATGGTCGATCGCGAGCGCCAAGATTCCAGGCGGTTGCGCGCGCCGCGTCGTCGCCCAATGTATGTGATTGAGGTTTTCGTCCTGGCGCAGCGCGCGATGCGGCGAGCCGTTGCCGAGAAAACCGCGAAGCTCTGTCCAGGTCGGATATTCGGCCGAGCAAAGCAGACGCGACACTGCGAAGGCGCCGCCGGCGTTGGCGAAAGCGCAGCAGATCGGGATGGGTTCGTCGCGCAGCCAGCCGCGCAGGAATCCCGACATGAAGGCGTCACCGGCGCCTAGCACATTATAGACCTCGACCGGAAAGCCCGGCCCCTTGATTCCGTCCTCGATCGAATCCGGGATCGGGCCCGGGAACACCACGCAGCCCATCGGCCCGCGCTTCATCACGATGGTCGCGCTCGAATGCGCGCGCACGGCTTTCAGCGCGCCTAGCGGTTGGTCGACGCCACCGGCGATCATGATCTCTTCCTCGGTGCCGACGATGAGATCGCATTGCGGCAGGATCGGCTGCAAATGCCGCGAGACCGCATCCGATTTGATGTAGCGCTCCTCGCCCGCGCCGTGTCCCGCCAATCCCCAGAGATTAGGGCGATAGTCGATGTCGAAGGCGACTTTGCGGCCGTGCTTCTTGGCGTAGGCGACAGCGAGGTTTTGCGCCGCCGCCGTGTTGGGCTTGGCGAAGTGGGTGCCGGTGACGACGATCGCTTTGGCGCTGGCGACATAGGCTTCGTCGATGTCGCTTTCGTCGAGCGCGCCGTCGGCGCAATTGTCGCGATAGAAGATCAGCGGGAACGTCGTGTCGTCTCGGATTCCAAGCAGCACAAGCGATGTCAGGCGCTTCGGATCCGTGTGGACGCCGGATACATCGACGCCCTCTCGCGCGCACTGCTCGCGAATGAACCGGCCCATGTGCTCGTCGCCGACTCGAGTGATGAGACCGCTTTTCAACCCCAACCGCGCCGTGCCGATGGCGATATTGGTCGGGCATCCGCCGACCGCTTTGGAGAAACTCGCCATGTCCTCCAGGCGCCCGCCGACTTGCGCGCCATAGAGATCGACGGACGATCGGCCGATGGCGATCAGATCGAGTGTGGGATCCGACATTTCCAATGCTCCGGTTTCCGCGCTTCAGGGCTCGAGCGGCGGATCGCCGGCGCCCACGACCATCTGGTCGAAATCGACATTGGCTCCGGTCATCAGGCCCGATTCGTTCGACGCTAGAAAGGCGCAGGCGCGCGCGACCTCGTTCGGATCGATCAAACGTCCGAAGGGACGCGATTTAGCGGCCGCATCCAGCCAGCCATCCTTAGCGCCGTGATAGGTCTTCATTATACGATCCTCGCCCGGCGTCGCCATCCAGCCGATGTTGAGGCCGTTGACGCGAATGCGGAATTTCAACAGCGAATGCGCGACATTGCGCGTGAGGGTCGCGAGCGCGCCCTTCGAAGCGCAATAGGCTGAAATGAATGGCTGACCGCCGTGCGCGGACATCGATTGGACGTTGACGACCGCACCCTGAATTTTCTCTCGCTTCATGATGAGCGCCGCGCCCTGGATAAGAAAGAACGGCGCCCGCACGTTGACATCGAAGATCTCGTTGTAGCGCTCCTCGGTCGTGTCGAAGATGTTGCCGCGATCGGTCAATCCAGCCGCGTTCACGAGCACGTCGATGCGCGCGAACCGGCGGTCGGCCTCGGCGATCACTTTGCGACAGTCGGCGACCTTGGCGAGATCGGCTCTGACGAAATGGGTTGGGCAGCCGGTCGCGGAAATTTGCTCGGCGACGCGCTCGCCCCTGGCGACGTTGCGGCCGCAGATAATGAGACCCGCCGCACCGCGCTCGGCGAACAGGCGCGCGATCGATTCCCCAAGGCCCTGCGATCCGCCCGTGACGACGGCGACCTTACCCTTGAGATTGGCCGGGCCTTCATAGATAGCGCGCGTGAAGGGTGAAGACATCGACATCGGCTTTCCTCCATCGCGGCGCTGAGCGACCACGCCGACGGCCCGATGCGGACCGAGAGTCGTTCGCGCCATATGAAACAAAAATTCTATTCACAAGTCAAGATAGAACGTGTATTCTTTTTTGCATTCACGAGAAACGCGGCCGAGGTTGGCCGAACGGGAGGAAGAAATGAGGTTTGGCGTCATCGGAGCGGGCCGCATCGGCAAGATTCACGCTTCCAACATCGCGGCAAGGAGCGATTGCAAGGTCACGTTCGTCGCCGACGCGGACACGGGCGCGGCCAAGAGCCTCGCGGAGGCGACCGGCGCCAGGGTCGGCGCGATCGACGAGATTTTCGCCTCTTCGGACGTCAACGCCATCGCCATCTGCGCGCCGACCGACATGCATGCCGACCTGATCGAGCGCGGCGCGCGCGCGAAGAAGGCGATCTTCTGCGAGAAGCCGGTCGATCTTGACGCGGATCGCGTCGCCAGATGTCTCGAAGTCGTCAAATCGAACGGCGCGTTGCTGATGGTCGGCTTCAACAGGCGATTCGACCCGAATTTTGCCGCCGTGCAGGCGCGCATCGCCGCGGGCGCTATCGGCAATCTTGAAATGGTGTCGATCACCTCGCGCGATCCCGCGCCGCCGCCGGTTTCCTATATCGCGCGCTCCGGCGGCCTGTTCCGCGATATGATGATCCACGATTTCGACATGGCGCGCTTTCTGCTCGGCGAGGAGCCGATCACTGTCAGCGCGATGGGTTCGGCGCTGGTCGATAAGGCGATTGGCGAGGCCGGGGACATCGACACCGCCGTCGTCATCATGGAGACGAAGTCGGGCAGGGTCGCGCAAATTTCCAACTCGCGCCGCGCTGCCTACGGTTACGACCAGCGCGTCGAGGCGCACGGATCGAAAGGCATGATCCACGCCGGCAATGTCAAGGAAACGACGGTCGAATTCGCCGGCGCCGAAGGCTACGCGAGCGACAAGGCGCTCAACTTCTTTCTCGAACGCTACGCGGCCGCCTATCGAGCCGAGATCGACGCCTTCGTGAACGCGGCGAAGTCGGGCGCCAAGGCAAGCCCCGACGGCGAGGATGGCCTGCGCGCCAACCGGCTCGCCGACGCGGCGTATCTTTCCTGGAAGACCAAGGCTCGCGTTTCCGTCGCCTGATCGCCTCGCCTCGCCTCGCCTCGACAGGCCTAACAGGCCGCGCTACCGCCATGAAATCGCGCCCCTGCGGCGCGGCGTTTTCTTCACCGAGGTCGTCATGAAAAGCCGCGCCGCCGTCGCCTGGGAAGCCAACAAACCGCTGACGATCGAGACCATCGACATTTCAGGGCCGAAGCCCGGCGAAGCGCTGATCGAGGTCATGGCGACCGGCGTCTGCCACACTGACGCCTACACGCTCTCCGGGCTCGATTCGGAAGGTAGGTTCCCGGCGATCCTCGGCCATGAGGGCGCAGGGATCGTGCGCGAGATCGGCGCCGGGGTGACCTCGCTCAAGGTCGGCGACCACGTCATTCCGCTCTACACGCCGGAATGCCGCCAGTGCAAAACCTGCCTGTCGCAGCGCTCCAATCTCTGCACCTCGATCCGCGCCACGCAGGGCCAGGGCCTGATGCCGGACGGCAAGTCGCGCTTCTCCTGCACCGGCAATGAAGTCTTTCACTACATGGGTTGCTCGACCTTCTCGAACTTCACGGTGCTGCCCGAGATCGCGCTCGCCAAGGTGCGCGAGGACGCTCCGTTCGACAAGATTTGCTACATCGGCTGCGGCGTGACGACCGGCATCGGCGCCGTCGTTTACACCGCGAAAGTCTGGCCGGGCGCGAATGTCGTCGTATTCGGGCTTGGCGGCATCGGCCTCAACGTGATCCAGGGCGCGCGCATGGTCGGCGCGGACAGGATCATCGGCGTCGATCTCAACCCCGCGCGTCATGAGATCGCGCGCAAATTCGGCATGACGCATTTCGTCAATCCCGACGAGATCGGCCGCGACAAGGTCGTGCAGGCGATCGTCGATCTGACCGGCGGCGGCGCCGACTTTTCGTTCGAATGCATCGGCAACACGTCGACGATGCGTCAGGCGCTCGAATGCTGCCATCGCGGCTGGGGCGAATCAATCATCATCGGCGTCGCGCCTTCGGGCGCGGAAATCTCGACCCGACCGTTCCAATTGGTGACGGGGCGCGTTTGGAAGGGCTCGGCCTTCGGCGGCGCGCGCGGCCGCACCGATGTGCCCAAGATCGTCGACTGGTATATGGACGGCAAGATCAACATCGACGATCTCGTCACCCACAAGATGCCGCTGGAGAAGATCAACGACGCCTTCGACCTCATGCACGAGGGCAAGTCGATTCGCAGCGTAGTCGTTTACTGATCGGGCTTCGGCCTTCAGCTCGATATGCGCTCCAGCGCGATGTTGCTAGTGCGCGGCCCGAAAATTCCGATGGTCGCCATCACGATAACCATCGCGCCGGCGATGAACGCGAAGACGCCGGGCGCGCCAAAATTGGCGAGCAGCCAGGCGATAACGAACGACGAGAAGATCACGGACAGGCGGCTCCAGCTATAAACGAAGCCGGCCCCGCGCGCGCGCACGCCGGTCGGGAACAATTCCTGCTGATAGGCGTGAAAGCTGTAGGACATGATGTTGTTGCAGAGCGTCAGTCCGACGCCCATCGCGATGATGACGGCGGTCTCGCGCGTCTGCCCGAAGATCAATCCGCAGATCGTCACGCCGGCCGCCGCCGCGACGATGACGAACTTGCGTTCGATTCTATCGCCGATGAAAAAGCCGATCAGCGGTCCGATGGGCGCCGCGATCGCGATCAGCGTGGTGTAGCCGAGGCTGGTCGAGATCGTGATCCCCTGCTTGACGAGCAACGAGGGCACCCAATTGCCGAAGCCGTAAAAGCCGACGGTCTGGAAGACATTGAAGACGCTGAGCAGAATCACGCGCCCGCGCACTGGCGCCGCCCAGAGATCGGCGAATGAGCCCGCATCGGAAACGCTCGGCGCGGCTTCCGGCGCGGGCAGCGGCCGCCCGAATTCGGCTTCGACACGCGCCTCGATCGCCCGCAGCACCCGTTCGGCGTCGTCGAGCCGTCCCTGACGCGCGAGCCAGCGCGGGCTTTCGGGCAGCCAGAAACGCAGGAAGCCGATCAGCACGGCGGCGAGCGCGCCGATCAGCACCACCCAGCGCCAGCCGTCCAGCCCCAGCGGCGCGGTCGGAACCAGGAAATAGGCGAGGCCCGATATGACGGGCACGCAGGTGAAGCCGATCGCCTGCGAGACCGCGAACGCCTTGCCGCGCACCCGCTTGGGCGCCATCTCGCTCAAATAAGCGCCGATCGTCACCATTTCGAGCCCGAGGCCGACGCCCGAGACGAGACGCCAAACGTCGAGGCCGAAGGCGTCGTTCTGCATCGCCACCATCACATTGGCGGCCGTGTACCAGAGCAGCGAGGCTGTGAAGATCGCCCGCCGGCCGAACTTGTCGGCAAGAAAGCCGCAAAGGATTGTGCCGATGAAGAGCCCGGTGAACAAAGCGGCGATGAAGCCGGCGACCCCCATGGCGCCGAACAAGCCCGGCGTCGTCGGCGTCAGCAGCCCCGACTTGACGAGGCTCGGCGCGATATAGCCCGAAAACAAGATATCGTAGAGTTCGAAGAACATGCCGAAGCTGAGCAGCAGGATCGCCCGCCAGACCGTCCGCGTCGCCGGAAGACGGTCGATGCGGGCCGAGATTTCGCCTGCCGTGGCAGCCATGTTTCCCCCTGAAGGTCTGGTTTTGGGTTGGTGTCGCGCACGGGCGCCGGCGAGTCAATCGAGGGAATCCCCCTCTACCGTCCGACCGGTTAGGCGATCATTCCCTCACATGCCGCAGCGCTCCGGCCGCCGCGAACGGCGCGGCGGCGATGGTGAACAGCGAGATCGCGGCCAGCATCAGAAACGGCGTCGCGAAGGGCGAGGCGCCGCCGCTCGCGGCCGATGCGGCCGAGACGCCGAAGATCAGCACCGGGATCGCCAGCGGCAGCACCAGCACCGCCATCAACAGGCCGCCGCGCCTAAGCGAAACCGTCAGCGCCGCTCCTATCGCGCCGAGCATCGTCAGCGCCGGCGTGCCGGCTATGAGCGTCAGCGCGACCAGCGCCAGCGGCTTGGCGTCCATCGCCAGCATCAGACCGAACAACGGGCTGACGACGATCAACGGCAGCGCGCTCGCGGCCCAATGCGCCGCGCATTTGATGAGCACGACCAACTCCAGCGGCAGGCCCGCATTGACGATGGCGTCGAGCGAGCCGTCGTCGGCGTCGCCCTGGAACAGACGGTCGAGGCCGAGCAGCGTCGCGAGCAGCGCGGCGACCCACAGGATCGCGGGACCGAGCCTCGCCAGCAGCCTCAGATCCGGCCCGAGCGCGAACGGCATGATCGTGACGAGGATGAGGAAGAACACCGCGCCGACCGACGCGCCGCCACCAACGCGCCCGGCGATGCGCCATTCGCGCCGGAAAAGAGCGAGAGCGGCTGTCATAGGGCGCGCGATCCGATCACGCGATCGATCATAGCAGGGCTTGTCCCGGCCAAACACGTTATCGAGCGTCGCGCGGTTTGAAACCTCGACGGGTCGGCGCCGGGCGGATGTCCGAAACAAACCCGAACACGACGATGGGCGGCGATTGGCTTCATGCAGCTATCGCCTCGCCGGCGCCAAGACGCAGCGTCCTCGCGCTGTCGAGCCCCAGCGGCGCGTGGGTTGCGGCGACGATCAGGCCGCCGCCCGAGAGGTGCTCGGCCATCACGCCGGCGAACAGCGCCTGCGCAGCGACGTCGAGCGCCGTCGTCGGCTCGTCGAGCAGCCAGATCGGCCGTGGCGCTACGAGAAGGCGCGCCAGCGCGATGCGTCGCTTCTGCCCCGCCGACAGCGCGCGCACGGGAAAATCGGCGACATGAGCGAGACCCAGTCGCTTCAACGCCGCCAGCCAGGACGCGCGGCGCGAATCGCCGCCCAGCATCCCCGCCCAGAACTCCAAATTCTCACCCGCCGTGAGCGAGACTTTGAGCGCGTCGGCATGGCCTAAATAATGAGCCTGCTCGCCGAGCGTCGCCTCGGCATCGCCGCCCTCGACCTGGAACTTGCCGGCGGAGAGCGGCAGAAAGCCCGCCATCGCGCGCAGCAAGGACGACTTGCCGGCGCCGTTCGGCCCGACCACCGTCAGCGACTCGCCCGCTTTCAACGCGAATGACAATCCGTCGATCAATTGTCGCCCGCCGCGCTCCAGGCCGATGTCTTTCGCGCTGAGGCGCATGGAACCCCTCGACCGGCGCCGCCAAATCGGGCGCCTTCGTCCTTAGTTTGTGTAGCCGCTCGGATCGAATTTATCTATAAGCCAGACATCCTTCCGCCACTTTCGATTTTTGGAGACGCCGCATGGCCCGCCTCGACAGTTTCAAATGCCTGAAAAAGCTCAGTGTCGGGGCCAAGACCTACGAGATATTCTCGCTCAAGGCCGCCGAGAAGAATGGCCTCAGGGGCATCTCGCAGTTGCCGTTCTCGCTCAAAATCGTGCTCGAAAACCTGCTTCGCAACGAGGACGGGCGCAGCGTCACCAAGGCCGACATCGAGGGCGTGGCCGCCTGGCTCGTCAATCGCGGCAAGAAAGATCACGAAATCGCCTTCCGCCCGGCGCGCGTGCTGATGCAGGATTTCACTGGCGTTCCCGCCGTCGTCGATCTCGCCGCGATGCGCGATGCGATGGTGGCGCTCGGCGGCGATCCGACCAAGATCAATCCGCTGGTGCCGGTCGATCTCGTCATCGACCATTCGGTCGTCGTCGATTACGCCGGCACCGCGAAGTCGCTCGGCCAGAACGTCAAGCGCGAATACGAGCAGAACCAGGAGCGCTACCGCTTCCTCAAATGGGGCCAGCAGGCGTTCTCGAATTTCTCGGTCGTGCCGCCCGGCACCGGCATCTGCCATCAGGTCAATCTCGAATATCTCGCCCAGACCGTCTGGACGAAGAAGGAAAAGCGCAACGGCAAGGCGGTCGAGATCGCCTATCCCGATACGCTCGTCGGCACCGACAGCCACACCACCATGGTCAATGGCCTCGCCGTGCTCGGCTGGGGCGTCGGCGGCATCGAGGCCGAGGCGGTCATGCTCGGCCAGCCGCTTTCCATGCTGCTGCCCGAGGTGATCGGCTTCAAGCTGACCGGCGATTTGCAGGAAGGCGTGACGGCGACCGACCTCGTGCTCACCGTCACCCAAATGCTGCGCAAGAAGGGCGTCGTCGGCAAGTTCGTCGAATTTTTTGGCCCCGGCCTCAACGCGATGTCGGTCGCCGACCGCGCGACGCTCGCCAATATGGCGCCCGAATATGGCGCGACCTGCGGCCTCTTCCCGATCGACGCGCAGGCGCTCGGCTATCTCAAGACCTCGGCGCGCAAGAAGGCGCGCATCGACCTTGTCGAGGCCTATGCGAAGGCTCAGGGCATGTACCGCACGCGCTTGACGCCAGACCCAGTATTCACCGACACGCTCGAACTCGACCTCAGGGAAGTCGCGCCCTCGCTCGCCGGGCCGAAGCGCCCGCAGGACCGAGTCCTCCTCGCCAAGGCCAAGGACGGCTTCGTCGGCGCGATGACGAGCGAATTCAAGCAGGGCGAAACCATCGCCGAGCGGCATAGGGTCGAGGGGACCAATTACGATTTGGGTCACGGCGACGTTGTCATCGCCGCCATCACCTCCTGCACCAACACCTCGAACCCGAGCGTGATGATGGCGGCGGGCCTGGTCGCGCGCAACGCAGTCGCCAAGGGCCTCAGCGTCAAGCCGTGGGTGAAGACCTCGCTCGCGCCCGGCAGCCAGGTGGTCGCCGACTACTTGGCGGAGTCCGATTTGCAGAAGCCGCTCGACAAGCTCGGCTTCAACATCGTCGGCTATGGCTGCACGACCTGCATCGGCAATTCCGGCCCGCTGGCGCCGGAGATTTCGGCCGCCGTCTCCAAACACAACCTCGTCGCGGCGGCGGTGCTGTCGGGCAATCGTAACTTCGAGGGCCGCGTCAATCCGGACGTGCGCGCCAATTATCTCGCCTCGCCGCCGCTCGTTGTCGCCTATGCGCTCGCCGGCTCGATGCAGATCGATCTTTCCAAGGATCCGATCGGCAAGGACAAGCAGGGCAAGCCGGTCTATCTCGCCGACATTTGGCCGACGACGCAGGAAGTGCATGACCTCGTCGACAACACCATCAGCGCCAAGATGTTCAAGACCAAATACGCCAGCGTCTTCGACGGCGATTCGAACTGGCGCAAGGTCAAGGCGCCTTCCGGCCCGGCCTACGCCTGGGACATGGGCTCGACCTATGTGCAGGACCCGCCCTATTTCGAGGGCATCACGATGCAGCCCAAGCCCGTCGAGGATATCGTCGAGGCGCGCATTCTTGGCCTGTTCGGCGATTCCATCACCACCGACCACATTTCGCCCGCCGGCTCGATCAAGCAGAACAGCCCCGCCGGCCAGTATCTGACCGAGCATCAGGTGCGTCCGCTCGACTTCAACCAGTACGGCACGAGGCGCGGCAACCACGAAGTGATGATGCGCGGCACCTTCGCCAACATTCGCATCAAGAACCAGATGGTGAAGGACGGCAACGGCGCGGTGGTCGAAGGCGGCTTCACGATCCATCATCCCCAAGGCGAGCGCATGGCGATCTACGACGCCGCGATGCGCTATCAGGAGGAGCGCGTGCCGCTGGTCGTGTTCGCGGGCCGCGAATATGGCACCGGCTCCTCGCGCGATTGGGCGGCCAAGGGCGCCAAGCTGCTCGGCGTGCGCGCAGTGATCGCGCAGAGCTTCGAGCGCATCCACCGCTCCAACCTGGTTGGCATGGGCGTGCTGCCGCTCGTGTTCGAGGAGGGAACGTCCTGGGCCTCGCTCGGCCTCAACGGAGACGAGAAGGTGACGATCCTCGGCCTTGGGCCGGACCTGAAGCCGAAGCAGAAACTGATCGCGAAGATTGCGAGCGCGGAGGGCAAGACGAGCGAGGCGCCGCTGATCTGTCGCATCGATACGCTCGACGAACTCGAATATTTCCGCAACGGCGGCATCCTCGCCTACGTCCTGCGGCAGTTGGCGGCCTAAGGGCGCTTTTCCCCTCCCCGCTTCGCGAGGAGGGGAGATATTTGCCGCCCGCTCTCCGTGGCGAGTAAACTGGCGCTCATGAAACTCTCGTCCGAAGAAGTCGAGCGCTATTCGCGCCAGATCATCCTGCGCGGGGTGGGCGGTCCCGGGCAGAACAAACTGAAAGCCGCGCGGGTCCTTTGCATCGGCGCCGGCGGGCTCGGCTCGCCTGCGCTGCAATATCTCGCCGGCGCCGGGGTGGGCGCGCTCGGCATCGCCGACGACGATCACGTTTCGCTCTCCAACCTGCATCGGCAGATGCTGCACGGCACGGACGACGTTGGGCGCGCCAAGGTCGACAGCGCCGAGGACGCAATCCGCCGCATCAACCCGCATGTGAGCGTCGAGAAGATTTCGCGCCGTATCGATGAGGAGAATGTGCGCGAGATCGTGCGCCGCTATGACATCGTACTCGAGGGCTCCGACAATTTTGCGACCCGTTACGTCGTCTCCGACGCCTGTTTCCACGAGGCCAAAACGCTCGTCACCGCCGCGCTCGGCGAATTCGACGGGACACTGACGGTGCTGAAGCCGTTCGCGAAAAACGCGCGCGGCGAGCCGAACCCGACCTATCGCTGTCTGTTCCCCGAACCGCCGCCGGCGGGGACCGTGCCGACTTGCGCCGAAGCGGGCGTGCTCGGCGCGCTCGGCGGCGTGCTCGGCTCGCTGATGGCGCTGGAGGCGATCCGCGAGGTCGTCGGCGGCTTCGGCGACGCCGACGAGGGCCTCGTCGGGCGGTTGCTGATGATCGACGCCCGCGCGATGCGGTTCGAGACGCTGAGTTACGCCTGGGACGAGGAAAACCCGCTGAACGGCAAAGCGCGATTAACGATGAATCGTTAGCGGACGGAAACCATGCGGCGCGAAGCGCGTCGCGGACCTCGAAAACTCGCGTATCCTTAACGCGAGCGCGCCCCGGATGCGGTCGGGCCCTCTCAGGAGTTCGCCATGCGGCGCGTAATCGCCCTCTCGTTTTCCGTTATTGGTCTTGTCGCCCCGACGGGGGCCGCGACGGCCGCTTCGGGCGGCCTCGGCGGCGGCCTTATCGAATATCTGGCCACCGGCGGCGCGGGCGAACTGCGACGCCAGCCTCTGTCTGCGGCGCCGACGCCGATTCCAGCGCCCTCGGCGGCCGCCGGCGCGCAAAACGATCGGCTGCTCGCCGCGCTTGCGCCGGCGTCGCCCGAGGCCGTCGAAGCGGGACCGAGCGAGGAATATCGGCGTCACGAGGTCGATTATTCCGGCAAGGAACGGCCAGGCACGATCGTCATCGACACACCGAACAAATTTCTGTTCTTCATCGAGCCGGGCGGACGGGCGTTGCGCTACGGCATCGGCGTGGGACGGCCGGGCTTCGAATGGTCGGGCGTCAAGTCGATTACCCGCAAGGCCGAATGGCCGGGCTGGACGCCGCCGGCGGAAATGCTGCTGCGCCGCCCCGACCTGCCGCGCCACATGGACGGCGGCCCCAGCAATCCCTTAGGCGCGCGCGCGATGTATCTGGGCTCGTCGATGTACCGCATTCACGGCACCAACGAACCCTCGACCATCGGCCAGAACGTCTCGTCCGGCTGCATCCGAATGATGAACGAGGACGTGATCGACCTTTATGGCCGCGCGCCAGTCGGAACCCGCGTCATCGTGATGTGAACGCTTGCGGCCGCGCTTGCCGAGCGCGGCCGCAAGCCCATACGATCCTCTGTCAGGCGTCCGAGCCGCCGCCGTCGTCGTAGCCGGCGTCCTGAGCGTCGTCCTGATCCTGGTCCATGTCCTGCAGCACGTCCTCGGCGTGCTGGCCCGCCGCGTCGGGCGCGGACTGATAGAAATTGTTGATCGTCTCGCGGCCGCCGAATCCCGACCCGGCGAACCCCGAGCCGCCGAACAGGCCCGCGCCGCGTCCGCCGATCAAGCTTTCCAACGTATTGGCGAGCATCATGCCGCCGGCGACGCCGGCCGCCGTATGCAGCGCGCCGGACAGGAAACCGCCGCCGGTCGAGGGCGCGGCGCCCCAGGGGCCGGGTTGCGGCGGCGGCGCATAGGATGGCTGGGCTTGGGCCGAGCCGCGCTGATAGGAACTGGCGTCGTAACCGCGCGAAGGCGGCGGCGCGGCGGCGGGGGCGGAGCCGAACAGGCTTCGGCCGAGGCCGCCGAGGAAGCTCGTCTCCTGCGCCGGCGCGGCCGCATGGGCCGCCAATTGCGCCTCCAACTCCTGGACGCGCTGCGCCGCGCCTTCCAGCGCGTGCTGCTGCACCAGCACGGTCTGGGCGAGAACATAGGGCGAGAACGGCAGGGCGCGCACCGCGTCGTTGATGAAGGCTTCTGCCTGCGCGTCGCGCGGCCCCGCCGCATTGGCGCGGATGCGCTCGAACAGGTCGGCGAGCATTTGGCGTTCGTCGGGCGTCATATCGGTCTCCCACGCGGCCATCAGGCCTGCGGGCGGCATATGGGCGCGCAATGCGACGCCGCCAAGGCGGGCGGGGGAATATTCATCCCGCCGTAATGTCCCTGAAAGGTTGACTTTACTCGCGAGCCTGTTTCGCGTAGGGCATCGGCGCAATGAGCCCCGGATTCGCCATTGCGGCGGTCCGGGGTTTTGTTTGCTGGCCCTTTAGGCGGAACGGCGATGGCGAATGTAGTGGTGGTGGGCGCCCAATGGGGCGATGAAGGCAAGGGCAAGATCGTCGATTGGCTGTCGGTTTCGGCCGACGTGATCGTGCGTTTCCAGGGCGGCCACAACGCCGGGCATACGCTCGTCATCGACGGCAAGGTGTTCAAGCTGGCGCTGCTGCCCTCGGGCATCGTGCGCCCCGGCAAGATTTCCGTCATCGGCAATGGCGTCGTCGTCGATCCCTATCATCTGGCCGATGAAATCGAGAAGATTCGCGCGCAGGGCGTCGAGGTGACGCCGCAAAACCTGAAAATCGCCGAGAACGCACCCCTGATCGTTTCGCTGCATCGCGAACTCGACGCGCATCGCGAATCCGCCGCCTCGCGAGGGGTCAAGATCGGCACCACCAAGCGCGGCATAGGCCCCGCCTACGAGGACAAGGTCGGCCGGCGCGCGATTCGACTTATGGACCTCGCCGAACCCGAATTCCTCGATGAAAAAATCGAGCGATTGCTGGCCCATCATGACCCGCTGTGGCGCGGGCTCGGCATGACGCCGCCAAACGCTCTGGCGATTCGCCGCGAACTCATGGAAATCGCACCCAAAGTCCTGCCGTTCATGGCGCCGACCTACGATCTGCTCGACCGCGAACGACGCGCCGGCAAGCGCATTCTGTTCGAGGGCGCGCAAGGCGCGTTGCTCGACGTCGATCACGGCACTTATCCCTACGTGACCTCTTCGAACACGGTGGCGGCCAGTGCGGCGACGGGTTCGGGCCTGGGGCCGCGCGCGATCGGCTATGTGCTCGGCATCGCCAAGGCCTACACGACCCGCGTCGGCGGCGGACCGTTTCCGACCGAACTTCACGACGAGACCGGCGCCCTGATCGGCAAGCGCGGCAACGAATTCGGCACCAACACCGGGCGCCCGCGCCGTTGCGGCTGGTTCGACGCGGTGCTGGTGCGCCAATGCGTCAAGACCTCGGGCATCGACGGCATCGCGCTGACCAAACTCGACATTCTCGACGGTTTCGAGGAAATCAAAGTCGCGACGCATTATCGCCTCGACGGCAAGGATATAGATTACCTGCCGGCCTCGCAGGCGGCGCAGGCGCGGATCGAACCGATTTACGAGAGCATCGAAGGCTGGCGTGGGACGACGGGCGGGGCCCGTTCCTGGGCCGATCTTCCCGCGCAGGCGATTAAATACGTGCGTAGAATCGAGGAACTGATCGGCGCGCCGGTGGCGATGCTATCGACGAGCCCCGAGAGAGACGATACGATTTTGGTGCATGATCCCTTCCAGGATTAAATTGATTCATTCGCAAGGCCGCGCGGCGCGGGAGAGCGGAAGCGCAAATGGCTGATTATTATTCGCTGCTGTCGCGGGCCGTCGCCAATCTGCCAAAAACCAGCCCGCCCTCGGCGCGGCGGGCGATTTACGATCGCGCGCGCAAAGCGCTCGTCGGGCAGCTTCGCTCGCTGAAGCCGCAATTGCCGGAGACCGACATCGCGCGCGAGGAAGGCGCGCTGGACGCCGCGGTGGCGCGTCTAGAGGCCGAATTCGAGGCGAACGGGGCGCCGGGCGCCGCGCCTCAACCGCCGCCGCCGGTCGTCGTCAGTCCGTCGCGTCCGCCCGAGGCGCCTCGGCCAAGCCAAACGCGACCCGCCGCGCCGCCCCTCGTGGAGGCGCCT
>JBBIIT010000053.1:0-20683 GCA_037446355.1 Beijerinckiaceae bacterium | reverse complement strand
AAAACTGGCCAATATGGGCAAGAAAGGGTAAACGTTCGGCCATTAGATTGGCCGACGGATTCCAGAACGGGCGGATGGGGTAATGAACTCTAAGTTTTTGTTGGTCGCGGCGGCGCTTTTGGCCGCGGTGGGACTGAGCGGCTGCCAGCCGATCGACACGATCGGCCTGGGGGCGCCCGACACCAAGCTGACCCAGCGCGACAAGGCGATGCTGGCGCTGGCGCCGCCCGAGGAATGGTCGATTCCGATCGATCGCCGTCATATTTCCGACCCGACCGGCGAAGCGCCCGGTACGGTCGTCGTCGATACCACCGCGCACAATCTCTATTACGTGCTGCCGGGCAAGCATGCGATCCAGTACAAGGTCGCGACCGGCGCCGAAGCTTATGGCTGGACCGGGCGTGCGAGCGTCGGACACATGGCCGAATGGCCGCAATGGATGCCGACCGATTCGATCATGACCCGCTGGCCCGAGTTCAAGGTCTATCGTCAGCACGGGCCGCTCGCCGGCGCCTATGACAATCCGCTCGGGGCGCGCGCGCTCTACCTATATCAGGGCAATCACGACACGCTCTATCGCATCCACGGCACCAACGAGCCGTCGGAAATCGGCCAGGCGGTGTCGTCGGGCTGCATCCGTATGCGCGACCTCGACGTGATCGATCTTTACAGCCGCGTGCGCGTCGGCACGCCGGTCGTCGTCAAATAAGCGACCCGCCGCGGCGGGATCATCCCATCGGGAGGAAACTCATGATCTCGCCGGTCAAGACGCTCGTCACCGCGACCGCGGTCAGCCGGGGCGGCCGTAACGGCCATTCCGAAGCGACCGACAAGTCGGTCAGCGTCGAACTTTCCGTGCCCAAGGAAATGGGCGGACCGGGCCGTCCCGGCACGACGACTCCCGAGCACCTCTTCGCGGCGGGCTACGCCGCCTGTTTCGGCGGCGCGCTCGATTTCGTCGCCGCCAGCAAGAAAAAGAACGCCAAGGGCGCCGTGACGAGTTGCGCGGTCGGCGTTGGGCCGCGCGAGGGCGGCGGCTTCGGAATTACCGTCAAGCTCAGCATCGAGGATCCTACGATCCCGCAGGCCGAACTCGAGCAGATGGTGCACGAGACGCACGAGAAAATCTGCCCGTATTCGCACGCGACGCGCGGTAATGTCGCGGTCGAGTTCGAGGTCAAGGGCGGCTGACGCCGCCTACGCCCGTATAGGTCAAAGGCGACGATCGCTTGCGATCCCTGGGCGTTGGCGTTACACGCTCGCCGCGCCTCCGAGATTGACGACGACGACCTCGGGCGGACGACCGATCCGCACCGGAGCGAAGGATGTGCCGAGTCCGCCCGACAGCAGCAGCGTGCGTTGGCTCTCGCGATATTCTCCGTAGACATAGCGCGTGAAGCGCGGACCGCCGTGCAGGAACGGCGTACCGATCAGCGGCAAGTTGATCTGTCCGCCATGCATGTGCCCGCTCAGGGTGAGCGCCACGCGGTCCGGCACTTGCGGGAAGACATACGGCTCGTGCGCGAGCAGAATTGCCGGCGCGTCGTCGTTCAGATCGCGCAGCACGCCAGGCAAATTATCCACGCCGACGAGGCCGGGGCGGTTGTGCGAATGGGCCAGTTGATCGCCGAGGCCGATCAGCCAGAACGGGCGGCCGCGCTGCGAGAGCCGCACCACTTCGTTCTCCAGCAGCGGAATGCGCGCCTGCGCCAGGGCGTGACGCACGCTTCGCGATCCGTCGGGGGGATTGGTCGGGATCGCCGCCGACCACCAATCGTGATTGCCGAGGATGGAATAGACGCCGAGCGGCGCCTCGAGCCGCGCCAGTTCGCCTGCCCAGGCGCCCGGCGGCACATAGCCCGTGACATAGCGATGCGTGCAAACAAAATCGCCGAGCAGAACCGTCAGATCGGGCTTCTGCGCATTGGCGAGATCGACGATCTCGCCAATGCGCTGTTCGGACATCCAGGGATAGGCGGCATGAATGTCGGCGATGACCGCGATCTTCAGTTCGAGGTCCGCGGGCCAGCGCGGCGGCGTCAAATTGTAGGTCGTCAGTTCGAGCGCGTAGCCACACTCGAACGCGGTCGAATACGCGACGAGACCGGCGCCGGAGGCGAGCCCGCCGGTCAGAAAGCGGCGGCGGGTAAGCAGTGACATACTTGCAACCTAGGCGTTGACGGCGCCCCCGCGCTCTTGCCGAGTCCTCGAAACCTCAGGACGCCAGAGCGTATGTCGGCGGCGCCAGATAGCGCGACCCCCGCTCGATCGAGTCTTCCAGCTCGGGCTCCAGATCGGCGGCGCCGATCTCGAGTTCCGCGGCCACGGCGGCCAAACCAATATCGCGATAGAGGCGCGAGAGCAACCGGCTGCGCCCTGCTGGCGCTTCGACGGCGTCGGGAATAGCGGTGAAATCGTGACGCATGACGCTGGGATACTCTGGGTGCGTGCGCTCGTGGCGAGCCAATGGGGACAAGTTGAATGAATTCAGTTAAAGGCGATTTAATGAGGGGAATTGGGCGACCAGGCGCCTCTCCCGCCCGCGTTCGCGCGAGAAAAGGGCTGCGATGACCGTCAAGGGCGTGCTGTTCGACAAGGACGGCACATTGATCTCTTTCGAGCGCACCTGGGGGCCCGCGATCCATGCGGTCATCCTCGCGCTTGCCGGGGGCGATGCGAACAAGATCGACGCCCAGGCGCGCAGCCTGCATTTTTCGATCGAGGAAAAACGCTTCCTGCCGACTTCGCCGATTATCGCCGGCTCGTCGGCCGATTACGGACGCCAGTGGGGCGAGGCGCTTGGACGCGCCGATCTCGCCGAACTGAAGCGCGAGATCGACGCGTTGAGCGCAGTGGAGTCGCTGAAATCCCTGACGCCGATCGGCGCTCCGGCGGCCAGCCTCGCCGCGCTCGCAGCGATGGGCCTCAGGCTCGGCGTCGCCACCAACGATTCGGAGGCGAGCGCGCGCCGGCAGATCGAGGCGCTTGGCCTCGCCGCGGCGATGGAGTTCGTCGCCGGCTACGACTCAGGCCATGGCCACAAGCCCGAGCCCGGCATGATCCTGGCGTTCGCGCGCCATATCGGCGCCGAGCCTCATTGCGTCGCGATGGTCGGCGACACGCTGCACGATCTTCACGCCGCACGCGCCGCCGGCGCGCTGGCGATCGCGGTGCTTTCCGGCCCCGCGGAGCGCCAGGAATTGGCGCCGCACGCCGATCACATCGTCGAGGATATCGGCGAGTTGCCGGGCCTGTTGGCGACGCTCGTTTGAAGTAGCCCGCTTTATTCTGCGGCGGCCGGCAAGCCGTTGGGCTCGTCGCGTTCGTTCGGCGCGCGCTTGGGCGGACGCGCCTCTTCGTCCGCGGCGCCTACGAAGCGTCCGAACACCCACCACAAAAGGCGACCGAAGTCGTCAATGATCGTGAACGCCGCCGGCACGAACACGAGGGAAAGCAGCGTCGAGACGAGCAAGCCGCCGATCACGCCGATCGCCATTGGCGAGCGGAAACCGCCGCCTTCCCCCAGACCCAGCGCCGCCGGGAACATGCCCGCGGCCATCGCGATGGTCGTCATGACGATCGGGCGCGCGCGCTTGTGGCCCGCCTCGATCATCGCCTTGAGGCGCGGCGTTCCCCGCGCGATTTCCTCGATGCCGAAATCGACCAGCATGATCGCGTTCTTGGTCACGATACCCATCAACATGAGAACGCCGAGAATGACCGGCATCGAAACCGCGGTATGGGTGAGGAGCAGCGCCGCAATCGTGCCGCCGATCGACAACGGCAGCGAGACCAGAATGGTGATCGGCGCCAGGAACGAGCCGAACAGCAGCACCAACAAGCCATAGACAATCATCAGGCCGGAGCCCATCGCCTGCGCGAAGCCGGCGTTGACCTCGCCTTGAATCTCAGCGTCGCCTGTGTCCTTGATCTCGACGCCGGGCGGCAGGCGGAGCGCGGTCGGCAGATGGCGGATCGCGTCGGTGGCGTCGCCCAGCGCCGAATCGCCGCGAAGGTCCCCTTCGATAGTAACGCGACGGGTGCGGTCGAAGCGATTGATCGCCGTCGGGCCGCGCCCGATCGAGAAATCGGCGAGCACCGACAACGGCGCCGCGCCCCCGGAGGCCGTCGGCACGCGCAGATCCTGCAATACGCCGATGCGCTCGCGCGCCTTTTCGTCGAGTTCGACGCGGATCGGCACCTGACGTTCGCCGGCGTCGAACTTGGCCAGATTGGCGTCAATGTCGCCGAGCGTCGCGACCCGGATCGTATCAGACAGCGCCTGCGCCGAGACGCCGAGGTCGGCGGCGATCTGGCGCTTCGGCTCGATGCGCAGTTCCGGGCGATCGAGCTCGGCGGTCGAAATCGGATTCTCGATGATCGGAACCGTCTTCATCTCGCTGGCGAGCTGATTGGCTGTCGCATTGATGGTTTCGATTTCGGGCCCGGCGACGATGAGCTGAATGTCACGCTGGCCGTTGTCCTTGACGAACCAGAACCGGATGTCCGGGATATCGTTGATGAGCGAGGCGATGCGCGTCTGCAATTGCTTTTGCGTCAGATCGCGCTTGGTCTTGTTGACGAGATTGACGATGAAGGTCGCCTTGCGCGGTTCGACCGAACCGCCGCCGAACGCGCCATTGACGATCTGCCCGCCGTAGGTGAGCACCGAGCGCACCTCCTTCAGCGCCTTCAGGCGTCCGACGATCGTGCGCGACATCTCGTCGGTCTGCTGCAACAGTGAGCCCGGCGGCAACTCGACCGCGAGTTCGATGCGGCTCTGATCGTCGGCGGGAAGGAAGGTGAACGGCAGCAGCTTCGCCGCCTGGATCGAGCCATAGAATATCAATACGCCGGCGACCAGAGTGATCCAGCGATGGCGAACACTGGCGTCGAGCAGCCGGAGATAGCCGCGCATGACCAGGCCGTCGCGATGCGTCGGCTCATCGGGCGCCCTCAGGAAATAGGCGGTAAGGACGGGGGTGACGAAACGCGCGGTCAGCAGCGAGAACAACACCGCGATGGCGATGGTGAGGCCAAACTGCTTAAAATATTGCCCGGCGATGCCGCCCATGAAGCTGACCGGCGAGAAGATCGCCATGATGGTGAGCGAAATCGCGATGACGGCCAGACCGATTTCGTCCGCCGCCTCGAGCGAGGCGCGATAGGCCGACTTGCCCATCCGCATGTGACGCACGATGTTCTCGATCTCGACGATGGCGTCGTCAACCAGAATGCCGGTGACGATGGTGATCGACAGCAGGCTGACCATATTGAGGGAGAAGCCGAGCGCCTTCATCACGAAAAACGTCGGCAGGATCGACAGCGGCAGCGCGAACGTCGTCACCAGCGTCGCGCGCCAGTCGCGCAGGAAGAGGAAGACGACGACGACCGCGAGCGCGGCGCCTTCAATCAGGGTCTCCATCGTCGCGGAGTAATTGCCGACGATGTTGGTGACTTGGGTATCGACGTTGGTGAACGCCACTTCGGGATGCGCGGCGTGAATTTTTTCGAGCCGCGCGGCGACCAGATCGTTGACCGTCACGTCGCTCGAACCCTTGGCGCGCACGACGCCAAAAGCGACGATCGGCTTGTCGTCGAGGCGCGCGAAAGTACGCTGCTCGGCGGCCGAATCCTCCACCATGCCGAGTTCGTCGAGCCTGACCTTGCGCCCGCCCGGCAGCGCAATCGACAGCGCGGCCAAATCGGAAACCTTGTGCGCGCCCGCGAGCGTGCGGATCGCCTGCTCCTGCCCCGCGACTTGCGAGCGCCCGCCGCCCAGATCGATGTTGTTGGCCTGCACCTGCGCGTTCACCGCCGCCGCGGTGACGCCGAGCGCCAGCAACCTTTGCGGATCGAGCGAAACACGGATTTCGCGGTCGACGCCGCCCGCGCGCGTGACCGAGCCGACGCCCTTCACCGTCTGAAGTTCGCGCGCCACTGTATCGTCGATGAACCAGGAAAGCTGCTCGGTCGTCATGCCCGGCGCCGAGGCGGCGTAAGTGACGAAGGGCAGACCCTCGACGTCGACGCGATTGATGAGCGGCTCGTCGATTGTGCGCGGCAGATCGCCTCGGATCGTCGCGACCTTGTCCTTCACGTCGTTGAGCGCGCGATCAATGTCGACCGAGCCGACGTTGAACTGAATGACGGTGGTCGAGACGCCGTCGGTGACGGTCGAAACGATGTGCCAGATGCCGTTTAGGCTGGCGACCGCGTCCTCGACCTTCTTGGTGACTTGCGACTCAAGTTCGGCCGGCGCGGCGCCCGATTGGGTGATCGTGACCGCGACGATCGGAATGTCGATGTTCGGGAACCGCTCGATCGCCAGATTCTTGAACGACCAGATTCCCAGCAGCGTCAGCACCGTGAAAAAGACGACCGCCGGGATCGGGCTGCGGATCGACCAAGCCGAGACGTTCAGTCTCATTTGGCGTCTCCCTTATCGTTCAAGGCGGCGGTCATCGCCATCGGCCGCACGCGGTCTCCGGGGCGCAGGAACGCGGCCGAGCGCGCCACCACGCTCTCGCCTTCGCCGAGGCCGCTGCGGATTTCGACCTCGTCGCCCTCGGAAATGCCGAGCGTGACTTTGCGGCCCTCGATGAGGTTGTTCTTGACGACAAGCAGGCGCGCGCTGTCGGCGTCGCGCTGCACTGCGGTCGAGGGCACGCCTAGACCATCGCTCGTCGCGATCGTCACTTGGCCCGAGGCGAAGGCGCCGACGCGCGCCGCCGAAGCCGGTGCGAGCGCGATGCGCACTTTGCCGGTTCGGCTCGCCTTGTCGATTTCCTCACTGACAAGCCGAACTTTGCCGGCGATGGCGGCGTCAATCCCGGGCGCGTGGATTTCGGCCGGCATACCGACCGCGAGACGGGCGATGAATTGCTCGGGCACATCGGCCTCGAGATCGACCGCGCCGTCGACGACGACGCGGAACAGCGGTTCGCCGATCGCGGAGGCCGTCGCGCCGAGCTTGGCCGAGCGGCGACTGATGACTCCATCGACAGGCGATCTCACCTCGGCGCGGTCGATGCGCACCTGCAATTCCTTGCGCTCGGCGTCGCGGCTCTTGCGGTCGGCCTCGGCGACGGCGAGCGCATTGGTGGCGGCGTCGAGCTGGGCCTGCGCGGTCTTCATTGCGGTTTCGCGCTGTTCGATCGAAGAGACCGACATCACCTGGCCCCCGAGCTTGCGCGCGCGCTCGAAATCGGCGCTGGCGAAGCCGACTTGCGCCTTGGATTGGTCGATCAGGCTGCGCGCCTGGTCAATGGCGGCGTCGGAACGCGTCGTCGCGGCGTCGTTTTCCGCCAACAGCGCTTCGAGTTGGCTGCGGTCGAGCCGCGCGAGCACTTGCCCCTGCGCCACATGATCGCCGTCCTCGGCGTCCAGTTCGACGATGGTGAGCCCGTCGATGCGCGCGGCGACCTGCGCCTCCTCGCGAGCGACGACGGTGCCGGAGACGAACAGGCGGTCGACGAAGCGGCGACGCAACGCCGCCGCCACCGTAACCGCCGGCGGCTCCACCTCGCGCGGCGCTTCCGCCGCCGTGGCGACGGGCGCGGGACACGCGACGTCCGGTTTGACGCCGAACTTGGCGAACAGCGCCATCGGCGGCGAGCACGGGGCGAAGAGGCGCCCGGCCCACAGGCCGCCGACCACGAGGATCGCGAGAACGAGGAGGGTCAGCGTGCGTCGCATGTCAGGTCTCCGGGCACGCCAGATCGTCCGCGGGCGTCAGCGCGCCCGCGCATAGCGCCTTGAGGACGCCGACGGCCATCGCGGCCTCGGCGTCGGCTTTGAAATCGGTTTCGATCGCCACGCGTTTGAATAGTCCGGCTACCACCGTGAACATTACGCCCGCGGCGAATTCCGGATCGAACGCAGGCGCCGTCGCGCCGCTAGCCATGACCGCGCGCATGAGGCTGGCCAGGCCCGCCTTCACATCGGCGTCGACCGCGCGGGTGATCGCGGCGACGCGCGGGTTGCGGCTGGCCTCCGACCATATCTCGATAATCATACGCGCTTTTTCCGGCGGCTTGGCCAGAAGATGCGTGCGCAACGTCTCGCACATCGCGCGGATGAGGTCCGCCCGGCCGGCCAGCGCGCTAAAAACCTGGGCGCGTTCGCCCTGATCGACCACGCAAAGACCCTCGACGATCGCCTCCTTCGACGGGAAGTAGCGATAGAGGTTCCCCGCGCTCATGCCGGCCTCCTCGGCGACATGCTGCATGGTCGTGGCGTGGAAGCCATGGCGCACGAAAGCACGCTCGGCGGCCGCGACGATGCGCGCGCGCCGGTCGGCGTCCCCCGCCAGCTTGCGGCCCGCGGCGCCGGTTCGCTCGGCTTCGGCTTCGTGATCTCGAAAGGCGGCGTCGTCCATCGTCCCGCGCAGAAAATGAGAATGAATATTCATTCTCATTGTCAATTGTGGCGAGCTTATGGCGTCAGCCGTGGCGCGCGTGTGTGTCGGGCAGGAAGTAGGTCAGGAGACCGATGGCGGGCAGGAAACCGCAGAGGTTATAGACGAAGGGGAGTCCGACGCGGTCGGCGAGCAGGCCGAGCAACGCCGCGCCGATGCCGCCGAGGCCGAACGACAGCCCGAAGAACAGCCCGGCGACGGCGCCGACATTGCCCGGCGCGAGTTCCTGGGCGTAGACGACCATCGCCGAAAAGGCCGAGGACAGCACGAGACCGATCGCCACGCTGTCGAGGATCGTACCGACAAGGCCGAGATGCGGCAGCAGCAACGTGAACGGCAGCACGCCCAGAATCGAGCCCCAGATCACATAGCGCCGCCCGATACGGTCGCCGACCGGGCCGCCGATGAACGTGCCCGCCGCCACGGCGCCGAGAAACACGAACAACAGCACCTGTGCGGTCTGCACCGAAACCTGAAACGTGTCGATCAGATAGAACGTGTAATAGCTGTTGAGCGAAGCGAGATAGAAGGTCTTGGAAAACAGCAGCACCACCAGGATCGCCAGCGAGCGCGTGACGACGCCTCGCGCCAGCTTCGGCGCCCTCGGCGGCGCGGCGGCGCGCGGAGCGGCGCGGTGGGCGATATGCCAGCGCGCGACGCGCGTCAAAATCACGACCGCCGTGAAGGCGAGAGCGGTGAAGGCGAGCACCGAGCGCTGGCCGCCGGGCACAACGATGAACGCCGCCATCAGCGGCCCGAGCGACTGGCCGAAATTGCCGCCGACCTGGAACAAGCTCTGCGCAAAGCCGTAGCGCCCGCCCGAAGCCGCGCGCGAAACCCTTGACGCCTCGGGATGAAAGATCGCGCTGCCGACGCCGATCGTCGCCACGGAGGCGAGCAGCATCGGATAATTGGCGCTGAAGGCCAGCAGCACGAGACCGAAAGCCGTGAAGCCCATCGCCGAGGGCAGCGCGTAAGGCATCGGCCTGCGGTCGGTGAACAGGCCGATCAAGGGTTGCAGGAGCGAAGCGACGACCTGGAACGTGAAGGTGATGAGGCCGGTCTCGAAGAACGACAGCGAATACGTCTCGCGAAACACCGGATAAAGCGCCGGCGCCAGCGACTGCATCATGTCGTTGAGCATATGCGAGCCACTGACCGCGAACAGCACGCCGATCGCCGTCGCCGGCGCCGCGCCAACTCGGACTGCGGTCATAGCGGGGGCGGGAGCGTCAATCTTCTGGGCGAGCGTCACGGGCGAACCTCTTCATACCCGCCTTATCGTGACGATCATTTCCCGCCTAGTCCTCGCGCGCCTGATCTCGCGGGGATGTGATCGTCATCGGAATTCTTGCCGGGCGCGCCGAATTTACTTCGGCGCGAGCACCATCACCATCTGCCGCCCTTCCATCAAGGGTTCGGCCTCGACCTTGGCGATCGGCGCGGTCTCGGTCTTGACGCGTTGCAGCAGGCGATAGCCGATGTCCTGATGCGCCATTTCGCGGCCGCGGAAGCGCAATGTCACCTTGACCTTGTCGCCCTCCTCGAAGAAGCGGCGCACCGATCTCATCTTTACTTCGTAATCGTGGTCGTCGATGCCCGGACGCAGCTTGATTTCCTTGATCTCGACGACCTTCTGGCGCTTGCGCTGCTCGGAAGACTTCTTCTGCTCGAGAAAGCGGAACTTGCCGAAATCGAGAATCTTGCACACCGGCGGACTGGCGTTAGGGACGATCTCGACGAGATCGAGCGCGGCCTCCTCGGCGAGCTTCTGGGCGTCCGCCAGATTGACGACGCCATGGTTCTGACCTTCGGCGTCAATGAGTTGGACTTGAACGGCGCGGATGTCGCGATTGACGCGCGGCCCGCCTTTCTCCGGAGCCGCGTTGGACTTCATGGGACGACGAATGGCTTATCTCCTCGAATGATTGAAACGGCGGGTTTGCCTTCAAGAAACAGCAGTCGGAACAAGCGCCCGCCGTCGACGATTCGTCGACAATCCGAGCGATCTGACGATTTCCCATGCGAGGGGGGGATGTGTCAATGCGAGGGGCAAGGCGAGCAACGGCGCGCGAAAACCCGGAACCGGGCCAAAGAAGAAACGGCCGGAACCGTGAAGCCGTCCGCCCGGTCGAACCGCGCGATGCCCCCGCCTGCGGGCTCGCTTGCGCCCTGGTCTGCGCGCGAATGACGGATCGACCGAATTGAAGCCCGCTCGGGCGGGCGACGCAACCGCCCCCCCTCACCCAAACCCCGCCCCCGCCGCCCCCGGCGCGAGCCTTATCAGGCGGGAGTCCTCGACGGCGGCCTGCCGGTGCCTGACCGCCTCACGATAGATGGGATCGCGGATCATGGCGACGAAGGCGGCGACGTCGGGATATTCGGCGATGAAGCAGCGGTCCCAACGCTCCTCCGCCGGGCCGATCAACGTCAGTTCGAACGCGCCGCTCCAGACGATCCGCCCGCCGAGGCGCGCAAACACGGGCCCGCTTTCGCGGCTGTAGGCCGCGTAGGCCTCCGCCCCGCTCGCCGAGCGCCCGTCCGCATAGGCCGCGCGCTCGCGCAGGCGCACCAGGTTGAGCATCTGGATCGGCCCCACCCGATCGAGGGCGCGGAAGGCCGCGAACGTCTCCTTGGTCGGATCGACATGGCCAGTCATGGGCGCCTCATAGGGTTGCGGCGCCTTCAGAGCTAGCCGATTTTGGCCCCGCCGACAAAACCGGCGCCCATCGCCGCGAAGGCGCCGTCGAAGCGTTTGGGCGAAGGCGACGCATAGGGACCGAGCTTCGAGGTGCGCAGGCCGAGGCCGACCAGCGCCTCGGCGAGCTTCACCGCCGCCGCGACGCCGTCCACCACGGGAAGCCCATGTTCGGCGGCGAGCGAGGCGGCGAGATCGGCCATGCCGGCGCAGCCGAGCACGATCGCCTCGGCGCCGTCTCGCGCTTTGGCGGCGACGATTTCGGCCGACAGCTTTTCGCGCGCGCCGCAGGCGGGATTTTCGAGATCGAGCACCGCGACCTCGCAGGCGCGCACGCGCGCGCAGCGCGTGATAAGGCCGTATTTCGTCAGATTGGCCTCGATCGGCGCGATCGAGCGCGCGAGCGTCGTCACGACGCCGAAGCGATGCGCGATCAACGAGGCAAGATGAAACGCGGCTTCGCCGATGCCGATGACGGGCGCCTCAACCGCGCAACGCGCGGCCTCAAGCCCGGTGTCGTCGAAACAGGCGATCACATAGGCGTCGAAGCCAGGACGCTTGACGATCTCTTCCAACATTCCCGGCGCGGCGAAGGCCTCGTCGAAATAGCCCTCGATGGAGACGGGACCGTGAGCCGGATTGGCGGCGACGATCTCAGTCCCCGCGTTCGCCGCCGCGCGCGCGGCCGCGCCGATGCGCGTCGTCATGCCGGCCGAAGTGTTGGGATTGATGACGAGAATGCGCATTTCAGGCCTGGCCCGCGTCCGAGCCGTGTTGCGCCTGCCGCGCGCGCAGGATCGCGATCGTCGCCAGCGCGAGCGCGATGACGGCGAACGAGACGGCGGTGGTCGAGGCGCCCAATGCGTAGATATCAGGCGTCGTCACTGTCGTCGTGAGCGCCTGCAGTTCCATCGGCAAGGTGTTGTGCTCGCCCATCGCCTGACTGGAGCGCGCGATCTCGTCCCACGACAGGGTGAAACCGAACAGGCCAACGCCGATCACCGAGGGCAGGATGATCGGCAGAACGACATAGCGAAATGTCTGCCACGGCGTCGCGCCGAGATCGCGCGCGGCTTCTTCATAGCGGCCATCGAAGCGATTGAAGATCGCGAACATGACGAGCAGGCCGAATGGCAGAGTCCAGGTCAGATGCGCGCCGAGGCCGGAGGTGAACATCCCCATCGTCGTCGTCAGGTTGTCGGCGATCCACGGCGGGCCATAGGTCTTCAGAGCATCGTCGAGTACGCGAAACTCGAGCGCGATGCCGAGCGAGGTGACGATCGAGGGCACGATCAGGCTGGCGACCGCGACAAAGAACAGCGCGTCCGCGCCAAGAAAGCGTTTACGAAACGCGAGGCCGGCGCCGAGCGAAAGCGCGACCGTCAGCGCCATCACAATAAGGCCGAGTTCGAGCGAGCGCACGAAAGCGCCGGATATGTCGACGATGCCGCCGCCCTGCCAGAGACGTTCGAACCAATGCAGCGAGACGCCGTTCATCGGAAACGTCAGCCCGCCGCTCGGACCCTGGAACGACAGAATGAAAATGACGATCATCGGCCCATAGAGAAACAGAACGAACAGGCCGAAGAAGGCCGCGAGCGCAAAGAAGGCGGGCGAGCGTCCCTCGTTCATCACAGTTCCTTGCGCACGTCGACGATGCGATTCAGCACCAAGATGACGATCATCGTCGCGCCGAGCAGGATCACGGCGTTGGCGGCGGCGGGCGGGAATTGCAGCGCGTTGAGGCGCGTCTCCACCACCTTGCCGGCCGAGGCGATCTGTTCGCCGCCCATGACACCGAAGGTGATGAAATCGCCCATTACGATAGTGACGACGAAGATCGAGCCGATGGCGACGCCCGGCTTGGAAAGCGGCAGGATGACGTTGGTAAGCATCTGCCAGCCGCTCGCGCCCGAATCATAGGCCGCCTCGATCAAGCGGCGGTCGATGCGCATCATCGAGTTGAAGATCGGCGCCACCATAAAGAACGTGAAGAGATGCACGAAGGCGAGCGCGACCGAGAATTGCGAATAGAGCAGCCATTCGACCGGCGCATCGACGATATGCAGACTGATCAGCGCGTGATTGACGAGGCCGTTGCGTCCAAGCAGCGGAATCCAGGAAATCATACGGATGACGTTGGAGGTCCAGAACGGGATCGTGCAGACGAGAAACAGCACCATTTGCGTCGTCGCGCTGCGCACGTGAAAAGCGAGAAAGTAAGCGACGGTGAAGCCGATCGACAGGGTCAGCGCCCAGACGATCAGACAAAACTTGATCGTCGAGGCATAGGTTTTCAGCATCGTGCAGAGATTGGGCAGATCGTTCAGGCAGCCGTCGAAACTCTCGACGTAGCTGCGTGTCGTAAACGTCGGCAGCATCTGATAGTCGTTGTAATCCCAGAAGCTGACGATCACCACGAACGCGAGCGGCAGCGCGAAGAACAGTAGAAACACCAATGCGAACGGCGCGGCTTGCAGCCAGCCGGGTGCGCCTTGACGGTCTAGGGGAGCGGTCTGCGACATGGAATCGGCCCTTGGGCCCCCTTCCCGCGTCGCGGGAGAGGGGCGGGGTGAGGGCCCAGGCGCCATCGAGCGCCCGCGCCCGGCGTTGCGCGCCGCCTTCTTAGGTGAACGGAAGAAGGGATCTTTGCATCACGCCGCGATGAACTCGTTCCATTTGCGGACCATGTAGTCGTTCTCGTCCATCACCGCGTTCCAGCAGGCGACGTTGCCCATGCGCTCGTCATAGGAGCCGCCGTCGCGCGTCGCGCCGGCCTTCTCGAGCAATGAACCGTCGGGGGCGTGGATGTCCTTCTCGGCCGGCTTGCCTTCCATCCAATAGGCCCACTCGTAGGGCTCCATGTTCGCCTTGGCGGTGGAGAGGACCGCGGAATAATAGCCCTGGCGGTTGAGATAGGCCCCGGCCCAGCCGGAGAGGTACCAATTGACGAACTCGTACACCCATTCCTTCTGTTTCGAGTTGACGCCTTTCGACATGCAGAAGCCCGAGGCCCAGGAACGATAGCCTTCCTTCAGCGGTTGGAACACGCAGGGGATGCCCTTGGTGCGCACGGCGGTGACAGCGGGCGACCACATCGACTGAATGACGGTTTCACCCGAGGCCATCAGGTTCACGCTCTCGTTGAAATCCTTCCAGAAAGCGCGGAATTGGCCGGCCTTCTTGGCTTCTGTGAGCACGGCCATCGTCAGGTCGATCTCGGCCTTGGTCATGTTGCCTTTGTCGGCGTATTTGTGCTTGCCGGTGGCTTCGACGACCATTGCGGCGTCCATGATGCCGATCGAGGGAATGTTGAGGATCGCCGCCTTGCCCTTGAATTCCGGGTTCAGCAATTCGGCCCAGGAACTGATCGGCCGCTTGATGAGATCGGGGCGAATCCCGAGCGTGTCCGCGTTGTAGACAGTCGGGATCAACGTGACCCATTCGGTCGGCGCCTTCGAGAATTTGCTCGAGTGCTCGCCCTCTACGAACATCACTTTCTTCGGCGCGGTGCCCTGGTCGCCGATCACTTTGCCGTTCGGGAGCTGCCCCTTGGTGAAGACGGGCGTGATGTTGTCGAATTCCTTGATCTTTTTGGCGTCCATCGCGAGGATGTTGCCCGACGGCACCAGCTTTTTCAGGCTGAAATATTCGGTGTCGAGGATGTCGAACGAATTGGGCTGCGTGATGACGCGCTTGGTCACGTCGTCGGTCGTGGCGACGATGTTCTGAATGGTGATGCCGGTTTCGGCTTTCACTTTCTTGGTGATGTCGTCGGACTGATTGACCGCCGTGCCGAGATAGCGAAGCACCTTCTCCTCGCCCGCCCAGACCGCGGGAAAGCCGGTGACAGCGGTGACGCCGGCGAGCGCGCCCGCCGATTTCAACAAGTTTCTGCGCGTCACGCCCGAGGCGTCTTTGATGGACTTCTTCGACATGGTTGCTGCTCCTTCGAAAGACCGGCGTTTCATGACGCAGGCGAAAGGGGATGAATGTCCTCGTCGTTCCAGGCGAGCGACACTTCGTCGCCGATCTCGACCGGAGCGCGCTGGAACGCGGCGTCGCCGACGATGGCGGTCATTTCCTCGGCGCCAGCGCCTTCGAGTGCGATGTGATAATTGGCGCCCTGGTATTCGAGCGCGCTGACCCGAGCGTTTCCGCGTCCGTCGGGCGCGTCGGGGGCGCCGAGGCGTACCCGGTCGGCGCGTACCGCGATCGGCCCGGCGGGGGTGGCGATGACGTTGTGCCCGCCCAGAAATCTGGCGACAAATGCGCTCGCCGGCGTCTCGAACACTTCGCGCGGCGGCCCGGCCTGTTCGATGCGACCCTTGTTCATGACGACGACGAGATCGGCGAGTGCGAGCGCCTCGTCCTGGCCATGTGTGACATGCACGAAGGGGATGCCGAGGCTGCGCTGCAAGCGGCGCAACTCGCCGCGCATCCGCACGCGCAAAAACGGATCCAAAGCCGAAAGCGGTTCGTCGAGCAAAAGGATTTGCGGCTCGGTGATGAGCGCGCGGGCGAGCGCGACGCGCTGCTGCTGGCCGCCTGACAATTGCGCGGGCACGCGCTCCGCGTAGCCGTCCATGGCGACGAGTTTCAGGAACTCCATCGCCTTGGCGCGCCGCGCGGTTTTGTCGACGCCGCGCATCTTCAAGGAGAAGGCGACGTTGTCGAGGCAACTCAAATGCGGGAACAAAGCGTAGCTCTGAAACATCATCGCGGTGCCGCGGCGGGCCGGCGGCAGATCGGTGACGTTGGCGGCGCCGATCAGAATGTCGCCCTCGCTGGCGCTTTCGTGACCGGCGATCATCCGCAGCGTCGAAGTCTTGCCGCAACCCGACGGTCCGAGCAGGCAGCAATAGCTGCCCGACGCCACGCGCAGGTCGATGGCGTCGACGGCGAGTGTCGCGCCGTAGCGTTTGGTGACCTTCACGAGTTCGAGATTGCCGGTTTCCGCCATATCCTCACACGCCGCCCGAGGGGGCGCGCGAGGAAACGCAAGCGTCATGCCAACCGAGGACCGCGGACAACCTTATGATTTCAAGCTGTTTTGTCGGCTATTCCGGCGTCGACGCCGAATTCGCGGCCCGCGCCGATGAAGGTCTGGGCGCCGCTGTCCACAATTTCAGCGACATTGTATACAGAAGCCGCTCGCGGTTTTCGCCATTCCGTGAAAGCCTGCGCGACCGATAGGAACGCCTTCGCACGATGTGGCCTTCTTCGATAGCGACAGCGCCGGTCGAGGCGCGCGAGCCTGAGACGGGCGGGCGCAACGGGCGCGCGGCGGCCATTTACCGCTGCGTTTTCGACGCCATTGTCGATCATCGCTTGCCGCCCGGCGCCAAACTGATCGAGGAACAGCTCGGCGACCTCTTCAACGCCAGCCGCACGCTGGTGCGCAGCGCGCTGCAAGCGCTCGCGCACGACCATATCGTCACCATCGAGCGCCATCGCGGCGCCTTCGTCGCCGCCCCGAGCGTCGCGGACGCGCAGGACATTTTCTTCAGCCGCCGCCTCGTCGAATCCGCCATCGCGCTGGAGGCCGCGGACCGGATCGGCGCGGCCGAAATCGCCGCTCTGCGGGCGCTGCTCACGCACGAGCGCGACGCGCTCGATCGCGGCGACAGGCGTGCGGCGATTCGACTTTCCGGGGAATTTCACATGACGATCGCGCGCGTCACGGGCGAAGGCGCGCTGACGCGCTTCCTGGCCAGCTTGATATCGCGCTCTTCGCTCGTCATCGCCCTTTACGGGCGCGGGCAGGCTTCCGCCTGCGGCCACGACGAGCACATGGCGTTGGCCGACGCGCTCGAAGCAGGCGACGGCGCCCGCGCCTCGGCGCTGATGGCCCTGCATCTCGACCACATCGTCGCCGATCTCGCGCTGGCGCCGCGCGACGAAGCGCAGTTGGACGTCGTCGAGATCCTGCGCGAACAGTTGGCGCGGCCTTGACGCCGAAGAGCGGCCGAAGCCGTCGTTCAAGATTTGGTCACAAGACGAGCGCATAGGACTTGCGCGCGGCGCATAACTCACCTTAGCTATAGCGTGCAGCCTCGCTTGCAAAGCCGCGTCCCGACGACGAACCGGAGTGCATCGATGCCAATCGGCAGATTCCTGTACTTTGGCGATTTCGCCGCTATTCCGTTACTCGTCGCGTTGTTTTTCTATCTGGCGCTGGCGAGCCAAGGCGTGTCGGCGATTCCGGGTCTCGCGCTCTATCTCGCCTTCGGCCTGGCGGCCTGGACGCTCGCCGAATACCTGATCCACCGCTTCGTCTATCATCACGCGCCGCTGCTCTCGCCGTTGCACGACGCGCATCACCGCGAGCCCGCCGCGCTGATCGGCGTGCCCTCGTTCGTGTCGAGCGGCATCGTCGTGCTCATCTGCTATTTGCCGCTCCGGGAATTGGCGCCGGTGGCGGCGTCCGGCTTCGCCAGCGGCGTGCTGATCGGCTACGCCGGCTATATGTTCGTGCATCACGCGACGCATCACCTGGACATCGGGCCCGGAGACTGGCTCTACCGCGCCCGCGTGCGCCACATGGGCCATCACTATCACGCCGACACGAATTTTGGCGTCGTCACCGGCTTCTGGGACCGGGTTTTCGGCACCGCTTCGACGCGCCGCGACCGCCTCGCCGGGGCCTGAGCCGCCGCAAAGGCGATTGCGGCCGGCCCGGCTTACGGTGTAACCCTCGCCTTGCTGGGCGCCGCCGCCCGCCCTCGCGGGGAAGCCGATTTGATACGACCCGAAACGCCACTGCTCGACACGATCAAGTCGCCCGCCGACCTGCGCGCGCTGCCAGCCGCCGACCTGCGGCGGCTCGCCGACGAATTGCGCGCCGAGACGATCAGCGCGGTTTCGATCACGGGCGGACACCTGGGCGCCGGGCTCGGCGTCGTCGAACTGACCGTCGCGCTGCATTACGTGTTCGACACGCCGCGCGACCGGCTGATCTGGGATGTCGGGCACCAAGCCTATCCTCACAAAATTTTGACCGGCCGGCGCGACCGCATCCGCACTCTGCGCCAGGGCGGCGGGCTTTCCGGCTTCACGAAGCGGGCCGAGAGCGAATACGACCCGTTCGGCGCCGCCCATTCCTCGACCTCGATCTCGGCCGGCCTGGGCATGGCGGTGGCGCGCGATCTCAAGCGCGCGGATAACGCCGTGGTCGCGGTGATCGGCGATGGCGCAATGTCGGCCGGCATGGCCTATGAGGCGATGAACAACGCCGGCGCGCTGCATTCGCGCCTGATCGTCATCCTCAACGACAACGACATGTCGATCGCGCCGCCGACCGGGGCGATGTCGTCCTATCTGGCCCGCCTCGTCTCGAGCCGCACCTATCTGTCGCTGCGCGACGCCGCCAAGCAACTCGCCCGCCGCCTGCCGAAATTCTTTTACGACAAGGCGCGCCGCACCGAAGAATTCGGGCGCGGCTTCTGGACCGGCGGCACGCTTTTCGAGGAGCTTGGCTTCTATTATGTCGGCCCGATCGACGGCCATAACCTCGACGATCTCTTGGCTATCCTGAGGAACGTGCGCGACTCGCGGCGCGGGCCAGTGCTGGTCCATGTCGTCACCAAGAAGGGCAAGGGCTATCCGCCCGCGGAAGCCGCCGACGACAAGTATCACGGCGTCAGCGCCTTCGACGTCATCACCGGCGCGCAGGCCAGACCCAAGGCGAACGCGCCCTCCTATACCGGCGTCTTCGCCCGGGCGCTGATCGACGAGGCCAAGCGCGACTCCAGGATCGTCGCCATCACCGCCGCGATGCCCGAGGGCACCGGCCTGGACGAACTGGCACAGGTTTTTCCCGATCGCGTGTTCGACGTCGGCATCGCCGAGCAGCACGCCGTCACCTTCGCCGCCGGCCTCGCCAGCGAGGGCTACAAGCCGTTCTGCGCGATTTATTCGACCTTCCTGCAACGCGGCTACGACCAGATCGTCCACGACGTCGCGATCCAGAACCTGCCGGTGCGCTTCGCCATTGACCGGGCGGGGCTGGTCGGCGCCGACGGCGCGACGCACGCCGGCGCGTTCGATATCGCCTATCTCGCCTGTCTGCCCAACATGACCGTGATGGCGGCCGCCGACGAGGCCGAACTCACGCATATGGTCGCAACCGCCGCCGCGCATGACGGCGGCCCGATCGCGCTGCGCTACCCGCGCGGCGAGGGCGTCGGCGTCGAACTGCCCGAGCGAGGGCAAATCCTGCCCATCGGCAAGGGGCGCGTCCTGCGTGAGGGAACGCGGGTGGCGATACTGTCGCTCGGCGCACGCCTCGCCCCCGCGCTCAAAGCCGCCGAGGATCTTTTCGCGCGCGGTCTTTCGACCACCGTCGCCGACGCGCGCTTCGCCAAGCCGCTCGACCGCGAATTGATCCTCGGGCTCGCCGCTTCGCATGAGGTGTTGATCACCGTCGAGGAAGGGTCGGTCGGCGGCTTCGGCTCCCATGTCTTGAGCCTGCTCGCGGAAGCAGGCGCGCTCGACGCCGGGCTCAGGGTGCGCACGATGACGCTGCCGGACGCCTTCCAGGACCAGGACAAGCCCGAACGCCTTTACGCCGCCGCCGGCCTCGACGCGAAAGCAATCGTCGCCAAGGCGATCGCGGCGCTCGGCGCCGGCGAGGCGAGCCTGACCGCGTGAGCGAAGACGAGGCGCGCGAGCGCCAGCATCGCACCTTCGTCAATCTCGCCGGGGCCATCGCCGTACTGCTGATCGCCCTGGCGGCCCTGTGGCTGCTGCGATTTCTCGAGGACAGCCGCAAGCTGCAGGACTGCATCGAGGCGGGGCGGCGAGACTGTTTGCAGAGGTTCGATCCCGAGGTTGCGCCCAGGAGATGACGGGCGAAGCTGTCAAGCCGCTCGCTTTCGCGCGCGCCGTCGTCGTCCCGCCCTCGCTCGTGACAAACGAACCGGGATTGGGTAATTGGCGCAGCCGTCTGGAAATTGGATGTCCAGTTTGATCACGATTCGGGCGACTAATCGCGATGACCTGCAAATCGATCAGCGATTCGCCTCGGTCGAGGAATTTGGCGCCCGCTGGCCCGGCGAAGCGCGGCCGGGCCACGCATCGCCAGCCCTCACCGTCATCATTCCCGCTTACAAGGCGGAAAAATACATCGCCAAGGCCATCGACTCCGTCGCCGCCAGTGCGGCGCACCTGACGCTGGAATTGCTCGTCGTCGACGACGGCTCGCCGGACGCGACGGCAAAGGTCGCGAGCGAAAACCTCGCCTCCCAACGCCATTTTGCGTATGCGGTCATTTCAACGGCCAATCGCGGGCTCTCCGCGGTTCGCAATTTGGGCATCGCCTGCGCGCATGGCGATTTCATCGCGTTCCTCGACAGCGACGACTTCGTCGCGCCGACGGGCTACGCCAAACTCGTAAAATTCGGCCTCGCCAACGATTGCGAGCAGGTGTTCGGACGGGCGGTCGTATTCAATCCCGAACGCGCGCAATGGCATCGTTTTCCCGACGCCTGGGCCTGGGACAAACTGCTCGGCGACAGAAACTCGGCGGTTTTGGCTCCCAGGCGATCGCCGCTATTGTTCGCGAC
>JBBIIT010000052.1:0-21756 GCA_037446355.1 Beijerinckiaceae bacterium | reverse complement strand
TCGGCGCCAAGCGCGACGGCAAAGCCAGTACCCGTCCGGGCCATACGCGCGCTTGCGGAACGCAAAGCGAACGTATAGCTTATGTTCGCGATTTGTTTACGCTTCGCGATGATTCTCGGCGCCTAGGGGTATTGGGTGCGAATCGCGGCGCACGGGCCGGGGAGATTTCGATGCTGACCAGGAAACAGAGCGAATTGCTGCGCTTCATCCACGAGCGCCTGCAAGAGGAGGGCGTGCCGCCTTCGTTCGACGAAATGAAGGAGGCGCTCGACCTGCGTTCGAAGTCGGGCATCCACCGCCTTATCATGGCGCTCGAGGAGCGCGGGTTCATCAAGCGGCTCGCCAATCGGGCGCGCGCGATCGAAGTGTTGCGACTGCCCGAGTCGGCGACCGTCGCGGCGCCACGGCCTCAGAAATTCTCGCCCAGCGTGATCGCCGGCAGCCTCGGGCGGGTGCGCGCGGCGCAACCTGCCGCGACCAACGACAATCCGCCGGTGCTGATCCCCGTCATGGGCCGCATCGCCGCCGGTACGCCGATCGAGGCGATCCAGACCCGCACGCAGACCATCGCCATGCCGCCCGATTTCCTGGGCGCGGGCGAACATTTCGCGCTCGAAGTGCGCGGCGATTCCATGATCGAGGCCGGCATTCACGAGAACGACACCGTCATCATCCGCAAGCAGGACACGGCCGAGACCGGCGACATCATTGTCGCGCTGATCGACGACGAGGAAGCGACGCTCAAACGCTTGCGCAAACGCGGCGCCTCGGTCGCGCTGGAAGCGGCCAACCCGGCCTATGAGACGCGCATTTTCGGTCCCGACCGCGTTCGCATCCAGGGCAAGCTGGTAAGCCTGCTCAGGCGCTACTGAGGGGGCAGGCGCGATTCACGGTAAGCGCTGTGGCCGGTCCGGAACAGCTTTGAGGAGGCCACTCCGTAAGCTGCCCCGAACCGGCCGACCCCACGGACCCGGGAGATGCGGCGGACCCGAGCGCCCCGTAGGGTATTTCGTGGGCGAAAGTTGCCCGACGCCCGTGACGTTATCTCGACACGCCGCGATTGCAATCGCTAAGAGCCGAACAAGGTTGGAAACCGATTATTTACCTTTATTTCAAAGGTTAAGCTGGAGTCGCCCCACAGAATCGGCCGCTCGGGCGCCTAGTGGGCTGTGGAGCCGAGGACAGGGCGCCTTGCTGTGGGCGCCGTCGCGGGCCAAGGTTCGCCGAATCAGGTGATTTGGGGCGATTCGCGTGTCGGAGACGACAGTTCAGGAACCGGAATTCGAGGCCGATCGCGCGGCCGGGGAACCTGCGTTCAAAGTGGATCTCGACGGGTTCGAGGGGCCGCTCGACCTGCTGTTGGAACTCGCTCGGCGACAAAAGGTCGATCTCTCCCGCATTTCGATCCTCGAACTGGCCAACCAGTATCTCGGTTTCGTCGAAGCCGCGCGAAAATTGCGTCTCGAACTGGCCGCCGACTATCTCGTGATGGCCGCTTGGCTCGCCTATCTGAAGTCGCGTCTGTTGCTGCCCGCGCCGCCCAAGGCGGAGACCAACGACGCGGCCGGGCTCGCCGACGCGCTGGCCAGGCGCCTGCGGCGGCTCGAGGAAATTCGCCGCGCCGCCGAACTGCTGCTCAACCGTCCGCGAATTGGCCGCGACGTGTTCGCGCGCGGCGCGCCGGAGGGGATTTCGGTCGCCTCGACGCCGGTCTACGTCGCCACGCTTTACGATCTGCTCTCGGCCTATGCGCGGCAATCGCAAAAGCATGCGCGCGCGCATGTGCGCATGAAGCCTCGCGAGGTCTGGTCGCTGGTCGACGCGCGCGAGGCGCTGACGCGGCTGCTGGGGCGATCGGAAGAATGGACCGAGCTCGACGGCTGGCTGATCGAATATTGCGTCGATCCGAAGATGCGCCGCAGCGCGCGCGCATCCTCGTTCTCCGCCTCGCTCGAAATGGCGCGCGAGGGCCTGATCGAACTGAGGCAGGAAAGCGCCTTCGCTCCGATTTATATGCGCGCCGCGCCAAAATCGTCGCGGAGCGAGGCCGCATGACGCGGAACCCGCAAACAGCGAGAGCAACGAGATGGGCGTAGTCGCGCAACTCTTCGATACCGTCGAACAACCCGACTTCACGCCGGAAGATCTTCGCGTCGCGGAAGCGCTGGTGTTCGCCGCCGCCGAGCCTCTGGAGACCAGCGCGATCGCCGCACGGCTTCCCGACGGTCGCGACGTCGGCGCGATCATGAGCGAACTGCAGCGCCAATATGCAGATCGCGGCGTGAACCTGGTGCGCGCAGCCGGACGCTGGATGTTCCGCACCGCTCCCGACATGGCCTGGCTGCTCGCCAGGGAGGAGCAGGAAAAGCGCAAGCTTTCGCGCGCGGCGATCGAAACCCTGGCGATTATTGCCTATCATCAGCCGGTGACGCGCGCCGACATCGAGGAAATTCGCGGCGTCGCCGTCTCCAAGGGCGCGATCGACGTGTTGATGGAGGCGGGGTGGATCCGTATGCGCGGCCGGCGCAAAGCGCCGGGGCGGCCGATCACTTATGGCACGACTTCGGCCTTCCTGATCCATTTCGGTCTCGATGCGATCGGCGATCTGCCCGGCCTCGACGAATTGCAGGGCGCGGGCCTGTTCGACGGCAAACTGCCGCCCGGCTTCGGCGTTCCCCAGCCCGACGACGCCGACGCGCTGCGTCCGGACGAGGAGCCGCTGGACGAATCCGGGCCGCTCGAGCAGGCATGGGGCGCCGTTTCCCAGACGGATGCGGATTGAACGGTCACGAAAGCGCCGGAAAGTGCGGCGACAAAGCCGAAACCACCGCCGGAGTTTCCGCATGAAGCTGACCTTGTCGCTCGCCCTAGTCGCGTTCGCCTCGGTGTCGGGCGCGGCCAGCGCCGACATTGCGATGCCGCTCGCCTCGCATCGCGCCGCCTATGAAATTTCGCTCGGCGACGCCGCTTCCACTACGATGCCGAACGGCGAAACGCCGGTGGCGGCCTCCGGCCTCATCGCCTACGAGTTTCGAGGGTCCGCCTGCGAAGGTTATGCGTCGACTTTCCGACAGTTGACCGAGTTGCAGCGCGGCGAAGGCGATCCCATCGCCTCTGACATTCGCGCCGTCACGTTCGAGGACGGTGACGCGCGCAGCCTCAAATTCGAAATCGACACGCGTAACCCCGGCGCCTCTGGCCAGCCGATATCGGGCTCGGCGGTGCGCGCCGAAAGCGGCGCCACAGCCGTCGAACTCGCCAAGCCGGCCAAGGAAAGGGTCGACATCGGCAACGACATTTTGTTCCCGACCCAACACATCGAGCGGATCATCGCGATGGCCAAGCGCAGTGTTCGCACCATGGAGGCGCGCGTCTACGACGGTTCGGATTCGGGCAAGAAGGTCTTCGCCACGTTGACCGTTATCGGCAAAGAAACGACAGGCCCCGGCGCCGATGGCGAGAAATTCCAGGCGCTGAGCAAGGTCCGCCGCTGGCCCGTATCGGTGTCCTATTTCGACGAGTCGGCCAAGGACGCCGCGCCTGAATATGTGCTGTCGTTCGACCTCTACGAAAACGGCGTGTCGGGCACACTCAAATTGAACTACGGAACCTTCGCGCTGAAAGCGACGCTCAGCAAACTGGAATGGCTGCCGACGCCCGCCTGCGCGAAATAAGCCAAAGTGAGCTAGCGCTTAGATCGCGGGTCGGCGCGGAACGCGAGACCGCGAACGACCGCTCCCTCGCCGAATTTGTCGCGAAGCGCGTCGATCGCGTTCTCGCGCGCTTTTTCACGGGTGCGGTCGCCCTCGATCAGGTCCGCTTCGTCAGCGGCGTCGGCCGGGCGGAAGTCGGCCGCACCGACGCCGATCAATCGATAACTCTCGCCGCGGGGCTGCGCCCGCAGCAGCGCACGCGCAGCGGCGAAGATTCGCGTCGCGAGTTGGGTCGGCGGCGCGCCCGAGCGGGTCCGCGTGCGCAATCGGAAATCGGGCAGGCGTAGCTTCAGCGTCACGCCCCCGGCGGCGAGCCCGGCCCGCTTTAGTCGCCGCGCGACCTTCTCGCTGAGCACGAGCAACATGCGCTCAAGCTCCGCACGGTCGTCGACGTCGTACTCGAAAGTTGTTTCGGCCGAGATACTTTTGGCTTCATGCTCAACCGTCACTTTACGGGCGTCGATGCCGCGCGCGAGCCGCCAGAGCCGCCCGGCGTCCTCGCCGAGCCGGGCGGCCGCGTCGGCTTCGTCGATGGCCTGCAAATCGGAGATAGTGCGAAAGCCAGCGCGCTCGAGCCGGGCCTCGGCGACCTTGCCGACGCCCCAGAGGCGGCCGACTCCGAGCGGCCCGAGAATTCGCATCGCTTTTTCGCGCGGAATGACTTTGAAACCGCGCGGCTTGTCCATATCCGAGGCGAGCTTGGCCAGGAACTTGCCGTAACTGAGGCCTATGGAAACGGTGACGCCAACGTCCCGCTCGATCCGGCGCGCGAAATGAACGAGCGTTTCGGCCGCGCTCATGCCATGCGTGCGTTCGCAACCCTCGAGGTCAAGAAAGGCTTCGTCGATCGAAAGGGGCTCCACGAGCGGCGTAAGCGTCTGCATCGCCGCGCGAATTTCGCGCCCAACCGCTGTGTATTTACCCATGTCAGGCGAAAGGACGACGGCGTGCGGGCAAAGTTTCAGCGCCGTCGCCACTGGCATCGCCGAGCGGATCCCGAAGGTGCGGGCGATATAGCAGGCTGTCGAGACTACTCCCCGCCGGCCGCCGCCGCCCACGATCAAGGGCTTGTCGGCAAGCGAGGGGTCGTCGCGCTTTTCGACTGAGGCGTAAAAAGCGTCGCAATCGACATGGGCGAGATAGAGTCCTACCGCTTCCGCGAGGTGCAAAATCCGCGGCGAACCGCAGCGCAGGCATCGATTTCCCCGTGACTCCGCGATCCCGAACCGCGTGAGGCAGTCCCGGCAGATGGCGCCCTTGTCGGCGACGGCGTTCAAGCTTCGCGCGGCGGACCGCCGCACAGCGCGTCGCGCGCCCGGACAACGTCTTCCGGCGCGCCGCCCCGTTCGGCGGCGAAGGCGACGAGCAACCGTTCGTCGACGTGCAAATAGTCCAGCACGGCCGCCAAAAATCCCGGGTCGGACGCGGATATTCGTAAATTCTGCGGTCCCAGACCGGAGAGAGCGAGAAATCTTTCGAGCCGCTCGGGGTCGGCGGCGATGTAACCGAGCGCCGCGATCGCGATGTCCGCGGCGTAGGAAACTGTCATGGAACCCCCCGTCCGATCAGCGATCGCCATTCGCGATTTTCCTTTCGTAAATGTATTCCGACTAGGCTTGCGACGCGATTGAAGAACTCTTCAAAATGCGACTGTCGCGTGAGGCGGTTACAGGAACGGTCGATGTCGAAAACGGTGCTCATCGTAGAGGACAACGAGCTGAATATGAAGCTCTTCAACGACCTTCTGGAGACGCGCGGTTGCCGCATTTTGCAAACGCGCAGCGGCGTCGAAGCCGTTGACATTGCCCGCAAACACCGCCCCGACCTTATTCTGATGGACATCCAGTTGCCCGAGGTCTCCGGTCTGGAGGTCACGCAGTGGTTGAAGGACGACGACCAGCTCAAATCGATCCCGGTGATCGCGATCACCGCTTTCGCCATGAAAGGGGACGAGGAAAAAATTCGCCAGGGCGGATGCGAAGCCTATCTGTCGAAGCCGATCTCGGTCGCCAAATTCTTCGAGACTGTCGATCATTTTCTCGGAGCCCGATGAAGCGATGACCGCCCGAGTTCTCGTCGTCGACGACAATCCCGCCAACCGCAAATTGCTTGAGGCGCGCCTCAACGCCGAATACTTCGATGTGCTCACCGCCAACAACGGCGAGGATGCGATCGCGATTTGCGAGAAGTCCTTATGCGACATCGTGCTGCTCGACGTGATGATGCCGGGCATGGATGGTTTCGAAGTGTGCCGGCGCCTGAAAGGGCACATCGCCACCGCCCATCTGCCGGTTGTGCTTGTCACCGCGCTCGATCAGCCGACCGACCGCGTGCGGGGATTGGAGGCCGGCGCCGACGACTTCGTGACCAAGCCGATCGACGAAATGCAGTTGATCGCGCGCGTACGTTCGCTCGCGCGTCTGAAGGTCGTCATCGACGAATTGCGTAACCGCGCCAACACGACGGTCGCGCTCGGCATGATCGCGCCATTTGCGACCCCGAGCGCCGAAGACGGCCGGCGAGGGCGCCTGCTGGTGGTCGACGACCGCAAGAGTTCGTCCGATCGCATTGCGCAGGCGCTTGCCGCCCACCACGCTGTCACCGTCGAAGCGAGCGTACAGGAGGCCATGTTCAAGGCCGCCGAGGACAATGTCGATGTCATCATCGTCAGTCTCGGTCTTGTCGGCTACGACGCCCTCCGGCTTTGCAGCCAGATTCGCGCGCTCGAGCGCACACGCAATCTGCCCATTCTCGTCATCGCTGATCTCGAGGATCGGAACCGCGTCATCCGAGGCCTGGAACTCGGCATCAACGACTGGCTCAGCCGACCGGTCGATCGCAACGAATTGCTCGCGCGCGTTCGCACGCAGTTGCGGCAAAAGCGGTACGCCGACAGCCTGCGCGAAAAGGTACAGCAGTCAATCGAACTGGCGTTGTTCGATCCTCTGACCGGGCTGAACAACCGCCGCTTCCTCGAAAGTCATCTGGCGACGATGCTCGACAACGCGCGCATGCGCCGCGCGCCACTGACTTTGATGATCCTCGACATCGATTACTTTAAGCGCGTCAACGATACGTTCGGTCACGATGCGGGCGACGAAGTGCTGAGGGCGTTTGCCGACCGGTTGCGCGGCATCATTCGTGGCGGCGATTTGCTCTGCCGCCTCGGCGGCGAGGAATTCGTGATCGTCATGCCCGGCGTCAATGTCACTGCGGCTGCGCGCATCGCCGAGCGCGCCCGTCAGGCGATCGAACAAGAAGCGTTCTTCGTCAACAACGACACGCAGTCGCTTTCGGTGACGACGTCGATCGGTCTTGCGGAGCGTCGCGACGCCGGCGATCCACATGACCTCTATCGCCGCGCGGATCAGGCGCTTTATCGCTCGAAAGCGGAAGGTCGCAATCGCGTCAGCGCAGACGCGGCCTGAGCGTTTCGACGCGAAGGCGTCGCGCTATTTCTCGACTTCGGCTTCCTGTTTGCGCGGCGGCCGCGTCGGGCGCAGCAGAAATCCAGGAACGTGATCGCCGAGACCGACGACCGGGGCCTCGTCGCGCTCCTCGCGCGAATGCCGGCGCGGCTCGCCATGCGAGCGCGCGGGACGCGGCGCTTCCGCGCGCTCGGGGCGGGCTTCGCGTTCGGGACGGGCCTCACGTTCGGGCCGGGCTTCGCGTTCGGACTTGCCCGCGCGCTCGTGGCGGGGCGCGCGTTCGCGGCGCGTAGTCTCGTCGCGATGCGCGCCGCGATGACGATCGCGCGAGCGCGGCGCCTCGCTCGCCTCCTCGCTCTCGACCTCGGTCTGCGCGGCGGGCGCTACGTCAATCTTACGCGCGATCAGCTTTTCGATATCATCGACGGCGCGCGTATCGGCGCGTGTGGCTATAGTTAGCGCGACGCCGCTCTTGCCGGCGCGTCCGGTGCGGCCGATGCGGTGAACATAATCCTCGGCATGGTGCGGCGGATCGTAGTTGATGACGTGGCTGACGTCGGGAATGTCGAGACCGCGCGCCGCGACGTCGGAGCAAACCAGCAATTGCACCTGGCCGCCGCGAAACGCGTCGAGCGCGGCCATGCGCGCGCGCTGATCGAGATCGCCGTGCAGCGCGCCGACCGAGAATCCGTGCTTTTCCAGGCTGCGATAGACCACCTGCACGTCGCGCTTGCGGTTGCAGAAAATGATCGCGTTCTTGAAGTCTTCGGCGGTGCGGATGAGACGGCGCAAGGTCGCGCGCTTTTCCTCGGGCGAAACGCCGGACTTGACCAGTGTCTGCGTGATGTTCACCGCAGTCGAGGCGGGACGGGAGACCTCGACGCGCACCGGATTGTGCAGGAAGGCTTCAGTGAGCCGGGTGATTTCCGGCGGCATGGTTGCCGAGAAGAACAGCGTCTGGCGCGTGAACGGCACCAGTTTGCAGATGCGCTCGATGTCGGGGATGAAGCCCATGTCGAGCATACGGTCGGCCTCGTCGATGACGAGGATCTCGATGCCGGTGAGCAGGATCTTGCCGCGCTCGGCGAAGTCGAGCAGGCGGCCGGGCGTTGCGATCAGCACGTCGGCCCCGCGCGTGATCTTGGCTTCCTGATCGCCGAACGAAACGCCGCCGATCAACAGCGCAAGATTGAGCTTGTGGTTGACGCCGTATTTGCCGAACGCTTCCTCGACCTGGGCGGCGAGTTCGCGGGTTGGCTCGAGGATCAGCGTGCGCGGCATTCGGGCGCGGGCGCGGCCCTTTTCCAACATGGAAAGCATGGGCAGCGTGAAGGCGGCGGTCTTGCCGGTGCCGGTCTGCGCGATGCCGAGCACGTCGCGCCCTTGCAGAGCGTAGGGGATCGCCTGCTCTTGGATCGGCGTCGGCGTATCGTAGCCTGACGCCCGGACGGCATTGAGCACTTTCTCGCTCAGGCCGAGTTCATCGAATTTCATTGGGGCTCACAAAAGAGAAACGTTTGGGGTGCGACGGGCGCCGCCCCAGCGGCGCAGCGGTTTCGGCGGCGCCCGAGCCACACCGCTCTCGCGCCAGGCCCGACCGAAGCTCACGAACGGCTCTCGGCGGGCTTGCTATAGGCGTTCCGGCGATAAAGTCAATAAATTCGGGCGTCTGAGACTTAACGCGGCCCGAGCGTCAGTTTCTGAAAGCCCGCGCCTGCCGTCGCCTTCTTCGCGGAGAGCACGCGGGAATTGACGCCGGACCAGCGGATTTCGCCGGAAAGGCGGCCATATTCAATCTTGGGGCAACGGTTCATGACGACCTCGACGCCGCACGCCGCCGCGCGCGCGGCCGCCACGTCGTTGCGCACGCCCAGTTGCATCCAGATCACGCGGGGGAGGGGATTGAGCTTCAGCGCCTCTTCGACGACCGCGCCCGCCGCTTCGGAATTGCGGAATATATCGACCATGTCGATCGGTCCGGGCGCCTCGGCGAGCGACTTGAAGACGGGTAGGCCGTGGATCGTTCCGCCCGCCAATCCGGGGTTGATCGGCAGCATTCGATACCCGCGCTCGCTCAGATATTTCAGCACGAAAAAGGAGGGGCGCGCCTCATTGGCCGACGCGCCGACGAGAGCGATCGTCCTCACCTCGTTCAAAATCGCGCGGATCTTTTCGTCCGGGTAGGAATCGTGGCTCACCCGTCCTCCCATTTGGGCGCGCGCTTCTCCAGAAATGCGGCGACGCCTTCGGCCGAGTCGGCGTGGGCGAGATTGCCAACCATCGCTTGGGCGGCGATGTCATAGGCGTCCGGCAACGTCGCCTCGATCTGGCGGTAAAACGCCGCCTTGCCAATGGCGAGCGTCGCGCCCGAGCGCTCGGCTATGGAACGGGCGAGCGCTCGAGCCTCGCCGAGCGCGGACCCCGCGGCGACGACGCGATTGACGAGCCCGAAGCGTTCGGCCTCGGCCGCCGAATAGAGTTCGCCCGTAAGCGCCATTTCCATCGCGTGCTTGCGCGACATCGTGCGACCGACCGCGACCAGCGGCGTCGAGCAGAAGAGACCGATATTGACTCCGGGCAGGGCGAATCGGGCCTTTTCTCCGGCAATCGCCAGATCGCAGGACGCGACGAGCTGGCAGCCAGCCGCGGTCGCCACGCCCTCGACGGCGGCGATGACCGGCTTGGGCAAGCCGACGATCGCCTGCATCAACTCGGAGCAGCGGGACATGATTTCGCGGTTGAACGCCGCGCCGCGATCGGCGTCGTTTCGATGGGCCTGAATCTCTTTCAGGTTATGGCCCGCGCTGAGCGCTGGGCCTTCGCCGTCGATCACGACGACGCGGACGGCGGGGTCGCGCGCGATTTTCGCGAAGGCGGAGATCAGGGCCTCGATCATTTCGAGACTGAGCGCGTTGCGCGTCGCGGGCGAGGCGAGCGTCAAGGTCGCGACGCCGGCGTCGTCCTCGCGGCGGACCAGTCCTGGCGGATTTTCGAGTCGCATCGGCGCGTCCGGATTGAGAGTGAAGCTGGATGTGCAACTTATTATCTCCGCGCTCGAAATGCACCCCCTATGGCCCGGCGACGCGCGCCGCGCTAAGCAAGGCGCGAACGCCTTTGGCCCTGACCCCCAGTCTCCCGAGCCCCCAAGCCGAATGTCCCATTCTCTCGCCTTCAGTCTCGACGAAATCCGCACCTACTTGCACGAAATCTTCCCGCAGGCCGGCATCGGGCGGGCGTTCAAGGTCGAGGAGATCGGGCCGATGCGGGCGCGGATGCGCCTTCATTTCGACGACCGGCATTTGCGACCGGGCGGCACGATCTCGGGGCCGAGCATGTTCAGCCTCGCGGACGTCGCGCTCTATGTCGCCATTCTCGCGCAGATCGGCAGAGTCGGCCTCGCCGTGACGACCAACGTCAACATCAACTTCCTGCGCAAGCCGGCGCCGCGCGACCTGATCGGCGAGGCGAAACTCATCAAGCTCGGCAAGCGCCTGGCGGTCGGGGAAGTGGCGATCCGCTCCGAGGGCGAGGATGAACTGGTCGCCCACGCCACCGGCACCTATTCGATCCCGGCGCGTGGCGATTGAAACGGTATCAGAATACCGCATATCGAAATCTTCAAAAAAACCGGGCCGTTCACACGTTTGCGCTTGACGCGTCGCGGCGCCCGCCCTTATAAGCCGGCCCCGACGCACCCGCCGCCCCGGCGGGTTTTTCGTACACGGATTTCAGTTTCATGTTTGGCAGCACCCATTCGACCAAGACGGCCGACATCGAGAAGAAATGGCTTCTCATCGACGCCAAGGGCCTCGTCGTCGGCCGCCTCGCGACGCTCGTCGCCATGCGCCTGCGCGGCAAGCACAAGCCTTCCTTCACCCCGCACATGGACGACGGCGACAAAGTCGTCATCATCAACGCCGACAAGGTGGTGCTGACGGGCCGCAAGCGCGATAAGAAGATGTATTATCATTACACGGGCTACATCGGCGGCATCAAAGAGCGCAGCGCCAAGTCGATCCTCGAGGGGCGGTTCCCCGAGCGCATCGTCGAGAAGGCGGTGGAGCGTATGCTTCCGCGCGGGCCGCTCGGACGCAAGCAGCTCGGCAACCTGCACGTTTATGGGGGGCCGGATCACCCGCACGCCGCCCAAGCGCCGACCCCGTTCGACGTCGCCAAACTCAATCCCAAGAATAGCCGGAGCGCCTGATCATGGCCGAGACCCTCAACTCCCTCGCCGATCTCAAGGGCTCCTCCGTTGGCGGCGAATCCACGGCCCCCGCGCACGTGCAGAAGCTCGACAACGAAGGGCGCGCCTACGCCACCGGCAAGCGCAAGAATGCGGTCGCCCGCGTCTGGATCAAGCCCGGCAAGGGCAAAGTCAGCGTCAACGGCAAGCCGCTGGACGTTTATTTCGCCCGTCCCGTTTTGCGCATGATCCTCAACCAGCCGCTGGTCGTGGCCAACCGCCTGACGCAATACGACCTCACCGTCACCGTGGCGGGCGGCGGCCTTTCCGGGCAGGCCGGCGCGGTGCGCCACGGCCTCGCCAAGGCGCTCACCCACTACGAGCCGGACCTGCGAGGCGCGCTGAAGAAGGAGGGCTTCCTGACCCGCGACTCGCGCGTCGTCGAGCGCAAGAAGTACGGTCACAAGAAGGCGCGCGCGAGCTTCCAGTTCTCGAAGCGCTGATCCTTTCGCCCGCTTCTCCGAAGCGGTCGGATCGCAACGACGCCGCGCCTCCCGCGCGGCGTTTTTGTTTGTCGGTCGCGCGAACGCGCCGCATTTACAGGCCCGGGCCGGGTGCCTATCTTCTATTCGCTAAGGGAAATGTGCGCATGAACGCGCACGGCGGAAAGCGAGCGGGTAGACAGTGAGCGCCGAAACGAAAGCAGCGGCGCCGCCTACGTTTTGGACCCGTCTGCGCCGCAATCCGTTGGCGCTGCTCGGCCCCGGGCTCATCACCGGCGTCGCCGACGACGATCCCAGCGGCATCGCGACCTATTCGCAGGCGGGCGCGCAATTCGGTCTCGACATGCTTTGGACCATGCCGCTGGCGTTCCCGCTGATGGCGGGCGTCCAGTCGGTCTGCGCGCGCATTGGGCGCGTGACCGGGCAGGGGCTGGCCGCCAATGTCAAGGCCGCATTTCCGCCCGTGGTGCTGCGCATCGTCGTCATTCTGCTCTTGATCGCCAATACGCTGAACATCGCCGCGGACGTCGCGGCGATGGGCGAGGTCGGCGAACTCGTGACCGGCGTCGACCGCTATGCCGCGACGACTGCGTTCGTGATCTTGAGCCTCGGCTTGCAGGTTCTCGCGCCGTACCATCGCTACGTAGTCTATCTCAAATGGCTGACCTTCTCGCTGCTGGCCTATGCCGCGGTATTGTTCACGGTGCGCGTTCCCTGGGGGCAAGTGGCGCTGCACACGGTCTGGCCGCGCTTTGCGCTCAATGCGGGCGCGGCGACCATGGTGACAGGCGTGATGGGAACGACGATCAGTCCCTATCTCTTCTTCTGGCAGGCGTCCGAGGAGGTCGAGGACATGAAGGGCGCGCCACCGTTGGTGCGCGACCCCGCGGCCGCCCCGGACGAACTCGACCGGATTGCCTGGGACACCTGGACCGGCATGTTTTATTCGGACCTGACCGCCTATTTCATAATCCTGGCGACGGCGGTCACGCTGAATGTCACGGGCGTCACCGACATCAATTCGGCCGCTGAGGCGGCGAGCGCGCTACGCCCACTGGCTGGCGAATTCGCCTTCGCGCTGTTCGCCGCCGGCATCGTAGGGGTCGGATTGATCGGCGTGCCCGTGCTGGCGGGGTCCGGCGCCTACGCGCTCAGCGAGGTGATGGGCTGGCGTGAGGGCTTGGAGAAAAAACTCCTCGACGCGCGCGGATTCTATGGCGTCATTGCGGTCAGCCTGCTGGCGGCGCTCGTTATCCAGTATTCGCCGATCAGTCCGATGAAGGCGTTGTTTTGGAGCGCGGTCATCAATGGCGTGATCGCCGTGCCGCTGATGGCGATCATCCTGCTGCTCGCCTCGAAGCGATCGGTGATGGGCGCGTATGTCGCGACCCGGTGGCAGGTCGCGCTCGGCTGGATCGCCACCGGCGTAATGGCGATCGCCGCGATCGGAATGTTTCTGCCTAATTGACGTGGGGCTTGACCTTTGAGCCCACGCCTTTCATGGTCCCGCCATGTTCGATCTGCTAAACCGCCGACGTTGAAACGCTTGAATCCGCGCGAGGCCGCAGCCCGCGCGACGTTTCCTTCGACCCTAGCGCAGAGACGGACATGACTACGAAAATTTTCATCGACGGCGAGGCGGGCACCACGGGCCTGCAAATTCGCGACAAGCTGGCCGGCTTCACCGGCGTCGAGCTGGTCAGTCTGACCGGCGCGGAACGCAAGAACGTCGAAGCCAAGCGCGCGCTGCTGGCCGAGATCGACCTTACCATTCTCTGCCTGCCCGACGAGGCGGCGAAGGAAGCGGCCAAGCTCATCGAAGAGATGGGCGACGATGGCCCTCGCGTCATCGACGCCTCCAGCGCGCATCGCGTAGCGCCGGGTTGGGTATACGGCTTTCCCGAGCTGTCGACGGGCCAATCCCGGCAGATCGCCGGGGCGCGCAAGGTGACCAATCCCGGCTGCCATGCGACCGGCGCCATTGCGCTGCTGCATCCGCTGACGACGGCGGGACTTCTGGGCAAGGACGCCGATGTTTCGATCGGCTCGGTCAGCGGCTATTCGGGCGGCGGCAAGTCGATGATCGAGGCGTACGAGAACGGCAAGGCCCCGGCCTTCGAGCTCTACGGCCTCGCGCTCGAACACAAGCACATGCCCGAGATCGAAATCTATTCCGGCCTGACGCGGCGGCCGATCTTCACGCCCTCGGTTGGAAATTTCCGGCAGGGGATGCTGGTCAGCGTCCCCCTCCATCTCGACACGCTTCCGGGGCGCCCGAGCGGGGCCGACCTGCGCGACGCGTTGGCCGGGCATTACGCTGGCTGCCGCTACGTGAGCGTCGCCGATGAAGCCCAAACGCGCGATTCGACGCGTCTGGAGCCGGAGTCGCTCAACGGCTCCAATGAAATGCGCATCTATGTCTTCGCCAACGAAGCGCGCCGTCAGGCCGTGCTGGTCGCCAAGTTCGACAATCTCGGCAAGGGCGCGTCCGGCGCGGCGGTGCAGAACCTCGAGCTTATGCTCGGCCGATGAAGCTGCGCGCGAGCCCCAGTGCGCCGCGCAGGATCGCCTCGGCGAGCGCGCCCGCGAAATAGGCGAGCGCGCAGCCGAACGCGCAGGCGATCGCGACGCCCAACAAGGCGTCGCCGGAAAAATCGACTGAGCCGGCGATCCGCAACATCGCGGCGGTATAGGGCAGGGCGACCAGGAAGAGCCATTGCGAATCGGGCCAGGCGCCCGCCCCGCTCCTATAGAGATAGTAGGCCCCGGCGAAAGCGGCGAGATAGAGCGCCGCCATGACGGCGCCCAGAACCGATTTGGCCGCCTGCATCCTCGCTCAGTCCATATGGCCGTAGGCGACGATGCGCTGCGCCTGCTGACCGAGCCCGTCGATCCCGAGCGAGACTGTGTCGCCCGCCTTGAGGTAACGCGGCGGCTTCTTGCCGCTGCCGACCCCGGGCGGCGTACCCGTGGTGATGACATCGCCGGGTTCGAGAATCATGAAGCGGGAAATATAGGCGACGAGATGCTTGACGCCGAAGATCATCGTCGCGGTCGATCCGGTCTGCATCCGCTCGCCATTGACGTCGAGCCACATGCCGAGATTTTGCGGATCCCTGATCTCGTCGGTCGTCGCCAAATAGGGCCCGAGCGGACCGAAGGTCGGACAGCCCTTGCCCTTCATCCACTGGCCCGTGCCTTCAAGCTGATAGGCGCGCTCGGAGACATCGTTGCACAGGCAAAAGCCGGCGACATGGTCGAGCGCCTCCTTTTCGCTGACGTAGGATGCGCGCGCTCCGATCACGATCGCTAGTTCGACTTCCCAATCCGTCTTGATCGAATCCTTCGGGATCACGACGTCGTCGTTGGGTCCGACGATGCAGGAGGGCGCCTTGTTGAAGAGGATCGGCTCCTTTGGAATAGGCATGTTCGATTCGGCCGCATGGTCCGCGTAATTCAGCCCGACGGCGATGAAGTTGCCGACCTTGCCGACGCAGGCCCCCAGGCGGGGCGTCCCTCGCACGAGCGGCAGCGAATCCGGCTTGATCTTTTTCAGCTTGGCGACCGACTTGGGCCAAAGCGCCGAGCCCGCGATGTCGGGAACGTGTTCGCTCAGATCGCGGATCTTCCCCGCGGAATCGATCAGACCGGGCTTCTCCTTGCCGGGTTTTCCGTATCGAACCAATTTCATGCGTCCGGCCCTCCCACCGCATCTGGCCCGCTAGGGCGCCAGCCGGCTTATCCGATTTCGCTTTGCGCGAAAACCTGTGTAGCATTTTCGTAACGGGCGCTTAGGGAAAACAGACAAATTGTTTGCAAAATTCTGGACATTTGGGGATGCGGCGCCCATCTTCGACGCTGTTGCTCCCGATCGTTGACCGGTGGAATTGGCGACTGGCCTTCTCCGGTGCGGGATTGAGGCCAGGACTTCGCCGAGGCGATCGTGCGCGACGGTAAGTATCGAGGGCGTCGAAGTGATTGCGTAACAAGCGGAACGTCTTTCGCGTTCGGAAAAACTCATTGAAGCGCTTGACCGCCCGTTCGCGAAAATGTTCATGGTTGCAACGGTAGGTAATCTAAAGCGTCGAGTCGTAAACAGCACATTTTTGAAGCTAAATTCGGAACTTTCGAGGCTTGCGCTTCGCGTCTTAAGTACGATTTGTCTTCGCCAATACGCGCCTGTCCGACAAGCGCTACAAATGTAAAAAGATTGAGACATGTCTGACCCAGAGCGTATAGCTTTATTTATCGACGGCGCGAATCTCTACGCGAGCGCGAAGTCGTTAGGCTTCGATATCGACTACAAGCGGCTTCTGAAGGAATTTCAAGCCAAGGGCCGATTGATCCGCGCTTATTATTACACCGCGTTGGTCGACGATCAGGAATACTCGTCGATCCGACCGCTGGTCGATTGGCTCGACTACAACGGCTATTCGGTCGTCACCAAGCCGACGAAGGAATTCGTCGACTCCACGGGCCGACGCAAAGTCAAAGGCAATATGGACATCGAACTGGCCGTGGCCGCGATGGATATGGCCCCGCACATCGACCATATGGTTCTGTTCTCGGGCGACGGCGATTTCCGTTCTCTGGTCGAGGCGGTGCAGCGCAAGGGTGTGCGAGTCTCCGTCATCTCGACCGTGGCGACGCAGCCCTCGATGGTGGCCGACGAACTGCGTCGCCAGGCCGACGAGTTCATCGATCTGTCGACCCTGATCCCGCGCATCGGTAGGGATCCAGGCGAGCGACCCATGCGTTCGGCCGAACCGCGTCGCGCGGCTCACGCATCGTATCAGGTCAGCGCGCAACCGGCCGACGACGGCGAGCGCGAATAGCGCCGCGCCCGGACGGCCGCGCGAACGGGAAATTGCGCCATGGCTTTTGACGCGGGGCCCGCGCGCGACTGCGCGCTCTGTCCGCGGCTGGCGGAGTTTCGCTCCGACATTCGCGCGCGCGAGCCCGATTGGTGGAACGGGCCGGTCGAATCGTTCGGACCCGCCGACGCGCGGCTGTTGATCGTCGGCCTCGCGCCCGGCCTTCGCGGCGCCAACCGCACCGGGCGTCCTTTCACAGGCGATTACGCGGGCGATCTCCTCTATGCGACACTGATCGAATTTGGGTTGGCGGTAGGAACCTACGAACGCCGCCCCGATGACGGTCTTGAATTGATCGGTTGCGCCATAGTCAACGCGGTGCGATGCGTGCCGCCGCAAAACAAGCCGACGCCTCAGGAGATTAACTCTTGCCGGCCGTATCTGACCGGCGCCGTCGCGGCGCTGCCGCGCATAAGGGCGATTTTTGCACTGGGTAGGATCGCGCATGAGAGCACGCTTCGCGCGCTGGGTCACAAGCTGTCCGCCTATCCCTTCGCGCACGGGGCTCGACACGAGCCGCCGGGCGCGCCCGTCGTCTTCGACAGCTATCATTGCTCGCGCTACAACACGAACACCGGCGTACTGACGCCGGACATGTTTCGCTCGGCGATGCGCGCCACGCGCGATTTCATCCGGCGCTGAAGTTCGATCGCGCTTTGACGCGGAGCCCGGGTTGGGTCAACCTCGCGCCCAAGATATCGCAGGGGGAGGCTCTCCATGTCCGTGCACGTATTCGGAATGATCGACGGCGCGCCGGTCATGGAGATCGAACTGGCGACAGGTTCGGGCGCCCGCGCCAAGATTCTCACGTTCGGCGCGGTGCTGCGCGATCTCGTCGTGCCGAGCGCATCGGGAATCCAGCGCGTCACGCTCGGCCTCAATTCGATCGAGGACTATCTCGCGCATTCTCCGAGTTTTGGCGCGACGCCCGGCCGCTTCGCCAATCGCATCGCCAACGGTCGGTTCACGCTCGACGGAGTCACCTATCAACTCGAACGCAAACCGGGCGAGAAGCACACGCTGCACGGTGGGCCGCGCGGGTTCGGCAAGCGCATCTGGAAGCTGAGGGATCATTCGACGACGCAGGCCGTGTTGACTCTGGATTCGCCGGATGGCGACGCCGGCTTTCCCGGCGCGCTCGCGGCGATCTGCGTTTACACATTGGTCGAACCCGGAACGCTGCGCGTCGAACTCACGGCGACCGCCGACAAACCGACGCCGATCAACCTGACGCAGCACGCCTACTTCAATCTCGACGGCTCCGCGGACGTGCGCGATCACGAGCTGGCTCTGGGCTGCGATTTCTATACGCCCGCCGACGTGGAGCTGATTCCCACGGGCGAAATCCGCTCCGTAGCGGATGGTCCGTTTGATTTCCGAAAGCCGCGCGCGATCCGCAACGCGGCGGGGCAGACCTACGACACGAATTTCGTCGTCAAAGCTGAACGCGGCCCGGATTCTTTAGCCTGGGTGGCGACATTGCGCTCGCCGCGGAACGGTCTCAGCCTGCAACTGCACAGCACCGAACCCGGCGTGCAAATCTACGACGCGGCGAAACTCAACTGTCCTGTGCCGGGGCTCGATGGCGCGCGCTATGGCGCGCACGCCGGACTGGCGATGGAGCCGCAGGCGTTCCCGGATTCGCCGAACCGCCGCCACTTCACTGACTGCGTCCTGCGTCCCGACAGCGAATACCGGCACGTCAGCGAGTTCCGCTTCGGCTGAAAGCCGAAGCGGAACTTGGCGCGATCAGTCGCGGCCGAGGCTCTCGCCAGGGCCGGCCTCGGCAAGCGCCTTGCCGACTTCGAGGCCGAGGTCATCCATCGACATTTCCTCGCGCACGGTGAGGTCTTCGCCCTTGGCCTGACGTTCGGCCTGTTCGACCGAACGCGCGACATTGATCGTCACCGTCGCCTCGACTTCGGGATGCAGATGCACGGGCGTCTTGTGCAGTCCGAGGTTCTTGATCGGATGCAGCAACGAGATGTGATTGCGATGCACGGAGAAGTCGACGGTCGCCGAAATCGCCTCGGCGATGTCGCGCGCCGAGACCGAGCCATAGAGCTGGCCGGTTTCGCCGGCCTGACGGATAATGACGTAGCTCTGCCCGTCGATCTTGGTCGACTGCGTCGCCGCATCGCCCTTCAACTGGACGTTGCGCGCTTCGAGTTCGGCGCGCTGGGATTCGAACTTCTTCTTGTTCGCCTCCGTGGCGCGCAGCGCCTTGCCGCGCGGCAGCAGGAAATTGCGGGCGTAGCCGTCCTTGACGCGCACCTTCTCGCCCATGTGGCCGAGCTTGCCGACGCGCTCCAGCAAAATTACTTCCATTCTTTTACTCCTTCAGAGTTTGACGTTGCGGGTTTAAGTGTGAGAGCGGCGCAGCGCCGCGCGCAGGCGCAGCGAATAGAGGCTTTCGGCCGCGCCGATCATCGCTAACGCTGGTAAAACCCAGCGCGGAGCGACGAAGCAGGCGAAGTAGAGGCAAAAGAGCAAGGCCGGGCGCGCGGGGAGGCGACGCGACAACGCGTGCAATACCGCAAGCCCCTGCATTACGAAAATGACCCCGAGCGCGCCGACAAGAACCGCCGCGAACGCGCCGTAACGCGGCGGGGTCGTCAACCAGGCGCCCAGCGCAACCAAAGCCGCCAGCGCCGCGCCCGGCGGCAGCGACAACGAAATCGGCAAAGGAGGCCACGGACGGTCGAGGCGTTGCGAAACCTGGATCGAGCGCGCCGCCGCATAGAGATTGGCGAGCAGCATCAAAGTCGTCGAAGCGGCGACGGCGGCGGGCGAATATTTGACGAAGAGCGAGATCGCCTCCGCCAATGTTGCGTCCGACGCCTCCCCCATCGCTTCTTGCAATGTCGGTCGCAACATTTCGGAGATCGTCGTGACGCCGTTCTCGTAGCCGCCATAGACAACGATCAAGGTGACGAGCGCGCCAAAGCTGATAACGACGCCGAAACCGGCCGCCGCCAGCGTCATCGCGCCGACGCTGGCGCGAAGCGGCGGCGCAGCCGCGTCGGGCTTGCGAAAGCGCGGCAGCGACGGCGCGCGCGCGAGCGCGGCAAGGACAAGCGCGGGCAGGGCGACGGTGAGGCCGTAGAGCAAGCCGGACAGCGGTTCGATGACGCCCGCGACGGTCGCGCAGGCGACAAAAAGCGCGATCAGTCCCACGTCGGCGCCCCATCCGAGGGTCGCGATCATGATCGGCAGCGGAGCGAGATAGGCCAAGGCCATTGCGATCGCCGTGCCTTGCACGGTGACCGCGAAAAGAAGGGCTGAGGCGAGGCCGGCGCCAAGCGCGAGGCCGATACGGTTCCACATGGACTTTCGCTGTCCCGCTTGGGCGGTTAGGGCAGGGTCGGCCGGGCCGCCCTGTCCAACTGATCCGCGCGAGCACGCGCGGACTGGAAGGAAATCGCCGGGCGGTCAGCGCCCGGCGTCGGATATCAGCGGATCACGTAGGGCAGCAGCCCGAGGAAGCGCGCGCGCTTGATCGCCTGGGCGAGTTCGCGCTGCTTGGCGGCGGAAACCGCGGTGATGCGCGAAGGTACGATCTTGCCGCGCTCGGAGATGTAGCGCGAGAGCAGGCGCGTGTCCTTGTAGTCGATCTTCGGCGCGTTGGCGCCGGTGAACGGGCAGGACTTGCGGCGGCGGAAGAAGGGGCGGCGAGGGGCGGTCGACATCAGTAAGCTCCAACCGGGGCGTCTTCACGCGGGCGACGCGGACGATCTGGACGATCGCCACGGTCGGGGCGATCGCCGCGCGGGCCGCGGCCGCCCGGACGATCCTCGCGGTCGCCGTCCTCGCGCTTGCGCAGCATCGCCGACGGGCCCGCCTCGTGCTCCTCGACGCGCAGCGTGATGAAGCGGATCACGTCTTCGTTGAGGCCGAGCTGACGCTCCAATTCAACAATCGCCGCCGACGGCGCGTCGATGTTCATCAGCGTGAAATAGGCTTTACGATTTTTCTTGATCCTGAACGCCAGGGACTTGAGGCCCCAGGCTTCGACCTTGGAGACCGAACCGCCGAGCGAGGCGATCAGGGTTTTAAGCGTTTCGGTCAACGCTTCGACTTGCGGCGCGGTCACGTCCTGACGCACCAAGAATACATGCTCGTAAAGAGCCATGGGATAGCCTTTCTCTCGTTTTCGCGGCGCGTCCCACGCTGAGCCCTTCGAGCCCGGGAAAGGCTCGACCTGGATCCATCGAAGGCGGGAACACGGGAAGACGGGAAAATCCCTGCCGATCTCGGCGCGCTTAAAGCGACTGCGACCGGCCTTCCGTTCAGCCCCCAGCGGGACGCCTCGAACGGGGCGCTTATAGTCGAGCGCAGCCGAAGCGCAAGCGAAATCCGCGCTTTTTCATGCCGGATCGCGAAATGCCAGCACGCGGTCGGACGGAAAATCGTAGAGTTTCCCGGTCTCGACCCATTCGGCCGAGGCGATTTCCAATACTTTGGGCGCCAATTCCTCGGGCGTTCGCAGGGTCAAAGGATCCTCGCCCGGCATCGCCGCGGCGCGCATCCGGGTGCGCAGCGGGCCGGGGTTGACCAGCATCACCCGCACGTTCGAGACCGCCGCGGTTTCCGCTGAGTAGGTGCGCGCGATCGTGTTCAGCGCGGCCTTCGAGGTGGCGTAGGGGCCCCAATAGGCGCTTGGATCGGCGCGGTGGGCGACGGCGGAGGTCAGAAACGCGACGCGCCCGGCTGGCGAGGCGCGCAACAACGGATCGAGGGCGCGGATCAGGCGCCAGTTGGCGGTGACGTTGACGGCCATCACGTCGTCCCAGGCCTTCGGATCGACATGGGCGAGCGGCGACAGCGGCCCCAACAGACCCGCGTTGCCGATGAGCGCGTCGAGCCGCCCCCAGCGCCGGAAGATCGCTTCGCCGAGCCGGTCGAGGGCCGGAAAATCCTTGAGATCGCAGGGAACTAGCGTGCTCGGGCTTTCGACGCCGGGATTGGCCGCGCGAATCTCGTCGTCGAGTTCCTCGAGCGCCCCTTGCGTCCGCGCGAGCGCGATCACATGCGCGCCCGAGGCCGCCAACG
>JBBIIT010000051.1:1594-21904 GCA_037446355.1 Beijerinckiaceae bacterium | reverse complement strand
TGCGACAATTGCGTGATCTATTGCCCGCAGACGGCGGTGCTGCGCGTGCCCAAGAAGGAGCGCGCGGTCGGGCGGTATGTCTACACCGACTACAAGAAGTGCATCGGTTGTCACATCTGCATGGACGTTTGCCCGACCGGCTACATACAAATGGGTCTTGGGGAGTAGCGATGGCGCGCGCAGCCAAAGTCGCGATGGCGCTGGCCCTGCTGTTCGCGGGGTCGGCGCTAGCCGACGACGGAGCGGGCCGCACGCCCGTTCCGAACATCCCGAAGGCGAAGGGCGAGCATTGCGTGCGCGACAACGCGTTTATGCGCCGCTATCACATGACCATGCTCTATCAGCAGCGCGACGCCACGGTGCACGACGGCGTGCGCGGCGGCGATTTCAGCATAGCGGGTTGCGTGACCTGCCATGCGGTGCCGGGCGCCGACGGCAAGCCGGTGAGTTATTCCGATCCCAAGCACTTCTGCCGATCGTGCCACACCTACGAGGCGGTTTCGATCGATTGCTTCGAGTGTCACGCCTCCAAGCCGCAGGAACCCCAGAAGGCCGCCGCGACCAATACCTCAGGCGCCAACGACCTCGCCGCCCTCAACGCCTATCTCAGCGGGGTCGCGAAATGACACGGTTGGTCGACATGCTCGAACGCCCCGAGCCGAACCGCCGCGGTTTCCTTCGCGGCGCCGCCGCCTTCGCCGCGACGATTCTGGCGCCCGGCGTCACGCTCTACGCCTTCGGCGGCGAGGCGCCGCCGGTGCGTGCGCCCGGGACGCCCGTCTCCTCCAAGGTGCGTTGGGGGATGCTGATCGACATCAACAAATGCGGCGATGGCTGCGATCGCTGCGTCACGGCCTGTCGCGACGAGAACGGCTGGGGCAGCGGCGGTTCGGGCGAGACGGCCTCGCAGTGGATTCGCAAGGTGACTTTGCGCGATCCGACCTCGGGCGCCAAGCGCGAAGCGCCCGTCATGTGCCAACACTGCGCGGAGCCGCCCTGCGTCGACGTCTGCCCGACCGGCGCCTCGTTCAAGCGCGCCGATGGCATCGTGCTTGTCGATAAGCACATCTGCATCGGCTGCCGCTATTGCATGATGGCCTGCCCTTATAAGGCGCGCTCTTTCGTGCATGAGCCGATCGACGACCAGAAACCTTGGGCGCCGCGCGGCAAGGGCACGGTCGAAAGCTGCACGATGTGCGTGCATCGTATCGACAAGGGCCGCGCGCCCGCCTGCGCCGAAGCCTGCGCCTCGGAGGCCGGGGGCGCCATGATGTTCGGCGACCTCAACGATCCCAACAGCGAAATCTCCAAGGCGGTGGCCGCCCGGGCGAACTCGCAAATTCGCGCCGACCTCGGACTGGATCCGGGCGTTCGCTACGAAAACCTGTAATCCTCGCGTTCACAAGGCGAAGTCCCGCGATGGCGAAGCTGACGTTTCGAAAGTTGAACGACCATAGCCCGCTCATGTGGGGGCTAATGGCGATTCACGCGGCGGTGCTCGCTTGTGGGGTCGCGGCGGCGCTCTATATGGAGGAGCACGGCCACATCGTAACCGGCATGAACAACGAGATCGTCTGGGGCGCGCCGCACGTGTTCGCGGTGTTCCTGATCGTCGCGGCTTCGGGCGCGCTCAACGTCGCCTCGATTTCTTCGGTGTTCAACCGTTTCGCTTACAAGCCCTACGCGCGCCTCTCTGGCGTGTTAGCGGTGTCTCTGCTGGCGGGCGGATTGATGGTGCTGGTGCTCGATCTCGGGCGCCCCGAGCGCATTTTCGTCGCGATGACACATAACAACTTCCGCTCGATCTTCGCCTGGAACATCTACCTCTATTCCGGCTTCGTCGTAATCGTCGCGGCTTATCTGTTCGTGATGATGGACCGGGTCGCCAGCCAATCGGCGACGCTCGGAAAGGTGGTCGGCGCATTCGCCTTCGTCTGGCGCTTGGCTTTGACGACCGGCACCGGATCGATCTTTGGCTTTCTGATCGCGCGCGAGGCCTACGACGCGGCCGTGATGGCGCCGATGTTCATCGCTTCGTCGTTCCTTTACGGACTTTCCTTCACGGTGCTGGTGCTTTTCACCATGTGCCGCGAGACGCGCCGTCAGCTTATGAACGCGGAGATGCTTGGCAAGTTCAGCGGATTGCTGGCGATCTTCAGCCTCGCGACGCTCTATTTCACGCTCGCGCAGCACCTGACGAAGTTCTATCAGACAGGTCATCGCGGCGTTGAACTGTTCCTGTTGCGCGACGGCGGCGTCTATCCGTTGGTGTTCTGGGGCGGTCAGATCATTGTCGGCAGTCTGCTTCCCTTGGCGCTGCTCTGGGCCACGCGCGAGGGGACCAAAACCCGGCGCGGGCTTTCCGCCGCCTCGGTGCTTTTCCTGATCGGCGGATTGTGCCAGCTTTATGTCATCATCATCGGCGGGCAGGCCTATCCCTTGCAAATCTTCCCGGGTCGCGAGGTTTCCAGCTCATTTTTTGACGGTCAGGTCGCGCACTACGCGCCGTCGCTGCCGGAGGTTCTGCTTGGCGTAAGCGGCGTCTCCTTGGCGATGTTGCTGGTCGCGGTCGCGTTGCGGCTGATGCCGTTCCTGCCGCGCGGCGATGAAGCGCCGCTGGCCTCGGAGGGTGGGCCATGATGAGAGAACCGCATCCGTTCGCGCGCTTCGTCAATATCCTGGGGCGTGGCAAGTCGCTGAGCCGCTCGCTCACGATCGAGGAAGCGGACGAGGCGATGTCGATGATTCTGGCCGGGAATGTGCTGCCGGAGCAACTCGGCGCCTTCCTCATGCTGCTGCGCATGAAAGAGGAGAGCCCGGAGGAAATCGCTGGCTTCGTGCGCGCCTCGCGACGGACGATGCGCCCGCCCGCCGGCGCGCCGCGCGTCGATTTGGATTGGTCGTCCTACGCTGGCAAGCGTCGGCAATTGCCGTGGTTCTTGCTGGCCGCCCTGGTGCTGGCGCGCTCGGGCTGGCGCGTTTTCATGCATGGCGGCGAAGGGCACACGCAAGGGCGAGTCTACACGGGCCAAGCGATGCGCACGCTCGGATTGCCGGTCGCCGAAACGCTGGACCAGGCGGCCGCGCAGATCGCCGAACGCAACTTCGCGTATATGACTCTTGAGAACTTGAGCCCCACGATCGCGGATATGCTGGGCCTCAGGCCGATCCTTGGGCTGCGCTCGCCCGTGCATACTTTCGCGCGATTGCTCAATCCGTTTGCGGCGCCGGTTCTGTTGCAAGGCGTGTTTCACCCAGCCTACATGACCCTTCATCGCGCCGCCGGCGTGCTGCTCGAACAACCCACGATCGCGGTGTTTCGCGGCGAGGGCGGCGAGATCGAACGGCGCCCCAACAAGCCCTGCGAAGTTCTGTGCGCGCGCGGCGCGATCCTGACCGACGAGCGGTGGCCGGCGATGATCCCAGAACCGCGGCAGGCGCCGGACGAGGAAATGGATCTTTCGCGTCTGGGCGCCCTTTGGCGCGGCGAATTCGCCGACGAATACGCCGAGGCGGCGGTTGTCGGCACGCTGGCAATCGCGCTTCGCGCCCTCGACGCCGAACCCGACGTCGCGGGCGCCGAGGCGCGCGCCTGGGGTTTGTGGCGAAGCCGTGACAAACAGCGCCTTTCGGCTGTGGCGGCGTGAAGCCATGAGCCGCCTGTTCTTCTCCGCGACGCATAAATCGTCCGGCAAGACCACGGTGACATTAGGCGTGGCCGCGGCCTTGCGCGCGCGCGGCCTCGACGTGCGCACGTTCAAGAAAGGTCCCGACTACATCGATCCGATGTGGCACGCGCGAGCAAGCGGGCGCGCCTGCTACAACCTCGATTTCAACGTCCAGACCCGGCGTGAGATTCTGGCGACCTTCGACCGCGCGGCGCAAGGCGGCCAGATCGCGTTGATCGAGGGCAACAAGGGCTTGCACGACGGCGTCGACGTCGAGGGTTCCGATTCGAGCGCCGCGCTAGCCAAGCTGTTGCGCGCGCCGATCGTGCTTGTCGTCGACGCTTTCGGCATGGCGCGCGGCGTGGCCCCGCTGCTGCGCGGCTACGCTGATTTCGACCCGCAGGCGGTGATCGCCGGAGTCATACTCAACCGCATCGGCACGGAGCGCCAAGGTTCGAAATTGCGCCGTGCGATCGAGCATTACACCGACATACCCGTGCTCGGCGCGATCGGACGCGACGAGGGGCTGGGCGTGCGCGAGCGGCACCTAGGGCTGACGCCGCCGGACGAAACCTTCGAAGCCGACGCCATCGTCGCCGCCGCGCGCGAAGTCGTCGCGCGAAGCGTCGATCTCGACCGCCTGCTGGCGATCGCCAGATGCGCCCCCGCGCCGACCGAAGGCGAGGGGAGGCCGAGACTGCGCCGCGCCGCCGACGTGAGGATCGCCGTCGCTAAGGACGCCGCCTTCGGCTTCTATTACGCCGACGACCTCGACGCCTTCGCGCGCGAAGGCGCAAAGATTGTTTATTTCGACGCACTGAAGGATACGGATCTGCCCGACTGCGACGGGCTCTTCATCGGCGGCGGTTTTCCTGAGACTCACGCGGCGGCGCTCAGCGCCAATTCCCGCCTGCGCGCTCGCGTTCGCGAGGCGATCGCGGCGGGGCTGCCGACCTATGCCGAATGCGGCGGCATGATGTATCTCTCGCGTGCGATCGAGTGGCGCGGCGAACGGCATGAAATGGTGGGCGCGATTCCCGCGGACGCGCGCATGTACGAAAGGCCGCAGGGACGCGGGCTGGTGACACTCGAGGAAACGCGCGAGTTTCCCTGGCCGACGGTCGGCTCGGCCAAAACGATTCCGGCGCACGAGTTCCATTATGCGGGGCTCGAGAACATCGCGCCCGAGGCGAGTTTCGCGTATCGCGTCAAACGCGGTCATGGCGTCGACGGCGCACGCGACGGTCTCGTCTGGGGCCCCGTGCTCGCGAGCTTCAGCCACCTGCGCGACACCGCCGCCAACCCTTGGGTGCGGCGCTTCGTCGAGCGCGTGCGCGCGGGCCGCGCCGCGTCGCGGCCGAGCGTCGCCAGCATCGCCGCGTCGATCCCGGCGGCGAAATCCTCCGCGCGCGTCGGCGAGGTCTATCTGGTCGGCGCGGGTCCGGGCGATCCGGAATTGCTGACGTTGCGCGCTCTCAGATTGATGCGCAAATCTGACGTCGTGCTTTACGATCGCCTTGCGGATGCCGGCGTGATGGACATGGTTCCGCAGTCGGTCGAGCGCATTTACGTCGGCAAGCGGCCGAACCAGCATGAAGTGCCGCAACCCGAAATCTCCGCGCTGATGGTTCGCCTCGCCAAGGAAGGCAAGCGCGTCCTGCGTTTGAAGGGCGGTGATCCCTTCATGTTCGGTCGAGGCGGCGAGGAGATCGAAGAACTCGTCGAGCACGGAATTCCTTTTCAGGTCTGCCCGGGCGTCACTGCGGCGGCGGGCGCCTCGGCCTACGCCGGTATTCCATTGACCCATCGCGATCACGCACAGGCCTGCATATTTGTGACCGGTCACGGCAAGAACGGCTATGTCGATCTCGATTGGAACGCGCTGGTGCAGCCCAATCAAACGGTCGCGGTTTACATGGGCTTGCGAAATATCGAGGCCTTAACGCAAGAATTCATCGCCAAGGGCGCGCCGGCGGATCTTCCCGCTGCGATCGTGGACAACGCGACCCGGCCCAACCAACGTGTTATTGTGGGCGACTTGGCGACGCTGCCGGAGAAAGCGCGCGCCGCCGATTTGCGCGGGCCGACCATTCTCATCATCGGCCGAGTCGTGACCTTGCACGAGAAACTCAACAGGGCGGCCGATGCGCAAGCGGCGGCGCCAATCGTAATCACAGCGGATGGCCTGGCCGACGAGGTCTGCGAGGCCTGACAGGAGTTTGAATTGATGGTGACGCAAGAAGACGTGATGCGTGCGCTGGGCTCGGTCCCTGGACCCGATGGCAAGACGCCGCTGCCCGAATCTGGCGCCGTTTCCGGCGTGACGGTCCGCGACGCTAAGGTGTTCGCGGCAATCGCGATCGATCCGGCTCAGGCCAAGGCGATGGAGCCGATGCGCGCGCGGGCCGAGGCGGCGATCAAGGGCCTGGCCGGGGTCCAGAGCGCGGTCGTGACGCTGACGGCGGAGGCGGCGCGCAAAATCGGCGAGGCGCCCGCCGGCGGCAATGGCGCCCATTCGCACGCCAAAGGCGCGGCGCCGGGGGCGCGCGCGGCGACCGAACTTCCCGGGGTGCGCCATATTGTCGCGGTCGCTTCGGGCAAAGGCGGCGTCGGCAAATCGACGGTCGCTTGCAATCTCGCGGTCGGCCTCGCCAAGCTCGGGTTGAAAGTCGGCCTGCTCGACGCCGATCTTTATGGTCCCTCCGCGCCGAAGTTGTTCGGCATTACCGAAAAGCCCGACATGGCCGAGGACGGGCAGAAGCTCGAACCGATGGTGAGCGCGGGCGTGAAGGTCATGTCGATCGGCTTCCTGGTCGAGGAAGGCGCACCGATCATCTGGCGCGGTCCGATGGTCATGTCGGCGCTAACGCAGCTTCTGCGCGAGGTAGCCTGGGGCGAACTCGACGTGCTCGTCGTCGACATGCCGCCGGGCACCGGCGACACGCAATTGACGATGGCGCAGAACGTGCCTTTGGCCGGCGCCGTCATCGTTTCGACGCCGCAAGATCTGGCGCTGATCGACGCGCGGCGCGGCATCGCGATGTTCAATCAGGTTCACGTGCCATTGCTCGGCATCGTCGAGAACATGAGCTATTTCGTATGCCCGCATTGCGGCGGACGCACCGATATCTTCTCGCACGCCGGCGCCCAGCGCGAGGCCGAGCAACTCAAGGTGCCGTTCCTGGGCGAGATTCCGCTCGACGCCGCCATTCGCGCCAATTCCGACGAAGGGCGCCCCGTGGTCGACAGTATGCCCGGCAGCCCGCAGGCCGAGGCCTATCTGCGCATCGCGCGCGCGGTCGCCGAAACGCTTTCCGCGGGCGCGACGACGGCCAAGCCCGCGCCGCGCATTCGCCTGGTTTGATCGGATGGGAAAGCTCATGGCCTGGCCGACCGACATCACCGCCAGCGACAATGGCCGCCGACTCGAAGTCGTCTACGACGACGGCGTCGCGGTCCAGCTTTCCGCCGAACGGCTTCGGGTCGAAAGCCCGAGCGCCGAGGTTCAGGGCCATTCGCCGAGCCAGCGCAAGATCGTGACCGGCAAGGAGAATGTCCGAATCGTCGGCATCGAGCCGGTGGGTCATTACGCGATCAAGATCGTATTCGACGACGGGCACGACAGCGGACTCTACACCTGGGACTACCTGCGCGAGCTCGCCGCGTCGTAGCCCCATATTTCCACGAGGCGTCACCGACGCCGCAGCGTTCGAGGCAAGCATGAGCTACCAATTCGAAGGTCGCGAAATCGAAACCACCCCGACCGGGTATCTGGTCGATCCGGAGGACTGGAGCCGGGAGTTGGCCGAACACATCGCCAAACTCGATCAAATCGAACTGGGTCCGCGCCACTGGGATCTCATCGAGTACCTGCGCGACGAGTATTTCAACAACAATCAGAGTACGCCGAACACGCGCTCGATTCTCAAGGCGATGTCGGAGCGTTGGGGCGAAAGGGTCGACCAGAAGACGGTCTACGATTTATTCCCCCTCGATCCCTCGAAGCAGGGCGGACGGATCGCCGGCGTGCCGGAAAGCCGGCGCAAGGGCGGCTATTGAGACACAGGGCGCCACAAAATCGCGTGAAACGCTGCGAAAACGGCGCTTCGTTCTTGACAGCGGCGCGAACAACATATTCACATATTGCAATTCATGAGACCAGCGCCGGTCAGGCGACGAAGCGCTTGGATATGGTGAGCGCCAAAATTTTGGGGAGGACGCAATGTCCGCAGGAGAGACCGCGAACGCCAAGAGCATGTCGATCATCGTCACTAAGGGCTCGCTCGATTGGGCGTATCCGCCCTTCATCCTGGCGACGACGGCGGCGGCGATGGGCGTCGACGTGACGATGTTTTTCACGTTCTACGGTCTGCCCCTGCTGCTGAAGAAGCTGGACTTGCAGGTGACTCCGCTGGGCAATCCGGCGATGAAAATGCCGATGATGGGTATGCATATGGCGATGCCGAATCTGGTCGGCATGTTGCCGGGCGTCACCGCCGGCGCGACCAAGATGATGAAGAATCTGATCGCCAAGAAGGGCGTCGCCAGCATCGAGGATCTGCGCGAAGCGGCGATCGAGTCGGACGTCAAGATGATCGCCTGCCAGATGACCATGGATCTCTTTGAATACAAGATGGAAGACATGATCGAGGGACCGACGCTCGGCGGCGCGGCGACCTACATGGAAAACGCTCTGAAGGCGGACATCAATCTTTACATCTAATCGGGAACTCGGCGCCGAAAGGCGCAATCACGAAGGGAGATATTCACATGTCGGAACAATTGCTTGACGCTCAAGGCTTGAATTGCCCGCTGCCGATTCTCAAGGCGAAGAAGGCGCTGAAGGATTTGCCGACGGGCGGCACGCTGCGCATTCTGGCGACGGATCCGGGATCGGTCGCGGACTTCCAGGCATTCTGCCGCACGACCGGCAACGAGTTGCTCGAATCAAAGCAGGATGGCAAAACCTACAACTTCCTGATCAAGCGCAGCGCGTAAGGGATCGGGGCCAACTGCGGACGCCGGCGCTCTTAGAACCGGCGCCGCGAAATTTGGGGGAGACGATAATGACGCAGAAAAGCGCCGCTCGCGCGGGCTTCGTGGTCGCAGCTTTACTGATGGGCGCCCAACAGGCCTCAGCTACGGAAGGCTATTTCCTTGGCGGTTATGGCGCGACGCAAACGGGTCTCGCCGGCGCCGGCGTCGCCAATTCGACCGATGCGATGGCGTTGACGTTGAACCCCGCTGGACTGGTCGACGTCGGCCGTGAATTCCAAATCGGCCTCTCGTTTTTCGGGCCGACCCGCAGCTACGACGCGACCGGCACCGGGTTTGTTGCGCCCGGGAGCCACTCCAGTTCGATCCCGCTGTTCTTGATTCCCAACGTCGCCTATTCGCAGCCGATCGACGGCACCTCGGCCTGGGGCGTGGCGGTTTACGGCAATGGCGGCATGAATACGCTTTACAATGGCGTGACGAACCTGGGCCCGGCCTGCACCGGGGCGCCCGGCCCCTATTGCGCTGGCAAGGCGGGCGTCAATCTGAGCCAGGGCTTCCTGGAACTCGGCTATTCCAAGAGGATCGGCTCGGTTTCGATCGGCATCGCGCCGGTATTGGCCGTTCAGGTGTTCAGCGCCGAGGGCCTCGCGGCATTCCGCGGTTTCTCGGCCGACGGCGCCGCTATGACCAACAACGGCGCGGATATGTCCGAGGGCTTCGGTCTGCACGCGGGCGCCGAGTGGCGCGTCAACGACGCGTTTCGGCTCGGCCTCGCTGGCGCCACGCCGACCTATATGTCGAATTTCTCCAGGTATCAGGGGCTGTTCGCCGATCAGGGCAGTTTCAACATTCCTGGCAACGTGACCGTCGGCGCCGCCTACGACATCGCGCCGACCCTCACCGTGATGGCGGACTACAAGCATATCTTCTATTCCAGCGTCGGCTCGATCGGAAATTCCTCGCGCATTCAGGCTCCCTACGGCTCCAGCGGCGGGCCCGGGTTCGGCTGGAGCGACGTCGATGTGTTGGCGCTTGGCGTCGAATGGAAGGCCAATCCGCAACTCACCTTGCGCGCCGGCTACGAGTTCAACACCAATCCGGTCAAATCGGCCGACGTCACTCTGGGCTTGCTTGCCCCCGGGGTTACGACGAGCCAGTTCAGCGCCGGAATGAGTTATCGCGTCACCCAGAATTCCTCGATCGACCTGGCTGGCTATTACGCGCCGACCAACAGCGTTTCCGGCCCGGAGGTCACGCCGGGCGGCGTGACGCCTGGCAGCAACATCAAGGTTTCGCTCGGCGAAAGTCAGGTGACGGTCGGTTGGACCTACCACTTCGACGCCGATGCGGCGCCGGTCAAGGCGAAGTACTGATTTAGGTCAGTTGGACGGCGCGCGCCAGGAAAGTTGCGCGCGCCGCTTTCGTTTGGAGAGACAGCATGAATAACGCGATGGTTGGTCGCCGCGCTGCGTTGGCGACATTGGGTCTGGGTATCGCCGCCGGAACGTCGTCGCTGGTCGCAGAAGCGCAGGCGGCGGAAATGACGCTCGCGCCGGGGGCCAAGACGCTTGCCGACCTCGCCGCGGCGCTCGAAAAGGCTCCGCGACGGCGCGACTTCAAGACCGTGCCGATGATCCTCGATAATCCCGATCTTTGGGACGCCGCCGCGCTCCGGGAAGTCATGGGCTACCGGGGTGGTCCGAAGCAGGTCTACGACAACGTCGATATCGCCGGCCCCTGGCTCAATCTTATGCGCAACTCGCTCAACGCGCAGATCTGGTCGTTCAAGCACCCGGATTTTCTGGTCGTCTCGGCGACGCACGCCAGCGCGCATCTGGCGTTGCTCGACCAGGCGATGTGGGACAAATACCAGCTGGCGAAGATTCCCGGCGGCAAAATCGAGCGCAATTCCTTCGTCCAGGAACAGAAAGGCGCCAGCGCCGATCCCAAGAACTACCAAGATGAGAACGGTGTGTTCTCGCCGCACAACAATTCCATTCCGGCATTGCAGCGTCGCGGCGTTGTCTTCCTCGCGTGTCACAATTCGATCTGGGAAGTGACCGAACGTCTGATCGGGTCGGACATCAACCCCGACAAGTTGAGCCATGAGGCGATGGCGGCCGAGTTGACCAACCACCTCGTGCCCGGCGCCGTACTTACGCCTGGCATCGTCGGCACGATCGCCGAACTGGTGATGGTCGGCTTCTCGTTCGCCAAATAGAGACCGGAATGTCCGCGATGACTATCAGGAACTGCGCGGCCGCCGCGTTCGCCCTATTGCTGACGACTTGCGCCGCCGGGGCCGCCTCGCCGCCGGCGCGCGCGGACGTGTATCCGCCGTGGCAACACGGCGAGAACAATGACGTCGTCGACAGGGGGCTCGAATTCACCGAACCCGACGCCGACAATCTCGCCGATTTCCATGGCGATCCCTTCCAGTCGAAATTGTCGCTGTTCGTCGGCGGCAATTACTTTTTCGCGATGGCGAAGTTGGTGAAGGCGTTCGAGACGCTGCACCCCGAATTCAAGGGCCACATCTACTGGGAGACGATCCCGCCGGGATTGCTCGTCAAGCAGATCAAGTCCGGCGGAACGGTCACAGTCGGCAACATGACCTGGAGCGTGAAGGCCGACGCCTATTTCGCCGGATACAGGAAGATCAAGCAATATGTCGACGAAGGGATGCTGGCGGCGCCGGCGACGCCCTATGCGACCAATACGCTGACGATCATGGTGCCGAAGGGCAATCCCGCGCACGTTTCCGGCCTCGCCGATCTCGGCAAGCCGGGCGTGCGGCTGGTGATGCCCAATCCGGAATTCGAGGGAATCGCGCGCCAGATCAAAGCTTCGCTGGTCAAGGCGGGCGGCGACGCGCTCGAAAAGACGGTCTATCAGGACAAAGTCGCCAGCGGCGAAGCGCTGCTGACCCACATCCATCACCGGCAGTCGCCGCTCTATCTGATGCTGGGACGCGCGGACGCCGGCGTTACTTGGCAGTCCGAAGCGATGTTCCAGGAACAGGCCGGCCATCCGATCGAGCATGTGGAAATACCCGCCGCGCAAAACAGCACCGCGATCTACGCGGGAGCGGTCGTCGCCGGCGCGCCGCATCCGGAAGCCGCCAAGCTGTGGCTGGAATTCCTCAAATCGCCGGACGGTCAGAAAATCTTTGAGAGCTATGGCTTCAAGCCGTATCAGGGCGGCGGCGACTAACGCCTCGCCGATTTCGCGGAGGCGCTCATGTCAACAAGTGCGAAGATCGGCGCCGCGGCGGTTGCGCGATCGCGCGCCGTCGATGTCTCGCCCTATTGGGTCGGGGCCGGTATCGGCGTTCTCAGCTGGGCGGCCTTCGCCATCGCCAAGGATCCGCTTGGGGTCACCGGGCCGCTCTCGAGATTTGGCCAGCCGGTCGCCGCGCCGATCCTCGGCGCCGACGCGGTCGCCGGCAACGCTTATTGGAGCCCGATGCCGTTTAGCTGGGATTACGGGGTATTGTTCCTGGTCGGCATGGTCGCGGGCGCCTTCGTTTGTTCGGTCGCTACCGGCACCTTCCGTCTCGAATTCATGCCGCGGTTCTGGCGTGAACGGTTCGGTCCGTCGTTGACCAAACGCGCTCTGGCGGCGTTTTTCGGAGGCGCCGCGCTGATGTATGGCGCGCGACTCGCGGGCGGCTGCACCAGCGGACATGGTATTTCCGGCGGACTGCAACTGGCGCTGTCGAGCTGGGTGTTCCTGATCGTCATTTTCGCGACCGCGCTTGTCGTCTCGCGGCTGGTGTTCGGGCGTGGTCGCGGAGCGCGGGCATGATGGCGTACGCAACCTTTCTACTGCCGCTCGCCATGGGTTTCGCGTTTGGATGGTTGCTGCATCGCGGCCGCGTGACCAATTTCGAGGTGATCGAAGGGCAGTTCTGTCTCAAGGACTTCACGATGCTGAAGGTCATGTTGCCGGCGATCGTCGTCGGCGGCATCGGCGTTTTCGCCCTCGTCGACCTCGGCGAAGCCAAATACTATGTCAAGGACGCCAATCTGCTCGCTGTCGTCCTCGGCGCGGTGATCTTCGGCGTTGCGTTGGTGTTCTACGGCTATTGCCCGGGCACTGGCCTGGCGGCCGCCGCGACGGGTAGCCTTCATGCGCTGCTCGGCGTCGTGGGCATGGTGTTTGGCGCCGTCGTTTACGCCATAAGCTTCGACTGGGTGAAAGCGCATATCCTCCCGGTCTGGTCGTTCGGCAAAGTCCGAATCCCCGAGGCGACCGGCGCGCCGGACTTGGTCTGGTTCGCCTTGCTCGCGCTCGGCGCCATCGTTTTATTCTTCATCGTCGAAGGTCGGCGCCCGTCCGCTTCGTGAGCGAACAGGCTGCCGCGCGGCGCGTGATCCAGTCAGGGAAAGCTTGCATGAAAAAGATTGCGGTCGTGGGCGTTCTCGCTGTTTTGCTGGCGGGTGTCGCCGTTTGGGTCGTGCGCCCGCCCGCCGCGCCGGCCTCGATGCTGGAGGCGCCGCCGATGGACGAGGCAAGCGTCGCGCGGGGCGCCTATCTTGCGCGCCTGGGCGATTGCGTCGCCTGCCACACCGCCGAGGGTGGCAAGGAAATGGCCGGCGGGCTCGAATTCGAGACGCCGATGGGCAAGATCTATTCGAGCAACATCACGCCCGATCCGAAGACCGGTATTGGCGGCGTCACGCTGGCGCAATTCGAAGGCGCGCTGCGACGCGGCGTAGGCGCCGATGGCTCCTATCTCTATCCGGCGATGCCGTTTCCCGCTTTCGCCAAGATCAGCGACGACGACGTCAAGGCGCTCTATGCTTATATCATGAAGGGCGTCGCGCCGGTCGAGCAGGCCAATCGCGCTAATGCGATGCGGTTCCCGTTCAACATTCGCCTCGGCTTGGCGCCCTGGAACAAGGCGTTTCTTGATAGCTCGCGTTTCGTCGAGGACAGGAGTCGGGACGCGCAATGGAATCGCGGCGCCTATATCGTCGAAGGTTTGGGCCATTGCGGAACCTGCCATACGCCTAGGGGCGTCGCGATGCAGGAACTTACCACGCGCGAGGACGGCAAGTCCTTCCTCTCTGGCTCGACGATCGCGCCCTGGCGCTCGATCAGCTTGCGGCGTTTCACGTCGGAACCGGAGATCGCCAAGCTGCTGAAGACGGGAGTCAATGGCCACGCCGCCGCCTTCGGCGCGATGACCGAGGTCATCGCCAACAGTACGCAATATTTCACCGACGAAGATCTGGCCGCGACCGCGCATTTCCTGAAGTCGCTGGCGCCGACGAACGCCGCGCCCGAAAACGCTCCGGTCACAGTCGCCGACGGCCTCTATTCGACGCGCGGCGGGCTGGGGTACGATCAGTTCTGTTCGAGCTGCCACGGACGCGATGGACGCGGCACGCCCGGCGTGTTCCCTCCGCTCGCCGGCAACGCCTCCGTTCTCTCCGATGATCCGATTTCTGTCGTTCACGTCGTGCTCACGGGCTGGACCGAGGCCAAGACCAAGAATTCGCAGCACGCGTTCACGATGCCGGAATACAGTTCGCTGAAGGACGAGGAAATCGCCGAGATCCTGACGTTCGCGCGCGCGAGCTGGGGCAACAAGGCGAGGCCTGTGGCGGTCGCGGAGGTCAAGACGCAGCGCGAGGCGCTCGCGCCGAAATCGACGGCGCCGGAAAATTACATAACGCCGCGCTACGCGGATATGCTGGCGAGCGGCGACGCCGTTGAGCTTGTCCAGGGAATGCGGCTCATGAGCGAGACCCGCGCGCTTTTGCCGCACAATGTCGGCGATCAGATGAATTGCTCGAGTTGCCACATTAACTCGGGCACGATGGCCAAGGGTTCGCCCTTCAATGGATTGACCGCGCAGTTCCCTTCGCTCAACCCGCGCGCCGGGCGCGTCATCACCGTGGCCGATCGCCTCAACGGCTGCTTCCTGCGCTCGATGAACGGTACGAAGCTCGCCGATGACTCGCCCGAGATGCGCGCGATGATCGCTTTCATGGATTGGATGAAGGGCGATGCGAAGAAAGGCGATAAGATCTCCGGTCGCGGCACTACGAAAATTCCCGATACGCTGACGCCCGATCCGGTGCGCGGAAAGACCTTATTCGCCGCCGATTGCGCGGTCTGCCACGGCGATGAAGGCCAGGGCCTGAAGAACGAGGCCGGCGAGTTCGTGTTCCCGCCGCTTTGGGGCGACGAGGCGTTCAACATCGGCGCGGGCATCGCGCGCACCTACACGGCCGCGGGCTTCGTCAAGGCCAACATGCCGATCGCCAACAGCCGTAAGTTCCCGCAAGGGCAGGGCGGGCTTTCCGATCAGGACGCGCTCGACATCGCCGAGTATTTCACCCACCAAACGCGCGCGGACTTCCCCGACAAGGTCAAGGACTGGCCCAATGGCGGCAAGCCGAAAGACTCTCGCTATTGACCGGCTTGCCGTTCGGGTGACGTACACCCGGGTGCAATGTTGACATATTCAAATATATAAAACTTACTGGGCGACATCGCTCGACAGAGCACGGGCGCCGACCCGCGCCAAAGCAGGGGGACGGAGGAAACAACATGGCAGAAATCGTCATCATGGGCGCCGGATTGGGCGGCGCGATCATGGCCTATGAGATGAAGGCCGAGCTGCGGTCGGAAGACAAGCTGACCGTCGTCACGAAAGACGCGAAATATCATTTCGTGCCTTCCAATCCGTGGATTCCTGTCGGCTGGCGCACGCGCGAAGCGCTCGAGATCGACCTCGCGCCGACGATGGCCAAGCTCGGCATCAAGTTCAAAGTGAGCCCGGTGACGAAAGTGTCGCCGAAAGACAACACCATCGAGATGCAGGACGGCTCGTCGATCAAATACGATTATCTCGTCATCGCCACCGGTCCGGACCTCGCGTTCGACGAGATCGAGGGGCTTGGTCCCGAAGGCTTCACCAATTCGGTTTGCCACATCGACCACGCTGAAAAGGCGGCGGTCAATTTCGAGGCGTTCTGCAAGAACCCTGGGCCGATCGTCATTGGCGCCGCGCAAGGCGCCTCGTGTTTCGGCCCCGCTTACGAATTCACGTTCATCCTGGAAACCGAACTGCGTCGGCGAAAGATTCGCGACAAGGTGCCAATGACGTTCGTGACCGCCGAGCCCTATATCGGCCATCTCGGTCTTGACGGCGTCGGCGACACCAAGGGTCTGCTCGAGAGCGCGATGCGCGAGCGTCACATCAAATGGGTGACGAGCGCGAAGATCAAGAAAGCCGAAGCCGGCAAGCTGACAATTGATGAGATCGCCGACGACGGCTCTGTCAAGGCGACGCGCGAGCTGCCGTTCGGCTACTCGATGATCCTGCCCGCGTTTCGCGGCATCGCGCCATTGCGCGGCGTCGAAGGCCTTGTCAATCCGCGCGGCTTCGTGCTGGTGAACAAGCATCAGCAGAACCCGACGTACTCGAACGTGTTCTCGGTCGGCGTCTGCGTGGCGATCGCGCCGACGGGTCCGACGCCCGTCCCGTGCGGCGTGCCGAAGACGGGTTTCATGATCGAATCCATGGTGACGGCGACGGCGCACAACATCGGCCAGATGTTGCGCGGCAAAGCGCCGACGCACGAAGGAAGTTGGAACGCGGTGTGTCTGGCCGACTTCGGCGATTCCGGCATCGCTTTCGTTGCGCAACCGCAAATCCCGCCGCGCAACGTCAATTGGTCGTCGCAGGGCAAGTGGGTGCATACCGCGAAAATCGGCTTCGAGAAGTATTTCATCCGCAAGATGCGCAAGGGCGAAAGCGAGCCGTTCTACGAGAAATTGACGCTCAGCATGATGGGCATCAACAAGCTGAAAGAAGTGAAGTCGAGCTGACGCGACCGCGATAATCCGCGCGCCCGCCAGGGAGCCAACCTGCGTGCGCCGGGACGCGCCTCGAAGTAGGCGAAGATGGCGCGCGTTCCTCGCAGTGAGCGGGGACGCGCGTCGCGTGCGCCGTCATCGACAATGTCCGATCCATCGCGAACCGTCGAGCCGCGCGATCCCGTAGCGAATTTCGCGCGTCGGGGAGGTGCGAGACGCCGGACATTTTCGCGAATTGGACGCGCCCGTTGTCTATCGCGCCCCCGCCCCCTGAATGTTCGCACCGCGCGCGACATGGGCCCTTTTGCGCCTCCTGACCGATGGCCGGCGCCCTGCGACACAGCGTCGCTGCCCGAAGATTCATCATAACGCGATGAGGCGTTGGGCAGGTCTTGCGCATTTTGAAAGAACTACATATGAATACATGAATGTAGATGCAGTCCGCGGCGGCCAAGAGGCGTACGTGGAGCAGAGGCTGGCGTGGCGCGCAACAAGCGGGCGTCAGAGAGGAAACGCCGAGTGATCGAACTCGGATGACCAAGGGGAGGGGACATGCCGGCTCTATTCTCTGACGACTGGATGGTCGATTTCGGTAACGCTTGGAACGAGGACAAAGACCTCGGCGACGCGTTGGCCAAGATCAATTTCAATTCGACGATCGGCTACGGCCTTCAAGGCGAGGATAAGCCGCGCGGCTTCATCAAAGTCGAAAACGGCTACGTGACCGCGGCCGGCGTTTACGCGGGCGAACCGCTGAACTGGGATTTGCGCGCGAGCGCCGCCGACTGGGAAAAGTGGTGCGCCAGCGGCATCGGCATGATGGGCCTCGGGATGGCCTACACCACTGGCAAAATAAAATTCCTTACTGGCGACTATGGCGCGATGATCAAAAATCCCGCGATGGCGGGGCCCTTCATCAAGAGTTTCACAGCAATGGGGACCGTTCCTCGCAACTAGACGCTCTTCGCGCTTGGCGGCGGCGCGAAAGGGTGGTCGGCGTTGTTTGAAAGTACAGTTTCATGCGTACCTTGGCTGCGAGAGTCGTCCCTCTGTTTATTGCCGCGATTCTAGGCGGGCTATTCGCCGCCTGGTTCGCCCGCCCGCCGCAACAGCCCGCGCTCTCGCCGGCCAATCTGGCCGCGCTCGAAGCCCTGACCGCTTCGGGCGACGTGCGCGGCGAAGAAGTTACGCAAATGCCCGCCGCCGCGCGCATCGAACTTGGCGGATACGTCGAGCCGCGAAACCTGACCCATCTTTCGGCGCAAGCGCCTGGCCGCATCGCCTATATCGCCGGACAGGAGGGCGACGCAGTCGCCGGCGGCCAACTCGTCGCGGCGCTCGATGACGACGCCTTGCGGCCGGAATATCGCGCGGCCTGGGCAGGTCTGGCTTCCGACATGGCCGGCGCCGAGAATGCGCAGACGCAACTTTATCATAACCTCTACGGTCCCAAGACGACATCGTCGATGGGCGGGCCGTTCGCCGACGCGTTCGAGCGCGTGGCGACGCCATTCTACAACATGGCGCAGGGCTTCATGGGGCAGGTGGCCCCTGGCGCCGCGGCGAGTCCGAACTCGCCGTTCGGCTATGCGCCCGTGCAGACCCAGCAGCAGGCGCAGCGCGGCTATCCCGCTATCAACAATGCGCGCGCCGATTACGAACGCCAGCTCGCGGGTCTCGTCGGCTCGCAAGCTCGGATCGACTCGCTCGACGCGCGCCTGCGCGATCGCCGTTCGATCGCTCCGCGCGGGGGCGTTATCCTGAGACGATACGTGCGCCTGGGCGACGTCGTTCAGCCGGGCCAGCCGATCGCCGACATCGCGGACGTCGATGCGCTCGACATTCGTATTGAGGCGCCGCTCGCGCAGATCAAACAGATCGCGCTTGGCGACGCCGTGCCGGTTACGGTCAACAGCGTCAATGTCTGGGCGAAAGTCGCTCAAATCTTCCCGAGCGCCGAAGGCCCGCAGCGGACCGTGACCGTCAAGCTGGCGCTTCCGCCCGGCGTCGCTGCGGCGGTCGGCATGTATGCGCGCGTCTGGATCGCGCAGCCCGGCGGCGGCGGACCTTCCATGCTCACTCCGGCGATCCCGACCCACGCGATCGTTTATCGCGGCAGTCTTCCGGTCGCGTTCGTGGTCACGCCGCACGGAGCGGAAATGCGGGTGTTGCGGCTCGGCGACGAGATGGGCGATCGCACGGCGGTGCTTTCGGGCCTGCGGGCGGGCGAACGGGTGATGTCTAACCCCCCCTTCACCCAAGGCGCCGAATCCGCGTCTTCCATCGCGCAGTGACGACATGACAGCGAGCCCCGCGCCATGACGGACACGCACTCCTCCGGCCCCGAGAGGGAAGCGCCCGCGCCGGCTCGGCTCGGCTTCGCCGGACGTATCGCCGCGACGTTCATCGAATCGCCGCTGACGCCGTTGCTGCTGATCGCTTTCTTCATCATCGGCTCGCTCGGAATGTTGGTCACGCCGCGCGAGGAAGACCCGCAGATTTCCGTGCCGATGGTCGATATTCTCGTCGCCTATCCCGGCGCGACCGCGAACGAAGTCTCCAACCTGATCTCCGAACCGCTCGAACGGCTGATGTCCGAGCTGTCCGGCGTCAAGCATGTCTACTCGGTTTCGCACGAGGGCATGTCGATGGTGACGGTGCGGTTCGAGGTCGGCGAGCAGATGGAGCCTTCGCTCGTCAAGCTCTACGACAAGCTGCAATCGCATATGGATCTGATCCCCAAGGGGGTGCTGCCGCCGCTGGTCAAGCCCAAGAGCATCGACGACGTGCCGGTGGTGACGGTCACGCTGTCGTCGCCTACGCTCGATCTGGTTCAGTTGCGTAAGCTCGGGCTCGACGTCGAGCAGCGGTTCAAGGCGCTTCCTGACACCGGCCAGAGTTTCGTGGTCGGCGGCAGTCTGGAGCAGGTCCGGATCGAAATCGATCCGTCGAAAATCGCGACATTTGGTCTGACCCTGGGCCAGGTCGCCATGGCGATCAACGCCGCCAACCAGCATCTGCCGGCCGGCGACGTCGTCGATGGCGATCACTGGTACAATGTTTATACGGGCGCCTTTCTGAGGAACGCGGCGGAAATCGGCGGATTGATCGTTTCGGTGGACGCGGGTCGACCGGTTTATTTGCGCGATATAGCCTCGATCCAACAAGGCGAGTCCGAGCCGAAGTCGATCGTCGATAATTCGGTCCGCGCCGAATCGGGCGAGTTCACGACCGCGCCGGCGGTCACCGTGGCGGTCGCCAAGAAGCGGGGCTCTAATGGCGTTGACGTCGCCGAGGCGTTGCTCGCCGAATTGCAGACATTGCGCGGCGCGCTGATTCCGAACGACGTGACGGTTACGATTTCGCGCGACTACGGCGCGACCGCGCACGACAAGGTTTCGCATCTGATCTTCAAGCTGTTCATCGTTTCGGCGCTGGTGACGGTGCTGGCGTTGCTCACCATGGGGCGCCGCCCGGCCGTCATCGTGCTCATCACCATTCCGGCCGTGTTGTTGATGTCGTTGGCGGTCGCCTATGTCCTGAAGTTCACGATCAATCGTGTGTCGATGTTCGCGCTGGTTTTCGCGATCGGCATTCTCGTCGACGACGCCATTGTCGTGGTCGAGAACATCTACCGCCGCTGGCTGGAGGCGGGGCGCACGGGCGACGACCTGACGGCCGAGGCGGTCGACGAAGTCGGCAATCCCACCATTCTGGCGACGTTCACGGTCGTCGCGGCGCTGCTTCCGATGGGTTTCGTCTCGGACATGATGGGCCCCTACATGCTGCCCATCCCGGTGCTTTCGTC
>JBBIIT010000051.1:0-1494 GCA_037446355.1 Beijerinckiaceae bacterium | reverse complement strand
GGCGCGGTGCTGGAGAGCGTGCCTGAGGTCATCGCGTTCCAGACCTACGCCGGGACTTCGTCGCCGTTCAACTTCAATGGTCTGGTGCGCCACTATTTCATGCGCACGCAGCCCTGGCAGGGCGACATAGCCGTGCAGCTCAAAGACAAGGATCAGCGTCAGCGTTCCAGTCACGAGGTCGCGACGCAAATACGCGCGGCGCTTACGCCGATCGCCGCCGCGCATCACGCGCGCCTGACGATCGCCGAAGCGCCGCCAGGCCCGCCGGTGCTGGCGCCCGTTGTCGCCGAAGTCTACGGGCCGACGCCGGAGGTGCGGCGCGAAGTCGCGGGGCACATTCTCAAGTCTCTGGCGAGCGCGCCCGACGTCGCCGACGTCAATACATACATGGAGGCGCCGCACGACCGCATCGAATTCGAGGTCGATCGGCTGCGCGCGAAGATGTTCGGCGTCTCCGTCGAAGACATCAATCGCGAGTTGATGATGGCGACCGGCGGCTTCGAGGTCGGCGCGTTGCAGAGCACGCACAACCTCGAGCAGGCGGTCATCATGTTGCAGGCGCCGCTGGCGCGGCGGGTCAATCTCGGCAATCTGCTGGTGCTGCCGGTGCGCGGGCAGAACGGCGTCGCCACGCCGCTTGGAGAACTCGGCCATTTCGCGCCGCACCGCGTCGACCCGCCGATCTACCGCAAGGATCTGCGCTCGATCGAATATGTCACGGCCGACGTCATCGGCCGGCTCGGAGCGCCGCTCTACGGGATGCTCGCCGTCGACTCGGCGCTCAAGAACTACATCACCCCGGACAGGCAAAGCATCGGCGGTCATTATTTCGGCCGGCCGGCCCAGACCAACGTCAGCGGCTTCAAATGGGACGGCGAGTGGGAAGTCACCTATGTGACCTTCCGCGATATGGGCATCGCCTTCATGGCGGCGCTGGTGCTGATCTACATTCTGGTCGTCGCGGAATTTCGTAGTTTCTTGCTGCCGCTCGTGGTGATGGCGCCGATCCCGCTGACGATGATCGGCATCGTGCCCGGGCATTGGTTGCTCGGGGCGGACTTCACCGCGACCTCGATGATTGGCTTCATCGCGCTCGCCGGCATCATCGTGCGCAATTCGATTCTTCTGGTCGAATACGCCCGGGTCAAGGTCGGCGACGGCATGTCGGTGCCGGAGGCGATCACGCTCGCGGGCCGTGTGCGTCTGCGCCCGATTCTCATCACGGCGCTGGCGCTGGTGATCGGCTCGATGGTGCTGCTGTCCGATCCGATTTTCCAGGGCATGGCGGTTTCGCTGCTATTCGGGTCGTTGGTGGCGACATTCCTGACGCTGGTCGTGATCCCGCTCGGCTGCGTTTCGGCGCGCCGCCATTTCCTCGCCAGGGAGGGGCAGAACGGATCGCACCGCGGCGGGCCGGGCGGCCCCGCTTCACCGCCGAACGGCGGCGGCCCCTCGCGACCCGGCCCGGCGCCGGCGGCGCCCGCCGCCGCGGAC
>JBBIIT010000050.1:7940-22381 GCA_037446355.1 Beijerinckiaceae bacterium | reverse complement strand
CGATCACCGGCTTCGTGCTCCCCGGCTCCGACACCTGCCTGAAGATCTCCGGCTATGTCACCGGTCAGCTGACGGCCGGCAATCTGAGCCAGGCCTACGGCGTGCCTTATACGGCCGGCGGTGTGGTCAGCCACACCTTCAACCAAGCCTTCGCTGTCGGCAGCGGCTTTCCGTTCGCCCCGGGCGCCGGGACCTCCCTTCGTTCCGACTTCGGTTACAGCACCCGCGCCAACGTAACCATGGACGCGGTCTCCAACACCGCGATGGGTCCGCTGCTCGGCCATATCGAGCTGCAGGTCGAAAACTCCAACGGCTTCGACCCGACCGCCGCGCCGGGTTCGGGCGCTTACATCAACCGCGCCTACGTCAACTGGGCCGGCATCACCGCCGGTAAGGCGAACTCGTTCTTCTCCTTCGTCGGCGGCGGCCCGGCCTGGGCGGACTTCTTCTCGCCCGACCAGCAGGGCTTCAACCAGCCCGACCTGCTCGCTTACACCGCCCAGTTCGGCGGCGGCTTTTCGGCGACCCTCGCCGCGCAGAGCGCCGGCTCGAACGGCGTCAGCGGCCCTGGCACCAACATGGGCGCGTTGGGCAGCGCGGTTCAGAACGGCATGCGCGCTCCCGACATGGTCGCGAGCTTGGACGTCGCTCAGAGCTGGGGTTCGGCGCACTTGGCCGGCGTTGCTCATAACGTCTACATGACCTCGGTCGACGGTCTGTCCGGCATCAACAAGTGGGGCTGGGCGCTCGACGCGGGCGTGAAGTTCAACCTGCCGTCGATGGGCGCGGGCGACAACATCATGGTCACGGGCGCCTATTCGCAGAACGCGATCTGGTACTCGGGCATTCCGGACGGAATGTGGGGTGAGAACGGCGCCGTCAACGGCAACGGTCAGGCCCTGGCGGTCGGTGACACGTTCTACAACGGCACGCCGGCCCGCGGCTGGGCGACCCCGACCGCCTGGTCGATCAGCGCCGACATCGAGCACCACTTCAACGCCCAGTTCTCGGGCGCGCTCGAAGGCGGTTACGCTCAGATCAACTGGAACAGCCAAGCGGCCTTCTCGCCGCTGTCGAATTCGACTTCCTGGATCCTCGGCGGCGTCGCTCACTACGACCCCGTCCCGGGCTTGGACTTCGAGTTCGAACTGCTCTATCAGAACACCTCGAACTCGACCCCGACCGGCTACGTCGCTGGCGTCCCTGCGCTGGGCCAGACGACCACCTTCCAGAGCAGCGCGAGCGGCTTTGCTTCGCGCTTCGAAGTCACCCGCAGCTTCTGATCGCCTCAAGCGATTGGATAAAGAGACCCCGGAGCGAAAGCTCCGGGGTTTTTTGTTGGCTCGAAGCCCACCGCCCCGCCAGACTCGTTCCGTCATGCTCGCGCTCGACGCGCGCCTTCCAGCCTCGCGTTCCGGTTCGCGGACCGGACTCATTGACAGACGCCCGCACTTGGCTTCACATGCCCGTCATAACTCGAGGGGCGCCCATTTGGGCTGAGACGGCGAAGCGCCGAACCCTTTGAACCTGATCCGGGTCATGCCGGCGAAGGGACGAGGGTCGCCGATCCGGCAAACTCGATCCTCCCCTCGCTCGCAATCCCTGGGCACGCGGAGGCACGAACATGAACGAACACGCCAAGATCAAGACGCCGGGCGCGCCAACCCGGGTCACGACGGGCGCGATTGCGGGATCGCGCAAGGTCTACGCATCCGCGAAAAGCCATCCCGACATCCGCGCGCCGTTCCGCGAGATCGAACTCTCCGACGCGTTGGAGCCGCCCGTGCGCGTTTACGACGCTTCGGGGCCCTACACGGAAGCCGGCGCGCAGGTCGATCTCGGCGCCGGCCTCAAGCCCGTGCGCGAAGCCTGGATCGCCGGCCGGGGCTATGCGACGATTTCCGGTCGTGCGGTCAGGCCCGAGGACAACGGCCACGTCTCCGCCGACCGCCTCGCGCCCCATTGCCCCGCGACCCGCACTCTGCGCGCCGGCGCCAAGGGTCAACTCGTCACCCAATACGAGTTCGCCAAAGCCGGGATCGTCACGCAGGAGATGATCTATGTCGCGCATCGCGAGAATCTCGCGCGCGAATCGGCGGTCGCCGGCGCCGCGGCGCGCGTCGCCGACGGCGAGAGCTTCGGCGCCGCCATCCCCGAATTCATCACGCCCGAATTCGTGCGCTCGGAGATCGCGCGCGGCCGCGCGATCGTTCCCGCCAACATCAACCACGTCGAACTCGAACCGATGGCGATCGGCCGCAACTTCCTGGTCAAGGTCAACGCCAACATCGGCAACAGCGCGGTCAGTTCCGGCGTCGAAGAGGAGGTCGAGAAAATGGTGTGGGCGATCCGCTGGGGCGCCGACACCGTGATGGACCTCTCGACGGGTCGCAACATTCACAACATCCGCTCCTGGATCCTGCGCAACTCGCCCGTCCCCATCGGCACCGTGCCGATTTATCAGGCGCTCGAAAAGGTCGACGGCGATCCGTTGAAGCTCGATTGGGAAGTGTTCAAGGACACGCTGATCGAACAAGCCGAGCAGGGCGTCGACTATTTCACCATCCACGCGGGCGTGCGCCTCGGCTATGTGCCGCTGACGGCGCGCCGCACCACCGGCATCGTTTCGCGCGGCGGTTCGATCATGGCGCGCTGGTGTCTGGCCGGGCATCGCGAGAGTTTCCTCTATGAGCATTTCGGCGACATCTGCGACATCATGCGCAAATATGATGTGTCGTTCTCGCTCGGCGACGGCCTGCGCCCCGGCTCGATCGCCGACGCCAACGACGCCGCGCAATTCGCGGAATTGGAGACATTGGGCGAACTGACCAAGGTTGCCTGGGACAAGGGCTGTCAGGTGATGATCGAAGGCCCCGGCCACGTGCCGATGCACAAGATCCAGGTCAACATGACCAAACAACTCAAGGAATGCGGCGAGGCGCCTTTCTATACGCTCGGGCCGCTGACGACCGACATCGCGCCGGGTTACGATCATATCACCTCGGGCATCGGCGCGGCGATGATTGGTTGGTTCGGCACCGCGATGCTCTGCTACGTCACGCCGAAGGAGCATCTGGGTCTGCCGGACCGCGACGACGTCAAGACCGGCGTCATCACTTATCGCATCGCCGCTCATGCCGCGGATCTGGCCAAGGGCCATCCCGCCGCGCAAATCCGCGACGACGCGGTCAGCCGCGCGCGTTTCGATTTCCGCTGGGAGGATCAGTTCAACCTCTCGCTCGATCCCGACACCGCGCGCAAGTTCCACGACGAGACGTTGCCCAAAGACAGCCACAAGGTCGCGCATTTCTGCTCGATGTGCGGTCCGAAATTCTGCTCGATGAAGATCACGCAGGACTTGAGAAAAGAAGCCGAGGCGATGGCGGGAATGGACGCCAAGTCGAAGGAATTCCTTGACCGGGGCGGCGCGCTTTATGTTCCGGCGGCGGAGTAGGCGATGCGCGTCGTGGTCATCGGCGCGGGCGTCGTCGGTCTTGCGACCGCGTTAGAGCTTTGCGAGCGCGGCGCCACGGTCACGCTCCACGAACGCCGCGCCGCGCTAGGCGGCAACGCCTCCTGGCTCGCGGGTGGCATGCTCGCGCCCTATTGTGAAGGCGAGAGCGCGCCTGAAAGCGTCGTGCTGCGTGGCGCAAATGCGATTGACTGGTGGGCGCGCCATGTCCCGGCCGTCGCGCGCGCGGGCAGCCTCGTCGTGGCGCCGCCGCGCGACAACGCCGACATCGACCGCTTCGCCGCTCGCACGCGCGCATGGGAGCGCGTCGGCGAGGCGCACATCGGCGAACTCGAACCCGATCTCGCCGGACGCTTCCGCGACGGGTTGTTCTACGCCAGCGAAGGCCATGTCGATCCGCGCGTCGCAATGGCCGCACTCGCCGAGCGGCTGCGCGAGCGCGGCGCCGAGTTGCGTTTCGGCGCCGAGTTTCCCGATCATGCGTCGATCAAGACTGAGGCGGTCGTCGACTGTCGCGGCTACGGCGCGCGCGCGGATCTTCCCGAGCTTCGTCCCGTGCGCGGCGAGATGCTGCTCGTGCGCACGCGCGAAGTGAAGCTGCAACGCCCGGTGCGGCTGCTGCATCCGCGCATCCCGCTCTATGTCGTTCCGCGCGCCGACGGCGTTTTCATGATTGGCGCGACGATGATCGAAAGCGCGGACCCCTCGGGCATGAGCGTGCGTTCGGCGATCGAACTCCTGAACGCCGCCTATGCGCTGCATCCGGCGTTCGGCGAAGCGGAGATCGTCGAGATGAGCGCGGATTTGCGCCCGTCATTTCCCGACAACGAACCGCGCATCGTCGAAGCGAACGGGCGCATCTATGTCAACGGGTTCTATCGCCACGGCTATCTGCTCGCGCCCGATTTCGCCGCGCGCGCGGCCGAATTGGCGCTCACGAAGCGGGAGGCGGCGGCGTGACCCTCATCGTCAATGGCGAGCGGCGCGAGATTGCGGCGGTCAACCTCGCCGAAGCCTTGCGCGCGCTCGACTATGGCGACGCGATCGTCGCGACGGCGCTCAACGGCGATTTCGTGCCTGCGCGCAAGCGCGAGGCGACGTCGATCCAACCGGGCGACCGAATCGAGATCGTCTCGCCGAGGCAGGGAGGATAGTGCGATGGACTTCTATGGTTTCTCGCCGCGCTCGCGATTGCTGCTCGGCACTTCGCAATATCCCTCGCCCGCGGTTCTCGCCTCGGCGGTGCGCGCGAGCGATTGCGAGATCGTCACGGTTTCGTTGCGACGCGAGGCGGCGAGACTACGCGAAGGACAAGATTTCTGGCGTCTGATCCGAGAACTCGGCGTGCGCGTTCTGCCCAACACCGCGGGCTGTCACAGCGTCAAGGAGGCGGTCACGACCGCCGAAATGGCGCGCGAGATTTTCGCCACGCCCTGGATCAAACTTGAGGTGATCGGGGAGGCCGATACCCTGCAACCCGACGTGTTCGGCCTCGTCGAAGCCGCGCGAATTCTCAGCGCCGACGGCTTCGAGGTGTTTCCTTACACGACCGAGGACCTCGTCGTCGCCGAGCGATTGTTGGAAGCGGGCTGCAAAGTGCTAATGCCTTGGGGAGCGCCGATCGGTTCGGGCAAGGGCCTGAACAATTTGTTCGGTCTGCGCGCCATGCGCGCGCATTTCCCCGAGGTTCCCTTGATCGTCGACGCCGGCATCGGTCTGCCGAGCCACGCCGCCGCCGCGATGGAACTCGGCTACGACGCGGTTCTGCTCAATACGGCGGTCGCCAAGGCGGGCGATCCCGCCGCGATGGCGCGCGCGATGCGCCAAGGCGTCGAGGCAGGCCGCGCGGCGTTTCTCGCCGGACCGATGCCCGCGCGCGACATGGCGGCGCCCTCGACGCCCGTGCTTGGAAAGGCCCATCTTTCGTGAGGCTCGATCCGTTCTACCCTATCGTTGACAGCGCGGATTGGGTCCAGCGGATGACGCGCGTTGGCGCGCGTCTCGTGCAGTTGCGCATCAAGGATCGCGGCGCCGGGCAGATCGCGAAGGAGGCCGGGGAAGCCCTCGCAATCTGCGCGAAGGCGGGGGCGCAATTGATCCTCAACGATTACTGGCGCCTCGCGATCGACATCGGCGCCGATTACATTCACCTCGGCCAGGAGGATCTCGACGGCGCCGACATAAAGGCGATCCGAGCGGCGGGGATCCGCGTCGGAATCAGCACGCATGACGAAGCCGAACTTGAGCGCGCGCTCAAATTCTCGCCCGATTATGTCGCGCTGGGGCCGATCTATCCGACGATCCTCAAGGCGATGCGCTTCGCGCCGCAAGGCCTTGCGCGCATCGGTGAATGGAAGGCGCGGGTCGGCGCGATTCCGCTCGTCGCTATCGGCGGTCTCGACGTCGAGCGCGGCAAGCTCTGCCTCGCCGCCGGCGCCGATGTTGTATCTGCTGTCACCGACATCACGCTCAAAGCCGATCCCGAAGCGCGAACGCGCGAATGGATTGCGGCGACGCGCGCGCCGTGACCCCCATTGCGCTGACGATCGCGGGCTCGGATTCGGGCGGCGGCGCCGGCGTGCAAGCGGACTTGCGAACCTTCGCCGCGCTCGGCGTTTACGGCGCCAGCGCGATCACCGCTCTGACCGCGCAGAATACGCTCGGCGTCGCGTCGGTTGAACTCGCCTCGGCGAAGATCGTCGCCGCGCAGATTGAAGCGGTGCGGCAGGATTTCGATGTCGCGGCGATCAAGATCGGCATGTTGGGCTCGGCGGAGATCGCCAACGTCGTCGGCGAGGCGTTACGATTCGAAGGTGCATCGAATCGGCCTTTCGTCGTCTTCGATCCTGTCATGACCGCTTCGTCGGGCGATGCGCTCAGCGGCGCGGATTTTGCCGAAGCGTTGCGCTCGCATCTGCTGCCGCGCGTCGATTGCCTCACGCCCAATCTCGCCGAGGCGGCGGCGTTGCTCGGTATGCCGCGAGCCGATAACGAGAGCGAAATGGCGCGCCAGGGCGCGGATTTGCTCGCGCTGGGGCCGGCTGCGGTACTGATGAAGGGCGGCCATCTCGACGGCGCCGAAGCGGTCGATCTGCTTGTCTCAGCGTCGGGCGTTCGCCGCTTCGCCGCGCCGCGCCTCGCCTCGAAGAACCTGCACGGCACGGGCTGCACGCTTTCCAGCGCCATCGCCGCGCATGTCGCGCTCGGCGCGGACCTCGCGACCGCTGTCGAGCGCGCGAAGGCCTTTGTGCGCGATGCGATCGAGCGGGCCGAGAATGTCGTTGTTGGCCGAGGCGTCGGGCCGGTGCTGCAAATCGCGCTGGCGTCGCGGGCGTAACATTTGTCGCCAACACCGCGTAAGCTGAGGTAGCCTCAAGCTGTCGTCACCGGCGGTCCGCGATCCATGTCCGATGCAAACCAAGATTTCTACGCCTCGATCCCGATTTTCGACGATTTCGCCGACGCGGTGAAATCTCAGAATTATCGCGCATTGCCAGACGATTGGATCGTCGGATTCTCGGATGTCGTAGGCTCGACGCAGGCGGTCGTCGAAGGGCGTTACAAGACGGTCAACATGATCGGCGCCGGCGTCATCGCCGCCGTGACCAACGCGCTCGGCCGGCGCGCGTTTCCATTTGTGTTCGGCGGCGACGGCGCTTCGTTCGCGGTCGCGCCCGCAGATGGCGGCGCCGCGAAAGACGCCCTTCGCGCGATGGCGACATTCGCGGGCGAGGAATTCCAGATGAACCTGCGGGTGGCGGCGATTTCGGTCGGCGAAATTCGCGCCGCCGGACGCGACGTGCGCGTCGCGCGCTATGGCGCCTCAAAACACTGCGCCTACGCGATGTTCTCCGGCGGCGGGCTCAGTTGGTTCGAGGGCGCGGCCAAACGCGGCGACTACGCCTTGGCGCGCGCGGAGGCCGGCGCTCGCCCCGATCTCTCCGGGCTTTCCTGCCGTTGGGGCCTCGCGCCGGCGCGCAACGGAATCATCCTGTCCCTGATCGTCACCCCGCGCGGCGACGATCCGCGCTTCGCCGCGCTGGTCGAGGAAGTGGCGCGCGCCGCCTTGGGCGCCAAGGACGGCGGTCGGCCGGTTTCGGTGGACGCGCTGCAGCCCGAGAATCCGGCGCGGGCGATCGGACTCGAAAGCGCGGCGCTGCGCGCGAGCGGGGTGGCGCGCACCAGAGCGCGATTGCAGTCGATCTTCCGATATGGGCTTGGCTACGCTTTCCAGACCTTCAATCTCAGCACGAAGTCCTTCCATATGTCCGAATATCTCGAGGACATCGTCGGCAATTCCGACTTTCGCAAATTCGACGACGGGCTGCGCATGACGCTCGATTGCACGCCCGAATTCGCCGACGCGGTCGAGGCGCGCCTAGCGGCGGCGGGCGATTACGCCAACCACGGCGCGTTCCGCCAGAACAACGCACTTCTGACTTGCTTCGTGCCCTCGCTCTCGGATCGCGGCCACGTCCATTTCGTCGACGGCGCCGGCGGCGGTTACACTATGGCGGCCAAGACGATGAAGGCGCGTGCGGCGGCGGCGTGACGCGATGCGTGGATATCGGCCGCCACGCCCCTGCGCGGCGCGTTCGGATTTGCTAGGCTCGGCCCATGGACGCCCCCGCCAATCCGCCCGCCGCCGACGCGCCGAACCGGCTGACGCCGATGATGGCGCAATATTTCGAGATCAAGGCGGCCCATCCGGATTGCCTCTTGTTCTACCGCATGGGCGATTTCTACGAGTTGTTCTTCGAGGACGCCGAGATCGCCAGCCGCGCGCTCGGCATCGTGCTCACCAAGCGCGGCAAGCACGAAGGCGAGGACATCCGCATGTGCGGCGTGCCGGTCGAGCGCGCCGACGATTATCTGCACCGCTTGATCGCGCTCGGGCGCCGTGTCGCCGTCTGCGAACAACTCGAAGACCCGGCCGAGGCGAAGAAGCGTGGCCCCAAATCGGTCGTGCGCCGCGACGTGGTGCGCCTCGTCACGCCTGGCACGATCACGGAAGAACGGCTGCTGGAGCCCGGCCGCGCCAATCTCTTGCTGGCGATCGGCCGCGCGAAGACGGGGGAGGGGCGGATCGCCTTCGGCCTCGCCTCGCTCGACATTTCCACCGGCGCCTTTATTGTCAGCGAAACCGACGAGGCGGGCCTTGGGGTGGAGATCGCCCGGTTGGAGCCGAGCGAGATCGTAGCGCCCGAAAGCCTGTTCGCCGATGCGAATTTCGCGCGTTTGATGTCGGAGACGCGCATCGCCTCGACGCCGCTCGGGCGTGAATCGGCCGACGCCGCCGGCGCGGAGCGGCGTGTGAGCGAATTCTACGGCGTCGAGACATTGGAAGGCTTCGGCGCCTTCACGCGCGCCGAGATCGCCGCCGCCGCATTGGCGCTGAGCTATGTCAAGCGCACGCAGATCGACGCGACGCCGCGCCTGGCGCCGCCCTCGCGACGCGCGCGCGGAGCTTCGCTCGAAATCGACGCCGCGACGCGCGCCAATCTCGAACTGACGCGCACGCTTTCGGGCGAGCGCGCGGGTTCGTTGATCGCCACGATCGACATGACGAAGACGCCCGCGGGCGCGCGCCTCCTCGCCGAACGGCTCGCCAGTCCGCTGACGGACCCGATTGAAATTTCGCGCCGACACGACGCGCTTGGCTTTTTCGTCGAGGCGCCGGCGCTGCGCGAGGAATTGCGCAAGACGCTCGCGGCGACGCCGGACTTTCTGCGGGCGCTGGCCCGCCTCGGGCTCGATCGCGGCGGCCCGCGCGATCTCGCCGCCCTGCGCGAGGGCCTGATCGCCGGCGCCGAGGTCGCGGTAAGGTTCGAAGGGGCGGGGGAGTTGCCGCCCCCACTGTTGCAGGCCTTTGCGGCGTTGCGGCGAGACGACGGCGCGCTCGCGCGCGAACTTGGCGCCGTGCTCGCCGAGGAATTGCCGCTCAATAAGCGCGACGGCGGTTTCGTGCGCGCGGGCGCGGACGCGGCGCTCGACGAGGCGCGCGGCCTTCGCGATGAAAGCCGGCGCGTGATCGCGCAGATGCAGGCGCGCTACGCCGACGAAGCAGGCGCGCGCCAACTCAAGATCAAGCACAACAACTTCCTAGGCTATTACATCGAGACGCCGCAGGCGACGGGCGAGGCGCTGCTGAAGCCGCCGTATTCGGCGACGTTCATTCATCGGCAGACGATGGCGGGCGCGATGCGCTTCACGACAAGCGAACTTGTCGATCTCGAAGCCAAGATCGCCTCCGCCGCCGACCGCGCGCTGCGGCTCGAACTCGAAACGTTCGACCGCCTCAGTCGGCTATGCCTGGCCCAATCCGAAACGCTTCGCGGCCTCGGCGCGGCGCTGGCCGAGATCGACGTCGCGACGGCGCTGGCGGAGCTTGCGGTCAGGCGCGACTGGACGCGCCCGCACGTCGACGCTTCGCTTCGCTTCTCGATCGAGGGTGGGCGTCATCCCGTTGTCGAGGCGGCGCTGGCGGCGCGAGGCGAACCATTCGTCGCCAACGATTGCGATCTTAGCGGCCCGCTCGGCGAGGGCGGGCGCATCGCGCTCGTGACCGGCCCGAACATGGCGGGCAAGTCGACGTTTCTGCGTCAGAACGCGCTGATCGCCGCACTCGCGCAGATGGGCGCCTTTGTTCCCGCCAAATCCGCGCATATCGGCCTCGTGGACAGGTTGTTTTCGCGCGTCGGGGCCGCCGACGATCTGGCGCGCGGCCGTTCGACCTTCATGGTCGAAATGGTCGAAACAGCCGCGATCCTCAATCAGGCGAGCGAACGCTCGCTGGTCATTCTCGACGAGATCGGGCGCGGCACCGCGACCTTCGACGGCCTGTCCATCGCCTTCGCCTGCGTCGAGCATTTGAATGCGACTAATCGATCGAGAACGCTGTTCGCGACGCATTTTCATGAACTCACGCAACTCTCGCTGACTTTGCCGCGCCTCTTCAATCTGACGATGCGCGTGCGCGAATGGCGGGGCTCGCTGGTGTTCCTGCATGAAGTCGCCCCGGGCGCAGCCGACCGTTCCTACGGAATTCAAGTCGCCAAGCTTGCAGGCCTGCCGTCCACGGTGGTCAAGCGCGCTCGTGCGATTCTGGCTGAGCTGGAATCGAATCGCCACGCGGATGCGATCGACGCGCTGCCGCTGTTCTCTTACGATCCGCGCCCTAGCGAAACCGCGCCCGATCCGGTGCGCCTGGCGTTGGAAGGCCTGGATCCCGACGAATTGTCGCCGCGCGAGGCGCAAGCGAAGCTCTACGAACTCAAACGCCTGGCCAGGGGAGCCCTCGAATGATCGCGCCCGAAATCCTGATCGCGACGACGACCGCGGCCTTTCTCTATGTTGTCTCGCCGGGGCCCGCGTTCCTGGCGATGTTTTCGTTGTCCGCCGCGCGAGGGCGCTCGTCGGGCGCGTGGTTCGTTTGCGGGCATTTGGTCGGCGACGTCACTTGGGGCGCGCTCGCGGTGGCGGCGATCATCGGCGCCAACCAACTTGGCGCGACGCTGTTTCAGGCGCTAGGGTTTCTCTGCGGTTGTTATCTAATTTATCTGGGCGCGCGTGCGGTGATGACGCGCCAGGACGCGCCGCCGCGCACGATTGGCGAGCGTCGCCCCCTGTTGACCGGGATGGCGTTCGGCCTCACCAATCCGAAGGCCTATCCGGTCGCATTGGCTATGTTTTCGGCGATCGTCTCGCCCTATGTCGATCGCCTCAGCGCGGCCGACGCCCCGCAACTCATGGTCGCGGCCTTCGCCGGTTTCCTGCTCGCCGACGCCGTATTGATCTTCGCCGCCGGCTTGCCGGCGGTCCGACGGTTTTTCCTTTCGCATGGCGTGGCCGTCACCCGCGTCGTCGGCCTGCTGTTCATCGGCTTCGGAGCGAAATCCGTGTTCGACGCGGCGAGCGGGGCGATGCGGCGCGCGGGCTGACGCGGTGGCGCATCGCCTCGCCCGATCAGCGCGCCTGAGCGGGCGCGATCTCGGTCGGCTTCTCAAGGCTCGGATCATGACCGAGCGCGAGCACGATGCCGGCGCCGATCAGCGCGCAGGCGGCGAGGAACGCAAGGCTCGCGAACTCCGTGTGCGTCGCGTCCTTCAACCAGCCGAACACCTGCGGACCGAAGTATCCGCCGAGATTGCCGATCGAATTGACCGCCGCGATGCCGGCCGCCGCGCCCGCGCCGCTGAGGAATGAGGTCGGCAAGGTCCAGAACACCGGCAGCACCGCGAAAAAGCCGAAACCAGCGAGGCAGAGGAACGCCATCTTCCAGGTCGGGTCCGGTGCATAGGCGGCGAGCATAAGGCCGGCGACGATCACGAGCAGAGGAATGATAGCGTGCCACTTGCGCTCGCCTGACGAATCCGAGTGCCGGCTCCACACGATCATGCCGATCGCACCGACCGCGTAGGGCAGCGCGGTGACGAGGCCGACCTGGAAGTTGGACAGGCCGCCGAACGCCTTGACGATCTGGGGAAGGAAGAAGCTGAGACCGTATTGCGGGATATTGCAGCCCATATAGACAAAGCCGAGCGCGATCACGCGCGGATCGAGCATGGATTTGAGCCAAGACGCGGCCCCCTCGCGCTCACGCGTTGTGCGCTCGGCGTCGAGGCGCGATTGCAACCATTGCGCTTCGTCGGGGTGAAGCCAGGACGCCAGCAACGGCCGGTCGGTCAGATAGTAGAGCACCACGCCGGACATCAGCAGCGCGGGCAGCGCCTCGATCAGGAACATCCATTGCCAGCCGTGCAGGCCTTGATAGCCTTCCATGTTGAGGATCAGGCCGGAAATCGGCGAACCGATCACGGTCGAGATCGGTATCGCGAACATGAAGAGGCCGACGATGCGCGCGCGATACGCCGAGGGAAACCAGAGCGTCAGGAAGAAGATGATGCCGGGAAAGAAACCGGCCTCGGCCACCCCGAGCAGCAGGCGAATGAATTTAAGGCTGTATTCTCCGGTGACGAAGGCCTGCGCGCCCGCGATGACGCCCCAGGTCAGCATGATACGCGCGATCCAGATGCGTGCGCCGAAGCGGTCAAGCGCCATGTTGCTCGGCACTTCGAAGAAGAAATACGCGATGAAGAATATGCCGGCGGCGCCGCCGAACACGCCCTGCGAAAGACCGAGATCCTTGACCATGGAGGCGCCAGCGAAACCGATGTTGACGCGGTCGAGATAGGCGATGAAATAGCAAAGCATCAGGAACGGAACGAGCCGCCAAGCGACTTTGCTCATGGTGCGCGTTTCGATCTCGGCCATCCCGCCCATCCTCCCTGCGTGCGCGCGCTGTTCATCGCTGCGTCGCCGCTAGCAGACAACATTCGAAGCGGGCGCGCAAGTCGGACAAACGCGCGGTGGAAGCAATGGCCGGGGCGCCTTGGGTCCGTTCTGTTGTCTCGATGGCTAGCCGCTATCCGCTCGGCCGCCATTTTGGCGCCCCTGAATTGCGATGAAGGATTTCTGCGACGCTCGAAGCGTCGGCTCGATTCTGGAATCGCCCGGGCGCGCAGCGCGGCGCGGATTCCGGACTGGCGCGATCTGCGACGTCGAGCGTGTCAACTACAGCAGTTGACGTGTCCCGCCACGACGCGCGGCGCCATGTAGAGCGAGTTCGAGAGCGTAATGGGGCTGGCCGAGACGAAAATGTTCAGCGGGTTGTATTTGTATGTGACCTGACCGAGGATGAGATATCCCGACGCCGACAGATTGCTGGGGACGGTGACTGTCGAACCCGCGGCCAGCGCGGCGCCTTGGGCGTTCGCCTGGCTCCAGACGACCGTCGCGGACGTGGTGCCGTTCGTCTGCACCTCGGATAGCACCATCGACAGCTTCGAGGGATCGTAAGGGGCGACCACCAGAGACGCCGCGTTGAGTATGTTGGTGTAGGTGTAGGTCGTCGACGAAGTTCCGATATTCGTTTGCTGCGTCGCGAGGTCGGTCAACGTGCGCATCGTCAGCGTGACCTTGCGGTTAAGCTCGAAACCGATACCGCCGACCACGACCAGTGCCGTCATCGCCAGCAGGGCCGGCACGATCAGAGCGAATTCGACCATCGCGATGCCGGAAGATTCGACGCGCAGCCGGGCGAGCCTTGCGCGAAATCGAGCCAAACACGCCGACACGCGAGCACCGCGAAACGATCGATCACTCATTGACGAACACCGCGGTCGAGATCACGAGGTTATCGCCGTTCGAAAGCGAAGCGAAGGAGAACAGCGGCGCCGAAATGCTCGGAAATTGATACATGACCTGCATCACCATGATGCTGCCCGCCGCGCCGAAATTGGCTGACCAGGTGTTGGTGACGGCGCCGGAAGAGTTGTAGGTGATCGTCGGCGTCGCCGTGGTCATTCCGCCCAGCGTGGCGTAATTGGTCAGATTCACCATGAACTTGCTGCAATCGAAGACGCCGCCTGTCGCGTTGCAGAGCGCCGTGTGGAGTTGCGAGGAGCTCGTGACCTGACCGGTCATGACCTGCCGGGCCACAATTTGCGTCACCAGATCAAGCTCGGATTTGGCGAGGAAAATCACTCCCGACATCACCGCCGCGAACAAGATGGAAATAAAGGCCGGAGAAAGCAACGCGAATTCCAACGCGGTCGAGCCGCCATCGTCGTCGAGCCAGCGTCCCATCGCGGCCGCGAGGCGGTCCGCGAGATGGCGTGCAGTCAAAGGTGATTTCATTCGAGCTACGCAACGTTGGTTCAAAGTACGGGCGGGAAATTCGGCGCCTGGCGACTTTGGAGCAAATCTCTTGCAATTCCCTTACATCGAACGTCGTCAAACTGTGAAGTGTCTGGCAACGTTCGGTTAAGGAATCGAGGAGCCGCCGCGCCGCCGCCCGGGGCTAGCGACGGGGGGGGCCGAATTCCTCGCGGCGTCGCGGTCGAACTTTAGTCTGGGGAATTCAGCGGCGCGAAAGCGGGCGTGAGGTGCAAGGCGTCGCCCGTGTAGG
>JBBIIT010000050.1:0-7840 GCA_037446355.1 Beijerinckiaceae bacterium | reverse complement strand
GGGGAATTCAGCGGCGCGAAAGCGGGCGTGAGGTGCAAGGCGTCGCCCGTGTAGGGGTGAGCGCGCGCAACGTCCTCGTCGAGTTCCACACCGAGTCCTGGTCCCTCAGGCGGGATCACGTAACCGTTCTCCCAGCGGATCGGCGCCTTCAACAATCGGGCTTGAAAGCCCTCCCAGCGTTCGATGCTTTCGAGAATGAGGAAATTCGGGCTGCACGCGGCCAGCTGAATGTTCGCGGCGCCGACGACCGGTCCGCAATAGAGATGCGGAGCGATTTGAGCGTAATGCGCCTCCGCCATGCCGGCGATCTTTTTCGCCTCCAGGAGACCGCCGACCCGGCCAAGATTCATTTGCAGGATCGAGGCGGCACCGGTTTCGAGCACGCGCGCGAATTCGTATTTGGTGGTCAGTCTTTCGCCGGTCGCGATCGGAATCGAGGTCGCGCGCGCGACCTCGGCCATTCGCTCGGGGCTTTCGGGCGGCGTCGGCTCTTCGAACCAAAGCGGCGAATAGGGCTCGATCCGCTTTGCGAGCCGCTTCGCGCCGGAGACCGTGAACTGGCCATGCGTGCCGAACAGCAAATCGCACTCGTCGCCGACGGCCTCGCGGATGCGCTTGCAGAAGGCCTCGCTGAGAGCGAGCCGCTCCAGACTCGGCTGACGCGGGTCGAACGTGGAGTAGCGGCCGGCGGGATCAAACTTCACGGCCGTGAAGCCTTGTCGGACATAGTCGAGCGCGCGCGCCGCCGCCGCGTCGGGGTCGTCATAAACCGGGCTCGCCGCGTAGGCGTCGGCGCCGCCGGTGGGATAGAGATAGGTGTAGCTGCGCAGTTTTTCGTGAACTTTACCGCCGAGCAGCGAATAGACGGGCTTGTCGACCGCCTTGCCGACAATGTCCCACATCGCCATCTCGACGCCCGACATCACGCCCATCAGCGAGATGTCGGGTCGCGCGGAATAGCCGCGTCCGTAGACGTTGCGCCAGAGGGTTTCGATCTTCAGAGGATCTGAGCCGAGCAGATGGCGTTCGAACACGTCCTCGATCATGGAGACTATCGCTCTTGGGCCGAAACTGGCGGCATAGACCTCGCCGAGGCCCTCGAGGCCGGCGTCCGTCATCAGTTTGAGAAAAAGGAAATAGCGCCCGCCGAATCGGGGCGGGGGGTTGCCGACGACGAAGGTCTTCAATCCGGTGATGCGCATTCCGCCCCCCTCTGGCCTCGCGGCCCGGTCAGAACATCACGACATTGCGAAGCGCCTTGCCCGCACGCGAGGAGGCGATAGCCTCGTTGATGTTTTCGAAAGCGTAGCGGCCCGAGATCAGTTCGTCGAGTTTCAGTCGGCCATCGCGGTAGAGTTCGACGATCTTCGGCACGTCGATCGGCAGCCGCGCCGAGCCCATCTTTGAGCCGAGGATGCGCTGGCCGTCGGCGGCGAGCCAGCCGGGATCGAAAGTCGAGCTGACGCCGGAAGGCGGCATCCCGACCAGCACCGTTGCGCCCGCGCGCTTCATCAAAGATATCGCCTGTTCGGTCGCGCCTTTGACGCCGACGGTGACGAAGACATAGTCCGCCTTGCGTCCGCCTGTGAACCTGGCAACCCTCTCGGCGACGTCCTCGATTTTCGCGTTGATCGTGTGCGTGGCGCCGAAGTCGCGCGCGGCTTCGAGCTTGCCGGGTTCGACATCGACGGCGATGATCGACGAGGCGCCGGCGATGCGCGCGCCCTGAACGCTGTTGAGGCCGACGCCGCCGCAGCCGATGACGACGACGCTCGAACCTGTCCGCACGTCCGCCGTGTTGACCACGGCGCCGAAGCCGGTGAGGACGCCGCAGGCAATCAGCGAGGCGACGTCAAGCGGGAAGTCTTTGGGTAGGACCGCGACCTGGCTTGCGTCAACGACGACTTGCTCCGCGAAGGCGGCGATGCGCATTCCATGCCCGATCGGCTTGCCCGATTTGTCGGTGAGCGGGCTCTTCAGATCGAGCGGAAAGACTTCTTCGCAGAAGACAGGCGCTCCGCCGGCGCAGGCCGGACAGCCGCCGCAAGAGCGGATCAGCGTCGCAACAACGGGGTCGCCCGGCTTGACATGTTTCACCCCTACGCCGACGGCCTCCACGACTCCGGCCGCTTCATGGCCATAGACAGCCGGCAATTCGCCGCCCCAGGCGCCGTCGACATAGAAAATGTCGGAGTGACAGATCGCGCAGGCCTTGATCTTGACGCGAATTTCTCCCGAGCCGGGCTCGGCGAGTTCGACGTCCTCGATAACGAGCGGCTTTCCGAATTCTCGGCAAACGGCGGCCCTGATTTTCATAGCGCCCTCGAAAGAGTCACGCGGGGATTCGTCGCGAAGGAGCGCAGTTTTTCGCCGCGGCGGGCCGCAAGGCAAGCCCAACGTCGCGGCGCAAGCGCATCATTTTTATCTGGGGCCATGACGCGGATGCAGGAGTCGCTATTTCATCAGCTCGTAAAGCGCCCAGGGAAGTTGCGAGGTCGCGTGACGATCGAATATTCCGTTCAGGCGATACGCGAGGCGGCAATCTCCGGCCGCGACGTCGAACTCTGGGTCCGCGGTCGGTCCGTTCTGCATTTCCACGACGAACCATGCGGGCTTGAGCGCGCAGAGGTCCCCCTGCGGCGCGAGTTGAACCGGCCTGGCGTGGGTCAGATTGTAATAGGCGACGCTCTTTCCGACGTTGAAATCGTAGTTGCTCGCCAGGCGCGGGTCCGCGGAAGCGGCGATCCGGTCGAGCGCCTGGACCCAGCTCGACGCTTTGCTCGCCTGCAATTGCGCGAACAGATGGGCGTCGCCAACGAGCGAGGCGGCCAGCGTCGCGACCGCGAAGACGCGGCGCGGGCCGCCCATATTCCAAAGCTTCGCGAACGCTTCCGCGCCCAGCAGCAGCAGGAACGGCGCGAGCGCGAAAAAATAGCGAGGCGGATGCGAATTGGGCGGATGCAGAAGCACCACCGCCAACGGAACGCCCGCGAACATCAGGCCGTAAGCGATGCGACGCTCGGGCAGGGCGAGCGTGAAGATTGCCAGCAGCAGCAGCGCGGGCAGCAGCAGGAAAGCGATCCCGGTTTGCGATCGCGAAGCGACATCCAGGCCGAATGTCATCATGTCCAGCCCGGTCATCGCCGCTATCGCGTGCTCGGGCGCGTAGGCGACGAAATGTCCGACGGTGAAGCCGCCCATCGTTACGAAACCGGCGATCAGGAACGCTGCCGTCGGCGTCATCGCGAGCGCGCTCGGCCAAAAGGCGCGAAGGGCCGCGACGAGGCTCGCGCGCGCATTTCGGCTGCGCCGCCAAAATTCCAAGAGGGCGATGAGACCGAACAGCGCGAGCGCCGGACCCGCGGCGAGATGACTGAAAAAGGCGAGCCCTGCCGCTGCGGCGAGGCGCCAGCGCGCGGCCGATTCCGGCGCCTCGATAGCCGCCTCCATCGCTGCGAAGGCGAGAATCAGCGCGAGCGTCGCGACGGCGTAGCCGCGCGCCTCGACGCTGTAGGCGACCAGAAAGAACGACCCGGCCGCCAGGATCGCCGCCGCGACGGCGCCCGCGCGGCCCGCGCGCGCTCCCAGCCATGCAAGGGTCGGAATGCAGAGCGCCCCGGCGATGACGGAGGGCAGGCGCAGCCAGATCGAATCCCGCCCCCACGCTTCCGCGAAATAGAGCCAGAGCGAATTCAGGAAGTGATTGTTGTCATGCGAAATACCCCAAAGAACCTGCCAGAAATGTTGGATCGACCTCAAGTTGAGAATTGACCAGATTTCGTCGTTCCAAAGCGGCCCTTCGGCGCCCCAGAGGCGCAGAGCGAAGCCGGCGGCGCTCGCCACAAGAATAAACGGCGCCGACGCGACGAAGGCGGCTCGAATCCTGGGAGTGGCGTTCAAGTCCGTCCTCGCCGGTTCGACGTGCAGCCGGCGTCTCGCGCGCGGGGTCCGGTTTTCCAGTAAATCACTTCGAATCTCGCCTCGCGGGGCTCGGTTGGAAAAGAGCACGAACTCGTTTAAGCTGCGTCAATAGGCGCCCACGAGGCGCCGTTGTAGCGTAATCGCCCGAATTCGCCGTCGGGGCAAAAATGTGCGGCCGGAGCCCGGCGCCCCCCTTGGCAGGTGGGTCGAGACCGGATAAGAAGCGGTTTGGGGCTGGCGGCGCGATGCGGCCCCGATGATCATTTATGGCTTCCGCCTACGATGTTTTCGCCTCGCGAGAGGGATTGCAAAAGAGAGCGGTGGATAGGCCGGAGGACCCGGGGGGCGACCCTCGCGTCTCGTCCGGCCATGTCCTGTCCGAGACTGCCGGCGTTTCGGTTTTCGCGAGAAGACCGGGACTTAATTCCCTCCCGCGATGCGGGAAGCCAGGGGGCCTGCATAGACGGGGAAGACCGATTTTCACCTGGGCGGCTTCGGCTGCCTGGAGGACGGCGGTTCGAACCTTCTGTCCGGCGCCGGGCTTCGGCCCGCTCCGGGGACAGGCGCAAGTCGTCGCGGGATCCGTTTTCGCAACGGGGCTCGCGACATGTGCAGGAGGCGGGAATTCTCCCGCCAACCGGAGTAAGCACCGTGGATAGAGCGGAAAAAAAGGAGGCCGTCGCGTCCCTTCACGAGGTCTTTTCCAAGACCTCCGTGGTGGTCGTGGCGCAGTACTCCGGCCTGACGGTCGCCCAAATGCAACGTCTGCGCAAGCAGATGCGCGCGGCGGGCGCCAACGTTCAGGTCGCCAAGAACCGCCTGGCCCAGATTGCTCTTAAAGGCACGGACGTCGCTTCGATCGGCTCCCTTCTCAAGGGGCCGACCCTGATCGCTCATTCGAGCGACCCGGTGGCGGCGGCCAAGGCAGCCGTGGCTTTCGCCAAGGATCACGAGAAATTCGTGCTTCTGGGCGGCGCCATGGGCAAGACGGCGCTCGATATCGAAGCGGTGAAGTCGCTCGCGACTTTGCCCTCGCTCGACGAATTGCGCGCCAAGTTGCTCGGGCTTCTCACCGCCCCAGCGACCAAGCTGGCCCAGCTGGCCAACGCGCCGGCCGCCAAGGTCGCCCGCGTGGTCGGGGCCTATGCCGCCAAAGACGCAGCCTGATCCCAGGCTCTTTCAAAACCCCTGGTTCGAACCATATAGAAAGACAAGCAAATGGCTAATCTCGAAAAAATCGTCGACGAATTGTCGAGCCTGACCGTCCTCGAGGCGGCTGAACTCGCCAAGCTCCTGGAAGCCAAGTGGGGCGTTTCGGCCGCCGCCGCTGTCGCGGTCGCCGCCGCGCCGGGTGCCGCCGCCGCCGCTGCGCCTGTCGAAGAGAAGACCGAGTTCACGGTCGTTCTCACCGCCGCGGGCGACAAGAAGATCGAAGTCATCAAGGAAGTGCGCGGCATCACCTCGCTCGGCCTGAAGGAAGCCAAGGATCTCGTCGAAGGCGCGCCCAAGCCCGTCAAGGAAGGCGTGTCGAAAGAAGAGGCCGAGAAGATCAAGGCCGCCCTCGAGAAGGTCGGCGCCAAGGTCGAGCTCAAATAAGCCAGTGCGGCTCTTTGGGAGCCGTCGCCATCTACGAACGGTCCCGGCCTCAGCCGGGGCCGTTCAGCCGTTTTTGAACGCGTAAAGACCTACGAGAAGACGCCGCCCGTTTTTGGCGGCGCCACCGAAAGGGCCGCGACGGCCCGTTCCGCCCGCCTTCCGGCGCGCGGCGCCGCGGAAACAGCGAGCGCCGACGGACGGCAGGGGACAGAAGGATTGAGGAGCGACATGGCGCAGACATTCACCGGCCGCAAGCGTGTTCGCAAGGTCTTTGGCCACGTCAAGGAAGTCGGCGAAATGCCGAACCTGATCGAAGTGCAGAAGGCGTCCTACGACCAGTTCCTGTTGATGCAGGCCCCCAAGGGCGGGCGTCCGAACGAGGGATTGCAGTCGGTGTTCAAGTCGGTGTTTCCGATCTCGGACTTCGCGCAGACCGCGCAGCTCGAATTCGTGAAATACGAGTACGAGCAGCCCAAATACGACGTCGACGAATGCCGCCAGCGCGGCATGACTTTCGCCGCGCCGTTGAAGGTGACCTTGCGCCTGATCGTGTTCGATGTCGATCCGGAGACCCAGGCCAAGTCCGTCAAGGACATCAAAGAGCAAGATGTCTATATGGGCGACATGCCGCTCATGACCGACAACGGCACGTTTGTCGTCAACGGCACCGAGCGCGTCATCGTCTCGCAGATGCATCGCAGCCCCGGCGTGTTCTTCGATCACGACAAGGGCAAAAGCCATTCGTCGGGCAAGCTGCTGTTCGCCGCCCGCATCATTCCCTATCGCGGTTCCTGGCTCGACATCGAGTTCGACGCCAAGGACATCGTCCATGCGCGTATCGATCGGCGGCGGAAAATCCCCGTGACTTCGCTGCTCTACGCGCTGGGTCTCGACGGCGAGACGATACTGTCGACCTTCTACAAGAGGTCGGTCTATACGCGCGTCAAAGACGGCTGGCGCGTGCCTTATGACGCCGAGCGCATGAAGGGCGTGAAGGTCACCGCCGACCTCGTCGACGCCGACAGCGGCGAGGTCGTCATCGAAGCCGGTCGCAAGCTGACCGCGCGCGCCGCCCGCCAGCTCGCCGAGAGGGGCCTGAAGGCCCTGCGCGCCAGCGATGCGGATCTCTATGGCCAGTACATCGCAGAGGATCTCTACAGTGCCGAGACCGGCGAAATCTTCGCCGAAGCGGGCGAAGAGATCACCGACAAAGTGCTCGCGGGCCTTATCGAGAAAGGCTTCGAAGAACTGCCGATTCTGGACATCGACCACATCAATGTCGGTCCCTACATCCGCAACACTTTGAAGGTCGACAAGAACTCCTCGCGCGAGGACGCGCTGTTCGACATCTACCGCGTCATGCGCCCCGGCGAGCCGCCGACGATCGACAGCGCCGAGGCGATGTTCAACTCGCTGTTCTTCGACAGCGAGCGCTACGATCTCTCGGCCGTCGGCCGCGTGAAGATGAACATGCGTCTCGACCTCGACGCAGCGGACACCGTGCGCATCTTGCGAAAGGAGGACATTCTGGCCGTCGTCAAGGCGCTTGTTGACCTGCGCGACGGTCGCGGCGAGATCGACGACATCGACCACCTGGGCAACCGCCGCGTGCGCTCGGTCGGCGAACTGATGGAAAATCAGTACCGCGTCGGCTTGCTTCGCATGGAACGCGCGATCAAAGAGCGCATGTCCTCGGTCGAGATCGACACGATCATGCCGCAAGATCTCATCAACGCCAAACCCGCGGCGGCCGCCGTGCGTGAGTTCTTCGGCTCTTCGCAGCTCTCGCAGTTCATGGATCAGACTAACCCGCTCAGCGAGATCACCCACAAGCGCCGCCTCTCGGCGCTCGGACCTGGCGGCCTGACGCGCGAGCGCGCCGGCTTCGAAGTGCGCGACGTGCACCCGACTCACTACGGCCGCATCTGCCCGATCGAAACGCCGGAAGGCCCGAACATCGGCCTCATCAACTCGCTCGCGACTTTCGCGCGCGTCAACAAATACGGCTTTATCGAATCGCCTTATCGTCGGATCAAAGACGGCAAAGTGACCGAAGAAGTCTTCTATCTCTCCGCCATGGAGGAGCAGAAATATTCGGTCGCGCAGGCGGATACGCCGATCGACGCCAACGGTCATCTCGTGGGCGATCTCATCGTCTGCCGTCAGGCCGGCGATGTTGTGTTCCTGCCGGGCGATCGCGTCGATTACATGGACGTTTCGCCCAAGCAACTCGTCTCCGTCGCCGCGGCGCTGATCCCGTTCCTGGAAAACGACGACGCCAACCGCGCGCTGATGGGCTCGAACATGCAGCGCCAGGCGGTGC
>JBBIIT010000049.1:19235-23140 GCA_037446355.1 Beijerinckiaceae bacterium | reverse complement strand
CAGAACGACTATCGCTCGATCCACACCACCGTCGTCGGACCCGGCCAACAGCGCGTCGAATTGCAAATCCGCACCCATGACATGCACGAGATCGCCGAATACGGCATCGCCGCCCACGCCCTGTACAAGGACGGAACCAGTGCAATCCAGACCGGCGAAAGCCGAGCCTATCGTGGTCTCAGACAGATCATCGAGACGCTTTCGAGCGACGATTCGGACAAATTTCTCGAGCACACCAAGCTCGAATTGTTTCAGGATCAGGTGTTCTGCTTCACGCCGAAGGGTCGCCTGATCGCGCTGCCGCGGGGCGCCACCGCGATCGACTTCGCCTATGCGGTCCACACCGACGTCGGTAATTCGGCGGTCGGCGCGAAGATCAACGGCCGCGTCGCGCCGCTGATCTCGACTCTGCGCAATGGCGACGAAGTGCTCATCACGCGCTCGGAGTCGCGCACGCCCCCCGCGGCCTGGGAAAGCGTCGTCGTCACGGGACGAGCGCGCGCCGCCATCCGACGGGCGACGCGCGATGCGGCCAAAGCGCAGTACGGCGGCTTAGGGCGCCAGATCGTCGAGCGCGCATTCGAGCGCGCGGGGCGCAAATTCAGCGACGCGAAGCTCAAGAGCGCATTGCCGCGGTTGGCGCGCGCCACGATTGACGACGTTTTCATTAGCGTCGGGCGCGGCGAACTCTATTCGGCGGACGTCGTCCGCGCGATCTACCCCGATTTCCAGGAGGAGCGCAAAGCCGGGCCCGCTATATCGCCGAACGAGAGCGGATGGTTTGGCCTCGCCAAGGCGACCAATCTCGTGTTCCGGGTGCCCGGGCAGGACGCCAAGGGCGCCGCGCTGCCGTTGCGCGGAGTCGACTGGGACATGCCCGTGCGCTTCGCGCCCAAGGGCGGCGCGGTGCCAGGCGAACGCATCGTCGGCATTCGCACGCCTGGCGAAGGGATCACGATCTATCCCATCCATTCGCCGGCGCTGATCGCCTACGACGACAAGCCGGAGCAATGGCTCGACGTGCGCTGGGATCTCGACAGCGCCAAAAAGGGTCTCTATCCCACGCAAATCCTGGTGACGACGATCAACGAACCCGGCGCTCTCGGCGTCGTCGCGACGACGATTGGCGAAGCCGGCGCGAATATCGATAATGTCGTCTTCAATCCGACAGGCCCGGATTTCAGGGAAATCTGTTTCGACCTGGAAGTGTCCGACATCCAGCATCTGAACGCGGTGCTCGCGCAGCTTCGAGGCAAGAGCGTCGTCAGCAAAGTCGAACGGCAGAGCGGATAGGCGATGCCGCTCTATTTCGCTTATGGCGGCAACATGGATACGGGGGCCATGGCCGCGCGCTGCCCGCGCTCGCGCGCCCTGAATCTTGGCTGGTTGATGCGCCACCGCCTCGCGGTTATGCGCGAGGGCTGGCTGACGGTCGTGCGCGATCCGACTGCGCGCGTGCCCGGCGTGCTGTGGGACATCGCGCTCGCCGACATCGGCGCGCTTGATCGTTACGAGGGAGTGGGCGAAGGGCTCTACGCGAAGATCGTCCAGCCGATCGTCACAACGGACGGACCGAAGCGCGCGCTAATTTACGTTGGCGCCAATGCGGGACCGGGACGCGCGAACGTCGCGTATATCCGCGAGGTCATCGCGGCCGCGAGAGATTGGCGATTGCCGCGCGAAGGCCTCGACGCGCTGGAGAAGCTCGCGCGCGAGATCGACACGCCCCCCTTGCGCGAAAATACGCGAACGACCAGAGGGGGCTCGAAACGCGCGACGTCCGACGCTCACTAAGTCTCAGCATAAAATATTGTTGAGAGTTGCTTTGGTCGAAATGTGGTATGTTCTTCAACAATGTTCGATCTGAGATGACTCGCGGACATCGACGCGGGGTCGAACATCGAGGTTCGCGTCGCTTGAGGCGCGTCCCGCGACCAAGACCGGCGTCGCTACCTCGGATGGAGGTCGCTCATGCCAATTCCGCTGCGCATTGCAATTCCAACGTTCCTTAGCGCCTTGCTATTTACGCTCGTCGCCGCCGAAGCGGCCGGCCCGAGCGCCTGGCAAGGAACATGGGTGGGAACGGTAGGCCGACAAAAGCCATGGCCGATCTCGATAACGATCGCAGATGGCAAAGTCGTCAAATACAGCCTCGATGGTGAACCGTTCGCCGTCCAGTTCAGTCGCGTGACGCGAACCGAAGCCGATTTCGGCGATCGCGACAATTACCTGATCGAACTCGAACGCGTGAATGCTTCGACCGCTTTCGGCAAGCTTCATAGCCGAGAGGGCGACGGGCGCGTGTCGCTGGTTCGGCAGTAATGCGGCTAAGTCGAGCTGATGAGTTTCGTCGCGCCGAAACGCGACTCGAACGCGCGACGCAGCGCCTCGTCGACATCGGCCATCGCGATGTCGAGACCAAGATCGCGCAAGCTGGTGACGCCGTAATGCGTCTGGGCGATCCCGCAGGGCACGATGCCGGAAAAATGTGAGAGGTCGGGCGCGACGTTCAGCGCGACGCCGTGGAAGCTGACCCAGCGGCGCACGCGAACGCCGAGCGCCGCGATCTTGTCCTCGGCGGGCGAGCCATCGAGGCCAGGCGGTTTGTCCGGGCGCATCACCCAAACGCCGACGCGATCCTCGCGCGTCTCGCCGCGCACGCCGAGCGTGGCCAGGGCATCGATTAGCCAGGCCTCCAGAGCGGCAACGAAGGCGCGCACATCGGGGCGACGGCGCTTGAGGTCGAGCATCACATAGGCGATGCGCTGTCCCGGCCCGTGATAAGTATATTGGCCGCCGCGTCCGACGCGATGGACGGGGAAACGCGCATCAAGAAGATCGGCGTCCTTCGCACTGGTCCCCGCTGTGTAGAGCGGGGGGTGCTCGATCAGCCAAATTCGTTCGTCGGCGGCGCCGAGCGCGATCGCTTCGGCGCGCGTCTCCATGGCGGCGAGGGCGAGCGCATAGTCGACGGGGTCGGGCGAAGCCGTCCATTCGACAGGGGGCGATCCCGGGGCAGGCGACATAGGCTTGTGCGGCGACAGGCGGGGATGAGTCACGGGGTAGCGGCGCCTCGAAGTGGCCCTTCCCATAGACCTCCGTCCGGTTCCGGTCGAGCCCATCGATCCCGGCGGATTGCGCGCGAAGGCTGAGATCGCCGGGTCGAGTCCGCCAAGTATTGACTCGCTGCATTCCCTAAAGTTCGATGCTAAATAGAGGAGGCGCCGCGCGTGGCGGCGCGTACTTTCTACGTTCGGGCGGGGCTGGGGAGTCGCCGAATTGGCGGGCTGGGTTCGATGGAGCGGAGCGGGGTTGGCGCTCGGCGCAGCGGCGCTCGCGCCGCTCGCCGCCTTCGCCGGCGCCTGGACTGAGCCGCAGGGGCAGGGCCAGGTCATCGAGACGCTGTTCGGCTGGGCGGGCAACGGCGCGCCGTTCGGCGGCCCCGGGCCGGCGCCTTCCGAGACCCGATACGAGGCGCAAACCTATGTCGAGTACGGACTCTGGGACAGCCTGACGCTGTTCGGCTCGCTTTCGGGCGAGCGCTACAGTCTGAGCGCGCCGACCCACGACGTCTATGCCGGGCTCGACTATTCGCAGGCGGGCCTGCGAGTGAAGCTCTGGTCGGACGACGCCTGGGTGTTTTCGATGGAGGCGTCCGCTTTTGCTCCCGGCGCGCATGATCCACTGCGTCCGGCGCAAATGGGAAATACAGGTTGGGAGGGCGAGGGGCGGATGCTCGCCGGCCGCAATTTCACGCTCGGCGCGACGCCCGCCTTCTTCGACGCGGAAGTCGGCTATCGCCTACGCACCCAGGGGCCGCCGAACGAATTTCATCTCGATGCGACGCTGGGCGTCAAGCCGACCGATCGCATCATGCTGCTCGCGCAGACCTTCAACACGATCTC
>JBBIIT010000049.1:0-19135 GCA_037446355.1 Beijerinckiaceae bacterium | reverse complement strand
TCATAAAGCTTGGCGTCGCGAAGCAGGCGCCCGGCCGGATAATCATTGGTGTAGCCGTTGCCGCCGAGCACCTGGATTGCGTCGAGAGCCACCTCAGTCGCCCGCTCGGCCGAATAGAGGATCGCGCCGGCAGCGTCCTCGCGAGTCGTCTCGCCACGATCGCAGGCTTTGGCGACCGCATAGACGTAGGCGCGCGACGCGTTCAGCGCGACATACATGTCGGCGAGCTTGGCCTGAATGAGCTGGAACTCGCCGATCGCCTGGCCGAACTGCTTGCGCTCGTGGACATAAGGCATGACGATGTCGAGCGCCGATTGCATGATGCCGAGCGGTCCGGCGGCGAGCACCGCGCGCTCGTAGTCGAGCCCGCTCATCAGCACGTTGACGCCGCGCCCGAGCGCGCCGACGAGGTTCTCCTCGGGGACTTCGCAATCCTCGAACACGAGTTCGGACGTGTCCGAGCCGCGCATTCCGAGCTTGTCGAGTTTTGTTCCTGGACGGAAGCCTTTGAACCCGTTCTCGATCAGGAACGCGCTGATGCCGCGCGCGCCGGCCGCGGGATCGGTCTTGGCGTAGACGATCAACGTGTCGGCGACGGGTCCATTGGTGATCCACATCTTCGCGCCATTGAGCATGTAGCGGTCGCCCTTGCGCTCGGCGCGCGTTTTCATCGAGACGACGTCGGACCCGGCGCCGGGTTCGGACATCGCCAGCGCGCCGACATGTTCGCCCGAGACGAGTTTGGGCAGATACTTGGCCTTCTGCGCCGCGGAGCCATTGCGCACGATCTGATTGACGCAGAGATTGGAATGGGCGCCATAGGAAAGCCCGATGGCGGCCGAGGCGCGCGAGACTTCCTCGACCGCGACGCAATGTTCGAGATAGCCGAGGCCGAGCCCGCCGTATTCCTCCGGCGCAGTGATTCCGTGCAGCCCGAGCGCGCCCATCTTCGGCCAGAGATCCCTGGCGAATTGGTTGTCGCGGTCGATCGCCGCCGCGCGCGGCGCGATCTCCTTGTCGGCGAAGGCGCGCGCGGACTCGCGGATCATGTCGGCGCTCTCGCCGAGGTCGAAATTAAAGGGCGCGTTGGAGTTGCGGATCATCGTTGCGACTCGATCTCTTGGGGCGGGGATTCAGCTCTTTACGGCATCCGGGGCTTGCGAGGCGAGCGTCGCGGCGAAAGCGAGGGCGGCGGGCAGCGCCTGCAGAAACAGGATCGACAGCATCGCCGTAGCGGCGCCATAGAGGCCGGCGACGACCACGCAGCCCAAAAAGAACATCTTCGCGTCACGCCGTCCGCGCCAGAGCGACCACAGGAGGCCGACCGCGAGGAAGCCGTTGTAGAGGCCCTGGTTGGCGGCCAAGGCTTTCGAGGCGGTCGCGAATTCCTGCGTGGTGTGGAACGTCATCAGCCCCATCGGCTTGTCCCACAAGAACATTTCGAGCGCGAGAAAACCGAAATGCTCCAGCGCGACGAAGATGGTCAGGATCACTGCGACCGTGCGCAACATGCGGCGTCCCCTCCTTTTTCGCAGCTTAGTCTCGCCGACCGCCGTCTGTCACGCGCGGGCTTTTCAATCGCCGCGCCGGGCCTTATGCCGTGGCGGCGTATCAGGAGGCGGGGCGCTATGCAGGAGATTCTCTCGGACGGCGTACGCATCGCCTATATCGATGTCGCCCCCGAGGGCGCCGACCTTGGCGAGCCGATTCTGCTCATTCATGGCTTCGCCTCCAGCCATCGCATCAACTGGGTCAATCCGCGCTGGGTCGATACACTCACAAAAGCGGGGCGGCGGGTGATCGCGTTCGACAATCGCGGCCACGGCAAAAGCGAGAAGCTGTACGATCCCGCCAATTATCATTCCGCATTCATGGCGCGCGACGCGGCCAATCTCCTCGCCCATCTCGGCGTCGCCCGCGCCGACGTGATGGGCTATTCGATGGGCGCCCGTATCGCGAGCTTCCTGGCGCTGGCGCGGCCCGAGTTAGTCCGCTCGCTGATCCTGGGCGGGCTTGGCGACCATCTGGTCGACGGCGTCGGCCTGCCGATGAGCATCGCCGAGGCGATGGAGGCGTCCTCGCTGGAAAGCCTCACCGATCCGATGCAGCGCATGTTCCGCGCCTTCGCCGAGCAGACGCAAAGCGACCGGGCCGCGCTCGCGGCCTGCATTCGCGGCTCGCGCCAGACCTTGAACGAAGCGGAAGTGGCGCAAATCGCCTGTCCGGCGCTGGTGGCGATCGGCACCCGCGACGAAGTCGCCGGCGATCCCCTCCGGCTTGCGGCGATGTTCGCGAACGGGCGCGCGCTCGAAATTCCCGGCCGCGACCACAACCTCGCGGTCGGCGATAAAGTCTACAAAGCGGGGACGCTGGAGTTCCTCGCCGAGCGCGCCTGAGCAGGTCGGGCGGCTCACGCCCAGGTTCTAAGCTTTGAGTAACGCTCGAAACGCTTGGCGTGATGGCGGTCCATGCGCGTCAGAACGTCGCGCAGGAAACTCACGCCCTCTACTAGATGCGGCCCCTTGTTGAGCATAACGCATTCGGCCGCCTGGCCCATCGCCGCGTCGGTCATTTCCGAGCGGCTGGCGACGCCGTCGCGCACGAACTGATCGAGCACCTGCGTCGCCCAGACGACCGGGGTATGCGCCGCCTCGCACAGCCAGAGGATTTCCTGCTGCATTTCCGAGAGGCGGGCGAAGCCGATCTCGACTGCCAGATCGCCGCGCGCGATCATCACGCCGGTCGGATTATGGGCCATGGATTGCACGATCAGGCGGGGCAGGTTGCGCACGCCAAGCGGCGTCTCGATTTTTAATATGATCGCCTGCGCCGGACGCTTTCCGCGCCGCGCCGCGAGGTGGTCCTGCAACAGTTCGACGTCCTGGACCCGCTGCACGAACGAGAAGCCGACGAGATCGGCATGTTCGGCGACGAAGTCGAGATCGCGGAAGTCCTTGGGAGTCAGCGGCGGCAGGTCGATTTCGGTCGAGGGGAAGTTGAGGCCCTTGTCCGGCTTCAGGCGCACGCCCTTGGCGCGCGCGGCGTAAATCTCGATCTCGGCGCGGCCCTCGCGCTTCTCGATCACCCGCGCCGCCGCCTTGGCGTCGTCGATGAACACCTCGGCGCCGACTTCGAGCTGGTCGACGATCTCCGGGAACGAGATCGTGAAGGCGACCGGTCCATCTTGCCGCCGATCGAGTCGCTCGACGAGGGTCAGCCGGTCGCCCGCGTTCATGCGGTATTTGTCCGGCGCCTCGACGGCGGCGATGCGGCATTTGGGGCCGGAGATGTCCATCAGCACGCGACAGGAGAGGCCGAGCTTCGCCTCGGCCTCGCGGATGTGGCCGATCATGCGGCTCCAGGCGTCGGCGTCGTCATGCGCGCAGTTGATGCGCGCGCATTCCATCCCGGCTTCGAGCAGTTCGCGCACGAGTTTGGGCTCGTCCGCCGCCTCGGGCGGCAGCGTCGCCATGATGCGAGCCCTTGGCGCGCCCTCGCGCGGCGGCCCGAAAAGGCGCTCGGCCTCGGCGTCGAGGTCGTCGGCGCCGGCGTGCAACGCGCTCAAGTCGGGATAGGGCGGTCTCCGGTCTCCTGTGAGACGGCGCAACGTGACGATCAACGCCTCGAGCGCCGGCATGACGCGCGCCTCGCTACGGCCGAGCGAGGAAAGCCCATGCGCGGCGAGCCGGTATTGCAGATCGATGAGGTCTTTCGCGCGCAGCGCGACGTAATGGGCAAGGTTGTGGGCGCGCGCGGCGGCGGCGGCGTCGCCCGAGCGCGCGCCCCAGCTTTCGAACAGCGCGGTTCCATCGCGCTTGATCTCGTCGCGCAACGCGGTGACGTCGTTCAGAAGCCGGCGCAGTTCGTCCGCGTCGACGTCGGAGTGAACCGAAGGATCGATTGCAAGGGACATGCAAGGCTCCCATCTCGGCCGGAGCGCCGGAGCCTCTCCTTCAGGCGCCAATGTGACAATCGCCTAACACGCGCTCAGCGCCGCTTATTGCGGCGCCGCAAAACCGCCGCGCCTTGCGGCTTTCTTTTCGCCGTGTCCGCGAGAATAGGGGTGACAAATCAACAGAAACCGTCGAAGCTGCGACAAATTGTCAAAAGACGAAATCGGGGGATGATGACGGGTCCGGGGCAGGCGGCGACGGGGGCGACGACAGCCCTGCTCGAGGTCGATGGCGTCACGATCCGATTCGGTGGCGTGGTTGCGCTCGACAGCGTGCGATTCCAGGTCGCGCGCGGTCAGATTTGCGGACTGATCGGCCCCAACGGCGCCGGCAAGACGTCGCTGTTCAACTGTATTTCCCGTCTCTACACGCCGAACGCGGGGACGATCCGTTTTGACGGGCGCTCCATCGAACGCGCGCCCCGGCACGAAATTCCGAGCCTCGGCATCGCCCGCACGTTCCAGAACCTGGCGCTGTTCGCGACCATGAGCGTGCGAGAGAATGTGATGGTCGGTAATCACGCGATCGCGCGCGGCGGCTTTCTCGCCCATGCGCTGGCGCTGCCGATCGCCCGCGCCGAGGAAAAGCGGATCGCCGAGCGCTCCGACGCGCTGATCGAGGAATTCGGCCTCGGCCCCGTCGCGGACCGGCTGGTCGCAGAACTGCCATTCGGGACGAAAAAGCGCGTCGAGCTTGCGCGCGCGCTCGCCATCGAGCCCAAGCTTTTGCTGCTCGACGAGCCGGCGGCCGGCCTCAACCACGAGGAGGTCGACGCGCTCGGCGCCGAGATCAAGGCGATCCGCGACCGGCGCGGCGTCAGCGTGCTTCTGGTCGAGCATCACATGAACCTGGTCATGCGCGTCTCCGATCAGGTGGTGGCGCTCGATTTCGGCCGCTTGATCGCCGACGGCTCGCCAGCCGAAGTTCGCTCCAATCCGGAAGTCGTGCGCGCCTACCTAGGGACCGCAGCATGAGCGCGCCGATCCTCGAAGCGCGCGGCCTCAAGGCCTACTACGGCGCCGTGCCGGCGCTGCATGGCGTCGATTTCACCGTCGAGGAGGGCGGCGTCACCGCGCTACTTGGCGCCAACGGCGCCGGCAAAACGACGGTGCTGCGCGCGATTTCGGCGATGATCCGGCGCGAGGGTGAACTGGAGTTTCGCGGCGCGCCGCTGACCGCGCGCACGACAGAGGACGTCGCGCGGCTCGGCGTCGCGCATGTGCCCGACGGGCGCGGCACATTCACCGACCTCACTGTCGAGGAGAACCTTCGCCTCGGCGCCTATACGCGCAAGGACCGCGCGAACGTGAAGACCGACTTCGAGCGCATGTACGCTTATTTCCCGCGCCTGGGCGAGCGGCGACGCCAGCAGGCGGGCACGCTCTCGGGCGGCGAGCAGCAAATGCTGGCGATTGCGCGCGCGCTGCTGCTGCGGCCGAGCCTGCTGCTGCTGGACGAACCCTCGTTTGGCCTCGCGCCGCTGATTGTGGCGGAGATTTTCCGCATTCTGAAAGAGATCAACCGCGCCGATCGCGTCAGCCTGCTGCTGGTCGAGCAGAACGCCAGTCTCGCGCTCGATCTGGCCGATCGCGCCTACCTGATCGAAACGGGCGTCGTCGTCGTCGGCGGTTTGGCGGACGCCATCCGCAAGGACGATTCCGTGCGCCGCGCTTATCTCGGTTACTGAGGGGGAAACTTGGTCGAGTTCCTGCATCAACTCGCCTCCGGCCTCGCTCTGGGAGGTATCTACGCGATCATGGCGCTGGCGCTGGTGATGATCTACCAAGCGACGCAACTGGTGAATTTCGCCCAGGGCGAGATGGCGATGTTCTCGACCTATTTCGCCTGGTATCTGATCGACTCCGGCGAGCCTTATTGGTTCGCCTTCGTCGCGACGGCGCTCGCCTCTTTCGCGGGCGGATTGGCGATCGAGCGCGTCGTGGTGCGCCCGTTCGCGCGCGCGCCGATTCTGGCCTCGGTGATCGTCTTCATCGGCCTCAGCTTCATCTTTAATTCGCTCGCCGGCTGGCTCTACGGTTATTCCATCCAGAGTTTCGACAGTCCGTTTCCCTCGAAGCCGCTGCTCGGCAACGTCTACATGTCGGCCCATGAATCGGGCGCGATTCTCGTCACCTTCGTTGTACTGGCTCTGGTTTACGGCTTCTTCCGCTTCACGCCGCTCGGCCTCGCGTTACGTGCGGCGGCGCAAAACCCCGTATCGAGCCGCCTCGTCGGCATCCGCGTCGGTTGGATGCTGGCGATCGGCTGGGGCCTCGCCGCCGCGATCGGCGCGGTCGCCGGCATGATGGCGGCGCCGATCGTCTATCTCGATCCCAACATGATGGGCGGCATATTGCTCTACGCTTTCGCCGGCGCCGTGCTCGGCGGCATTGACAATCCCTGGGGGGCGGTGGTCGGCGGCTTCGTCGTCGGCGTGATGGAGAACATTGTCGGCGCCTATGTGGTGGGCGCCGAAGTGAAGCTCTCGGTGGCGCTGGTTGTCATCGTCGGCGTGCTCGTCATCAAGCCCTCGGGCCTGTTCGGGCGCCCGATCGTCGCGAGGGTTTGACGATGAGCGCCGCCAGTTCCGCTTCGACGACGAACGCCCGCGCGACTTTCGGACTCGCGGCGCTCGGCTGGTCAATCCTCGGCCTCGTCGCCGTGACGCTGCCGCTCTACGCCAGCGGTTATCACCTCTTTCAGTTCAGCCAAGTGCTCATCTACGCCGTCGCGCTTGTCGGCCTCAATCTGCTGACCGGATTCAACGGCCAGATTTCGCTCGGCCACGGCGCCTTCTTCGCCATCGGCGGTTATGGAACCGCGATCCTGGTGGCGAAATTCGGCCTTCCCTACTGGGCGGCGATTCCCCTCGCGAGCGCGGTCTGCTTCGGCGCCGGGTTCCTGTTCGGCTTCCCCGCGCTGCGACTAGGCGGCCTCTATCTCGCGCTCGCCACTTTCGCGCTCGCGGTCGCGGCGCCGCAAATGTTGAGTTACAAAGGTTTCGACGCCTTCACGGGCGGCGCGCAAGGCTTGCAGGTCGCCAAGCCGCACGCGCCGTTCGGGCTGCCGCTCAGCGTCGATCAATGGCTCTATGTCGTTTGTCTGGCGAGCGCCGCGGTTCTCGCGCTCGTCGCCCTCAACCTCATTCACGGCCGCGTCGGGCGGGCGCTCATCGCCATCCGCGACCATCCGATCGCCGCCGAGACTATGGGCGTGAACGCGGCGCTCTACAAAACGACCTGTTTCGGCGTCAGCGCGATGTACGCGGGGGTCGCGGGCGGGCTCAGCGCGATCGTCGTCGGCTTCGTGTCGCCGGACAGCTTCGGTCTTTATCTGTCGCTCGCCTTTCTCGTCGGCGTCGTCGTCGGCGGCCTCGCCTCGGTCGGCGGCATGATTTTCGGCGCGCTGTTCATCGAATTCGTGCCCAATTACGCCGACCAGCTTTCGGTCTATTTCGGCGAGGGCGCGAAGGCGCTGCCCGGCGCCATCTATGGCGTGCTGCTGATACTCATCATGGCGGCCGCGCCCTCGGGCGTCGCGGGCCTGTTGCAGGCGCTGGCGCGCAGGCTCACGGGGGCCCGGCGCGCTTGATGGAGCGGGGTCGACGGGCCTAAAGTCAAAACAGCGAAAGCGTCGGCAAGACGCGGGGCGTAATGGGAGGTAGGCGATGAGCACACGACGCACGTTTCTGAAATCGAGCGCGGCCGCCGCAGGCGCCCTCGCGACCGGCGTTTGGCCGGCTCGCGCCGGAAATGCGCCCGGAATCACCGGCACGGAAATCAAGATCGGTCAGACTATGCCTTATAGCGGCCCGGCCTCGGCCTACGGCGTGATCGGGAAAACCGAGGCCGCTTATTTCAAGATGATCAACGAACAAGGCGGCGTTAACGGACGCAAGATCAACCTCGTCAGCCTCGACGACGGCTACAGCCCGCCCAAGACCGTCGAACAAACCCGCAAGCTCGTCGAGGAGGAGCAGGTCTCTTTCATCCTCAACGGGCTCGGCACGGCGCCGATGCTGGCGGTGCGCGAATACCTGAACCAGAATAAAGTCCCGCAGCTTTTCGTCGCCACCGGCGCGGCCGCGTTCGGCGATTATCAACACTTTCCCTGGACGATGGGCTATCAGCCCAATTACCAGACCGAAGCCAATATCTTCGGCAAGCATATCGCCGCCACGAAGGCAGGCGGCAAAGTCGCGATCCTCTATCAGAACGACGGCTTTGGAAAAGACTATGTGACTGGCCTGAAAGCCGGGCTCGGCGCGGACAAGGCGGGCATGGTCATTAGTGAGGTCTCTTACGAGAACGCCGAACCGACCGTCGATTCCCAGATCGTCACGCTGCAAGCCTCCGGCGCCGACATTTTCGTTATCGCGGCGACGCCGAAATACGCCGCGCAGGCGATCCGCAAAGCCTTCGACATCGGCTGGACGCCGACCCGCTACGTAACCGATGTGTCCGTCTCGATCGCCGCTGTGCTGAAGCCGGCAGGGCTCGACAAGTCCAAGGGATTGATTACCGCGGCCTACGCCAAGGACGCCACCGACGCCATTTGGAAGGACGATCCGGGGCTGAAAGCTTTCGCCGATTTCGTCGCCAAATATGGCTCGGCCAACGATATCAAAGACACCAACGCCGCTTACGGCTTCAACATGGGCGTCCTCACCGTCGAGGTGCTCAAGCGCTGCGGCGCCGATCTCTCGCGCGAAAACATCATGAAGCAAGCGACGTCAATCAAGGATCTGGAGTTGCCGATGCTGTTGCCGGGCGTCAGGATCAACACTGCGCCCGACAATTACTACCCGATCCGAACCATGCAGCTCGCCCAGTTCGACGGCGAGAACTGGAAGAATTTCGGCGAACTTATCACCGCATGACCCGCAGCCCGCTGCGCCCCGGCGCGGCTACGAAATTGGGAGGAAACGAAATGAACAATCGACGCACGTTCTTGCAATCCGGCGCCGCCGTTGCGGCCGCGCTCGCGACCGGCGCCTGGCCGGCGCGCGCCGCCAACGCTCCCGGGGTCACGGACAAGGAGATCAAGATCGGCCAGACGATGCCCTATAGCGGCCCGGCTTCGGCCTATGGAGTGATCGGCAAGACGGAGGCCGCCTATTTCAAGATGATCAACGATCAGGGCGGCGTGAACGGGCGCATGATTAACCTCATCAGCCTCGACGACGCCTACAGTCCGCCCAAGACTGTCGAGCAGATTCGGCGGCTCGTCGAGCAGGAAGGCGTCGCCTTCACCTTCAACACGCTTGGCACGGCCCCCAACGCCGCGATCCGCCAATACATGAACGACAACAAGGTGCCGCAGCTATTCGTATCTACCGGCGCCAGCATGTTCGCCGACCCCAAGAACTTCCCCTGGACGATCGGCTTCAATCCGAACTATCAGACCGAGGCGCGCATCTACGCCAAGCACATCCTCAAGACTAAACCTGACGCCAAGATCGGCGTTCTCTATCAGAACGACGGCTTCGGCAAGGATTACCTGATCGGCCTGAAGGCCGTGCTCGGCGCCGATCATGCGGGGATGTTGATAAAAGAAGTCTCTTATGAGACCTCGGAGCCGACGGTCGACTCTCAGATTGTCACGTTGCAGGGTTCGGGCGCCGACGTGTTCGTCATCGCCGCGACGCCCAAATTCGCGGCGCAGGCGATCCGCAAGACCGCCGATCTCGGCTGGACGCCCGTGCGCTATCTCAGCAACGTCTCGCCCTCGATCGCCACGGTTCTGAAGCCGGCGGGGCTCGACAAATCGAAGGGTCTAATCACCGCCTATTACGGCAAGGATCCGAACGACGCGCGCTGGAAAGACGACGCGGGCATGAAGGAATGGGTCGCCTTCTGCAACAAATACATGAGCGCCGCGACGATCGTCGACGCCAATGCCTCCTATGGCTTCAGCGCGGCCGGGACGATGGTGCAAGTGCTCAAGCAATGCGGCGACGACCTCAGCCGCGAGAACATTATGAAGCAGGCCGCCAACATCAAGGATCTGCAGTTGCCGCTGATGCTGCCAGGCCAAAAAATCAACACCGCGCCCGACAACTTCAGTCCGATCAGCCAGATGCAGCTCGCCGAGTTCAACGGAGAGAGCTGGGAACTGTTCGGCGAGTTGATCCAGGGCTGATCCGGGTCGACGATTCTGGCCCGGGCGACCCTGTCATGGCGGGGCCTCGGGCCAGAACAATCGGCGAGCGGCGAATACGACGAACAGAGAAATCAGTCCGCCGAACAATACGTCGGATAAATAGTGACCGCCGAAGGCCAGCCGCAATGCGCTCGCCGCCACTCCGAACGCGATTGCGGCGGCGACCGCCGGACCACGCCACGGCGGAGGCGCCAGCAGGGCGGGGGCGACCATCCAGAAGCCGGACGCGGCCTCGCCGGACGGGAAGCTGCAGTTCTTCGCGCAACCCCCGTCGAAACTGTACCAGGGCTTGAACTCGTCGCGTCCGCCAAGTCCGGCGGTCTGCGTGGGTCGCGGCCGGTGCAGGTGATCCTTCATGCCGAGATTGACAATAAGCCCGGGGCCGATAGCTATCGTCGCGATCAGGAACAGTGTTTGCCGTCCGCTCGGCGCGAAAGGCGTGGCGACGCCCGCCCGGCGAAGGCTCCAGCCGATAATGTAGGCCGCAAGCACGACGAAGGGCGAGACGCGAAAAAACCAGCGCAGCGACTGGGCGCCGACGCCCGATCCCACGAAACCGCCGCTATCGTGGAACCAACGCGCTTCCGCAAGGTCCATGCCCGGCCAGAGAGCGAAGATCGCGCCGACGAGGACGAGCGCGGCGAGCAGGACGAAGAGCACGCGATTCATGGCGTTCAATAGACCCGGTACACCTGACCGGACTGCTTGCCCTCGATGCTGCGCGAGAAGGCGCGGGCGGCGCGAGAAACCGGCACGGGATCGAAGCCGCGGAAAAACGGGCCGTAACCCTCCATCGATTCCTCGAACACGCTCGGGCTCACGCAATTGATGCGCAGGCCGCGCGGCAGTTCGATCGCGGCGGCTCGGGTGAACGATTCCAGCGCGCCATTGACCATGCTCGCCGAGGAACCGGCGACGATCGGCTGGTCGGACAGGATACCCGAAATCAAAGTGATCGAGCCGCCGTCCTTGAGCGCATCGCGCGCGGCGAGCGCGAGATTGACCTGGCCCATCAACTTGTCGATGAGGCCGCGACCGTAGAGGGATTCAGCCAGCGGCGCCGCCTTCACCTCCGATAGCGGCGGGAAGTTGACATGACCGGCGGCGCAGGCGACCGCGTCGAGCGGTCCGGCCGCCTTCAGGCCGGCGACGATGCTCGCGACATTTTCGATATCAATGCGAATGTCGCCCGATTTCGACCCTGCCGTTACGATCTCGTGCCGACCGCCCAACTCCTTTACGATCCCCTGTCCCAGCACGCCGCTGGCGCCGACGATGAGGATGCGCAGGCGCGGTTCGTTCATGTTGGTGCTCCCTTGAGGCGAGGGCGCCTTCATAAGCCAAGCGCGGCGGGGAGGCAAAGACCGATAGCGCCCGCGCTATTTCCGGGGCGTGAGATCGGTCAGGCGCGGCGCGCCGCCTTCGGTGGCGCCGCCGAGAAGTCCGGTTTGCGAGTAGATGCCGAGCTTCTCGCGCGTGTCGGCGATGTCCATGTTGCGCATCGTGAGCTGCCCGATGCGGTCGGCGGGCGAGAACGAACCCGCGCCGCTCTCCATCGTCAGCCGCTCGGGATGGTAGGTCAGGTTCGGGCTCGACGTGTCGAGCAGCGTGTAATCGTTGCCGCGACGCAGTTCGAGCGTCACCTCGCCTGAAATCGCGCTCGCCACCCAGCGCTGCGCGGTCTCGCGGAGCATCAGGCACTGCGGATCGAACCAACGTCCCTGATAGAGCAGGCGGCCGAGACGGCGGCCGTTGTTGCGGTATTGCTCGATCGTGTCCTCGTTGTGAATGCCGGTGACCAGCCGCTCGTAGGCGATGTGCAGCAGCGCCATGCCGGGCGCCTCGTAGATGCCGCGGCTCTTGGCCTCGATAATACGGTTTTCGATCTGATCGGACATGCCCAGGCCATGACGGCCGCCGATGGCGTTGGCTTCCAGGAACAGCGCCAGCGCATCGCTGAAGCTCTTGCCGTTGAGTGCGACCGGCTGGCCCTGCTCGAAACGAACGCTGACCGTCTCCGCCTCGACTTTCTCATCCTCGCGCCAGAATGCGACGCCCATAATCGGCTTGACGATCCGGATACTGGAATTGAGGAATTCGAGGTCTTTGGCCTCGTGGGTCGCGCCGAGCAGGTTGCTATCAGTGGAATAGGCTTTCTCGACGCTGGCTTTGTATTGGAAGCCGGCGGCGGCCATATATTCGCTCATCTCTTTGCGGCCGCCGAGTTCATCGATGAAGGTCTGGTCCAGCCAGGGCTTGTAGATCTTCAGTGCGGGATTCACGAGCAGGCCGTAACGGTAGAAACGTTCGATGTCGTTGCCCTTGTAGGTGCTGCCGTCGCCCCAGATGTTGACGCCGTCCTCGCGCATCGCGGTCACCAGGGCCGTTCCGGTGACGGCCCGGCCGAGCGGCGTCGTGTTGAAATAGGTGGCGCCGCCGGTGCTGATATGGAAGGCGCCGCATTGAATCGCGGCGATCCCTTCGGCCGCGAGCTGGGCGCGACAATCGATGAGGCGCGCGATCTTGGCGCCGTAGGTCAGCGCTTTGCGAGGAATGTCCTCATAGTCAGATTCGTCGGGCTGGCCGAGATTGGCTGTGTAGGCGCACGGGAGCGCGCCCTTGGCGCGCATCCAATGCACGGCAGCGCTGGTGTCGAGACCGCCGGAGAAGGCGATGCCGACATTCTCGCCGACCGGCAGGCTCTGAAGAATAGTCGCGCTCAATTGCGTCTCCTGGGTTCGCCGCGCGTTCAATCCCGGCGCGGGGACGCCGCCCGAGGTTCGCCTACCCTCTAGCCTTTCCGGGGAGGGGGAGCCAGCGCTAAAGGTCGCAAAATTGCTGCATCCGGCCCCGGTCCGGCGGTCCGGATTGCGGCGGGACGCTGGAATGTCAGCGTTGCGCGCGCCCAACCGGCGCCGTACAAGGCGCCAGGCGAAGCGCCATAGGGAGAATGCGATGCCGCGGCTCGACGAGAAACTCGCGCGCATCCGCGCCGGCGCCTATCGGCGTCAGGATTTCATTATCGCCGACGCCAAGGATCCCGACATGGGGCCCGGATTGCACGCGCATGGGCCCGCGCGCGAGCGCGACGGAACTTCGCGACGTTTTCGCACGCGCGCCGAGTTTCTCGATTCGATCGCCGCCGTGATCCGCCAGGACATCGTCGACATCATGTTGACCTCGGTCTCCAACCTCGAACAACTCGTCAAGCGCGACGCCTTCAAGGGTACGGGCGTCAAGCCGGCGATTCGCGCCAATGACGCGAGCGACATTTGGCGCCATCGCGCTGCGGCCTATCACCAGCGCCCCTCGCGCCCTTTCCGCACCGCCTCGCTCGAACAGGTCGCGCCGCTGACGGATTTGGGGCTCTATTCCGTCACCTTCAACAACGATCTCGATTCGGATCTGGAATCGCTCGACGCCTTCGCCGATTTCCGCGCCGACGCGACAATGAACGGCATTTCCTATTTTCTCGAAGTGTTCAATCCCAACGCGGCGAAGATCGACGAACAGGACATGCCGCGTTACGTCAACGACGCGATTGTGCGTTGCCTCGCAGGCCTCACGGAGGCCGAACGGCCGCGCTTTCTGAAGATCGTTTACAACGGCCCGAAGGCGCTGGAGGAGCTGGCCTCGTTCGATCCTGGCCTGGTCGTCGGCGTGCTCGGTGGCGGCGCTGGTACGACGCGCGATTGCTTTGAACTGATTCATCAGGCCGAGAAGTATGGCGCGCGCGTCGCGCTGTTTGGTCGCAAGATCAACCTTGCGGAGGCGCCGCTCGAAATCGTCGGCTTCATGCGCCGCGTCGCGGACGGCGAGATCGCGCCGGCGGAGGCGGTCAAAGCCTATCACGATCGGCTCGCCAAGCTGGACCTGAAGCCGCTGCGCGAACTCGCGGCCGACAACGAGATCACCGAGGCCGTACTGAAACACGTCTGAGAGCGCGCGATGTATGGCCGTCGAGGATTGTTGACCGCGGGAACCTGGTGCGTCGATCTCAATAAGACAATTCCGCGCTGGCCCAGCGAGGATATGGTCACGGTCATCAGTGCGTGGGATCGCCAGGGCGGCGGCTCGGGTTGCAACATGGCGATCGACATGAAGCGGCTGGCGCCACAGACGCCGGTCGAGACCATGGGCGTCATCGGCGACGACGACGACGCGCGCTTCCTTCTGCGGGAATGCGAACGATTTGGCGTCGCGCATTCGGGTCTTCGCATTCTGCCTGGCGGCGCGACGCCTTCGACCGATTGTTTCAACAGTCTGGAGAGCGGGCGGCGCACGCATTTTTACCATCCCGGGGTCGCGGCGGAATTGTCGCCCGACCATTTCGATTTCTCGACGACGCGCGCGCGCGTTCTGCATCTCGGCCTTCCCGGCGCGCACAAGCTCATGGACGCGCCGTGGGGCAGCGAGTCGACGGGCTGGGCGACGACGCTGAAGGCCGCGCGCGCCGCGGGCTTGCAGACCAATCTCGAAATGATGACGACGACGCGCGAAAAGGTGCGCGCGTTCGGTCGTTCGTGCGCGCCCCATCTCGATCTGCTGATCGTCAACGACTTCGAGATCGGCTGCGTCGCCGACATCGACACGCGCGAGGGCGAAGCGGCGAAGGCGGCGGAAGTCGAGAAGGCGCTGCGCGTTGCGCTGACGCTCGGGCCGGTTCAACTCGCCGTCGCGCATTTCCCAGATGGGGCGATTGCGGTGACGCGCGAGGGCGGGCGTTTCGCCTGCGGCTCGGTCGCGATGCCGAGGGAGCGCATCGCCGGGGTCAATGGCGCCGGCGACGCTTTCGCCGCCGGCGTGCTCCACGGCTGGCTTGAGGGTTGGCCGGTCGAGCGCGGGCTCAGACTCGGCCATGCTTCGGCCAGCGCCTCGATGCGCGAGGTCTCGACGACGGCTGGGGTCGTTCCGGTCGCAGAGTGTCTAGAACTCGCCGAACGCTGGGGCTATCGCCCCGCGCCCGCTTGACCCGCGATGGCGCGCGCGAGCGCCAACCCAACCATTCGGCGGAGCCGTCCGTGACTTTTCCTCATCGACTTATTTTCATCCGTCACGGCGAGACCGGCTACAACGCCGAGGGACGTCTGCAGGGACAAAAGGACATTCCGCTTAACGGCAAAGGCCGTGCGCAGGCGAGCGCGGTCGGGCGCTCGCTCATCAAATTGATGAAGCCGGAGATCGAGCGGCTGGAGGCGCAGGAGAGCTTCGTCGCCTCGCCCTTGCTGCGCACGCGCGAGACGATGCAACTCGCGCGCGCGGCGATGGGTCTGCCGCCCGAGCGCTATCATCAATCCGCCAAGTTGAAAGAACTCACCTTCGGCGAATGGGAAGGCCTCACCTGGCCCGAGGTCGAGGCGCGCGATCCTGAGGGCGCAGTGGCGCGCGAAGCCGACAAATGGAATTTTGCTCCGCCCGGCGGCGAGAGCTACGCGATGCTCGCCAACCGTTTGCGGCCTTGGCTCGACAAGGTGACAGGCGATCGCTTCATCGCCTCGCACGGCGGCGTCGCGCGGGCGCTGATGTATCTCATCGCGGGCCTGGACCCCGAGCGCGCGTCCAGCGTCAACATCTATCAGGGACGGGCGCTCATATTCGAGAAGGGGCGCTTCGACTGGGTCGGCTGATCCGCGCCCGCGCTCAGGCGGCGAGGCGTCTGGCCATTGTGGCGCGCAGCGTCGCCAGATCCTTGGCGAACAGGCGAATGCCTTCGCCGAGTTTCTCGGTCGCCATCGCGTCTTCGTTGAGGCGCCAACGGAAGCCCCTTTCATCGAGCGCGATTTTCGCCGGCGCGACGCCCGGCGACTTCGGATCGAGTCGGCGCGGCAGTGGGCCCTCGTCCTTGGCCAACTCGCTGAGCAGTTGCGGCGAAATGGTCAGTCGGTCGCAACCGGCGAGCGCGGCGATTTCGCCAGTGTTGCGGAACGAAGCGCCCATGACCACGGTGCCGACGCCATAGGTCTTGTAATAAGCGTAAATCTGATGGACCGAGACGACGCCGGGATCGCTGTCCGCCGTGTAAGGCCCGCCGCCCGCCTTGACGTGCCAGTCGAGGATGCGGCCGACGAACGGCGAGATGAGAAACGCTTTGGCGTCGGCGCAGGCGATCGCCTGAACGAGCGAGAAGATCAGCGTCAGGTTGCAGTCGATGCCTTCACGTTGCAGCGCTTTCGCGGCCTGCGCGCCTTCCCAGGTCGCGGCGATCTTGATCAGGATGCGCTCGCGCCCGACGCCGCGGCCTTCGTAGTCGGCGATCAGCGCCTTCGCCTTAGCGATCGTCGCAGCCGTGTCGAAGGAGAGGTCGGCGTCGACTTCGGTCGAGACGCGCCCAGGGACGATCTTGGTCAGTTCGGCGCCGAAATTGACAGCGACGCGGTCAGTGACGGCGTTCGCCGAAGCGCCGCTTTTGCGGCCCCAGGCTATCGCCTCGTTGACGAGCCCCGCATAAGCGGGAAGCTGCGCGGCCTTGAGAATAAGCGTCGGGTTGGTGGTCGAGTCGGTTGGCTCGAAGGCTTTGATGGACTCCATGTCGCCGGTGTCGGCGACAACCGTGCTCATTGCCCGCAAGGCTTCCAATTGGCTGGTCATCGCATTCTCCCGCGCCGCGCCTCTATTTGCGACGGCGAAGGCGCGCGCGCAAGGCTCAGTTTGGCGCGTCCGCGTAGCCCGAGGCGTCGATGACGGAGACCTTGTCCGTCTCGCCGGCGCGCGGAAGCGCCATTTGCGCGCCGATCGCGCGCAGCACCTCGGGCGCGGTCGCATACGCGCCGTGGTCGATGAAGCCGTCGGAGTACGACGAGAGATCGTATACTTTGGCGCCTAACTGTTCGATTTTGGCGCGGTCGTCGGGCTTGGAGGCGTCGATGGCGCCGACGCGCTGGCGCGATTCGGCGATGGCGCTCGACAGCGACAGCGCGCGGTCGTTGGCGGTCGCCAGCACCACGACTTTGGCGGGCCTGAGGCGGGCCATCTGCGAGGCGAACACGTCCATGTCGATGTCGGGCGAGGCGAGCATCACGTCGCCAAGATGCCCGTCGAGATCGCGGTGGCCCGAGATCGCCTCCTGCCGCAGCGCCTCCATCGCGAGCCAGCCGCCCATCGAATGGGCGAGTATGTGAATCTTGCCAACGCCAGGGGTCGCGCTGACGTCGCTGAGCAGTTGCTGAAGAGCGTCGCGCGAGGCGGTGGCGCTGTCCTTGTCCGAGACGTAGCCGAAGAGCTGGTTGTTCGAGGGCCAGGTGAACAGCACGGGAACGCCGCCGAAGCGGCTGTCGGCGACGATTTGAGACGCGCGAAACTGGGCCTCCTCGAAGCCGGTGTTGAAACCGTGCACGTACACGAGAACGTCGCGATTGACGCCGATGCGGCCGGAAACATGCGAAGCGAATTCGGCTTTGAACTCGTCGCTGTCGAGTTCGCGCTCGCCCGAAACGACAATGTTCTTACGCGGGTCGGGCGCGCCCCACATCGGGCGCTCGATCGCGCCGGGACGGTGCGAGGGCGGAAGCGTCAGCGTCGCCAGCGCGAAATGCGTGCCGTCGGTCGAGGCCTTCTGAGCGGCGGGACCGGATTCGCCACGCCGGGTCGAGGCGATGAACACCTGCACGCTCTTAGGTTTCGGCCTCGCCGCGGCGTCGTCGGACAAGCCGACGTAGCCGGCCGCGCCCGCGACGTCGACGCCCGAGCAGCCGGCGAGCGGCGCCGCCGAGCCGAGCGCCAAGAGTCCGAAAAAAATCGCTTTCGCGCCGAATCTGGCCGCGTGCATCGCTCGAATTTTCCCTGATATCCCGGTCGCGGCCGCCCGCCGCGTTCTCTTCGGTCCGCTGATGCGCCCGCGATGTGGCGAATGTGAGACGCGCCGCGACGCGAGGGCGGCCGAATTCACGACGATTAACAGGATATTAAGAAAATTAACGAATTTTTCCGCTTTACCTGAAGCCCGTATCGACCATAGCGCCAGAAATCGGCCGGCGAAATGCGCTTTCGCGGATCGGACGAAGCGCTCGAGAGGCAAAATTTCCCGGATTTTAGGCAATGCGGCGGCACGCTCGATCTATCGATCAGGAGACGCGCCTTGACGCCTGCGCCCATGGGCCTTTGTCCCAGCGACTATGACCGTATCGAAGCGGCCGTGCTCGAAACGGAGCGTGGGCGCTGGTTCCTGACCGAACACGCCCGCCGTTGCCGGGCCGAGGACACCGCGCGCATCCTGGCGGCGGTCGATAGGCTGGAATTCCGGGTCGCCCATGCCGACGCGGCCGAGACGCAGGCCCGCGCGCAGGCCGATCGCCTCGCGGCGCTGCTCGACGAACTCGCTCAGTCGATCGCAAGCCTCGCCGAAATCGGACCGAGCGCCCCGGCGGCCGAACCGCCCCGCGTCGCCAAGGCCGCGCATCTGGCCGCGCCCGAAACCTCGCTGGTCGATAATGCGGGCGAATTGGAAGCGCGAATCGCGGCCCTGGCGCATCTGGGTCAACTCGGTCGCGAGAGCCGTTTCAGGCGCTTCGGCTGAGCGGCGCCTTCAGCGCGGCGCGGCAATCCTCGATATGGCCGAGAAACTGGCGCGCGCTTTCGCGCCAAGTGTATCTCAGCGACCATTCGCGCGCTCTTTCCCGCGGAATTTCAAGTGCGCGCAGGCAGGCCGCGCCGAGATCCTCGTCGAGCGCCCCCGCGTCGCCCTCGCCGATCACGTCAATCGGGCCGGTGACGGGAAAAGCCGCGACCGGCAGGCCGCTGGCGAGCGCCTCGATCAGAACTATGCCGAAGGTGTCGGTGCGCGAGGGAAAGACGAATACGTCCGCGCTCGCATAGACGCGCGCAAGATCTTCGCCGTGTCGGGACCCTAGGAAATGCGCCTTGGGATAGCGCCGCTGGAGCGTCGCCCGAGCGGGGCCGTCGCCAACGATCACGACCGAGCCTGGCAGATTGAGTTTCAACAACGCCTCGAGATTCTTCTCCACCGCGACGCGCCCGACGCTGAGAAAGATCGGGCGCGGCAGGTCGAGAGGCAGCGCCGGGCG
>JBBIIT010000048.1:0-23881 GCA_037446355.1 Beijerinckiaceae bacterium | reverse complement strand
CGGTTCGAGATCGCCGCCGCGCCGAGCGCGCACGGGCCGTCGGCGGGCGGCGGGCGCGGGCTGCCCGGGCGGCCCGCTTTCTCGGCGCGGCTCGTCAAATCACGGCTGGGGGCGGGACGGGGGCCGCCGGTCGGCCTCGACGCGGCGCGCATCTTCCGTCTGATCTGGAACAGCGAGGATAAAAAGTTTGTCGAACCGGCGATTTCTCTCCCTGTGGCTGCCGCGTCTGGCGACGGACCGGCTGCGGCGCGCGCATAGGATCGATCCCGCCGCGCCGCTCGCCGCCGTGGCGACGATCCAGCAGGCGCGCCGGCTCGTCGGCGTCGACGCCAACGCCGCGCGCCTCGGCCTGAGCCCCGGATTGACGCTCGCCGACGCGCGCGCGCGTCATCCAGAGCTGATCGCGCTCGAGGCCGATCCGGCCGCCGAGGCGAAGCTCCTCGAACGGCTCGCCGACGCCTGCGCGCGCTATACGCCGCTGGTCGCGCTCGACGGGGCCGACGGCCTGATGCTCGATGTGTCGGGCGTGGCGCATCTCTTCGGCGGCGAGGAGGGGCTGATCGGCGAGATCGAGGCGCGCTTTCACCGCCAGGGTTTTACACTCGCGCTCGGCCTCGCCGACAATCCGCGCGCGGCCTCGGCGCTCGCGCGCTATTCCGACCGCCGTCTCGTCCCCCCTGAGTTTTCCGGCAAGCCGTTCGCGCGGCTGTTCCACGAGATGCCGGTCGCCGCGCTCGGCGTCGCCCCTGAAATCGCCGCCGACATGGCGCGCGCGGGCCTCAAGCGCGTCGGCGACGTCGCGATGCGGCCGCGCGCGCCGATCGCGGCGCGGTTCGGGCCGGACGTCATCGCGCGGCTCGATGCGCTGCATGGCCTGACGCGCGAGGCGATCTCGCCGCGCTTCGCGCCGCCCGATTTTTGCGCCGAGCGGCGCTTCGCCAGCCCGATCGCGCAGGTCGAGGCGGTCATGGCGACGCTCGCCAGGCTCGCCGACGATCTCGTCGTGCTGCTGGAGCGGCGGATGCAGGGCGCGCGCTGGGTCGAACTGGCGCTCTATCGCGTCGACGGCGACGTGCGCCGCATCCGCGTCGGCGCCGGCCGGCCGCTCAACGAGGCGCGCGCGATCACCAGGCTGTTCGCCGAACGGGTCGCCGGCGGCGCCGAGGACGAGATCGACGCGGGCTTCGGCGTCGATCTGATGCGCCTTTCCTGCCTCACCGCCGAGCCCTTGACGCCTTCGCAGCATGAGTTCGAACGCGCGTTCGAGGCCGAGCGCGCGCGTGAGCTCGCCGACCTGCTCGATCGCCTGAGCGCACGGCTCGGACCCCGCCGGGTGACGCGGCAGAGTTTGGCCGACGCGCATCTGCCCGAGCAGAGCGTCGTCGCCGCGCCCGCCGTCATGGGCGAGATGCGCGCGCGCGCGGGGGAGTCGGCGATTTGCGTTTCGCGCGAGGCGCCGAGCCGGCCGCTCCGATTGTTCGAGCGGCCCGAACCGATCGAGACGCTGGCCGAAGTCCCCGATGGGCCGCCGCTGCGTTTCCGCTGGCGCCGCGTGCTGCACGAAGTCGCCGCGATCGAAGGCCCCGAACGCATCGCGCCGCCGTGGTGGCGGCGCCAGGGGGCGCCGACGCGCGACTATTTCCGCGCCGAGGATTTTTCCGGCCGCCGCTACTGGCTCTACCGCGAAGGGATTTACGGGCGCGAAACGGCGCGCGCGAAGTGGTTTTTGCATGGGGTGTTCGGGTGAAAGACGAAGCGCGCATTTCTCTTTCTCCCCTTGCGCGGCGGCGCTTCGCGCGGCCGTTCGGGCCGCTTTGTCCCGCGAAGCGGGAGAAGGGGAGATGATCCGCCTCGCGCCGCGCTTCGCCGAACTCTGCGTCACGACCAATTATTCGTTCCTGCGCGGCGCCTCGCATCCCGAGGAGTTGGTCGCGCGCGCCGCGCAACTCGGGCTGACCGGGATCGGGATCGCGGACCGCAACACGCTGGCGGGCGTCGTGCGCGCGCATGTTTACGCGCGCGAGAACCAGCCGGCGCTTCAAGGTCTGCGCGTCGTCGCGGGCGCGCGGCTCGCCTTCCTCGATGGCGCGCCCGACGTTCTCGCCTATCCCCGCGACCGCGCGGCCTATGGGCGGCTCTGTCGCCTGCTCACGCAAGGCAATCTGCGCGCGCCCAAGGGCGAGTGTCATCTCTATTTCGAGGATCTGCTCAAACATGGCGAAGGGCTGCAGGTCATCGCCTTGCCCGGCGGCAAGCTTGAGGCCACGCGTCTTGCCGAGCTTCGCGAAGCGTTAGGCAAGCGGATGTGGATCGGCGCGAGCCTCAACTACGGCGAGGACATGCGCAGCGCGCTGGCGCGGCGCGTGGCGCTGGCGCGCAAGCTCGGCGCGCCGTTGCTGGCGACCAACGACGCGCTGATGCATGACCCCGAGCGGCGCGAACTCGCTGACGTCCTCGCCTGCATCCGCGAAGGCGTGACGCTCGAGGCGGCCGGACGCCTGACCCAAGCCAACGCCGAGCGGCATCTGAAGGACGCTCACGAGATGACGCGCCTGTTCGCCGAGGCGCCCGACGCGGTGGAGGCGAGCGCGCGTTTTCTCGACGGGCTCGCTTTCAGCCTCGACGAACTCGCGCACAGCTACCCCCTGGAGTTGCGCGAAGGCTTCATCACCCCGCAGGCGGCGCTGGAGGCCTTCGCGCAAGCGGGCGCGCGCGCGCGTTATCCCGGCGGCGCGCCCGATGCGGTGCGCGGAGCGCTGGACCATGAACTCGCGCTGATCGCCCGGCTCGATTACGCGCCCTATTTCCTCACCGTGCACGATATCGTGCGTTTCGCGCGCACGCGCGGCATCCTGTGCCAGGGGCGCGGCTCGGCGGCCAATTCGACTGTGTGTTTCTGTCTGGGGATCACCGAGGTCGATCCCGCGCGCTTCGATCTGCTGTTCGAGCGGTTCATTTCGCCCGAGCGCAACGAACCGCCCGACATCGACGTCGATTTCGAGCACGAGCGACGCGACGAGGTGATCCAGTACATCTATGCCCGCTACGGGCGCGATCGCGCCGGGCTGGCGAGCGCGGTGACGACCTATCGCACCCGTTCGGCGATCCGCGAGACGGCGAAAGTTTTTGGCCTTTCCGACGACGTCATCGTCGCGCTCAACAATACGGGCTGGGGTTCAGGTTCGGGCGAAATCGGCGCGGAGAGGGCGCGCGCCGCCGGGCTCGATCCCAGCGACCCGACGCTGGCGCTGGCGCTGAAGCTGGCGAGCGAATTGACGGGCTTTCCGCGCCACCTCACGCAGCACAGCGGCGGCTTCGTCGTCACCCGCGACCGGCTCGACGAGGTCGCGCCGATCATGAACGCGGCGATGGAGGCGCGCACCACTGTCGAATGGGACAAGGACGATCTCGACGCGCTCGGCATTCTCAAGATCGACGTGCTCGCGCTCGGCATGTTGACGGCGCTGAGCAAGGGCTTCGCGCTGCTGGACAAACATTACGGCGAGCGGCTGACGCTATCGAGCCTGCCGCCCGAGGAGGCCTGCGTCTATGCGATGATCCAGCGAGCCGACACGATCGGCGTGTTTCAGATCGAAAGCCGCGCGCAGATGTCGATGCTGCCGCGCCTCAAGCCGGAGAAATTCTACGATCTCGTCATCGAAGTGGCGATCGTGCGCCCCGGCCCGATCCAGGGCGACATGGTGCATCCCTATCTCAGACGCCGGCAGGGGATCGAGGAGGTCGCTTTTCCTTCGAAAGAATTGGAAGCGGTGCTCGGCAAGACGCTCGGCGTGCCTTTGTTTCAGGAACAGGCGATGAAGATCGCCATCGTCGCCGGCTTCACGCCCGCCGAGGCCGACAAGTTGCGCCGAGCGATGGCGACGTTCCGGCGCGTCGGCACGATCGCAACCTTCCGGACCAAGATGGTCGAAGGCATGGCCGCCAAGGGCTACGAGCGCGAATTCGCCGAGCGCTGCTTCCGGCAGATCGAAGGTTTTGGCGAATACGGATTTCCCGAGAGCCATGCCGCGAGCTTCGCGCTGCTGGTTTACGCTTCGTGCTGGATGAAGTGCCGCTATCCTGATGTGTTCCTCGCCGCGATGCTCAATTCGCAGCCGCTCGGCTTCTACGCGCCCTCGCAACTCGTGCGCGACGCGCGCGAACATGGCGTCGAGGTGCGCGAGGTGGACGTGAACCTGTCGGATTGGGATGCGACGTTGGAGGCGGCTTTCCCTTCTCCCGCCGTAGCCCGTCGAGAGACGGGCGTCCTTGCGGACGCCCCAGGGCGGGAGAAGGGTCTGCTCCATCGCCGCCACGCCTCGATGGCCGACGATATCCGCGCCACCCATGCCGTGCGGCTCGGCCTCCGGCAGATTGTCGGCGCGCGCGAGGAGGAGATGCGCAAGCTCGTCGAGGCGCGCGGAACGGGCTATGATTCGGTACGTGATCTCTGGCTGCGCGGCGGCGCGCCGCTGTCGACGCTTGAGCGGCTCGCCGACGCCGATGCGTTCCGCTCGCTCGGACTCGACCGGCGCGAGGCGCTGTGGGCGGTGCGCGCGCTCAATCGGGTCGGCGATCAGGACGATCTGCCGCTGTTCGCGCGGGCGCGGCCCGAGCGCGAGGCCGAGCCCGACGCGAGACTGCCGCCGATGCCGCTCGGCGCGCATGTCGTCGAGGATTATCGGCGTCTGTCGTTATCATTGAAGGCCCATCCGGTCGCGTTCATGCGCGCGCGCCTCGACGCGCGCGGGGTCAAGCGTTCGGACGCGCTCGACAAGGTGAAGAGCGGCGAGCGCGCGACCGTCGCCGGACTGGTGCTGGTGCGTCAGCGCCCCGGCACCGCCAAGGGCGTGATCTTCATGACGCTGGAGGACGAGGCCGGGGTCGCCAATGTCATCGTCTGGCCGAAGGCGTTCGAGCGCCTGCGCGCGATCGTCATCGGCGCGCGTTTCGTCGCGGTGGCGGGTAGGGTGCAGAGCGAGGCGGGCGTCATCCATGTCATCGCCGAGCGGATGCAGGATCTGACGCCGATGCTTGGCCAGCTCTCCGACGAGGGGCGCGAGATCGAGGCGCTGATCCCGAGCGACGAAGCGCGTCGCCCGCAATTGTCGATGGCGCAGAAGCGTCAGGGCAACCGCTTCGCGCAAGTGCAATTGTTCGCCGATTCGCGCCTCGCGCCGCCGCCCGCGCAAGAAGAGCGCGAGATCAGGCGCGCGCTCCCCGCCGGGCGCAACTTTCACTGAAATCAGGCGACATCGCCCGGCGCCGGCGCGCGCTTGTCGCCGACGATCATCGCGCGCACCAGATTCTCGCGATGACGCCGACTCGCCAGCGCGACGCCGACCAGATGCGCGCCGACGAGCAGCAACAGCCCATGCGCGACCAGCGAATGCAGGCGCTGCGCCCAGACGACGCCCCAGAACGCGTCGGTGGTCAACAGATAGCCGCTGGCGGTCGCGCAAGCCATGACGAGCAAAAGCGCGACGATCATCGCGCCGCCAGCGGGGTTGTGGCCGATATATCGGGCCTCGGCGCCGGCGGCGATCGACTTGAGATAGGCCCACACGACCCGAGGCTCGCGCACGAACTGCGCGAAGCGCGCATAGCGCGCGCCGGCGAAGCCCCACGCGAGACGAAACAGAACCAGCGCACCGGCGAGATAGCCGGCCGCGTTGTGCAGGCTATCCAGACTTTGCGCGCTGAACCAGGCGACGACGAAGCTGAGCGCGAGCGTCCAATGAAACACCCGAATCAAAGGATCCCAAACGCGGATCATCGGAGCCCCCTCGGCCTTCGGTCCGTGCGATCAATTCTCGCCGGCTTCCGCATTGTCGAGTTTGGCGAGCGTTTCGGCGTTGAAAGCCATGTTCGCGCGCTTGCCGTCCTTGTCGGTGGCGTAGACTTCGTAGCAGCCGCCCTCGGTCTTGATCTGACGGACCTTGTAACCTTCGGTCTGAAGCTTCGTTTCCAGAGCCGATTTGCTCTGCCACTGCGACTTTGGCGAGGTCGCGCATTTGCCGGCGGCCAAGGCGGGCCCGGCGGCGAGGACGGCGAGCATCGAGAGGGCGAACACGGATTTCATTACCTATCTCCAGAACATTCCGACGAACGCCGGCGGGCGGCGCTTCCCTTTCGTTTCGCCGCTCATGCCGGCCGAATTGCGGCTGCTTCATTACGAATTCCCAAGGTTGGCGGGGCCGGCGGACGGGTTTGCGTTGCCGCCCGCGCGCTTCCGCACTATGGCTGAACCCAGCCCTTCACATCGAAAGTCGCCCGTTTGCCCTACGCCATGCTCGCGTTCCTTACTTTGTTGTGGGGCACGTCGTTCCTCTTGATCAAGATCGCCGCGCGCGCGTTCGAGCCCTTCGCTTTCGCGCTCGGGCGTGTCGGCGTGGCGATGGCGACGCTCGCGCTTGTGGCGTTGGTCGCGCGCTGGCGCTGGCCGCGAGGCGTCAGATTGTGGTCGCGGCTGGCCGCAATTTCCTGGATCGGGCAGGTCACCCCCTTCGTGTTGCTCGGCGAGGCGGCGCGGCTGACGACCAGCGCCGATCTGGCGCTGATGATGGGCGGAGCGCCCATCTTCGTGTTTGTGGCGTCGCGCCTGCTTGGGCTGGGCGAACCTTGGAGCCTGCGCGCCGCCGTCGGGCTCGCGCTCGGATTCGCGGGCGTCGCCGTGTCGCTCGGCTTTCCCTTCGCTGCGGAGAGCCATCAATATCCTCACGCCGGCTGGGGCCGCGCGCTCGGGTTGCTCGCGGCGTTCGGCTATGCTTCGAGCGCCATGCTATCGCGATCCGCTTCCCAGGAGATCGGGCCGTTCATGGCGGCGACGGCGTCGCTGGCGGTTTCGACGTTCACCTTGCTCGCAATTACGCTTGTTCGTGACGGGCCGAGGTCACCGCCGGCGATGATCGAAGCGCCCGTCGGACCCCTGGCGGCGCTGTTCGCGCTCGGGTTTTTCAACACCGCGCTCGCCTACCTCGTTTATTTTCGGTTGGTGGTGGTTGCGGGCGCGACCTTTGCTTCGCTCAACAATTACGTGGTGCCGTTCGTCGGCCTTGTCGTCGGCGCGCTGACGCTCGGCGAACCGGTTGGCGTCTCCTCATGGATAGGCTTCGCGCTTGTGATGACGGGCGTCGCTTTGACCGGTCATGCTGGTCGCGGTCGAAACACGGCGGCGCCCCGTCGTCAGCTCGGCGCGCGCGCGTCGAGCTAGTCGAAATCAGGCGACCTCGAACAGGCCCGCGGCGCCCATGCCCCCGCCCACGCACATCGTCACGACGACATATTTGACGCCGCGCCGCTTGCCCTCGATCAGAGCGTGGCCGGTGAGGCGCGCGCCGCTCATGCCGTAGGGATGGCCGACCGAAATCGCGCCGCCGTCAACATTGAGCTTGTCGTTGTCAATGCCGAGCCGATCACGGCAGTAGAGGACTTGTACGGCGAAGGCTTCGTTGAGTTCCCACAGGCCGATGTCGTCGACCTTGAGCCCGTGCGCCTTCAAGAGTTTGGGTACGGCGAACACCGGACCGATGCCCATTTCGTCGGGATCGCAGCCGGCGACCGCGATGCCGCGATAGATGCCGAGTGGGGCGAGGTTGCGCTTCTCCGCCAGCTTGGCGTCCATCAGCACGCAGGCGCTGGCGCCGTCGGAGAGTTGCGAGGCGTTGCCGGCGGTAATGTTCGCGCCCGGCGTCGTCAGGCGGCGTCCGCCGGAGAACACCGGTTTCAGGGCGGCAAGGCCGGCGGCGTTGGTGTCGGCGCGGTTGCCCTCGTCCTGCTTCAGCGTGATCGGCTTGTCGCTGATCGCGCCGGTCGCCTTGTCCTGAACTTTCATCACGCTCGGCAGCGGAACGATCTCGGCGTCGAAGCGTCCCGCCGCTTGCGCGGCCGCGGTGCGCTGCTGCGATTGCAGCGAATAGGCGTCCTGCGCCTCGCGCGAGATCGCGTAGCGCGTCGCGACGATCTCGGCGGTTTCGAGCATCGACATGTAAACGTCGTCGCGATGCGCAACCAACCAAGGATCGGTCGCGCGGAAGCGGTTCATGTGATCGTTCTGCACCAGCGAAATCGACTCGAGCCCGCCGCCGACCGCGATGTGCATTCCGTCGCTGATGATCTGTTTGGCGGCGATGGAGATCGCCATCAGGCCGGAGGCGCATTGCCTGTCCACCGACATGCCCGCCACAGAGGTCGGCAAGCCCGCGCGCAGCGCGCATTGGCGGGCGATGTTGCCGCCGGTCGAGCCTTGTTGCATCGCCGCGCCCATGACCACGTCGTCGACTTCGGCGCCGGTGATGCCGGCGCGGCCGAGCGCGGCCTCGATGGCGTGGCCGCCGAGCGTCGGCGCCGGCGTGTCGTTGAAGGCGCCGCGATAGGCTTTGCCGATGGGCGTGCGGGCGGTGGAGACGATGACGGCTTCGCGCATGGGAACTCCTAGGTCGACAACTTGACGCCCTTGGCCTTGGCGGCCATCGAGGCGAATTTGAATGTCTGCGCGAACGCGTTTTCGAGCGGAACCGCGGTCGCGCGATCGGAGATTTCGGCGAAGCGCAGCGCGATCGTCTCGGGCGTACGTTCGCCTTCGGCGAGAAATACGCCCGGCGTCTCAGCTATATGCGTGACGGCGAAGGTTCCCGCGCCCGCCCCGAGGATCACGCGCGAGGGCGCGTCCTCGCTGACCAGATAGAGAAGCCCCGGCGTCACCGATTCCGGCGTCAGCAGTTCGGCAGCGTCCGGCGGCAGCAGCGCCTCGGTCATCTGCGTGCGCGCGGTCGGCGCGAGCGTGTTGACGCGGATGTTGGTCTTGGCGCCCTCGAGATGCAGCACATTCATCAGACCGATCATCGCCGCCTTCGCGGCGCCGTAATTGGCCTGACCGAAATTGCCGTAGATGCCGGAGGCCGAAGACGTGAAAACGATGCGGCCGTAGTTGCGCTCGCGCATTCCGTTCCAGACCGCTTTAGCGGTGATCGCCGAGCCCATCAGATGCACCGCGACGACTTTCTCGAAATCGGCGATCTCCATTTTGGCGAAGGTCTTGTCGCGCAGGATTCCGGCGTTGTTGACGAGGATGTCGATGCGTCCGAACGTCTGTTCGGCGGCTTTGACCATTTCGGCGACTTGAGCCGCGTTCGAGACATCGGCGCCGTTGGCGAGCGCGACGCCGCCCATGGCGACGATTTCCGCGGCGACTCTTCTGGCCGATTCGGAAGGCGCTCCGCCCGGGCCGAGATCGTTGACGACGACCTTAGCCCCGCGCTCGGACAGACCCAACGCGTGACAACGGCCAAGACCCGCGCCCGCGCCAGTGACGATCGCGACGCGATTGTCGAAACGTATGCTCAACACTCTCCCCCCACGCGATCGTCGTCGCTTACTTTAGCTTCGGCGCGCGGGAATCGCGACCCTCGCGAAGCGCGGCGCGCGCAAGGCGCCGAACCGTCGCCCACCGCGCGGGGCCGAATCGTCATCGACGCCGAAGCCGGTCATCACGGCGCCCGCACAAACAAGCCCGCCGAAGGTGAAAGCGAAGCCCGCCGAGAGGAGGAGCGCGCCGGCGACCGCGACGTCCGAGCGCAGCAACAGCGAGCGAATCGAGAAGAAATCGAAGCCGAGCAATAGAGCCGCGCAGACGAGGCCCACGATCATGCCGCCGACCCAGTTAACGATCATAGCCCGCACCAGCCGATCCATTCGGCGCCAGCGCCCACGAATTTTCGCCGCGAATTCGTTGAAAATCGACATCCTTCGGCCTCCAAACCTTATGTCGCCGTCGCGCGCGCGGCGATCCCATGTTTCAATATCCGCGCCTTTGCCGGCCGCGTCTAGGGGATGCGACGGTTTGTCGTCGCGTGGCGCTACTTCCTCGCCGCCACCCTGGGTTTGGCCTTGGGCTTCGCCGCGGCTTTGGGTTTGGCTTTGGCCGCGGCGGCCTTCTTCGGCGCCGCTTTCTTGGGGGGCGCCTTCTTGGCGGCCTTGGCGGCGGGCTTGCGCGCGGACTTCGACGGCTTACCTTCGCGCTCGGCGATGAGTTCGACCGCGTCGGTCAGTGTGATCGAATCGGGCGAAATGGATTTGGGAATCGTCGCGTTGACCTTGCCCCATTTGACGTAGGGGCCGAAGCGGCCCGCGAGCACGGTGATCTCGCCGCCGTCGGGATGATCGCCGAGGCTGCGTCCGCCGCCCCCGCCGCCGGCGACCTTGGCCGCGAGCGCCGCGACCGCCTCGTCGAGGGTCAGGGCTTCGGTGTTCGTTCCCTTCGGCAGCGTCGCGTTGACCTTGCCGTGATTGACATAAGCGCCGAAGCGCCCCTGCCGGACCGAAATCGCGCCGCCGAGCGTCGGGTGCTCGCCGAGCGCGCGTCCCGCGCCGGCGCCGAAGCGCGAACCGCCGGCGCCGCTCTCCTTGGCGACGATCAGGTCGATGGCGCGATTGGGTCCGATCTCGAGCACGTCGTCGTCTCGGCCGAGACTGGCGTAGGTCTTGGCGTGCTGAACATAGGCGCCGTAGCGGCCGATACCGGCCAGGATCGGTTCCCCCGAAGTCGGATGCTTGGCGACCTCGCGCGGCAGCGACAACAATTTGAGCGCCTGCTCCAGCGTGACGTCCCCGGCGGAAAGACCACGCGGCAACGAACTGCGCTTCGGCTTTTCGCCCTCGCCCTGCTGCACGTAGTCGCCGAAACGGCCGCTGCGCAGCGTGATTTCGTCGCCATTCACAGGATCGACGCCCAACACGCGCACGCCCGGCCGGTCGTTCTCGCCGCCGGCGCCGTCCTGTCCGGTCGGCGACAATACGCGCGTGAAGCGGCATTCGGGATAGTTCGAGCAGCCGATGAAGGCGCCGAACTTGCCGAGTTTTAGCGACAACTGCCCCTTGCCGCAGGACGGACATGAGCGCGGATCGGCGCCGTCGGCGCGTGCGGGAAAAATATGCGGACCGAGCAGATCGTTGAGACTGTCGAGCACTTGGGTCGTGCGCAAGTCTTTCGTGCCGCCGAGCGCGACGGTGAAATCGTCCCAGAATTCGCGCAGCAGATCCTTCCAGTCGACCTCGCTGTTGGAGACTTTATCAAGCTTTTCCTCAAGCCCGGCGGTGAAGTCGTATTCGACGTATTTGGCGAAGAACGATTCCAGGAACGCCGTGACAAGCCGCCCCTTGTCCTCGGGGATTAGCCGCTTCTTTTCGATGCGCACGTAATCGCGCTCGCGCAGCACCGCCAACGTTGAAGCATAGGTCGACGGGCGACCGATGCCCAGTTCCTCCATGCGCTTGACGAGCGTCGCCTCGGTGAAGCGCGGCGGCGGTTCAGTGAAGTGCTGACTGGCCTCGATGCGTTCCTTGGCCAGCGCTTCGCCCGCCTTCATCGCCGGCAGCTTAGCCGAGTCTTCGTCCTCTTCGTCGTCGCGGCCTTCCTGATAGAGGGCGAGAAAGCCGAGGAAGCGAGTGACTTGACCGGTCGCGCGGAATTCGAGCCTGCGCGCGCCCGCCTCGGCGAGGATGTCGACCGTGGTGCGCTCCAGTTCCGCGCTTTCCATCTGGCAGGCGATCGTGCGGTTCCAGATGAGTTCGTAAAGCTTGGCCTGCTCGGGTTCGAGATGCCTGGCGGCCACCTTGGGACGCAACGACATGTCGGTCGGCCGGATCGCCTCATGCGCCTCCTGCGCGTTCTTGGCCTTGACCGTGTATTTTCGCGGCGCCGAGGGGACAAATTCGTCGCCGAAGTCCTTGGCGATGACGCGCCGCGCCGCGGCGACCGCTTCAGGCGCGAGATCGACGCCGTCGGTCCGCATATAAGTAATAAGTCCGACCGCGCCCTCGCCGATGTCGACGCCTTCGTAAAGCCTTTGCGCGATCTGCATCGTGCGCGCGGGCGCGAGGCCGAGCTTGCGCGAAGCCTCCTGCTGCAAGGTCGAGGTCGTGAACGGCGCGTAGGGGTGGCGCTTGACGGGCTTCGCCTCGACATTGGCGACGTGAAATTTCGCCGTTTCGAGGGCCGCCCGGAAATCCTCGGCCTCCTTGCCCGAACCGACGTCGAGGCGGCCGATCTTCTTGCCGTCGGCGCCAACGAGGCGCGCGGTGAAAGGCGCGTTCGCCTGCGTCTTGAGATGGGCCAGGATCGACCAATATTCGCGCGGAACGAACTTCTCGATCTCGAGTTCGCGGTCGCAGACGATGCGCAGCGCGACCGATTGCACCCGCCCCGCCGAGCGGGCGCCCGGAAGCTTGCGCCACAAGACCGGCGAAAGGTTGAAACCGACGAGATAGTCGAGCGCGCGGCGCGCGCGATAGGCGTCCACCAACGCTTCGTCGATCTCGCGGGGATGGCGCATCGCGTCCTGCACCGCCTCTTTCGTGACGGCGTTGAACACGACACGGTCGACGCGCTTGTCCTTGAGCAGTTTCTTGCCCTTGAGGATCTCGTAGATATGCCACGAGATCGCCTCTCCCTCGCGATCCGGGTCGGTGGCGAGAATGACGCTGTCGGCGTCCTTGACCGCGCCGCCGATGTCGTTGAGCCGCTTGGCCGCTTTGGCGTCGACCTCCCAGCGCATTGCGAAGTCATTGTCCGGGTCGACGGAGCCATCCTTGGCGGTGAGGTCGCGCACGTGGCCGAATGAGGCGTAGACGTCGTAATCCTTGCCCAGATACTTATTGATCGTTTTCGCCTTGGCGGGCGACTCGACGATGACAACCTTCATGCGCGACAGTCCTTTGGCGGCGCCGGATATGGGCCGCGCGCCACGAATTCACAAGTCCAGGCTGGGCCGGGCGAGGCGCGGAAAATGGTGGAGAGGGGGCCGGCTGTCAAATTCGGGGCCGCCTCTTGCCGCCGCGCGCCGGCCCTCCTATAGGCTTTGCGGGATATGACCCGCCCCGTCGCAGCCGCATTCGCCCGTCGTCATCTGCTTGGCATCGAAGGCCTTTCCCGGATCGAGATCGAGGCCTTGCTCGATCTGGCGGACGAGGCCGTGGCGATTTCGCGACAGGTCGAGAAAAAGCGCGCGACGCTGCGCGGACGCACCCAAATCAATCTCTTTTTCGAGGCCTCGACTCGCACCCAGTCTTCATTTGAACTCGCGGGCAAGCGCCTCGGCGCCGACGTCATGAACATGGCGGTCGGCAATTCCAGCGTCAAAAAGGGCGAGACGTTGATCGACACCGCGATGACGTTGAACGCGATGCGACCCGACATCATCGTCGTGCGCCATCACCAGGCCGGCGCCGTGCATCTGCTGGCGCGGAAAGTCGATTGTTCGGTCGTCAACGCCGGCGATGGCCAGCACGAGCACCCAACCCAGGCGCTGCTCGACGCGCTGACGATCCGTCGCAATCTCGGTCGCATCGAGGGCCTGACCGTCGCCATCTGCGGCGACATTCTCCATTCGCGCGTTGCGCGTTCCAATATATTGCTGCTCGGCGCCCTGGGGGCGCGCGTGCGTGTCGTCGGCCCGTCGACTCTGCTGCCCGAAGGCGTCGAGGACATGGGCGTCGAAGCGCATCGCGACATGAAATCCGGTCTGAAGGACGCCGACATCGTGATGATGCTGCGCCTGCAACGCGAGCGCATGACCGGCGCCTTCGTGCCCTCGACCAAGGAATATTTTCGCTATTTCGGCCTCGACGCCGAAAAGCTCGCCTATGCCAAACCCGGCGCGCTTGTGATGCACCCCGGTCCCATGAACCGCGGCGTTGAGATCGACTCGCTGATCGCCGACGGCGCGCAATCGCTCATCCGCGAACAGGTGGAAATGGGCGTCGCCGTGCGAATGGCGGTGCTTGAGGCGCTCGCGAGTCATCTGCCGAACGCCTAATCTGGCGGCGCGCTCCAAGGCGAGTAACCGAACGCCGTCGCGGTGCGCGCGAAGGCGGCGTCCGTTTGCGGCGGCCCGTCCGCTTCCGCCGCGATCAGATAGCGATCGTTGCTCGCCGTATCGATAGTGGCGGGAATCGAAGCATCGGATAATTTGGCGAACCGCCAAACGCCCTGCAGGGTCGCTTCGGGCGCCGCGATGAGATCCTCGAAACGTATCCAGATCGCGGCGCGAAGCAAGGGCAGATCGGCCAACAGAATGTTGTGCGCGGCCGTCCAGTGATCGACCAACTCAGCGAGCGACTGGTCGGTCCACTTCCGCGTCGCCCTAGCGACCGCGAGCGGATGGCGCACGATGAACACGAACTTCGCTTGCGGGAACAACGCCTGCAAAAAGCGCGAGCGAATGAGGTTCGGCGGCGACTTTTCTATCAGCAGACGTTTCGACAAGTCCCAGTGCGGCGACCATTCTCGCCAAAGGCGCGCGCGCGCATCGGGCGTTGCGAGCGCACTGGCCTCGTCCAAATGCGCTTCGGGGGCGAAGGCGAAGCGCCCCGGGCCGCCGTGCGCGTAGGCGGGCGGGTAAAGAGACTGAAGATGCTGGCCTTCGTCCTCGGGTACGCCGGTGGCCGAAAATCCGCTGACGTCCGGATGCGTCCGCAGCAGGCCATGCAATAGCGAAGTGCCGCTCTTATGCAGACCGCCGATGAAGAGAATTCGGGGTTCGTCCGCCAAAACTGTTTCCGCTGCGTTCGCCGAAGTGCTGAAATCTCCTCATGCGTCGCCGTTGCCAGCCGCGTCAATGGCGGAACGAACGCTCGGAACTCGCCGCCCGCTCCCCGGCGGCGCGAAGGTTGTTTTCGACTGCCATTCAACGTAGCCTAATTGCCGTTACTTTCGGGGTCGGCTGCGGCCGACCGATTTGGCGCCATGAGGCGGCGCCGCGAAGTGTCGGAGGGGCGTGTCATGTTGAGCAAATGGCTTCTCGGTTTGGCGTTCTTCCTGGGCCTTTCGTCCGGGGCGTCGGCGCAAGTCTATGGGACCGATTATTTCGACTACGAAGGTCGCGTGATTATCCAAGACAATCCTACGGTTGCGGCGTGTCAGGCTCACGGGATCAATTACGGTTCGTTATTCACGGTCGTCTATCGTTTCAATACGAACGCGAGTTCCCCGACGTCTTCGACATACGTATACGACGCCCTCATGTTCGTCAGCGAACACTCGGCGGTGCGAATGCTCGCCAACGATCCCACCAACACTCCCCCCTATTCGCTAAATAATGGCGTGGGCGGAACAGGCGCGGCGCTGCCGGTTTTGTGGGAAGGTTTGACAACGGACGCGAGTCTGTTCGCGGGAACGTCAGCGATAGGCGGAACAGCGGCGGTGAAAATCCAGACTGGCTTGCAGGCGCCGATTTCAGCCGCAAGTTATCCTAACCAGATCAACGCCAATTTCAGCGGCGGCGGCGCCAACTTCTTCGGCATAAGCGGCTGCAATATCACGTCGATGCATGGGGTGCTGTTGCTGCGCCCGAACTGAGCGCATCGCGACCGCCGCCGCAGTTCGTAAACGCCTTCGATCGAGCAGGAAAGGCGTGACTGAATCGGCGGCGGCGCGATTTCCCTCGCGGTCCGAGATTTTCGCGACGCGGTGGGTATGGCCCGCCGCGCGGTCGCCAACGCGCAGCGTATCGCGGGTCAGACAAGGTGAGGTTGAGTGAAATCTGAAGTCTCTGCGAAGCCCGGCATCGGTTCGTCGCCGGCCCGGACTGCGATCGTCGTGCTCGGCGTCGGCCGTAGCGGAACATCGGCGCTGACGCGCGTTCTCAATCTGCTCGGCGCCGCTTTGCCGCGCGATCTGGTGCCGCCCGACCCCGAGAATGAGCGCGGATTTTGGGAGCCGGCCTCGACGCCGGCGATGCAAGACGGGATCCTGGCGTCGCTCGGCACGTCCAGCTTGAATTCGTTCGACTTGATTCCGGACGAATGGTTCGAGACGGCGCAGGCCGCCGCACATGTCAGGGCCATCAAAGCCTTCATCGCGCGCGAATACGCCGAGGCGCCGCTGATCGCGATCAAAGACCCCAGGATTTCCTTGCTTTTCCCATTGTGGCGGCGCGCGCTCGACGAACTGGGGATTGTTTGCAAGCCGATCCTGGCGGTCCGCAATCCGCTGGAGATCGCGCATTCGATGTGTAGACTTGGCGGCAGGAATCTCAGCAATGACGCCGCGCGGTTCGACGAGAGCGGATTGCTGACGGTGCGCTTCAATATTTGTGCGGAGCGCTGGTCGCGTTCGCTGCCGAGGTCGTTCGCCAGTTACGACAGCCTGCTTACGGATTGGCGCTCGCTCGCGCGGCGGTTGGGAACGGAACTCGACATCGTCTGGCCGAACTGGAACGCCGCGTCCGAAGCCGAGATCGAAGCCTTTCTCGATGCGAAGCAGCGCCATCACCGTCTCGGCGAAAATCCCGCGCGACGCGGGGGCCTTTGGTCGCAATGGATCGATCCGGTCTATCGGGCGTTGCTCGCGGCCTGCGACTGGCGCATCGTCGATACGGCAAGCTTCGATCAGATTCGCAAAGCCTATCTTCAGGCGGAGTCCATTTTCGGGCGTAGTTCGATGGCGAAAGGTCAAGCGAGCGCCGATCCGCTCGCGCTTCCGCTCGAGGACGAAATCCAGCGCCTTCGCGCGCCGGGCGCCGCGCAGGATCAGGAATCGAAGTCGTCGGACCAGCTCAAGACCTTATAGGGCTCTTCACCGGATTCGATCATCAGGATCACCGCTTCGGCCCGCATGCTGCGACCGTTCGGCAGCGTGACTGCGACCGCGACGCGATTGGCGTTGCGCGGATCCAGACCCGCTCCCGCGCGCGCAGCGCCGAGCCGTTCGAGCATTGCGGGGCCATTGGCCGGGTCGCCATTGCGCTGAGCCAGAACCTGGTTGAGGATGGTCGGCGTCATGCCCGGCAGCGCGGACAGGACATCGGGCGAAGCCGTGGTGACGTCGATATCCGCGCGGCCATTGAAAACGGTGACATAGGGGAGAACCGCGTCGACGAAACGGGCGGGAATCTCGCGCACCAGCCGCAATTCCAGCACGTTGGCGAACGGCGCTTGCCGAGGCGCGTAACCGAGCGCGTCCGTCTTGTAGGCGTCGGCCTCCTTGTTCTCGCCTGCCGCCTCGCCCTTGGTGCGCCAGGCGACGATATGGTCGGCGTAGGCGTTGGCTTGCTCGGGACCGGCGCCGAAGGAGGTGAACAATCCGGCGATAAGCTCCTTCGGCGCGACGTTGAGGTCGATGCGCGCGCCTTCGGATTGAAATCCTACACGCACAGCTGTCTGGCCCAATCGAAACGCGAACGACCCGAAGGTCGGACGGGCCTCGGGGTTAGTCAGCGATAGTTGGTAGGCGGTCAATTCCAGCGCCGCCTGAACGGCCGCTTCGGCGCGCAGCCGGTCATCGTTGACGTGGGATGCGGCCGCCGAATTGTCGATATAGATCGAATAGATCGAGGCGAGCGTCGCGAGCGCCGCGAGGATCCACAGCACCGCGACGATGATGAAGCCGCGCTCGTTTCGCGATCGACTGGGTTTAGGCGAGCGGCGCGAAGCGAACATCATGGCGCTGCTCCTCAATTGGCCGGCGCCGGATTGGGCGCGGACGGCTTGTTGTCGGTCGCTTGATCCGCCGGCGGCGCCACGCCATCCAAGCAATTGGCGACCGCCTTCGTCGCGGCGCAGTCGGCCGCGGCGCCGATGTGCACCGGCGTCGCGGTCGAGATCGCCAATGTCCGATCCGTCCTCGCGTCGCGCACGGTCACGCGGATCGCATGCGGCAGGACCGGCAGTTCGCGCCATTCCGAGCGCCAGACATTGTCGGCGCCGGCGTAGTCGAAGGTCACGCGAAAGGGCGCGCGAATAAGAGCCACCGCATCGGCGAATGGCAGCTGGTCGGAAATCGGCGTCGCGGCGATCAGGGGATGGAACGCGGCGCGGTCGCGCACCAGAGCGAAACCGCGCCCGTCGACGGTCTCCGCGAAGCGGACTAATTCGAGATGTCGAGCCTCGCCGGGCGCGAACGAAGCGCGCACGAAAGCGAGTGCGTTGGCGGTCCCGACGAAAAACGGCGCGTGAGTCTTTCCGTTCGCCGGCACAAATTCAGCGGCCGCGAGATCGGCGGTCATTCGCTGCAACGCGACGTCGATCAGCGCGGCGTTCTGCACGCGCTCGAACCCATGGCGCCAATTGGGCAGCCATTGCGCGGTGACGGCGCCGAGCATGTAAACGATCGCGCTCATCAGCACGACCGCCGCCAGCGCTTCGACCAATGTGAAGCCCGCCTCATTTCGGTTCGGGCGCCGGAACGTCGACGGGCGCGTCACGGCGCGCCCTTCTTTCGCAGCCGCACCGTTTCGAATTGCAGCGGCGTTCCGCCCGGCGCCTGCACCCGCAGCGCCACCCATTCCGGCGTCCAGGGCGTGCGCGCATTGGGATCGATAAAGTCGGCGACGAAGGGCGCGACATCGACGCGCCATTGCCGGTCGCCGATTTCGCCGTTGAGCGCGCCCGGAGCGAGACGATCGCGCGCGGGCAGCCCGGTGAAAGCAGTGCGCGCGATGTCGACGTCGCCGAGATGGCGCTCGATATAAAGCCCCGAGCGATGGCTCGTCGCGGCGAGCGTTTCCAGCGCCGCGAGCGTCATTGCAACGATCGCCAACGAGACCAGCGCTTCGATCAGCGTGAAGCCGGAATCCGGACGGCTAATGTTCGGACGAAGCGGTTTCGACAACTTCCACGCCTCCGGTCAGCCAGTTCACCTTGACTTGAAACGTCGCGCCAGGACGGCTGAGGGCGATCGCGCCGCCACACGAAACGCCCGACGGGAAAAAGTCGATCGTCGATCCGGCGGCCCTCCCGGCGCATTGCTTGGCGACGATCGCGTCGAAGCCGACGTCGTCGGGAAGCTTGAGAACCGCCCCGGTCGCCCCCGACCGGATCTCGCGACGCTCGGCGCTGAGCGCGGTAGCGACCTGAGTGCGACCGCGAATGGCGGCATTGCGGTCGGTGGTCAGAATCGAAGCAGTTTGCTCGGCAAAGCCTTCCAAACGCGAGCGCGAGGTCGATGTCGGAAACGCTGGCAGCGCGAGCGCCGCCAACATCGCGACGATCGCCAGCACGGCGACAATCTCGATCAGGGTGAAGCCCGCCTCGGACGAGTTCGCGCGACTAAGGCGAGGAACTCTTAATTTGCTCGGCCTCGTCGCCCGCCTCCCCGTGGGGACCAAAAGAGGCGATTTCATAGGGAGTTTTCTCCGCCGGCGAACGATAGACAAAGGGGTGTCCCCAGGGATCCTGCGGCACGTTGGAGCTCTTGAGGTAGGGCCCGTTCCACCCCGGCGTCGGCGTGCTCGGATGTTGCACGAGCGCGGTCAAGCCGTCCGAGGTCGAGGGATAGCGGCCGTTGTCGAGATAGTAGAGATCGAGCGCCGCCGCCAGGCTCTCAATCTGGATATGCGCGGTCTTGACCTTGGACTCGCTCAGATAATTGAGCACGCGCGGTCCCACCAAGCCCATGATGAGCCCGATGATGGTGATGACCACGAGCATTTCGACAAGCGTGAAGCCGGATTCGCTTCCGCCCCCCGGCGCGGGTCGTCGCCTACGAACGTGAACCGGAAGTTTCATGGTCTGTGCACCTTCTTGTCAGCCGATCACCTGATTCACCGACAGCAGCGCGGTCATCACCGAGACGATCAAGCCGCCGACGACCACGCTGATCACGATGATCGCGGCCGGCCCGACGACGCCGATCAGCCTGTCTAGGCTTCGCTGCAATTTCGATTCATAGAACTCCGCCACTCGCCCGGCAAGCGAAGGCAATTGATCGGCGTCCTCGCCGAGCCGCAAGGTGCGCACCGCCATCGCGGGCAGCGCGCCGGTCGCCGCCAAGGCGTCCGACAGTTTGCCGCCCTGCCGCACGTTGTCGACAACCTGATTCCAGACGCTGCGCCGGCCGGTCGTCGCCATGATGTCGGCAAGAATTCTCAAGCTCGAACTCAGCGTCACGCCGCTGCCCAGCAGGAGGCTGAGATTGCGGCAAAACAACGCCGTGCGGCGATAACTCAGCACCGGGCGCACCAGCGGCAGGCGCGAAGCGGAGTCGATAAGGAAATCGCGCACGCGTTGCTGTCGGAACAGCGCCCAACCGCCCGCGACCGCGCAGATGGCGCCGATCAGCAATTCCTGCGCATGGCCGCGCATAAACGCCGACAGCGAAAGGAACGTCAGCAACACAGGATCGAGTTTGGCGTTGAAATCCCGGAACACGTTGGCGAACTGCGGCAAAACCGCCAGCAAAAAGAACAATAGCACGCCCGAGGCCCCCAGCAGCAGAAAAGCGGGATAGCGCATCGTGTCCGAGAGCCGCCGCCGAAGCGCTTCGGAGCGCGATCGCTCTTCGCTGATCGCTTCGAGGAGAGGAACCAGCGTTCCGGAGGCCTCGCCGACCCGCGAGAGCGCAACGTAGATCGGCGGGAAAACAGTTGGATGACGGGCGATCGCGTCGGCGAAGCTTTCGCCCGCCATGATCGCCGAGGCGACGGCGGCGACGACCGGGCGAATTCGGCCGATGTCGCTGTCCGCCGCCAGCAATTCGAGCGCGTCGTTGATGCGCGCCCCCGTGCGCAACAGCAGCGCGAGATCGCGCGTGAACACCGTGACGTCTTCGGGCCTGGGCTGATTGAAGAGGCTGAGACTTTGGCGGGCGGTCTCCTTGCCGCCGCTCTCCTCCGTGATCGCTTCGATCGGGATAAGACCGAGATATTCGATCCGGCGCGCCACCTCGGTCGTGGAGGCGGCGGCGATCGAGCCGCTGACGACTTCGCCGGCCTTGGAGAGCGCGCGATATCGAAACGTCGCCATGGCGTCAGCGCAGCGTCGTTACGCGCAGCGCCTCGGCGGGGGACGTGATCCCGCTGCGGCATTTGTCGATGGCGTCTTCGATCATGGTCGCCATTCCCGCCCGCGCGGCGGCTTGATCGAGCACGCCGGAGTCCGATTTCGGCCCGATCAAATCGCGGACCTCGCCCGTCACCTCCAGCGCTTCGAATACGCCGATGCGGCCGCGATAGCCGACGCCGCCGCATCGCTCGCATCCGACCGGTTCGTGAATGATCTCGCCAGCCTCGAAGCCGAGCGCGACAAAGCGCGGATCGGCCTCGAGGTCGCGCGCCGATAGCTTTCGCGGCGCCTTGCAGCGCTCGCACAGGATGCGCACGAGACGCTGTGCGATAACCGCGCGCAGCGTGGATTTCAGCAAGAACGCCTCTACGCCGAGATCGAGCAGGCGCGGCACCGCGCCGGTCGAAGTTTCGGTGTGCAGCGTCGTCAGCACGAGATGGCCCGTGAGCGCGGCGTGGACCGCGATGTTCGCGGTCTCGGAATCGCGCACCTCGCCGACCATGATCACATCGGGATCCTGACGAACGAAGGAGCGCATCGCCGCGGCGAAAGTCAGGCCGATCGCCGGCTTGACTTGCGACTGATTGATCCCGGGAATTTCGTATTCGACCGGATCTTCGATCGTCAATATCTTGCGCGTGGGCGCGTTGAGCGCGGTGAGCATCGTCGCCAGCGTCGTCGTCTTGCCGCTGCCGGTCGGGCCGGTCACGACGATCATGCCGTGCGGCAAATCGAGCAAGCGCCGCACCACCTCCTCGGCGTGTTTGGGCAGACCCAATTTGGGAATTTCGAGCAGGCCGCGGTCGCGAGGCAGCAGGCGGATGACCGCCGCTTCGCCGTGCTGGGTGGGCATGGTGGCGACGCGCACGTCCATATCGATGCGTCCGACCCGAATGCGCGCCGCGCCGTCCTGGGGCAGGCGGCGCTCGGCGATATTGAGACCGGAAAGGATCTTGATGCGCGAGATCAGCGCTTGGGGCAGCGCATGGACGGCGTCGGCGGCCGGCCGCAGCAGACCGTCGACGCGCATCCGAACGGTCAGGTGCTCGCGAAAGGGCTCGATATGGATGTCGCTCGCGCGCATCGCCACCGCCTGCTCCAGCAGATCGTTGACCGCCCGCACGACCGGCGCGCCGCTGGCCAGATCGCGCAGGATATCGACGCTCTCGTCGGCGCTTGCGGACGCCCGCTCGGAGATCGCTTCGGCTTTGCCCTCGCCTGGATCGCGCGCGCCGATTTCGTTGAGCGCGGTCGAGACGTCCTCGAATGACGCGATCCTGATTTCGAGCGGGCGGCCCAAAACGATTTCCGCCGCCCGGCGCGCGGCCTCGTCGGTGGGGTCAGCGACGGCAATGCACGGGGCGCCGCTTTCCAGTTGGAACGGATAGAGCGAGTTTTCGCGCAAGAACCTCGTGGTGAACTTCGATGTCGACGCCTTCGCCGACATTAGCGTAAGTAAATCTATTCTTTGCAAATCATAAAATTCTGCAATTATTTCTGCAAAATCGTCCGCTGATATATCCGTAAGTTTCCAAATCTGACGTAATGTCTGAGATTCCGCATGAATTTGATCGTGTATTAACCGATCTATATCGCCCGCGCTGGCGTGAGTTCTATTCGAGAGGTATTCTATGAATTTGGGAGATATCTGATGTGACATGGACATACCTGCGGTCGGGGTCGCTTGTGCTGAAGCTTTCCGTTGGCGGCGGCAGGCCAAAGGTAAATTTGAGGTTGTCTATGCGCCTTCGCCGTCTTAGGGTTGTAACGTGACGAGTTCAAGTACCCTGACCGAGTCGCGTCGCTGGATTACGCTTATGTCGATTTGTCGCGCCAAGAGCGCAAGGGTGCTTTCGATCGTCGCCATTTTCATGTTCGGCATGAGCGCGCTCGCGGGCTGCTCCAGCGGATTATTCAACCAGGATGATCCTCCCGACGCCAACGACGCGATCAAGTCGGCGGATTTGTCGCCAAAATATCCTCGCGGGAGCAGAACCGTCGACACCGGCGGCGCCGGTTCGTCGGGGCCAATCACGTTCTTCGGCAGCCCCGCCGCGCCCGCGCCCAAGGGCGAGAGCGGCGAGCCTGAGGGCGACGCCAAGGACGGCTTCACGCTTAATTTCGAGAATACGCCGGTCTCCACGGTCGCCAAGGTCGTACTCGGCGATATCCTTGGCGTCGGCTATATCGTCGATCCGAGAGCCCAGGGCACAATCAGCCTTTCGTCCGGCCGACCGATCGCCAAGAAAGACATTCTTTACGTTCTCGAAAACGCGCTGAAAGCCAACAATCTTTCGATGGTACGCGAGTCGGCTGGGTATCGCATCGCGCCCGCGAACGAGGGCGGCATCGGAGGCGTCGACGTCGCCAGCGCGGAACCCGGCTATGGCATGACGGTCATCCCCGTCAAATACGTCGCGGCTCCGACGCTCGCCAAGCTGATGGAAGGCTTCGCGGCCAAGCCGGGCGCCATCCGCACCGACCCCAGCGGCAATATGTTGATCGTCATCGGCAGCGGCTCCGATCGGCAAGCCGCACTCGACACAGTGCGCAATTTCGACGTCGACTGGCTGCGCGGTCAATCCGTGGGAATTTACCCCGTCCACAACAGCGCGCCCGAACCGATCGTCGGCGAACTCGAAAAAATCATGGACTCCGGCGAGGGCGGGCTCGGGCGCAATCTCGTCAAATTCGTCGTGGTTTCACGCCAGAATGCGGTGATGGTCGTCGCCAGTCGACCCGAGCTGTTGCGCACGGCCGCAAGTTGGATATCGCGGCTCGACGGCTCCTCGACCGCGGCCACGGGCGTCAAGGTGTATAAAGTCAAGTACGGCGACGCCAAACAACTTGCGCTATTGCTGAACGATATGTTCGTCGGCGGATCGTCCGGCGCCAGCCTGAGTTCGCCAGTCAATGACATTGCGCCTTCGTCTGGCGCCTCGACCCTTTCGGCCGTCGAGCGGCTGACCGGCGGCCCGCCGCCCTCGCAAGGAGCGGCGCCGGGCGCCAAGGGCGGCGCAACCGCGGGCGGGGACGCTGGCGCCTCGCAGACCGCGGCCCTCGCCAACGCGATGGGCCACTCGGGCGGCGGCGCGACCGGCGG
>JBBIIT010000047.1:0-24679 GCA_037446355.1 Beijerinckiaceae bacterium | reverse complement strand
ATCGCGCGTCCGCCTCACTGCAACGAGAACGCCGCCTTGATCTGCGTGGCGCTATTGCGCGCCGGATACGGCTCTGACGGCTGACCGACTCCCAAATGCGCGCAGAGGGTGGGCCAACCGTCGCCGATGCGGTGCACAAGCAGGCGGCCGGGCGGCACGGTCTCCATGACGGCTTTGATGTTATCCGAGTAGACAGTCATCGCGTGGGCGCGGTCGTCGGGACGGCCTCCAAATACCTGGTTGGCGATCAGCGTAATGATTACGGACTCTCGATCCGTCTGTTTCTTTATGCCGGCCAGAATCGTCTGTTCGAAGCTTTCCCACCAGCTTTCCGGCGTGCGGTAGGTTAGGATGACTTTGGAGTCGGGGTAGATTTCGATGAGTTGCCGCCAGTAGAACGCTGAAGGCCAGTCGACGCAGGACTGATAACCTTCGAACAATCGCTCCCAATCGGCCTGCGCGCCCAGGGCCAAGGCCCGCCAGCGCTTCCGCTGATCGTCATTCTTGTTGATTTCGAACATGTGATGGCAGGGACCGAAGCCTAGCATCGTCAAGGCTTCCCGCATCGAATCCGTGCCGGTGCGGCCGAAGCCGGTCCCGATCACCCTCAATGCCATGTTCGCCCCCATAACGATTCGACGGCGTCCCAATAATTGGTCCACTCGGAAATCATCGTAGCGGCGACCGCGAGGCGAATATAGCCCGATGCGCGGGGAATCGCCGCGTCCTTGGAAACATCCGCAGGTCCCCGCGCAACGACGAAGTAAGCCAGGGGTGGCGCGCTAGGGCGCTGGGATCGCTTCGGCTTCGCCTCGCAAGGACGGCGGGGCGCCGACTTGCCGGCAAACGGCTCTGCCTACCGCCCCCTCACCCTCGCGCGCACCACCGCGCTCGGCCCGACGTGCAGCGCGCCTTCGCTGAGATCCTCGTCGGTCGAGACCAGCGACTCGATCTCGGCGCTCGCAAAGTCGGCGCGGATTGCTTCCGGCGTATAGAGCAAAGCGGCCTCGCGCGGGCCTCCGCGCACGCCGGCGAGTTGGCGCTCGATCTGCTCGGGCCGGAACGCTTCGAGCACGATCAGGCCGCCCGGCTTCAGCGCGGCGAGCGCGAGTTCGTGCAGGCGGCGGCGGCCCGCCTCCGGCAAATGCAGATAGATCAGCGCGATGAGATCGTATTGCGCGCGCGGCCAGGCCCAGGTCAGCGCGTCGGCCTGGAGGGCGTTGACATGAACGCCGCGCGCCTTGGCGAGGCGAAGCGCTTTGGCGACCCCTTTTTCCGAGAGATCGAGCGTATCGACCTCCATGCCCTGCTCGGCGAGCCAGACGCCGTTGCGCCCCTCGCCGTCGCCGGGCACGAGCGCGCGCAGGCCCCGCCCCGGTCGCGGCGCCTCGGCCGCCAGATACCGGTTCGGCGTCAGGCCATAGGCGAAGTCCTCGCCCGAGTAGCGTTCGTCCCAGACCTTGCTGTTCATGGCTTCACTTGTAAGTCGAGGCGATGGCGAGGAAGTCCTCGGCCTTGAGGCTGGCGCCGCCGACCAGCGCGCCGTCGACATTGGCGAGGCCAAGCAACTCCTTGGCATTGGAGGGTTTGACCGAGCCGCCATAGAGAATGCGCATCTTGCCGCCCGCCTCGCCGTAGAGTTCGCCGAGCAGCGCACGGATCGCGGCGTGGACCTCGGCGACGTCGGCCGCAGTCGGGGTGAGGCCGGTGCCGATCGCCCAGACCGGTTCATAGGCGACGACGAGATCGGCCGGGGTCGCGCCCGGTGGCAGCGAGCCGCGCAATTGGCCGCCGACGACAGCGATCGCCCTGCCCGCTTCGCGCTCTTCGCGCGTCTCGCCGCAGCAGACGATGGCGACAAGGCCGGCGCGATGGGCGGCCTCGGCCTTGGCGCGCACGACAGCGTCGCTTTCGGCATGACCGGCGCGACGCTCGGAATGGCCGACGATCACATAGGCCGCGCCCGCGTCCTTGATCATTTCGGCGGAAATGTCGCCGGTGAAGGCGCCGCTGGCCTTGGGGTGGCAATCCTGCGCGCCGAGCGAGAGCGAGCCGCCGCGAAGGTGGTAGGCGGCCTGAGCGAGCAGCGTCGCGGGCGGACAGAGCGCCACTTCGGCGGGTCCGGCGGCGCCGGCGTCGACGCCCCTGCGGGTCGCGGAAAGTTCGGCGAGGGAGGCCGCAAGGCCGTTCATTTTCCAATTGCCCGCCACCAGGGGCCGCACGCCAGGGGTCATCTTAGCCTTCCTAAGTCCGCAGATGGACCGCCGATTATCACCCCGCGCCCGCCTATGCAAAGTCGCGCCCGGTCGCTAGATAGGGCGCCGGTGGGAACCCTCGCCCGCGACACAGGAAGACCAGACGTATGCTCGACGGAATGCGGAAGGCGGCGCAAGGCGGAATCGGCCGCTTCATCATGGCCATAGTGATGGGGCTGATCATCGTCAGCTTCGTCATCTGGGGCATCGGCGACATGTTCCGCGGCTTCGTCTCGGACAAGGTGGCGACGGTCGGCTCGGCGAGCGTCACGGCGCAGGAATTCCAGGGCGAGATGCAGAATCTCATCTACCAGTACCAGCGCCGCTCCAAAATCCCGCTGACCAACGCCCAGGCTCATGCGCTCGGCCTCGATACGCAGGTGTTGCAGCGCCTGATCGCCGACGTCGCAATCGACCAGAGCGTCAAGTCGCTGGGCCTGGCCATTTCCGATCAGAGCATCGCCGAAGCCGCCCAGAGCGATCCCAATCTCCAGGACGCCTCGGGCAAATTCAGCCGCGATATGTTCGATCAGGCCTTGCGCGATTCCGGCCTCAGCGAGCGCGGCTTCTTCGCCAAGGAGCGCCAGACCTATTTGCGCCAGCAGCTTGAAATCTCGCTCGTCGACGGCATGAGCGCTCCCAAGGCGCTGGTCGAGGCGCTTCACGCGGCGAGTTCGCAAACGCGCGGCGTCGATTATTTCGTGCTGCCGGCGAGCGCGGCCGGCGAAATTCCCGCCCCCACGGCCGAGACGTTGAAGAGCTATTTCGAGGACAGGAAGGCCGAATACAAAGCGCCGGAATATCGCGCCATCGACATACTGCTCGTCTCGCCGGCGAGCCTCGCCAAGCCGGACGCGGTGAGCGAGGACGACGCCAGGGCGCGCTACGAGAAGGAAAGGGCGACCAAGTTCACGCTTCCCGAAAAACGCAGTGTGCAGCAGATGGTGTTCCCAACCGAGGCCGAAGCGGCGGAGGCGGAGGCCAAGATCAAGGCCGGCGCCAGCTATGACGACATCGCCGCGGCTCGCAAGTTGACGGCGAGCGACCTCGATCTTGGCGAGATCGCCAAAGCCGACATTTTCGACCCCGCCATCGGCGAGGCGGCTTTCGCGCTGCCCGCCCCCGGCGTAACGGATGTCGTCAAGGGCAAGTTCGGCTATCTCATCTTGCGGGTTCAGGCGATCACGCCCGGCAGCGTCAAGAGCTACGCGGATGTCGCCGCGAGCCTGAAACAGGAAATCGCGAGCGAGCGCGCCGCCGCCGACGTGCAGACAATCCATGACAAGATCGAGGACCAGCGCGTCACCGGCAAATCGCTCGTCGATTCGGCCAAGGCCGTCGGGTTGGACGCGCGTTCGATAGCCGCCGTCGACGCTGATGGCCTGGACCCTAACGGCGCGGCGCTGGATCTACCCGAGAAAACGCAGCTGTTGCGCGCTGTATTCGCGAGCGACATCGGCGTCGACGACGCGGCCCTCAACACCAAGGATCGCGGCTTCATTTGGTTCGACGTCACCAAGATCGACCCCGCGCACGATCGCGATTTCGAGACCGTGCGGCCCAAGGTCGAAGCGCAATGGCGCGCCGCCGAGGTCGCGAAGGCGCTCGCCGCCAAGGCCGCCGATCTCGTCAAGCAGATCGACTCGGGCGCGAATGTCGCCGATCTCGCCAAGACGGCGGGCGTCGAGTTGAAATCGGCCAAGGCCGTCAAGCGAAGCGGCGGCGCCGACTTACCTGAGAACGTCGTCGCCGCGATTTTCGCGCTGCCGCCGGACAAGGCGGGATCGGCCGCGACGTCTGACGGTCGTCTTGTTTTCAAGATCGTATCGGATGCGACGCCCGCCTACGAAGACGCCGACCCCGGCGTGAAAATGCAAGCGGAGCAGCTCGGCGCCAGTCTGCAATCGAGCCTCATCGATCAGTACATCACCGCGCTCAAACGCAAGCTCGGCGTAAGAATCGACGAGCGCGTGTTGCAGGCGGCCGAGGGCGGCTGAGATGAGCGCCATCGACGCCGACGGCTTCGAGAATTTCGCACGCGCCTATGCGGCCGGCCGCGCGACGGTGCTGCGCGCGACGCTGGTGGCGGATCTCGAAACACCCGTTTCCGCCTATCTCAAGCTCGCCGCGGGGCGATCAGGCAATATGTTCCTGCTCGAGTCGGTCGAAGGCGGCTCCCAGCGCGGCCGCTATTCGATGATCGGCCTCGATCCCGATCTCATCTGGCGTTCGAGCGGCGCCGGCGCCGAGATCAACCGACGCGCGCTGAGCGATCGCGAGGCTTTCGTCCCATGCCCGGGCAAGCCGCTCGACGCGCTGCGCGCACTGCTCGCGGAATCGCGCATTGAGCTGCCGCCCGATCTGCCGCCGATGTCGGCGGGCGTTTTCGGCTACCTCGGTTACGACATGGTGCGCCACATGGAGCGGCTGGCGCCGGCCAAGCCTGACCCGATCGGCGTCGCCGAGGCCATCCTGATCCGCCCGACCGTGATGGTCGTGTTCGACAGCGTGCGCGACGAAATGGTTGTGGTGACGCCGATTCGTCCCGCCGAGGGCGTCACCGCGCGCGCGGCGCATGAGGCCGCGCAGGCTCGGCTCGATGCGGCGGTCGCCGCGCTCGAAGGGCCGCTCGACCATGTTGCGCCCGTGATCGATCCTTCGTTGGTGGCGGGCAAGGCGGAGTCCAACACCAGCGAGGCCGAGTTCCTGGCGATGGTCGCGAAGGCGAAGGACTATATCGTCGCCGGCGACGCGTTTCAGATCGTGCTTTCGCAGCGGTTCACCAGCCGCTTCGACCTGCCCGCGTTCTCGCTCTATCGCGCCCTGCGCCGCGTCAACCCGTCGCCCTATCTTTGCTTTCTAGATTTCGGCGGCTTCCAGATCGTCGTCTCCAGCCCGGAAATACTCGTGCGCGTGCGCGACGGCAAGGTCGTCATCCGCCCGATCGCGGGCACCCGCTGGCGTGGCAAGACGCCCGAGGAGGACGCCTCGCTCGCCGCCGAATTGCTGGCCGATCCCAAGGAGCGCGCCGAGCATCTGATGCTGCTCGATCTTGGCCGCAATGATGTCGGGCGCGTCGCCAAAATCGGCACGGTGAAAGTGACCGACAGCTTCTTCGTCGAACGCTATAGCCACGTCATGCACATCGTCTCGAATGTCGAGGGCGAATTGCGCGACGATCTCGACGTCGTCGACGCGCTCTCGGCCGGCTTTCCCGCCGGCACGGTGTCGGGCGCGCCCAAGGTGCGCGCCATGGAAATCATCGATGAACTCGAGAAAGACAAGCGCGGCATCTACGCCGGCTGCATCGGCTATTTCGGCGCCGGCGGCGAAATGGACACCTGCATCGTGCTGCGCGCATCGGTCGTGAAGGACGGAAAAATGCATGTGCAGGCGGGCGCGGGCCTCGTTTATGACAGCGATCCCCCCTACGAGCACCGCGAGTGCGTCAACAAGGCGCAGGCTTTGTTCCGCGCGGCCGAGGAAGCGGTGCGCTTCGCGACGCGAGCGAAGCGCGGGCAGTAACGGAGGGCGGTTCAGCGATCGGCGGTGTCGAGCGTGATCGAGCCGCCATGCACGCGCGACACGCACGTGCAGAGCTTGGCGTTCCCGGCCTTCTCCTCCTCGGAGAAGAACACGTCGCGATGATCGACGACTCCGTCGATGGCGAGGATCGGCAGCGCGCAGAGGCCGCATTCGCCCTTTCGGCAATCGAAGATCATCTCGACGCCGGCGCCTTCGAACGCCTCCAGTATCGTGCGGTTCTCGGGCACCAGAATGTCCTTGCCGAGGCGGGGGATCTTCACGCGGAACGCACGGTTGGGCCAGGCGCCGCTGGCGGCGAAGGTTTCGATGCGCAGGAGGTGCGCCGGCCGCCCGGCCGCGCGCCAGGCGTGTCGCGCCGCCTCCAACATGCCGATGGGGCCGCAGACATAAGCCTCGCCTTGCGGATCGAGGCACGCGAACTCGGCGGCGAGATCGATGCGCTCGCCGCCTTCACTTGAGAACATTTGGAGTCGTTCGCCGAGCATCGCTTCGAGCGAATCCGCGAGCGCGAAATCGCCGCGCCGCCGCGCGCCGTAGAGCATCCGGAACTTCGCGCCCACACGCGCCAGAGCGTGCGCGTGGGCGTAGATCGGCGTCACGCCGATGCCTCCGGCGATCAGCAGATATTCGGGCGCGCCCGGCGTCAACGAGAAGTTGTTCTTGGGACCGGAAACCGACAGCGAAGCGCCGGGCGCGAGGCGCCACATGAACGACGAGCCGCCGCGCGTCGCCGCGACGCGCTTGACGGCGATGCGATAGCGCCCTTCGGGCATCGCCTCGAAGATCGAATAGGCGCGCGTATCGGGCCGGCCGTCGATGACGACAGCGATTTCTAGATGCGCGCCCGAGGCTGCAGGCGCGAACGCACCGGTGGGCGCGATCTCGATCGCGCGAATGTCTTCCGTGAGGTCGCGAACCGCGACGACGCGCGCCTCGCGCCAGTCCTGCGCGCTCATCGCATTCACTCCGCCGCCGTTGTCGCGGCGCGCTCGCGCTCGATCATCCGGTCGATCTTGCGCCGCGCCCATAGCGCGCCGGCGTCGATGTTGAGATTGTAGAACGGCAGGCGCGGATTGGCCTCGATCGCGCACTGCTGCGCTTCGAGCACGCGATGGTCCTGGTCGTAGACGCCCTTGCCGTCGTTGACATGGGCGAGCGTGAGGCGGCGCGAGAGTTCGTGATCGTCCTTGCGGAAAGTGCGCACGAAATTCCAGAAGTAGTGGCAGCTCGTCGCGGTCTCCGGCGCGAGCGCGGCCAGGAAGGCGCCGTTGACGCCCTGGCTTCGGTCGCCGTCGGGCGCGCCGGTTCCGGTCGGCGCGACGCCGACATCGCCGACGACGACGTTGGGCGCCTGAAACTGAACGATCTGCCAGCGATCGACCGGGCCGGGTTTGCCCAGTTGCTGGCCCCAAAAAGGCGGCGCTTCGATGCCGGTCATCCAGCGCATCAGCGTCGCGGTGCGATCGGTATGGGTCACGTCGAACGGCGAGTCGAGAATCGCGTCATGGCCGATCGATTCGGCATGGACATAGGTTTCGTGGGTGAGGTCCATCAGGTTGTCGACGACCAGGCGGTAATCGCATTTGAGACCGACGAAGGTCCCGCCCTCGCCGACCCATTCGGTTCCGTCGTTCCAATGAAAATCAGGCATCGCAGCGGGGTCGGCGAGCGCCGGGTCGCCCGGCCAGACCCAGACGAGACGATGCCGCTCGACGACGGGATAAGCGCGCACGCAGGCCGACGGGTTTATGGTCTTTTGCGCCGGCATCGAGGTGCATCGGCCGGCCGAGTTGAAGACCAGTCCATGATAGCCGCACACAACTTCGTCGCCGATAAGCCTGCCCAGCGAAAGCGGCAGCAGTCGATGCCAGCAGGCGTCCTCCAGCGCGGCGACGCCGCCGTCGGAGCGGCGATAAACTACGATGTCCTTGTCGCAGACTTTGCGCGCGAACAGCGCGCGGCCGATCTCGTGGCTCCAGGCGATCGGATACCAGGCGTTGAGGGGAAAAGACGGTTCGGGCATGGTTTCCTCCTGACGCATCGGCGTTGCGGCGCTTGCGAGGCGATAGATCACTTATGTTGAGTTGTCAACATAAACGTTGCGCAATCAACATGCGCGGAGCATAGAATGCGGAACCCGGCGCGAGCCCGCCGCCGACCGTGAGGGGCGCACTGATGACATCCACGAAGACGAGTTCGCGCGTTACCGCGCCCGCCTCCAATCGCCGATCGATGCACGCCATCGATATGGACGCCTTCGTCCCCTCGGCGCTCACCAATCTGGCGCAGAAAATCGCCTCGACCGCCTCAGCGACCTATCGTCCGCGTTTTGGCGTCGGCATCACCGACTGGCGCGTAATGGCCTTGCTGGCGGCCGAGCCGTGGATCGCGCCGGTGCGAATTTGTCAGGCGACCGGCCTCGACAAGGGCGCGGTTAGCCGCAGCTTGCGCGATCTCGTTGAGGCTGGGCTCGTCGAGGTTCGGGAAGACGAAACGCGCGAGCGGCGCCTGCCCGTCGCGCTGACGCCGCGCGGCCTCAAGGTCCACGACGAAATCGTCGAAGTCGCGCGGCGACGCGAGGCGCATTTGCTGAAGGGGTTCTCGGCGCAGGAACGCGCGCGCCTGCGCGAATTCATCGCGCGAATGCAAACCGAGGTCGAGGGCCTATCGGCGCCCGAGGTCGCCGACGGGCCGTGAGAAAGCTGACCGTCCTCAGCGGATCGGCGGCGCGTATTGCAACCCGCCCTTGGTCCACAACGCATTGAGCCCGCGACGGATCTTGATTGGCGAGCCCATGCCGACGTTGCGCTCGAAGGATTCGCCGTAATTGCCGACGGCCTTGACGATGCGATAGGCCCAGTCGTTGGAGAGGCCGAGGCTCTTGCCGAAATCGCCCTCGACGCCGAGCAGGCGGCGCACGTCCGGGTTCGAGGATTTCAACATTTCGTCGACATTGGCCTGAGTGACGCCGAGTTCCTCCGCGGTAATGAGCGCGTAGTGCGTCCACTGCACGATCTCGAACCAGTTGACGTCGTCCTTGCGCACGGACGGGCCGAGCGGTTCCTTGGAAATGATCTCGGGCAGCACGACGTGATCGTCGGGCGCGGTCATCTTCAGTCGCTCGGCGTAAAGGCCGGAAGCGTCGGTCGTGTAGACGTCGCAGCGGCCGCTGTCATAGGCTTTGACCGTCTCCTCGTCCGTCGCGAAAACGACTGGCTCAAACTTCAGATTATGGGCGCGGAAAAAGTCGGCGACGTTCAATTCCGTCGTCGTGCCCTGCTGCACGCAGACCGAGGCGCCGTCGAGCTTCAGCGCGGAATCGACGCCTAGCTTCTTGCGCGCCATGAAGCCCTGCCCGTCGTAATAATTGACGCCGGTGAAGAACATGCCCGCGACCTCGCGCGACATCGTCCAGGTGGTGTTGCGCACCAGCACGTCGATCTCGCCCGATGCGAGGATCGTCGGCCGGTCCTTGGCGTTGATCGGCAGGTACTTCACCTTGTTCGGATCGTTGAAGATCGCCGCCGCCAGCGCGCGGCACTCGTCGACGTCGAGCCCCTTGTAAACGCCCTTGTCGTCGGGAAGCGCGAAACCCGCCAGACCCGGATTGGAGCCGCACACAAGCGAGCCGCGCGCCTTGATCGTATCGAGCGTGCCAGCCCCGGCGCCCGCGGCGCCAAGGAATAGGAAGGCCGCGGCGGCCGTGGAAAGCATGAAACGCATGGCGAATCCCCCTTGAACCGATGTAAACGCGATTTGACGCTCACGCGCCCGGATACGGCTATATTGTCGCGACCATCGCCGCCCAAAGTCAAACGCGCGGATTCGCTTCGCGCGAGAATGCTGCTAAAGTTTCCGGCGGTTCCGGCAATCCCCAGGAAAAGGCGCTTCCATGTCGTCGTCTCGACCCCTTGTGGCTTTGGCGATGCTCGTGGCCACGTCCGCCGCGGCAGACGCGGCAACGACGACGCCGGAGGGCGCTAGGGCGCTCGAACAGGGCTACGCCGCCTATTTTAGCGGCGCGGTCGTCACGAAGGGCATTGTGGCGGCGAAGCCGGACGGCGACGGTTATGTCGTCAGTTGGGATTTGCAAAAGGTCGCCGAACTCGCCGGCGCGCCGGCCGGCGCAGTCAAGATCGCTCCGCTGACCTATCGGCTGACGCCGGGCGACAACGATTCCTGGAGGCTGACGGCCGACCGCTTCCCGCGCATCGTCTTCAATGTCGAGACGGAAAAGGGCAAGGCGAACGGCGCTTTCGATTTCGCCGGCGTCAAGATCGACGGCCTGTTCGATCCGCGCGCGGTCGAATTCCTGCGTTCGCGGCTCGACGTCGACCGGACCGAGGGGGCGGTCGACTTGATTGACTCCTCGGGCGCGGGCCATTCTCGATCGGCGGCGCCGAGCCATTTCAAGATGACGCAAGAAGGGATCGTCACGGAGACCCGCGCCAAGCCCTCGGCGGGCGGCGGCATCGACGTCGCTCTCGCGCACGCGATCAAGAACGTCAAGGAATCCATCTCGACGCCACAGGACGGCGACAACCCCGCCATCGACATGACCTACGAAATCGCCGACGTCGTCGCCGAAGCGACGTTCACCGGGTTGCGCGCGCGCGAGATTGGCGAATTCTGGAAATACGCGGTCGCGCATCTCGACGACGCCGCCCCGCCGCGCGAGATGAAAGAACGCGCGCGATCCGCACTGCCGCTCTGGAACGAAATTCGCGGCCATTCCGAGCTTCATGGGCTGGCCGTCAAGACGCCGCTCGGCGAAGCGCGGATGGGAACCTTCGGCGAGACCCTCAGCCTCAGCGGATTCACGCCGACGGGCGCCGCCGCCTTCGGGCTCGAGATCAAGGATCTGACAGTCAAGTCCGATCTCGTCCCGCCGTGGGCGCAATCCCTGTTTCCCGCGTCGCTCAGTTTCAACGTCGGCGCAAGCAGCGATGGCTGGGACAAGGTCGCCCAGATCGCACTCGACGACGCCAAATTCGGCGAAAAGGGCGACCTTTCGCCCGAGGCGCAGGCGAAGATTGAGCAGATTCTCATCGCCGGCCGCCCCAAGCTCAACCTACGGCTCGGGCATCTCACAGCGCCGGCGCTTGACTTGACCTTTGAGGGCGAGGCCTCCGCCCAAGCAAGCCACCCTGAGGGCCATATCAAGCTTTCGGCCGACAGTCTCGACCGAGTGGTCGCGCTCGTGCAAGAGGCGGCGAAGGATCTGCCCGATGCGCAGGGCGCGGTGCTCGGCCTCACTTTGGTCAAGGGCCTGGCCAAGACAGGCGCAGACGGCCGGTTGGTTTGGGACATCGAAGCCAACGCCGACGGCAAGCTGACCGTCAATGGACAAGCGATGCCATCGGGCGATTGAACCAGATATCCCAACGGGCCGCCGCCACGCGACGCCATCGCAGATGGACGCGCCGTATGCGGCCGATTTTCGATAGTCCTAAAACCTGACGAGTCCGCGGCATGAAAAAGATCGGCGACACTACCCACAAAGGGCTTCGCGCACGTTCGCGGCTCGTGCATCTCGGGCGAGATCCCGAGGCGTCGCAGGGTTTTGTCAACGTGCCGCCATTTCGCGGTTCGACGGTGCTCTATCCCGACGTCGCGACGCTGACAAACCGCAAGCAGCGGTACACTTATGGCACGCACGGAACGCCGAGCACCGACGCGCTCAACTCCGCTTGGAGCGACATTTCGGGCGCCGCCGGCACGGAATTGGCGCCTTCGGGTTTGGCGGCGATTGCGCTCGCGCTGATGACCGCGCTCGAAGCCGGGGACCACCTCCTGATGACCGACGCGGCGTATTTTCCGGCGCGCCGTTTCGCCGAAACCGCGCTGAAGCGCATCGGCGTCGAAACGACTTATTACGATCCGGCCATCGGCGCGGGAATCGCGGAACTGATGCGGCCGAACACGAAAGTGATCTTCACCGAGGCGCCAGGCTCGCAATCGCTGGAAATGCAGGATATTCCCGCGATCGCCGCCGCCGCCCACGCGCGCGGCGCGGCGGTCGTGATGGACAACACCTGGGCGACGCCACTATTCTTTCCGCCGCACGCGCATGGCGTCGACATGGCGATCGAAGCTGGCACCAAATATCTCTCCGGCCATTCCGATCTGCTGCTCGGCCTCGTCTCGGCTAACGCCGAATGGTTCCCCAAGTTGCACAAATACTCGGAACTTTGGGCGATCCAACCGGGGCCGGAGGACGTCTTTCTCGCGCTGCGCGGCTTGCGCACGATGGAACTCAGACTGCGTGAGGCCGAGCGGCAGGCGCTCGCGCTCGCCGCGTGGTTGAAGGCGCGCCCCGAGGTGCTGCGGGTCATTCATCCCGCCCTGCCCGACTATCCCGGACACGAAATCTGGAAGCGCGACTTCAAGGGCTCGTCCGGGCTCTTCAGCATCGTGCTCAAGCCAGCTTCGGACGCGGCGGTGGCGGCGATGCTCGATGCGCTCGAACTCTTCGGCATGGGCTATTCCTGGGGCGGCTTCGAGAGCCTCGTCATTCCGTTCGACTGCTCGAATTATCGCACCGCGACCCGTTGGACGCCGGGCGGACCGACGCTGCGCTTCACCGTGGGGCTGGAGGATCTCGAAGATCTCAAGGACGACCTCGACCGTGGCTTCGCCCGATTGCGAGGCGAGGCGGGCGTCGAATAGCGGAACAGGCCGCCATGCGCGATTTTCTCATCGACACCGACACCGCCTCCGACGACGCGGTGGCGTTACTGATGGCGCTCGCTGCGCCCGACGTTCGCGTCGTCGGGATGACAACGGTCGCCGGCAATGTCGGTCTCGAACAAGCGACGCGGAACGCGCTCTACACCGCCGAGATCGCCGGCGCCGACGTATCGGTTTGCAAGGGCGCCGCCGCGCCGCTGACGCGCGCGCACGAGGACGCGCATTGGTTCCACGGTCGTGACGGCTTCGGCGATCGCGGCTTTCCCGAGCCCAGGCGCGCCGCGAGCGCGGAGCACGCGGTCGACGCGATCCTGAGGCTCTCGCGCGAACACGAAGGCCTGACGCTGGTCACGCTCGGACCGCTCACCAACATCGCGCTGGCGCTGGCGCGCGATCCCGGTCTCGCCGCGCGCATCGGCCGCTGCGTCGTCATGGGCGGCGCGCCGTGCTGCGAGGGAAACGTGACCCCTGCCGCCGAGTACAATATCTGGGTCGATCCCGAAGCTGCGCGCAGGGTGTTTCGATCGGGGCTGCCGATCGAGATGGTCGGTTGGCACGTCTCGCGCGGCGCGGCGGTGCTCGACGATGCCGAGATCGCCGAAATTCTCGCTCTCGGCTCGGCGAAGGCGCGTTTCGCGATCGAGTGCAACACGCGCGCGAAAGAGGCCTATTTCATCCAAACCGGCGAGCGCGGCCTTTCGCTCGCCGACCCCACGGCAATGGCGATCGCGCTCGATCGCGCCGTCGGCCTGAGTTGGAGCCGGCATTTCGTCGAGATCGAATGCGCCAGCGAACTGACGCGCGGCATGACCGTCGTCGATCGCCTCAACGTCAGCGACGACGCCAACAACAGAAGCGTCTGGCGCGATCAGACGCTCTCGGGCGCGAAGGCGGACGTGTGCTGGACATTCGACGCCGCCGCCTACAAGACTATGCTGAAACGCGCGCTCATCTGAGGAAGAAGCGATGGCCGTGGGCGGGAACCTGCTGGGCGATCAATCCTCGCCCTATCTGCTGCAACACGCTGGCAACCCCGTGCATTGGCGCCCGTGGGGCCGTGCGGCGCTGGAGGAGGCGAAGGCGCGCGATTGTCCGATATTGCTGTCGATCGGCTACGCCGCCTGTCATTGGTGCCATGTGATGGCCCATGAATCCTTCGAGGATCGCGAAACCGCGTCGCAGATGAATGCGCTATTCGTCAACGTCAAAGTCGACCGCGAGGAGCGGCCCGACATCGATCATCATTACATGACCGCGCTACACGCGCTCGGTGAACAAGGCGGCTGGCCGCTGACGATGTTTCTCTCACCTGACGGTGCGCCGATCTACGGCGGAACCTACTGGCCGCCGGCCCCGCGTTGGGGCCGCCCCTCTTTCGCTCAAGTGTTGCAGGCGGTCGACAACGCCTGGAAGACGAAGCGCGAAAAGCTCGTTGAACAGGGCGCCTCGCTCACCGCCCATCTTGGCGAACTTGCGGCCCCGCGCCCGGGCGACGATCTCTCGCCCGACGATCTTACACGCATAGGCGAGGCGCTGCTGCGCGTCATCGATCCCGTTCACGGCGGCGTCGGCGGCGCGCCCAAATTCCCCAATGCGCCGATCTTTCGTTTCTTCGCATCGGAATATTTTCGTCGCGGCGACATGCGCTTTCGCGCCGCCCTGCGTTCGTTGCTCGATGCGCTATGCGCGGGCGGCATCTACGATCACCTTGGCGGCGGCTTCGCGCGTTATTCGACCGACGCCGAATGGCGCGTGCCGCATTTCGAGAAAATGCTCTACGACAATGCGCAGATCCTCGAACTGTTGGCGCTCGCTCACGCCGACACGCCGTCGCCAGTTTACGCCGCACGGGCGCGCGAAACCTTCGCCTGGCTGATGCGCGAAATGCGCGTCGGCGACGCCTTCGCCTCCTCGCAGGATGCGGATCAGGAGGGCGAGGAAGGGCGGTTTTATGTATGGAGCGAAGCGGAGATCGACGCCGAACTCGGCGCCGCTTCGCCCGCGTTCAAAGTCGCCTACGACATACGCCCCGGCGGCAATTGGGAAGGCCGCAATGTGCTGCGGCGGGTGACGCCGTCGGGCTCGTTAGAAGAGGAGCGCGACCTCGAAGCCTCTTGCGCACGCCTTTTCGCCGCGCGCGCCCGAAGAACGCCGCCGCCGCTCGACGACAAGGTTCTCACCGATTGGAACGGCCTGGCGATCGCGGCGCTCGCCCGCGCGTCCGCGGTGTTCGCGGCGCCGGAATTTCTGGCCGCCGCGCGCGCCGCGTTCGACTTCCTGCGGCGTCATCTGAAGGACGAGCGCGGGCGCATCGCCCATTCCTGGCGGGCGGGCAAGGTTGGCGCCGGAGGGATGCTTGACGATTACGCTGCGTTCGCGCGCGCCGCGCTGGCGCTGTTCGAGGCGACGGGCGAGCCAACCTATCTCGAGACGGCGATGCTGAGCGCGCGCGAAGCGCAGGCGCTGTTCGGCGCCCCGGACGGCGGCCTCTATTTGACGGCGGCGGATTCGCCGGACGCGCCGGCCATACGCGCCCGCATCGCCCAAGACGGGGCCACGCCCTGCGGCGTCGGTCTGATGGCCGAAGTTTACGCGCGCCTTTATCTGCTGACGGATGAATCCGGTTGGCGCGCGGCGTTGGAATGGTTGACGCGAGCGTTCTCCGGCGTCGTGCCGGAGGAGCTGGCGCGTTCTCCGCTGCTGCTGGCCGCGGCCGACATGGTCGAACGCGGCGGCTGCGTCAGCGTCGAAGGCCCCCTCGCCGACCCGGGCAGCGTCGCGCTCGCCGCCGTCGCGCTTGGCGCGCCCGACCCGGCGCTGGTCACGTTGCGCCTGGATCGCGCGCTCTGGCCCACTGGCGCGCCCGGCGCACGACCCCCGCTCGTGGCGACTCCGGCGGCGATGCTCTGTCGCGGCCAAACTTGCGGCCTGCCCACCGCCTCGGCGCCGCAATTGCGCGAACGGCTCGCGGCGCGGTGATGCGCGGGCGGGTGGGCTGGCCTGCGAATTGCCGCCTCGACAATCCAACCCCCGCCCCGCTAGAAGCTTGACCGACGAAGCCGAACGGGAATTCCGCGATGCGCGATTTCAACGATCTGTCCGAACGGGAGCTGCTCGCCCTGGCGATCGGCGCGGAGGAGGAGGATGGCCGCATCTACGCGGACTTCGCCGAGGGTCTGCGCGAGAATTATCCCTCGACCGCGACGATTTTCGCGCAGATGGCTGAAGAGGAAAATGTCCATCGCCGCCGCCTGATCGATCTCTACGTTTCCAAGTTCGGCGAACACATCCCGCTCATTCGCCGCCAGGACGTTCGCGGCTTCGTGCAGCGCAAGCCGCTGTGGCAATTGCGTCCGCTCGGCGTCGACAAGGTGCGTCGGCAGGCCTCGGAAATGGAAAAGGACGCCGCGCGCTTCTATCGCCTCGCCGCCGAGCGCACGAGCGATGCGGGCATCCGCAAATTGCTCGGCGACCTCGCGGCGGAGGAGGACAAGCACGAGCATCGCGCCGAAGCGCTCGAAAGCGAGCTGATGACTTCGGACGCGCGCCACGACGAGGACGAACACGCGCGCCGGCGCTTCATTCTCCAGATCATCCAGCCCGGCCTGGTCGGGTTGATGGATGGGTCGGTGTCGACCCTGGCGCCGGTGTTCGCGGCCGCTTTCGCAACCCGCGAACCCTGGAACGCCTTTCTCGTCGGCCTCGCCGCCGCGATCGGCGCCGGCATCTCGATGGGCTTCGCCGAGGCGCTCGCCGACGACGGCAAGCTATCGGGCCGCGGCACGCCGTGGTTGCGCGGACTCGTCAGCGGTCTGATGACCTTCGCGGGCGGCATCGGCCACACCCTGCCCTATCTGATCCCGCATTTCGTCACCGCGACCATCGTCGCCTGTGTCGTCGTGGTGCTGGAACTGGCGACTATCGCCTGGATCCAGTGGCGATACATGGAAACCCCGCCGCTCTCGGCTGCCATCAAGGTGATGCTCGGCGGCGCGCTGGTGCTCGCCGTCGGCGTCCTCATCGGCAGCAGTTGAAGGGCGCGCCTCGCGCCGCCGCTCGAAGAACGCGACAAAGCGCCGCCGCCCCGTGCTTTCGGGGTTGACAAAGCGCTTTTGAGGGATCAACAGAAAAATGTCGCTAACCCTCGGGGCTTACCGGCGAATATCAACGATTTAGCAATTCCCTGCGCGCAGTCTGCCTTCCTGGCCCGTCAGGGCGCATGAAAAGCACGGCGCGTAAGTTCATTTCCTGCGTCGCGGAATCGCGGGGTACGCCCCAAGACGATTCGGCGGCCAATTGAGGAGACTGATTTGAACGACGGCCCTAGTCGACCTGCGCAAGCGGGACGCCCAATTTCCACGGGCGCTTTTCCTTTTCGCCCCGAATTCAAAATCGCTGTTTCCAAGCCGCCGCTGACCGACGCGTAATCAACGTCGCGGGTCTCCGTTGGCCGGGAGCGGCCAAGGAGACGAACCATGACGGTCAACGTAAACATTGCTTCGCCCGTTCAGTCCGCCGTGCTGGACGAGGCGCATATCGGTCACATTCACGGCGCCTTCGGAACCATTCTCCAGCACGATATCGCTCCGCGCGCCAACTGGTGGCGCAAGGCGCAGACGCTGCTGGCGATTCTGGGGCCGGGCCTGATCGTGATGGTCGGCGACAATGACGCGGGCGCCTTCGGCACATACACCCAGGCCGGCCAGAACTACGGCACGACGCTGCTGTGGACGCTGCCGCTGCTGATCCCGGTTCTCTACGTCAATCAAGAAATGGTGCTGCGGCTTGGCGCCGTCACCGGCGTCGGCCACGCGCGCCTGATCCTCGAGCGCTTCGGCCGCTTCTGGGGCGCGTTCAGCGTTATCGATCTCTTTCTGCTCAACGCGCTGACGATCGTCACCGAATTCATCGGCGTCAGTCTCGCGCTCGATTATCTCGGCCTGCCCAAGGTCTGGGGCGTCGTCGCCGCCGCGCTGGTCATCATGGCCTCGGCCGCGACCGGCGACTTCCGTCGCTTCGAGCGTTTCGCGGTGATGCTTTGCCTGGGCAGCCTGCTGCTGGCGCCGATCTATTTCATCGTCCATCCGCCGCTCGCGGTCGTCGTCCACGATTCCCTGACGCCCGCGCTGCCGGCGTCCGGCAAGCTCAGCGACGTGATGCTGCTCATCATTGGCATTGTCGGCACGACGGTCGCGCCCTGGCAATTGTTCTTCCAGCAAAGCTACGTGATCGACAAGCGCATCACGCCGCGCTTCATGTCTTACGAGCGCGCGGATTTGTGGATCGGCATTGTCCTCGTGATGATCGGCGCGATCGCGATGATGGCGTTCGCGGCGGCGGTTTTCGCGGGGCATCCGGAAGCGGGGCAATTCACCGACGCGGGCGCGGTCGCGGCGGGCTTGGAAGCCTACGCCGGCAAACTGCCGGCGGTGCTGTTCGCCATCGCACTGATCGACGCCAGCGTGATCGGCGCCATGGCCGTTTCGCTGTCGACCGCGTATGCGATCGGCGACGTGATGTCGCTCAAGCATTCGCTGCACCGCAAGCCGGGCGAGGCGAAAGGCTTTTACGCCGTCTATTGCGGCCTGATCGGCCTCGCCGCCGCGCTGGTCCTCACCCCGGGCACGCCGCTCGGACTGCTGACCAACGCAGTGCAGGCGCTCGCGGGCGTGCTGCTGCCGAGCGCGACCGTGTTCCTGTTGCTGCTCTGCAACGACAAGGCCGTGCTAGGGCCGTGGGTCAACGGGCGGGCAATGAACCTTTTCACGGGCGCCGTGATCGCAGCGCTCGTCGTCCTTTCCGTCATCCTGACGGCGGCCGTGCTGTTCCCCGACGCGGTGACGGCGACCCTCATAGTCTGGATTCTCGGCGTCGGCGCAGCTTTGGCGTTGGCGAGCGCGCTGGCGGCGCGGTGGTTCGGCGCCGACGCCGCGCGCCCCGCCGCTTCGCCCATCGACGCGCTGCTGCGCGCATCCTGGCGTATGCCGCCGCTGGAGAAGCTCGAGCCGGCGCGTTTTTCGGCGCTCAGCCGCATGTGGATGGTCGCGCTGCGCGCCTATCTCGTGCTCGCCGCCGGGCTGGTGCTGCTGCGCATCGTTCTTCTGGCGATCGGGGGAAACTGAAGCCTCCGTCACATTGTGACGGCCCGCATCTGACATACGAGCTTTGGCTCGCCGAGGGGGATCGTGTCCCGTTTGGCGAGCCGTTGCGCTGCGGCGTCGGCCTGGGAGTCCTCCATGCTTTTGCCAATCCTTACCGTGGGCGCCAACCTGCTTGCCGCCGCGGGCCTCGGCGCGGCGATCGGCCTGGAACGACAATGGCGCCAGCGCCTCGCCGGACTGCGGACCAATACGCTGGTCGCCCTGGGCGCGGCGACCTTCCTAATCTACGCCCGGCTGCTGTCCGACGACGCGGGCGCGGAGCGGATCGCGGCGCAAGTCGTCTCGGGAATTGGCTTTCTGGGCGCCGGGGTGATCTTCAAGGAAGGCCTCAACGTGCGCGGCCTCAACACCGCCGCGACGCTCTGGTGCGCGGCCGCGGTCGGACTGCTCGCCGGCGGCGGATTTCCCATTTACGGCGCGCTCGCCGCCGCCGGCGTGATCGCGACCAATCTCCTCATGCGGCCGCTTGTGCGCCTCATCAACCGCCAGCCCGTCGATTCCAGCGAAATGGCGACGAGCTATCTCGTTTCGATCCTCTGTCACGGCGGCGACGCCGCGCGGCTGCGAAGCCGCCTCGCGCAGGAGTTCGCGCAAGTGCCGGACGTTGAAGTCAGCGAACTTTCGAGCGGCTATCTGGAAGGTGCCGACCGGGTCGAGATTTCCGCGACCGTGACTTCGCACAAACGGCGCGAGATCGCCCTTGAGACGATCGTCGGAAGCCTGTCGCAGGAAATCGGCGTGACGAGAGCGAGCTGGACGAGCGCGACGCCATCGGTTTGAGCGACCGCGCCAGCAACCTCAACGCCGCGGCGGGATGACGGTGACGATGAAGGTCACGGATTTCGCCGTGCGCCCGAACGCGCTATGCGCCAAAGTCATCTCGGTTTGAGAGGTCTCGGGGGTCGCGAAGCGCGTCGTCGCCGCTTGGCACTGAGCGTCGTCCGCCACGCAAAGCGAAAGGAGCCCATGCCTCTCGATGTCCTCGGGCTTCACCCAGGGATGCCGGAAATAATCGAAATTGCCGAAGCTGTGCGGGCGCTCCTCGCTGTAGAAGGCGAGCGCGTCGTCGTAAAAGCCCGAACCCGCGACATACAGCAGCGGCAGGGCGGTCTTCTCACGCCAGAACTCGGTCGCCGCCGCGGCCAGTTCCTTGCGCGGTTCGATGTTGACCGCATTGGTCGACCAGCGCGCCATGCCGACGGCGGCGAGCGGCGAGGCGATCAGCGCCGACGCCGTCAACGCCGCGGCAAGGAGGACGCAGACGCGCGAAAGTCGTTCAATGTCACACGCGCCCAAGCATTCGATGAGCAGCAGCGGCAGCAGACTGAACGTTCCCACCAGCATCGCCGCGACAAGCTCGGATTGCAGGATGAGACAGGCGAGTATTGCCAGAAACAGCGGCGCCAGCGCCAGCGTCGCGAGCAGCCGCGTCTCGGGCCGCGCGAAATTCGCGCGGATTGTCGGCGCGATCCGGCCCGCCGCGAGGCCGGCGGACCAGACGACGATCGCGGCCACGACGAGAAAATTCGCCACGCAGCCGAAGAACGTCGCCTGAATATTATTGAGCGCCGTCGCCAATCCGAGATGCGAGACATGATTGAGATAGCGCAGCGGCGGCGCGCCGGAACGCACCAGCCAGACGACGTGCGGGGCAAGGATCGCGGCGGTGACGGCGATCGACAGATAGGGCGAGGCGGAGGTGAAATATCGTCGTCGGTTCGGATGCTGCAACGCCGCCAACAGGCAAGTCGCGGCCAGGACCAGCGCGAAATATTTCGAGAGGAGCGCGACGCCCATCGCGACGCCGAACATCAACGCATCAATGCGCTTGCGCTTCTCCATCGACCGCAGAAAAAAATAGATCGTCCACGGCCAGATCGAAATGAAAATGCTGTTTGCGTTGTATTTGAACGCTTGAAACGTGTAGAGCGGCGTCAGCAGCAGCAGCGCGATCGCCGCGACTTGCTTCGGCCCTTTGGCGAAGCGCCCGATCAGGCGCCACGAGCCCCACAGTCCAACCGCAGAGTTCAGCGCGCTCAGAACGGCGAACGACCATGTCGCGCGCGGAAAAACGAGGAACCACGCGCCGGCGATCCAGGCCCAGAATGGCGGATGCTGGTTGTAGCCGAGCTGAAACTCGCGCCCCCAGACATAGGCCTCGGTCAGGTTGTTATGCAGCGCCTGCGTGCTTTGCGTCACGGCGTAATAGATCGCCCAGGAGACGAAAAAGCCAACGAACGCCATCGTTCGCAAGATCGCCGAGCGGCGGGTCGGGACCGGCGCTGACATCTGGGCGCTCCTCGCGTTCGGTCGGCGCAATCGACGCCAGGTCGGCGACGCCAACCTTTTGGCGCCCTTCCGGGCGCCCGTCCACAGGCCGAACTCGACGCCCGCCGCGGCCCCTGCGACAATGGCGCCATGGACGCCTCGATTCTCAAAGCCGTCGGTTTCGTGCATCTGCATGTCCACAGCGCCTTCTCGCTCCGCGAGGGCGCTCTCGGCATCGAGACGCTCGCCAAATTCGCCAAAACCGACGCGATGCCCGCGCTGGCGATCACGGACACCAACAACCTGTTCGGCGCCCTGGAATTCTCCGAGAAGCTCGCCAAATCGGGCGTGCAGCCGATCATCGGCGCGCAGATCACCGTGGATTTCGCCGATTCGCCCGGCGGCGCACGCTCCGCCGATCTGCGGCGCCAACGTGCGCCCGTCGTCATGCTGGCCCAAAGCGAGACCGGTTACCTCAATTTGATGCGACTCGCCTCCAAAGCCTGGCTCGATCCCATAGACGGCGACGATCCCCACGTCGCGTTCGAGGCGCTTGAGCATGCCGAGGGGCTGATCGCGCTCACCGGCGGTCCCGACGGCGCCATCGACCGGGCGCTGTCGGCCGGCATGGCGGAAATCGCGCTCGAGCGGTTGAAGCGCCTCGAGCAACGCTTCGGCGACCGGCTCTATGTCGAAATCCAGCGCCACGGGCTCGATTCCGAGCGCGCCAACGAGACGGCGCTGATCGACCTCGCCTATGAACGCTCGCTGCCCCTAGTGGCGACCAACGAACCCTATTTCGCCGCGGTGAGCGACTTCGAGGCGCAGGACGCGTTGCTGTGCATCGCCGAGGGCGCGCTGATCGCGACCTCCGAGCGGCGTCGGCTTTCGCCCGAGCATCGTTTCAAGACTCGCGCCGAAATGCGGGCGCTGTTCGCCGATCTTCCCGAGGCGACCGACAACAGCGTAGAGGTCGCGCTGCGCTGCGCCTATCGGCCGCTGACCCGAAACCCGATCCTGCCGCGTTTCTCGATCCCCGGCGGCGAGGCGGTCGACGAAGAGCAGGAATTGCGCCGTCAGGCGAGCGAGGGCCTTGAGACGCTGATGAAGCGCTACGGCCTGGCGCCGGGGTTCGACGAGGACGACTACCGCCAACGGCTCGACTTCGAGCTGTCGGTAATCGTGCGGATGAAATTCCCCGGCTATTTCCTCATCGTCTCCGACTTCATCAAATGGGCGAAGTCGCAGGATATTCCGGTCGGGCCTGGGCGCGGCTCCGGCGCGGGTTCGCTGGTCGCGTACGCCTTGACGATCACCGATCTCGATCCGCTTCGCTTCGGCCTGCTGTTCGAACGCTTCCTTAATCCCGAACGCATTTCGATGCCGGACTTCGACATCGACTTTTGCCAGGACCGGCGCGACGAAGTGATCGCCTATGTGCGCCAGCGTTACGGGGAGGACCGCGTCGCGCAGATCATCACCTTCGGCTCGTTTCTGGCGCGCGGCGTCTTGCGCAACGTCGGGCGCGTGCTCGAAATGCCGCTCGGCCAGGTCGACAAACTCGCCAAACTGGTGCCGCAGAATCCCGCCAAGCCGGTGACGTTGAAAGAGGCGGTGCGCGACGAGCCGAAGTTGCAGGAAGCGGCGAGCGCCGACCCGCGCGTCGCGCAGATGTTGGCGATAGCCGAGCGGCTGGAAGGACTTTACTCCAACGCGTCGACCCACGCGGCGGGCGTCGTCATTGGCGACCGGCCGCTCGTCGAACTGGTGCCGCTCTATCGCGACCCGAAATCGACAATGCCGGCGACGCAATTCAACATGAAATGGGTCGAGCCGGCCGGGCTCGTCAAATTCGACTTCCTCGGCCTGAAGACACTGACAACCCTGCAATATTCGCAGCGCCTGCTGGCGCGGCGTGGCGTCGACGTCGTACTCGGCGCGATCCCGCTCGACGACAAGAAAACTTACGAGATGCTCGGGCGCGGCGAAACCGTCGGCGTGTTCCAACTGGAAAGCGCGGGGATGCGCAAGGCGCTGGTCGAAATGCGCGCCGACCGGTTCGAGGACATCATCGCCCTGGTTGCGCTCTATCGCCCCGGTCCGATGGCGAATATCCCGACCTATTGCGCGCGCAAGCTCGGCCACGAACGCCCGGAGTATGTGCATGAGAAGGTCGAGCCGGTCCTGAAAGAGACTTTCGGCGTCATCATCTATCAGGAACAGGTGATGCAGATCGCGCAGCTTCTATCGGGCTATTCGCTGGGCGAGGCCGACATGCTGCGCCGCGCGATGGGCAAAAAGATCAAATCCGAAATGGACGCACAGCGCGCACGCTTCGTCAGCGGCGCGCTGGAGCGGGAGATCTCGCGAGCCAAAGCGGACGAGATTTTTGACCTGCTCGCCAAATTCGCCGATTACGGCTTCAACAAAAGCCACGCGGCGGCGTATGCGCTGATCGCTTATTGGACCGCCTGGTTCAAGGCCAACCATCCGGCCGAGTTCATCGCCGCATCGATGACGCTCGACAAGTCCAACACCGACAAGCTCGCCGAATTTCGCGCCGAAGCGCAGCGCCTGCAAATCCAGGTGATCCCGCCGGACGTCAATTCCTCCGACGCCGATTTCGATGTGCGCTACGACGCCGAGGGAAAGCCCGCCATCGCCTATGCGCTGAGCGCGATAAAGGGCGTCGGCTCGGCGCAGGCGGCCGCGGTCGTCGCCGGGCGCGGCTCTGGTCATTTCGCCTCGCTCGCCGACATGGCCAAGCGCGTGGACGCCCGCGCGGTCAACAAGAAGGCGTTGGAATGCCTCGCCAACGCTGGCGCTTTCGACTCGCTGGCGCCGGACCGCGCGATCGCTTTCGCCTCGATCGAACCGATGCTCGCGCTCGCACATCGCAACGCCGACGAAAAGGCGGCGCGGCAGAACTCGCTGTTGTTCGGCGAGGCCGAGGACGACACGTTGAAAGTGAAGGCGCAGCCTTGGAACGCCGCGGACAAGCTCAGGCGCGAATTCGATGCGGTCGGGTTTTTCCTTTCGGGCCATCCGTTGGAGGCGTACGACAATACGCTGAGGCGGTTGGGAGCGAGGCGCTGGACCGAATTCGCCCGCTTGGTGCGCGGCGGCGCGACGACGGGCAAACTCGCCGCCAGCGTGCTCGACCGCGCCGAGCGGCGCACGAAAACTGGCAATAAGCTCGGCATCATTCAGCTATCCGATCCCTCCGGCCAATACGAAGCGATCATTTTTCAAGAGGGACTCGCGCAATACCGCGACCTTTTGGAAAAAGGCTCGGACGTGCTGCTGACGCTGGCGGCGAGCGTCGAGGGCGATGATGTGCGCGCGCGCATTCAGCACGTCGAGTCGCTGACCGACGCCGCCGCCAAACATCACAAGGGCCTGCGCATATTCGTGCGGGACGACGCCCCCCTGCCCTCGATCCAGGAACGCCTGCGTGGGCGCGGCGAGGGCGAGGTTTCGCTGGTCGTCATGCTGGGGCCGAAGGAGGGCGAGGTCGAGGTCAAGCTGCCGGGCAAATATCTCGTCACCGGCGCGCTCGCGGGCGCGCTGAAGGCGGTCGCCGGCGTGGTCGCGGTGGAGCACGTGTGAGGCGCGCCGGCGCTCACCCCGCCGCCCCGCCGTTGTCGTTCAATCGCGCCCGGAACCGACGTGGAGAAACTCCGGTCGCGCCAGTGAAGACGCGGGTGAAATAGGCCGGATCGTCAAATCCCAACGCATAGGAAATGGCCGACACCGGTT
>JBBIIT010000046.1:16742-26213 GCA_037446355.1 Beijerinckiaceae bacterium | reverse complement strand
ACAACCCTATAACGGTTTAGCAAACCGCCGCCTTCAGCCTCTCGGCCACATCTCCGTCGCCGGTCGCGACCGGCAGCTGCAGCGTCATATGCCCGACCGACCCGCCCATTGCAAGGGGCCGTCGGCAACGAAGAGCCGCGAAGACTTAGTCGAAAAAAAGCCCCTGGGCTCATACGAGCCAAGGGGCGAAACGGAACTTCGAGCCGGCTGGTCGGAATGGGCGAAAACGCCGCACGCCAAAACTGATCAGCCGCCGACGATCATCCCGTGCTTCAGGCCGAAGCCGGAGTTTCACTTGGCGCGGCTGGCGCCGGCGCGGCTTTCTTGCGTTTGGCGGGCGCGCGCTTGGCGGCCTTCTTGGCGCCCTTCTTGGCGGCGGCCTTTTTCGGCGCGGCCTTTTTGGCGACAGCCTTCTTGGCGCCCTTCTTCACAGCGGCTTTACGCGTCGCCTTCTTCGCGACGACCTTGCGCGCCGGCTTCTTCGCGGCGGCCTTCTTCACGGCCTTCTTGGCCGGGGCTTTCTTCGCGGCGGCTTTCTTCGCCGGTTTCTTCGCAGCAGCTTTCGCCATTTTGATCGGTCCCTCTCGATTCACTCGTTCGCGTTTTTTCTCGCACGCCAACGATATGCGAGGATGAAGTTAGCTTTGTTTTTCGACAGAGCAAGCGAACGCCGCGGCGAGCAAGGCTTCGCGCGCGCATGTCCATCGAATTATCGGGCGCATCGGAAGCCCGCGTCGCGCGATCTTCGCGCGCTGCATAATCTCATAGCGCGCTCGTCCGCGAAGCCCGCGCGCAATCGCCGCGACGTCGCGGCGACGCCGTGACGATCAAATAATCGTCATTGCAATACCCATATTTTTAGCGGCTTTGCGCGAATCGCTGCGTTGCGCGACGTGCACGACGCACGCACGCAGCGCAAGCGCAATCACGCTCGGCGCCCACTTCTCCACGCGTTTGCGCGCTGTGCCAAAACCGAACGCCGCGGAGCGCGCAAGTGGCATGAGGCAATCGAATTTTTCTTGGAGAAAACTTTCACATTTTCGTCGCGCGCGCATCGCGCGTCGGCCTAGCGCGCAAGCGAATCGATGCGAATCGCGCGAATCGAGTTGCGCGACTCGTGCGTTCACTCGAGTCCGAGCTTGGCTTTCAAGGCGTCGCTGACCGCTTGCGGATTGGCTTTGCCGCCCGTCGTCTTCATCACCTGACCGACGAACCAGCCGAGCATTCCCGGCTTGGTCCTCGCCTGCTCCGCCTTGTCGGCGTTGGCCGCGATCACCGCGTCGACAGCGCGTTCGATCGCGCCGACATCGGTCACCTGCTTCAGTCCGCGCGCCTCAACGAGCGCGCGCGGATCCGCGCCCTTGTCGGGGCCGAGCAGCATGACGACGAGATCCTTGGCGATCTTGCCGGAGATCACGCCTTCGCCGATGAGATCGACGAGCGAGGCGAGCGCGCCGGCGCTCAGTCCCGCGTCCGCGACGGCCAGGCCATGCGAATTGGCGTGCGCCGAGAGGTCGCCCATGATCCAGTTGGCGACCGCCTTGGCGTCGCGCTTGCCGGCGCCATGTCGCGCCGCGGCCTCGAAGAAATTCGCGGTCTCTCGGTCGGCGACGAGGATCGACGCGTCATACGCGGAGAGCCCATAATCGGCCATGAAGCGGGCTTTCTTGGCGTCCGGCAATTCGGGCAGATGCGCGCGCAACGCCTCGATGAAGTCCTCGTCGAATTCGAGCGGCAAAAGATCAGGATCGGGGAAGTAGCGGTAGTCGTGCGCCTCTTCCTTCGAGCGCATCGAGCGCGTCTCGCCGCGCGTCGGATCGAATAGACGCGTCTCCTGTTCGACGACGCCGCCGTCCTCGTAGATCGCGATCTGCCGCCGCGCCTCTGTCTCGATAGCCTGGCCGATGAAGCGGATCGAATTGACGTTCTTGATCTCGCAACGCGTGCTCAGCGGCGCGCCGGGGCGGCGCACGGAGACGTTGACGTCGGCGCGCAGGTTGCCCTTCTCCATGTCGCCATCGCACGAACCGATATAGCGCAGGATCGTGCGCAGCTTGCTGACATAGGCCTTCGCCTCGTCGGCCGAACGCATATCGGGTCGGGAGACAATTTCCATCAGCGCCACGCCGGAGCGGTTGAGATCGACGAAGCTCATCGTCGGCGACTGGTCGTGCAACGACTTGCCGGCGTCCTGTTCGAGATGCAGGCGCTCGATGCCAACGCGGATCGAATGATCCGGCGTCAAGTCGACCTGGATTTCTCCCTCGCCGACGATCGGATGCTTGTACTGCGAAATCTGGTAGCCCTGCGGCAGGTCGGGATAGAAGTAGTTCTTGCGGTCGAAGGTCGAGCGGCGATTGATCTGAGCCTTCAACCCTAGGCCCGTGCGCACCGCCTGCGCGACGCACTCGCGATTGATGACCGGCAACATGCCCGGCATTGCAGCGTCGACCAGCGACACATGGCTGTTCGGCTCGCCGCCGAAGGCGGTGGAGGCGCCGGAGAACAGCTTAGCCTTCGAAGTCACTTGCGCGTGGACCTCGAGGCCGATCACGACTTCCCAGTCGCCGGTCGCGCCCTTGATCAGCTTCGCATTGGATTCTGCGGTCATGGCTTCGATCCCGATTGTCGTATCAAGCCCACCAGGGCGTCGGCAGATTCATGCGACCCGCCGATTGCTCGATCGTTTCGCCGAGTGCGAACAGCGTCTCCTCGTCGAAGGGCCGGCCGATCAGTTGCAGGCCGAGCGGCAACCCGTCGGCGGAAAGGCCCGCCGGCGCTACGAGACCGGGCAATCCCGCCATGTTGACCGTCACCGTGAACACGTCGTTGAGATACATTTCAACTGGGTCGGCCGAGCCTTTCTCGCCGATGCCGAACGCCGCCGAAGGCGTCGCGGGCGTCAGGATCGCGTCGACGCCGTCGGCGAACACCGTCTCGAAATCGCGCTTGATGAGCGTGCGGATTTTTTGCGCGCGCACGTAATAGGCGTCGTAGTAACCGGCCGACAGAACGTAGGTGCCGATCATCAGGCGGCGCCGCACTTCCGCGCCGAAGCCCTTGGCGCGCGTGTGCTCGTAGAGTTCGAGAATGTCGGCGCCGGGCTCGCGCAGTCCGTAGCGCACGCCGTCGTAGCGCGCCAGATTGCTGGAGGCCTCCGCCGGCGCCACAATATAATAGGCGGGCAGCGCATGACGCGTGTTGGGCAGCGAGACGTCGACGATGCGCGCGCCCGCCGCGCGCAGCCACTCAGCGCCGCGCGACCACAGCGTCTCGATCTCCGCGTTCATGCCGTCGAGCCGATATTCGCGGGGAATGCCGATGGTGAGGCCTTTCACCGAACGGCCGACCGCCTTCTCGTAGTCGGGCACGGCGGCATCGACACAGGTGGAATCCTTCGCGTCGTATCCAGCCATCGAGCGCAGCAGTATCGCCGCGTCGCGCACAGTGCGCGCGATCGGTCCGGCCTGATCGAGCGAGGACGCGAACGCGACCATGCCGTATCGCGAACAGCGGCCGTAGGTCGGCTTTATGCCCGTCGTGCCTGTGAACGCAGCGGGTTGGCGTATCGAGCCGCCGGTGTCGCTCGCAGTCGCCCCCAGGCAAAGGCTCGCGGCGACCGCGGCCGCCGAACCGCCGGACGATCCGCCTGGCGTCAGCAGACCTTTCTTGTCGGCGCGAAGCGCCGCGCGCGCCTTCTCGGCGCTCCAGTTCGGCGGCAGCCACGGCGAGGCTACAGGACCGTAGTACGAAGTCTCGTTCGACGAGCCCATCGCGAACTCGTCCATGTTGAGCTTGCCGAGCATGACGGCGCCGTCGCGCCACAACTGCGCGGTGACCGTTGATTCGTACGGAGGCTTGAAGCCGTCGAGGATGTGGCTGCACGCCTGCGTATGAACGCCCTTGGTCGCATAGAGATCCTTCACGCCGATCGACAGGCCTTCGAGCGGCCCCGCCTCGCCCCTGGCGATGCGCGCGTCGCTCGCCGCGGCCATTTCGAGCGCATGGTCGGCGGTGACGACGATATAGGCGTTGAGCGCCTTGGCGCGCTCGATCGCGTCGAGGTGAGCTTGCGTCAGCTCGACACTGGAGATCGCGCGGGCTTTAAGAGCGTCGCGCGCTTCGGCGAGCGTGAAGGCGGTGAGAGCGGTCAAGTCGTAGTCCTCAATAAGTCAGCGGCGTCCAAGATCGTTCGGCGGCGATCACTCGACGACTTTGGGCACGAGGAAGAAACCGTCCTCTGTCAACGGCGCGTTCGCGAGCACGAGCGGCTCGATCCCGCCGTCAGTGACGAGATCCTCGCGCATCGGCAGTTTCATCGGAATCACCGACGTCATCGGCTCGACGCCCTCGACGTCGACTTTGCCGAGTTCCTCGACGAAATTCAGGATGGCGTTGATCTCGCCTTGTAGATGCGGAACCTCGGCGTCGCTGACGGCGATGCGCGCGAGACGCGCGATGCGGCGGACGGCGGCCTGATCGACGGACATCGGAACTCCTGGAAAAGCGCGCGCGAGCGCGCGAGCGGCGCTATAGCATCGCCCGGATTGGCGTGGCAACGCGCGCCGTGCTAGCGCCGGCGTATGTCCGCTCGTCCGATCAGCCTCGAAGCGCTCGCCGCCGAACTCCCGACCAAGGCGCGACTGATCGGCGTCGATCTCGGCACGAAGACGATCGGCCTCGCGCTTTCCGACGTCGAACGGCGCATCGCGTCGCCGCTGGTGACGCTGACGCGTTCGAATTTTTCCAAGGACGCGCTGGCGCTCGACGAGCAGATCCGCAAGTTCGAAGTCTTCGCGCTGATCCTCGGGCTCCCGTTCAACATGGAAGGCGATGAGGGGCCGCGCGCGCAGGCGACGCGCGCGTTCGCCCGCAACTTCGCGCAGCGATATCCGCTGCCGATCGCCTTCTGGGACGAACGACTTTCCACCGCCGCCGTCGAGCGCGCGCTGATCGCCAACGAGGTTTCGCGCGCGCGCCGAGCCGAGGTGATCGACAAGATGGCGGCGGCCTACATCCTGCAAGGCGCCCTCGATCGGCTAGCCGGGATGGGCGGCGCCCGATAATTCTCCGCGAGCATTCGATTTGACTTCGCGCGGAATTTACGGTTGCATAAGCCTCACTAATGCAACTTTTGATTGCATTAGAAAAGAATCATCGCTCGAGGCAAGCCCGAATGGCGAATCATTCCAACGCCAGGCCGGAATTGGCTGTGGATCGTCGCCGGGCGGTGGTTCGGGAGGCGGTCGACGCGGTTGTCGTCGCGCGCTACCTCGCCGATATGACCGCGCAGCTGGAATCCATGGCCGGCGCGGCCCGGCTCGAACTCTTGGCCTATCTGCTGGCGATGGCGCGCGCAGAGGCGGAAAACCTCGCCCGCACGCCCCCCCGAGAATAGCGTGGGGCCGCCCCGCTAGCTCCAGCGGCCCGCGAACGGGTGCGTGCTTGAGAGCCCGCCATCGACCGCGAACGCCTGGCCGTTGACGTAGGACGCTTCGTCGCTCGCCAGGAACAGCGCCATCGCGGCGATCTCCGCGGGCGCGCCGGCGCGCCGTAACGGGTTGAGTTGGCCGATCTTGCCCTGGGTGCCGCGCTCGCGCGCATGGTCGAATATCGGTTTGGTCATGCCGGTCTCAATCAGTCCCGGACAGACAGCGTTGACGCGTACTCCGGTGCCGGCCAGCGAATTGGCGCTGGTCTGGGCCAGGCTGATGACGCCCGCCTTGCTGGCGCTATAGGGGTTGCCGCCGGCGCTGGCGCGCAGGCCCGCGACCGAGGCCGTCAGCACGATGGAGCCGCGCCCGCTGGCGACCATGTGCGGCGCCGCGTGCTTGATCGCCAGAAAAGGCCCGATCAGATTAACGCGCAGCACTTCGTTCCAGTGCTCGACCGTCTGCTCGAACAACGGCACGAGCCCGCCACTGATTCCGGCGTTGGCGTAGATCGCATCCAGCCCGCCGAACGCCTCCAACGCCTTGGCGATATAGGCTTTGACTGCCGCCTCGTCGGCGACGTCCGCGGCGAAACCGATGGCCGCGCCGCCGTCGGCGCGCACTCCGGCCAAAGTTTCCTCAAGCGCAGACGCCTCGCGATCGACGGCCAGCACTTTGGCGCCCTCGCGTGCGAAGAGCCGCGCGCTCGCGCGACCGATTCCGCTCGCCGCGCCTGTGACCACGGCGACCTTCCCCTGCAATCGTCCCAAGGCGTCCCCTCCTCTTTGAATTGTAAATTCAGTTTCCTCCCCTGGCTTCGCCTGAAACGCGCCGGGCGCCAAGGGCGAATTGTCGCAGGCGCCGTTCAACTTTATCGAGCGCGCCGGGCCGATTTCTCGACCACTCTTTGCGTTGCCTCAAAAAATTTAGCCATTTCCGATAGATCGTAGCGGGACAGTTGCGCTCGGGAGTTGGGTGACGTGTGTGCGCAGCGGCGCCGGCCGATTCGCGCAAACGGCGAATTTCAGGCATAAAGGGCGACGCCGAAGCAGGAATACGCGCGGCGGCAGGGAATCGGAGACAGTCCGGGATGGATTATCAAAAGCGGTTCGAAGCTTCGATCGACGTGCTGAAACGCGAAGAGCGTTATCGTATTTTCGCTAACCTCGAGCGCGACGCGTCGAGATTTCCCTTGGCGATGTGGCGCCCGGCGGGCGAGGAAGACTCGCCGCGCGAGGTCACGGTCTGGTGCTCGAACGATTATCTCGGCATGGGCGGCGACCAGAAGGTGATCGAGGCCAGCGTCGCCGCGACGCGCGCGCACGGCGCCGGCGCCGGCGGCACCCGCAATATTTCGGGCACCCATCATCCGATCGTGCGGCTCGAAGCCGAACTCGCCGACCTGCACGACAAAGAGGCCGCGCTCGTCTTCACCTCGGGCTGGATTTCCAATCTTGCGGCGATTTCGACCATCGCCAGTCTTCTGCCCGACTGCCTAATCCTCTCCGACGCGCTAAATCACAATTCGATGATCGAGGGAGTGCGCCGCGCTGGCTGCGAGAAGAAGGTCTGGCGCCATAACGACGTCGCTCATCTCGAAGAGTTGCTCGCCGTGGCGGGGCGCGAACGCGCCAAGTTGATCGTGTTCGAAAGTCTGTATTCGATGGACGGCGACTTGGCGCCGATCGCCGAGATTGTTGCGCTAGCGAAGAAATACAATGCCCTCACCTATATCGACGAGGTGCATGCGGTCGGCATGTACGGCCCGCGCGGCGCGGGCGTCGCGGCGCGCGAAGGCGTGATGAACGAAATCGACATCGTCGAAGGTACGCTCGCCAAGGGCTTCGGCGCCATGGGCGGCTATATCGCGGCGAATGCGGCCATCGTCGACGCGGTGCGCAGCTACGCTCCACAGTTCATCTTTACGACTACGATCCCGCCAAGCGTCGCGGCCAGCGCGGCCGCCGCCGTGCGTCACCTCAAGGAATCCTCGGTCGAGCGCGAACGCCATCAACATATGGCGCGGCTCGTCAAGCACGCACTGCGCGCGGCCGGCCTGCCGGTCCTCGACAATCCCTCGCATATCGTGCCGTTGATGGTGCGCGACGCCGCCAAATGCAAAGCGGCCAGCGAAATGCTGCTTCAACGCCACCAAATTTATATCCAGCCGATCAATTATCCCACCGTCGCCAAGGGTACGGAACGTTTGCGCATCACGCCGACGCCGCGGCATAACGATTCGCAGGTGGCGGATTTGGTTGAAGCGCTGGTGGATGTCTGGAAGGCGCTAGGTCTGCCGTTCGAGTCGCCACGCATCGTACCGCTGCGCCGCGTCGAGGCCCATGACGCTTCGGCTTGCGCCTATCCCGAAATGAAGAAGGCGGCGGAATAGTCGGGCGCTTGCTTCGGGCGCGGTTTTCGAGTTAGCCCTCAGCCAGAATTCGCGCCCGGAAAGTTTGGCATGATCGCCGCCGCCCCCTCGCCCGCCCCGGCGAAGAAGAAATTCCTCGCCGCGCTCGCGGGTGAACGACAGCCGACGCCGCCGATCTGGCTGATGCGCCAAGCCGGTCGCTATCTGCCCGAATATCGCCAAATCCGCGCCACTGCCGCCTCGTTCCTCGACTTCTGCTACAAACCGGCGCTGGCGACCGAGGCGACCCTGCAGCCTATTCGCCGCTTCGGGTTCGATGCCGCGATCCTTTTTTCCGACATTCTGGTGATGCCCGATGCACTCGGGCAGAGCGTCAGCTTCGAGATGGGCGAAGGGCCGCGCCTGAAGCCGATCGAATCGGCGGCCGACTTCGCCGCGCTGGCCGAAGCGCCGGATTGGGGGCGCCTCGCGCCCGTGTTCGAGGCGATCGAGCGCATCGGCGCCGCGCTGGCCGACGAAACCGCGTTGATTGGTTTTTGCGGCGCGCCGTGGACCGTCGCGAGCTACATGATCGCCGGCCACGGCACGCCGGATCAGGCGCCCGCGCGCCTCTTCGCCTATCGCGAACCGCAACTTTTCACGAGGCTGATCGACCGACTCGCGGACGCTTCGGCCGAATATCTCCTTCGGCAAATTCGCGCCGGCGTCGAGGCGGTGCAGATTTTCGATTCCTGGTCGGGGGTATTGCCGCCGGCCGAATTCGAAAACTGGTGCGTGAGGCCGCTCGAACGGATGCTGAAACGGTTGCGCGCGGAGGCGCCGGGGACGCCGGTCATCGCCTTCCCGCGCGGCGCCGGCACTCAACTGGCGAAGTTCGCCGATGTCGAGGGTTTGGCGGCGATCGGCCTCGACACTTCGACCGAACCGCGCGCGGCCGCGGCCGCTTTGCCCGCTCGCTTGGCGTTGCAAGGCAATCTCGATCCGCTGGCGCTGATCGCCGGCGGCCGGGCGCTGGACGATGGCGTCGCGCGCGTCCTCGCCGACTTCGAGGATCGCGCGCATGTGTTCAACCTCGGTCACGGCATATTGCCGCAAACGCCGATCGCGCATGTGGAGCAGCTGATGCGGCGCGTGCGCGCGCGAGCGTGAGCGCCGTCAGATCCCGGGCGGCGCCGTATTGGCCGGCGCGACGAACGGCAATCGCGGCGCCAGCGATCGGGGCGGCCAGGCCAGGGCGCTGAAGGGCGCTCCGTCGAGCGCGAGCTGCGGGTTGTAGGCAGGATCGTTGGCGAGCGCGTCCCCCCAGGCTCGCCGCAGATCGGCAAGCTCCTTCTGCCTGCGAATTTCGCCGCCCGGTCCGAAATCGCCGCGATCGTCGCCCGCGCGACGCCAGAATCTGGCGTGTGGCGTGAACACGATGCGAAATCCCGCCGCCCGCAGCCGCAAACAGAAGTCGACATCGCCGAGTTGGCCGCGAAAGCCGGCGCCGTCCACGCCGCCGAATTCGAAAAACACACGCCGGCGCATCAACAGGCACGAAGAACTCACCGCGCTCGTTTCGCGTGCGACCGCGAGCATGTCCGCATAGCCGGAATCGTCGTCCCGGCGCTCGGCGAATGCGGGAGCGGCCTCGAATCCCGGCCCGAGCGCGATCCCGCCGTTCTGCAC
>JBBIIT010000046.1:0-16642 GCA_037446355.1 Beijerinckiaceae bacterium | reverse complement strand
ACACGATTGCGCGTTGCAATGACGATCGATGTTTTTCCGCTCGGCGGCGCGCGCTGGAGGCGCACGGCGGGCAGCAGCGAACCGACGGCGCCGCGCAACGAAAACGCGGCGCCTCGGGTCTCCAGATGCGCGTGGGTCGCGGCGATCAATCGCGTCGTCGCATCGCGCAGGTCCAGCGCGGGCAGCTGGGCGAGCGGCTGCGGAACGTGAACCGGCGGGGCCGACGCGCCTCGCGCGTTCGCGCGCTCGTCGCGATCTAGCGACATGTTGAACAGACGAAACAAATCGCCGACGTCGCGCGCCGCAGCTTCGCGCGCATAAGCGGCGCGCGCGGCGAAAACTAAGGCGGGATAGCCCTGCTCCAACATGCGTTCGTAGTCGAACGCCGGGAATAGAACTGGCCACAGTTTTTCCTGCGCGCTCGCGACGGCGAGGTCACAATACGCGACGTTCGAGTTTGCAAACGATTCGAGGGCGTCGGCGAAGGCGGCGAGCGCCTGCGGCGCGAACACGGTCCCGGCGAGCGCGAAAACAACGATCTCGCAATCCAGCGCTCCGGCCTCAAGATATTGCCGCAGATCGCCACCGAGAAAGCCGGTCTGTCCGCCATTGCGGCCGATCATGCCGACGACCCAGGAACAATCGATTTGCGCCTCCAGGCTCTCGATCGTCGCCGCGATTCCCTCGTCGCCGATCACGGCCACCGCGACGCGCGGTCGCTCGCGCGCACTCGCCACCGGCGACGCAAATTCGCGCGACCAGGCCTCGAATTGCGAAAACGGCAAGGATTGTGGCGTGAGCCGGTCGAAAAGACGCGCGCGCGCGCGCTCGGATTCGAGCTCGGCTCGTCCCTCCAGGAAGCGCTCCAATCCGCCGTCGAAAGCCAGGAACGCGCAAGGACTTCCGGTCAGCTCGCGCCCGCTTTCGTCGAGAATGCGCGCGAGGCGCGCACGACCGTCGGCCAACTGGCGCGGCAAGTTGAGGTCGAATTCGCACACCGGCGCCTGCATCCCATCGATATGCGCCCAACGATCAGCTCGCGCTTCGGTGGCCTCGACGCCATCGACGAACGCACGCACGCGTGGCGGGACGCCGTCGCTTTCCATGCTGATCCAACCCGTAAAGCGCAAGCCGCCAATCCAGCGCGCGCAACCGCGCCGCGCGTCGACCTCTGTCGTTGGCGCGACGTCGAGACGAAGCGCTTCGCCGACGCGCTCGCCCGTGTTCGCGACACGAATTTCGGCCGTCCTCACCGTTCGCGCGACCTCCTCCTCGAGGAGGAACGCGTAGCGATGACGCCCTTCGTCGGCGCCGCCAACGTCCGTCCCGCCGCCGGGCAGCGCGGCGCGCGCGATATCGGCCGGCGCGCCGTCCAAGATCAATTCGACGACGAAACTCAGCTCTGGATTCGCGGGATCGAAGACATAGCCCTCGATCTGCCGGCTGGAAACAAGCCGCGCCTGTGTCCGCAGTTCACTCATGTCCGCTCCCCGCCGCTCAGTCCGCCGCGATGCGGCTCACACGGCGCGCGTTCGATAAATCGCTTCAAACCAAAACGCGATGGCCTCGGCCGCCTTCTCGTCGCAAATTCTTGGATCGAGCGCGAGGTCGCCATCGTCGGTCCGCATCCCGCCGAACGACCAGTCGAAGTAAGCCTTGGGCGCGCCGGCCGCTTGCGCCGCCTCGTCTAGAACGCCGTACTGCGATGTGCGATAGGGCGAAACGAGCGCGCCCACGTCATACTGGATCAAAGCGCGCCGGTATTCCTCTGGCGCGACGCGCCCGGTCACGAACACATTGCCGAACGACATCAGAGCGAGATCGTCGACGCCGCGCCCGAGCACGACGACCTTGCCGCCGACGCCTCGACGCTCCAGGCCGCGCGCCAATCGCATAATCAAGGCATCGGCCTGCGCTGAGACAACGGGAGAAATGACGCCGAGCGCGGCGCCCGCCGGCGCTTCGGCGCCAAGCGCGTCCGCGGCCTCCTCGATCGCGAGCGACTTTTCCTTGAATACGCGCTGCGCGAAAGCTTCGGACATTCGATCGAGCGGTCGCACGACCTCGGCCCGGGTCAAGGCGCGACTGAGACGACGACGGCGGTGCGTCGCGCCCGATTCCGAGTCGTCGCCCGATAGAAAACTTCGTGCGCACGCCTCGCACGGCCCCTCGGCTTGCAAGTCCTCGCAGGGTTCGCGGCGCGGCGCGATCGGCGGGCGAAACCAATCGAGGTCGGCGCAAATGAGTTCGACCCGCGCATCGATTTCCAGAATCTTATCGAGCAGAGGATCGGGAATCGCGCTCGCCTCGAAAATCTCGACACGACGAATCGTCAGCGCGGCGAAATAGGCTCGCAGGCCCGCGACCTCGTTTTCGTCATCGAGCGCGAATCGCAGCGAATACGGCGCGCCCTGCCCGTCGCGCCGGATCGAGACGCTTCGGCCCGCCCGATCCGCCACGACATGCAAGAGGACCTCCTCCTCACCGCCTCTTCCCCGCGCGCGACGCTCCGCCTGCGCGCTGGAAGCGCCGCCGTGGGAAAGTGAGAGGGTCGTGGGGCCCAGCGGCGGCGCGGCGGCGTCGATCGCTCCGCGCGCGCGCCGGAGCGGATCGGCTTCGAGAAAGGAAGCGCACTCGCGCTGGTGATGGGGAAATCGCGATTCCAGAATCTCAAGATTGCGCATCACCAGAGAACGCTTCTCGCTCGCGAACGACAGCGATCCGTGATGGCCAACGAACACTCCGGTCGCACAGACGTTGCGAAATCCCGCTTCGCGGACCTTTAGGCAGAATTCCGCATCCTCGTAATAGCCGCGAGAATACAGAAGCGAGAACGGCCCGACACGATCGAGGCAGGCACGAGTTATGTACAGACAGAAGCCGATGCCGTTCGGGAGGTCCACAACGCCGCCGCCGTTGGCGCGTAGGGCGGCTTCGTCCGTTTTGAGGATCTCATCCATCGAGGGCGTCGGGTTCACCTCGTTGGGTCGCGGATAGCTGGTGAACTCGCCATTGTTGGAAAATGGGGTCACCGTGCCGATGCCGGGGGCGCTGCGCGCCGCCTCAGCCAGCCGATCGATCGCGCCCGGCGGGAGGAGCGTGTCGGCGTTGACCAGCAAGACGTCTCCGGCCCCGCAACCGCGCAACGCCCTGTTCACCGCGCCCGCGAAACCTAAATTCTGGTTGTTACGGACAAACGCCCATTTGTTGTTCGCGCAAACCGTATGCAGAACGGCGCTAAGCCGCGCGTTGGGCGAAGCGTCGTCGACAACGACGACCGCCATCTCGATCTTCGACCTCTGCGCCGCAAGGCTCTCCAGACACGCTACGGTCGCCTCGTAATTCTCATAGGCGGGAACTATGACATTGACGCGCGCCGTCGCGTCCGATTCGATCGCGGACCGAAATGCGATGGCCTCGCCTTCGCGCGGCGGTGGAGGCGGCGCGCGCGCGACGATTCGTTCGGCGAGAAGGAAATCGACCGACCTGATCAAACCCGATTCGTCGCCGAGTTCGACGTCGCAGACCGAATGCCCCTCGCCCCTCAACCGATGCTCAGGATCGCCTTCGAGCCACCGGCGCGATTCGCCGAATTCGCCCTCGACGCGCATCTCGACCCGCGCGGACCTATCCCATGCGACCCAGCCTGTCAGAACATTCTCGGTCCAATCAAGCTCGGTCAAAACGCCGGCCCCCTCGGTAATCAGAAGCTCGATCGCGCCGACCAAGAGGCTGCGCTCGACGCTTAGCCCGCGCAAAATCAGTCGCGCCGCACGGACCCGCGACGACGGCGGCCCGAAATTGAGCAGGGCCGCATTCACCAGCGGATCGTTGGGATCGACGCGCGCCGCCGCCTCAAGATCGGCGTTCGCGAAATCCGGAAACCCGGCCCTACGCGCCGCTTCGGATCGAAGCAGGAGATCGCGCGCGCCCGGCGTCATGATTCGGCATCGCCGATCCGCGAAAGGAAGGGCCGAGGCGGCCTCCCCTTTCGACAGATACGAACTCGCGAGCAGCGCCAGCGCCTCCGCGTGACGCCGCTTTTGAAAAAATAGGGCCTCGTAGCTCACGCCGTCGAATCCGATTTCGTGTCGTCGCCGCCGTTTTAACACTCAATCGCATTTTATCGCGCGCTAATCGATCGCCGGGCGCGCGGCCAGACCGACCCGCGATTCGCTCCGATTTGCGGCGCGTCGAATGCGGCGTGACGCTAGGTCAGCGCGCAAAAGAGACCCATCGACGCCGCGAATTCGAGCTAAGTTGTCAACTTGTCGGCAACCGAGGCGGAAATGCGTGTTGCGTCGCACTAATTGCTTGTTACTTCGGAGGCGCTGGGTTAACTTTACGGAAAGTTCGGAGGGCTATCGACTACGGGCTGTCTGAGGGGTGCTTTTGGGGCCGAACGAAGGAAATTTCGAACGAACTTCGTCCGTCGCGGTGGAGCGCGGATTGTTCGTCTTGCGCTACGTCGCGTCGAAAGACGGCGGCTTCGCGCCGACGGCGGAGGTGCGCGCGGTTTCCGACAGCGATCAGTCGCTGGAAATCATTTCCCCTCCGGGCGTGCGCACCGGTCATCTGGCCAAGCCTGGCGCATGTGCGGTGATCCGCGCCGAGCGCTCCGGAGAGTTGGTGATCGGGATCCGACGTAGCGCGGCGTCCGGATCATTGGACGCATCGTTCCGCCTGGAATTGTTGTCCTCGGCGGAGGAACGCTCGTGGCAAGACGGAAGCGACAAACTCCCCGTGCGGCCGAGCCCGACGCTCGGCGCCAGTCGGAGCGGCGGTTTGCGTTTCCTGGCGCATTTGGCGATGCGCGGCGATGTTGAGATTGACGAGGGCGACTGGGCTGCGGGGCCGATGTCGCCGACGCCGATCGAGGGGCTGCAAATCCATCCGGGCCTCGCTTCCGATCCGCGGATGGAAATCCAGGTCATGCATGGCGGCCGTCCGCAACAATGGTCGCGCTGGTTTTCGGTCGGGGAATTTGCGGGTTCGCGGGGGCGGCGCGCGCCTCTGCTCGGTGTCAGGATTCGGATCGCGGGCAGCGAGCAGGCCGAACTTCAGGGGGAGGCTCTCTTCCTCGGTTCGCTGGTGGTTTCCAAGCGCGGTCGGGAATTGGAATTCGTGAGCGCCGCCGGAGTCGATCCACTGGTCGGCTTGCGGCTCGCGCTTCGCGGCGCGGAGGTGGGCGGGGCTTCCAAAGCTTTTGTCGCCCCGGCTCGCGAGCGCGAATCCCGGGTTAGAGTTTTTCGCGCATCGGTTGGCACGTGAGGCTGGGTCTTACTAATTGATTTTGCTGATTTATAGGGATTGAACGATGGCGATCTACAATTTGACTCAGACGCAGTTGAATAGCGCCCTGCCAAACTTCGTTTCGCCGAACACGGCTTCGGCCATCGACACCGCGCTGCAAGCCATCGGCCTCTATCCCTCGGGAAGTCAGACGATTCCAGTGGACGAGACTTCGGCCGGCGGTTCTTTGACCGGCACGAGCAATGTTTCGCTTTATATTTCGACGTCGCCCGAAAACCTGGGCGCGCCGCCCACAAATTGGAACGTATCCACCCGCGGCGACACCGCGATCGCGGTCGGCGACAGCAACGTCGATCTGACGGTCTCCGGCCCTTCGTATGACGCTCTGATCGGCGGCGCCGGCGACGACGTTCTCAAGGTGGCCAGCGGCAGCAATTATCTGATCGCCGGCTCCGGCGCGAACTCGCTCTACGGCGGCACGGGATTCGATACGCTGGTCGGTGGCGGCCATTCCTCGCTTTATGCCGGCACCGGCACGCAGTCGCTGTACGGCGGCGCCAATCCCTCAGGCGGCGATGCGCTATACGGCAGCGTAGGCGACGATCTGCTGTCGGTCAGCACCGGCAACAACACCCTCATCGCGGGCTCGGGCTACACGACGCTGGTCGGCGGCGCGGGCGACGATACGATGAACCTCGGCTCCTCCCAGGACGTCGTTTACGCCGGCACCGGGCACGAAACGATCGACGGTTACAGCGGCGGCACGCCCAACCACGCCGCGGCGACGATTTTCGGTTCGACCGCCCCGGGCAGCTCTGAGTCGATCTATGGCGGAGCGGGCGCCATGCAGGTCAATCTCAACCTCGGCAACAACACCATCACGGGCGGGGCCGGCGCCATGACCGTCAATCTCGCGGCGTCCGGCAACGACACGATCACCGGTGGGACGGGCGCTGTCACCATCAACTCCGCACAGAGCCAAAGCGCCATCACCGGCAACAACACGATCGCCGGCGGCGGCACCCAGATCACCTTCGTCGATGGCCAGACCCTCGACCTCAAAGGCGTCACGATCAAGTTCCAAGGCGGCGGTTCCCAGACCACCTAGCCGCCTTAGGCCGGTCGCCCGTGGTCGAATTCGATGGCGCGGCGGTCATTTGCGATGCGTTCGGGGACGCAGTGCTTGCGAAGGGCCGGGCGCCTCGGGTAATTCGGGCCAAGGGGCAATTGGCCTCGAATATCGGCGCGTGCTGCGGTCTCGATGAATTTTCTGTTCGTTCACAACAACTTCCCCGCGCAGTTTCGCAATCTTGTCGAGGCGCTCGTCGCGGACGCCGGTCATCGCGTCGCCGCCATCGGCTCGGAAACCGCCCAATCCGTTTCCGGCGTCGAGCTGCGACGATACAAAATGCCCTCGTTCGACGTCTCGAACACCCATCCGTTCGCGCGGCGATTTGACATAGAGTGCCGCAGGGCCGAGCAAGTCTTGTTTGTCGCTAGCGCCCTGTCGGCCGGCGGTTTCGCGCCCGACATCGTCTTCGCTCATTGCGGATGGGGCGAGAACATTCCCCTGCGCGTCGCCTTTCCTGAAGCCAGACTGATCATCTATTCCGAATTCTTCTATCGATCGGAGGGACAGGACGTTCATTTCGACCGCGAAAGCGGCCAAATGGGAATCGACGGCCTCGCCGGAGTTCATTGCAACAACGCCGCGACCCTCATCGCGCTCGCCGACGCCGACCTCGGACTTTCGCCGACCGAGTGGCAGCGCTCGACCTATCCTAAGGAATTTCAGTCAAAGATCCGCGTCGCGCACGAGGGCGTGGACCTGGAACGCGTTCGGCCCGACCCGTTGGCGCGTTTTCGTTTGCCTGGCGGGCGAATGCTCACACGTGAGAACGAGGTGGTCACTTTCGTGTCGCGCAGTCTCGAGCCCATGCGCGGTTTTCCGGTTTTCTTGCGTGCGGTTCCGCAAATTCTTCGCGCCCGCCCCAACGCCGAAATCGTCATCGTCGGCGGCGAGGCCGCCTCTTACGGCCCCGGGGCGCCGGACGGGTCCAGTTGGAAAAGCTACTGCCTGAACCCGATGCTGCCGGACCTGGATCTGTCGCGCGTGCATTTTCTCGACCGCGCGCCTTACGACGATTACTTATCTTTGCTTCAGATTTCCTCGGCGCACGTCTATCTAACCTACCCTTTCGTGCTGTCCTGGTCCCTGATCGAGGCGATGGCGGTCGGTTGCACGATCATCGGTTCGGACACGCCGCCGGTTCAAGAGGCGATCGAGAGCGGCCGCAACGGCCTGCTGACCCCGTTTCATGATCCGGACGCGCTCGCGCAGAAGGTGTCGCAGGTTCTAGCCGACACCGCCCGTTACGCCTCGCTGGGCCGCGCCGCCCGCGAAACCGTCGCGTCACGCTATGAAAAAAAGGATTGCGTCGCCCGCGCGATGCAATTGTTAGGCGTCACGCCAGCGGCAGGGGTCGGCGCGTCCGAGCGCCCCGGCCTGGCGCTTGAGCCAAATTCGATATGACGCGTAATCGCATTGTTGACCAATTGCCTGTATAATGCGCGTTTACCAACGCCGCGTTCGAGTAGATTTGGACGGGGAAGCGCCGTCGCGGACTATCGGAGATCCTTCGTTGGACCATTTGTCCCAGACTTATCTTCCCAGCCTCGTCATCGTGGCGCGCCAGCTCGGAATGCATCTGACTGTCCCGCAGCTGATTCAAGACAATTTGCTCGACGGCGATCTGATTTCGCGTGACACGCTGCTTTCCTGCGCGCGCAAGGCCGGCCTGAAGGGCAAATCCGTCAAGCTCGACTGGGATGATCTGCGCCATATGAAGAGGGCGCTGCCGGCGATCGTCATGCTCAAGAGCGGCGCGGCGATGGTGCTGGTCGGATTCGAGGACGCCCCGTCCGCGCCGACGCCGATTATTAGCCTCCAGGATCCCAGCGCCGAAGATGGGGTGCTGTTGAATGTCGATCCGGTTCGCCTCGAGGAGGCCTGGACCGGCGAGGTGATCCTGTTGCGCCGTAACTACGACATTACCGACGAGGAGCAACCGTTTTCGATCGGCCTCATTTCCTCGTTGGTGTTCCGCGAAAAGCGGCTGGTGCGCGACGTCATCATCAGCGCGTCGGCGCTCAGCCTCTTCGCGCTGGCCCCGATCGTATTCTGGCGACTGCTGTCGGACAAGGTTCTTTACTACGGCGCGCTCAACACGTTCACCGTCATTTGCGTCGGAATGGGCGTGGTCATTCTGTTCGAAACGATCTTCGCGTACCTGCGTCAATATCTGATCCTATTGATCACTGCGCGCGTCGACACGCGCCTTTCCGAATATATGTTCGACCGCGTCCTGCGCCTGCCGATCGACTTTTTCGAACGCACGCAGGTCGGCGAGATCGGCCATGACATGAACGAGATTTTCAAAATTCGCACGTTCATGACGGGGCAGCTGTTCGGTACGGTGCTCGACTCGCTGACGCTGTTCGTTTTCCTGCCCGTGATGTTCTTCTTCAGCCCCGTGCTGACCCTCGTTGTGCTTGCTTTTTCCGGCCTGATCGTCATTTGGCTGGTGCTGATGTTGCCGCGATTGCGCGACGCGACGCTCGCTCTGGTCGAGGCGGAGACCGTGCGCGGCTCTTTCCTCTACCAGACATTGCAGGGGATGCGCACCGTGAAGTCGCTTTCGCTGGAGACGCGGCAGCGCGCGCAATGGGATGTTCACATCACGAAAGTCGCCAAGCAGAGCTTGCGGCTGGGCGAACAAGCCTCGATGATCCAAGCCGTCGTTCGCCCCTTGCAAGCTCTCGCAGTCAACGGCTCCTATGCGCTCGGCGTTTATCTCGCCATTACGACAAAAGATCCTGTCTATATCGGCGCGCTGTTCGCGTTTCTGATGCTCTCGCAGCGCGTTTCCGGACCGCTGATGCAGATGGCCCAACTCATCAACCAATACGACGAAGCGCGCGCGGCTGTGGCGATCGTGGGTCGATTGGTCAATCGCCCGAAGGAGGAAGGCGCCAGCGAACATGGCGTGCGCAAGCCGCTCGAGGGCCATGTCGAATTTCAAAAATTGCGCTTCAAATACCTCGGCGCGACCTCGTACGCTCTTGACGACGTGTCGTTCGAGGTTCCGATCGGAACAACGCTCGGCGTCGTTGGGCGAAGCGGCTCAGGCAAGACCACCGTCACGCGCTTGCTGCAACGGCTGCATTCGGATTACGAGGGCCTGATAAAGATCGACGGCGTGGACGTGCGCGAATACGACATTACGCATCTGCGCCGTAGCCTCGGCGTCGTCTTGCAGGAAAATTTCCTGTTCAGCGGCACGATCCGAGAAAACATAACCGCCGCGATGCCGCACGCGACCTTCGACGATGTGGTGCGCGCGGCGCGCCTCGCCGGCGCCGAGGAATTCATCGACCGCCTGCCCCGAGGTTATGAGACTCACATTTACGAAGGCTCGCCCAACCTGTCGGGCGGACAACGCCAGCGCCTCGCGATCGCGCGCGCGCTGATCCTCGATCCACGAATCTTGATTCTTGACGAGGCGACCAGCGCGCTCGATCCCGACAGCGAGGCGATCGTCAACGAGAACATCCGCCGCATCGCGCAAGGACGCACGGTGATCGTGATCTCGCACCGCCTTTCCTCGCTCGTCAATTCCGACGCGATCCTGGTGCTGGAGCGCGGCAAGTTCTCCGACATGGGCAAGCATTACGAATTACTCGAGCGTTGCGAGATTTACAGTGGGCTCTGGAACCAACAGAACCGCCACATCGCCGCGGCTTCGCGGCCCGCCGTGAAGGGACCGGTCCGTGTCTCCTGAAGCCAAGGCCAAAGCGCTCGCGCTCAAGAGCGTGCGCGAATATCAGTCCGAGGTCGCCGCGATCCGCGAGGCGGATGACCCGCGATCAGTCAGCCGGACGGTTCATGTTCTGGGCGCGCTCGTGCTGTCGGTTGTGGTTGTCATGTTCGTAGCCAAAGTCGACCGGGTGGTTTCAAGCACTTCGGGACGCATGATTTCGTCAGAGCCGGCCACCGTCTTCCAGTCGCTCGACCCTTCGATCATCAAGAGCCTCGACGTCAAAGAGGGCGAATTCGTTAAGAAGGGGCAATTGCTGGCGACGCTCGATCCTACGTTCGCGGCCGCGGACGTCAGCCAGCTCAAGCAGCAGATAGACAGCTTGAACGCGCAGATCGCGCGCGGCTCGGCGGAGGTCGAAGGCAGGCCGCTCGAATTCGCACAAAGCGACGACCCGGAACTGGGCAAGTACCAGGCGATCCAGCGCGGCTTGTTCGACCAGCAAGAGGCCCAATATGCAGCGCAGATCAATAGCTTCGATCAAAAGATAGCTCAAACCGAAGCGACAATCGCGAAATACGCGGCTGACGAAAGTCGCTATCAGCAGCGCGAGCAGATCGCCAAGCAGGTTGAGGATATGCGCTCGACCCTCGCCCAGCACGGCACCGGATCGCTGCTGAATCTCCTCGCCTCCACCGACAGCAAGCTCGAAGCTCTGCGCACTATGGATCTCGATCACAACAGCCTGATCGAAGCACAGCATCAACTGGCGTCGCTCAAGGCCGACCGCGACGCCTTCAAGCAACAATTCCTGTCGACGGCGAGCCAGGAACTTGTCACCGCGCGCAACAATCTCGACACAGCCAGGGGCGCGTTCGCCAAAGCGAGTAAGCATCAGGAGCTTGTCCGTCTCGTCGCGCCGGAGGACTCGATCGTGCTGACGATCGCCAAGCTTTCGGTTGGTTCCGTGCTCAAAGAGGGCGATTCGTTGATGACGCTGACGCCGACGCGCGTGCCAACCGAGGCCGAAGTGCAAATTTCTTCGCGCGACATCGGCTTCGTGCGCCCCGGCGATCCCGCGACGATCAAAATCGACGCATTCAATTATGCCGAGCACGGAACCGCCAAGGGCGTCGTGCGCTGGATCAGCGACGATTCCTTCACCACCGACATCAACAACGCGCCGACCGCGCCTTACTACAAGGCGCGCATCACGATCACCGACTCCAACCTTACCAATGTCCCCAAATCGTTTCGCCTTATCCCCGGCATGACGCTCACCGCGGATATGAAGGTCGGCCGTAGATCGGTCGCCAACAGCCTGATCGGCGAGATGCTCAACGGCGCCGGCACGGCGATGCGCGAGCCTTGAGTCCGTCTTTGCGGTCGCCGCTCGGTCTCGCGCGACGCGCCTGGAACAACTTGGGTTCGCGCGGCGGCGGCGACGCCGCCTACCGTAACGGCCGCTTTCTCGACGCCTATCGCGCATGGCGGCGCGCCAGCGAGGCGGGTTCCGGAGAGGCCGCGTTCCGCATCGGCGAGCTCTTCCGCAGGGGCGAAGGCGTGCTTCAGAACTTCGCCGACGCCGCCCATTGGTACGCCCTCGCCGCGCAGCGCGGCCACACGGGCGCGCAATTCGAGCTCGGCAAGATCCTGTTGGGCGGCGCCAACGATCCCGGCATAGCGCGCTGGGCCGCCTCGGTGGAGCAAACATCGCGTCGCGCGCCCGAGGCCGCGATCGCTTCACTTTTTCCGAACGGCTATTCGGTCAAGAGCGATCCTATCGAAGCGGTCAAGCATCTGCGGGCGTCGGCCGATTCGGGACTGGCGGAGGCGCAATCGCTCATGGCTCAGCTCAGCATCGAGGGGCACGGCTGCGAAAAGGATTACGAGGCGGCGGCGCGCTATTTCGCAGGCGCCGCAGGTCAAGGTCTCGCCGCCGCGCAATTCGGACTTGGCGATATTCTCTACCAGGGCCTCGGCGTCGAGCGCGATCCAACTGCGGCTGCGGATTGGTACGAGATGGCCGCCGCCCAAGGCCATGTCCGCGGCAAGATCGCATTGGCCACGATCCTGTTCAACGGCGAGGGGCGTCCACGCGACGTCGAAACCGCGGGCCGTCTGTTCGAGGAGGCGGCCGAGGCCGGCGATCCGCAATCGCAGTTTCAGGTCGGCGTCATGTTGATGAACGGCGATCTCGGCCCGCGGAACGTTGGGCGCGCGGAGACCTGTTGGCGAAACGCCGGCAAGCAAGGCCATCTTCGCGCCATCCTGGCGCTGGCCGAGTTTTATAGCCGCGGCGTCGCACGCGAGCCCGACCTGCGTGAAGCCGAGGTCTGGTATCGCCGCGCCGCGGAGCTTGGCGACGTTCAGTCGCAATTCATCGCCGGCCGGCTCGCCGCCACCGGCGACGGCGGCGTGCAAAATCTACAGGAGGCCGCGCGCTGGTTTCTAAAGGCGGCCGAAAGCGGACATCCCATCGCCGCCCACAATATCGCGAGCTTTTATGCGCAGGGGCTTGGGGTTCCCAAAGATATGGAGAAGGCGCAGCACTGGTATCGCGAAGCGGCGGAAAAGGACGTCGCGCCCGCACAGGTGCGGCTGGCGCGCATGAACCTGGAAGGCGTCTGGGGCGAGCGCGATCCCGCGCAAGTGCGTCGCTGGCTCGAGAAGGCGATCGAGAATAACGACCTTGAAGCCAAGGCGTTGCTTGGCTCGCTTTACCTGACCGAGGAATATGGCCAGCGCGATCCGCAAAAGGCCGAAACGCTGCTGCGCGAGGCGGCGAGCTCGGGCTACCCGCCGGCCGCCGTGCAGCTCGGCCATTTCTATTCTGGACGATACGAAGTGACGGCGCGCCCGCAAGATGCGCTGCGATGGTACACGATCGCCGCCGAGGCGGGCCAGGCCGAAGCGCAGTTCCTGCTAGGCCATATTCGCCGCTACGGCAGCGAGGAATTGCGAGACCCCGCCGCAGCGGCGCAATGGTTCGCGCGGGCCGCGGAATCCGGCCATGCGCACGCACAATTCGAACTGGGGGTTCTCTATTGCCTCGGCGAAGGCGTGCCGCAGGATCTGGCGGCCGGCGCCCGTAGTTACGCCGCGGCCGCGGCCTCCGGGCACGTCGCGGCGATGCACAACTGGGGCGCCATGCTGTTGAATGGAATGGGCGTCGAGAAGGACGAGGAAGCGGGCAAGGGCTGGATCGCGAAGGCCGCAGCCGCCAAGGCCGCCGACGCTTCCGCCCCGAAGACGCCAAAGGCGAATTGATACGCGCCTATTTCGCGTAAAGGTTCTTGTACGCCTCTCGCAGCTCCGCCTTCTGCACTTTCCCCATCGCGTTGCGGGGCAAGGCGTCGACGAAAATAACGCGCTTGGGCGACTTGTAGCGCGCGAGCCGCGCCTCCAGCGTTTTGAGGATCGAGGCTTCATCGAGCCGCGCGTCCTTCAGCGGCGCGACCACGGCCGTGACGCCCTCGCCGAAATCGGGATGGGGCACGCCGATGACCGCGCTCTCCTCGACGCCCTCGATGGCGTCGATCTCGCTCTCCACTTCCTTGGGATAGACGTTGAAGCCCCCGGAAATGATAAGATCCTTGGCGCGGCCGACGATATGGACATAGCCGCGTTCGTCGACCGTTCCGAGATCGCCGGTTATGAAATAGCCGTCGGCGCGGAACTCGGAGGCGGTCTTTTCCGGCATCCGCCAATAGCCCTTGAATACGTTCGGTCCTTTGACCTCGATGACGCCGACCGCGCCCTCCTTCAACGCCGCTCCCGTGTCGGGATCGGCGATGCGCAGACTGACGCCCGGCAATGGAAAGCCGACCGTGCCGGCGCGCCGCTCGCCCTCATATGGGTTCGACGTGATCATGTTGGTCTCGGTCATTCCGTAGCGTTCGAGAATGGCGTGGCCGGTGCGCTCGCGCCAACGTTCGTGCGTCTCGCCAAGCAAGGGCGCCGAGCCGCTGACGAAGAGGCGCATGTGCTTCGTCGCCTCGCGCGTCAGACCGGGATGGTCGAGGAGCCGCGTGTAGAATGTCGGCACGCCCATCAGCGAAGTCGCGCGCGGCATCGCCGCCATCACGGCGTCGGCGTTGAAGCGCGGCTGAAAGATCATCGAAGCGCCGGCCAGCAGCGCGACATTGGTGGCGACGAAAAGCCCGTGCGTGTGAAAGACCGGCAAGGCGTGAATGAGCACGTCGGCCGGCGTGAAGCGCCAGAGATCGACCAGAGTCTCGGCGTTCGAGGAGAGATTGGCGTGCGTGAGCATGGCGCCCTTCGAGCGCCCTGTCGTGCCCGAAGTGTAGAGAATCGCGGCAAGATCTTCCGCGGCGCGCGCGACCGTCGGCAATTCGCTCGCGACTTCGGTGACGCGCGCGGCGAAACTTCCGTCCCTGTGGACGCCCAGACTCTCGACCGCCGCAAGGCCCAGCCTGGCGCCAAGTTCGCGCATCGCGTCCAAATTCGCGGGACGGCAGAGCGTCAGCGCCGGACCGGCGTCGCCAAGGAAATATTCGAGCTCGGCGAGCGTATAGGCTGTGTTCAGCGGCAACAGCGCCGCGCCGGCGCGAAAGCACGCGAGCGCGAGCACGATAGCGTCGGGCGATTTATCGATCTGTGCGGCGACCCGGTCGCCCGGCTCGACGCCGAGATCGACGAGCGCGCGCGCCATATATCCAGCGCGCGCGAACAGATCGCCGTAGCTCAGCGGCGTCGCATCGGCCTCTTCGAGCGCGGTCCGGTTCAGATTGCCGGCCCGGCCGCGGATGATTTCGAACAGGTTGGCGGAAGAAGATTTTGACACGAACGCCTCAGTTTGCGCTGGAGAACTTCGCGCGCGACTTTACACTGGCGGCGCGTCATACATGCTGTGAATATATGCCAGCGTTCTCGGGACGCCAAAAGGGCGGCCCAGGGCGACAGCAGCTTTCTCACGTAAATTATTATGACATTTATGTGACAGTAGCGTATGACGCGTTCCAGCGGCGTCGGCGAGGGTGGCGAGGAAATGGCGATCAAGGAAAAAGAACTGCGCGCCGCGATCCTCGCCGAAAGCCGCGCGCTCAACTCCAGCGGTTTGAATCTCGGCACGGCGGGCAACATTTCCGTGCGCTCTGGCGGCGATATGCTGATCACGCCGAGCGCAGTTCCCTACGACGCGATGCGTCCGGAAATGATCGCCAAGATGCCGCTGGCGGGCGAGTACGGCGCCTGGTCGGGGCCGATGAAGCCGTCGAGCGAATGGCGCTTTCACCTCGACATCATGCGCGCGCGTTCTGACGTCAACGCGGTCGTGCACTTTCATCCGCCCTACGGATGCGCGCTCGCCATGCTGCACAAGCCCATACTCGCCGCGCATTACATGATCGCGTTGTTTGGCGGCGCGATCGTCAAATGCACCAAATACGCGCCTTACGGCACCAAGGAGCTGTCGGACTTCGCTGTCGAGGGGCTGGGCGAGCGTCATGCCGTTTTGCTCGGCAATCATGGCGCCATCGTCACCGCGGGCACTCTGACCGGAGCGATGCGCCGCGCCTTCGAACTCGAGAATCTCGCACGCACCTACTACATGGCGATCGCGGTCGGTCGCCCGGCCATCCTCAGCGACGGTGAAATCATGCGAACCGTCGAGCGATTCAAGGCCTATGGCGGCGGAGTCGACGCGCCAACACTCGCTCCGGCGCCGAAGAAGCGCACGCGCCGCAAGGCGAAGTCGCTCACCACAAAGAAGAAATCGACGCGAACGAAATCGAAGGCCTCGCCGAAAAAGGCGTGAGACGAGCCAGCGCGCGATCGCGGCGGAGGCCCTTTCGCGCTAGACAGGACGCCCCTGCCTCGTCATAGTCCGCGCGCGCCGGCGGGCGCCTCGAAATCGAAACGGCTGGATGCGATGAAGCTGTTCTTGCTCAGGTTCTTTACATGGTGGAATGGCGCGAATCTCAACACGCTGTTCCATACGCGTCGCCACGGCGAGCTCGTGGGACATGACGAGTTCGGCAACGCTTATTATCGCACCCGCGGCGGCAAGATCGACCCCGCGCTCGGCTTCGTTCGCCGCTGGGTGATCTATAACGGCGTCGCCGAGGCTTCGATGACGCCTCCAGGTTGGAACGGCTGGCTTCATCACACCGTCGATACGCCGCCCTCCCAGGAGGCCTATGAGGCCCGCGAGTGGGAAAAGCCGCATCGCGGCAATCCGACCGGTACATCGGACGCAATTCGCCCCAAAGGTTCGACCCTCACGCGCGGCCACCGCCAAGCGACCGGCGGCGATTATCAAGCCTGGAGCCCCGGAGCCTAACGGCGCCTTCATTTCGCCCGGCTTTGCGGGCAACCCCGTGCGCGTCTTTCCAAGCGCGCAGTCGGACGCGGCGGGCCGAACCCAATATGAACGCAAGACTTTGGCTCCAGGCCTTCGCTTTCGCCGGCGCGCTGTTGGCGGGCGCCCCGAGCGCGTTCGCCGACAAGATCAATCACCCGACCGCCGTGTTCGCGGGTCTCGACAAGATCACCGGACGCATCATCTCGTTCGAAGCCGCGATCAACGAGACCGTGCAGTTCGGTTCGCT
>JBBIIT010000045.1:0-26446 GCA_037446355.1 Beijerinckiaceae bacterium | reverse complement strand
AGCAGGCTCTCCATCATCGCCTTGTCGCCGTCGAGCCAGCCGTTGTTGGCGGCGGCCATGATCATCGAATATTCGCCGCTGACTTGATAGGCGAAGGTCGGCGCGCCGAATTCGTCCTTCACGCGGCGCACAATGTCGAGATAGGGCATCCCCGGCTTGACCATCACCATGTCGGCGCCTTCGTCGAGATCGAGCCCGACTTCGCGCAAAGCCTCGTCGGAATTGGCGGGGTCCATCTGATAGGTGCGCTTGTCGCCCTTCAGCGCGCCTTTGGAGCCGATTGCGTCGCGGAACGGGCCGTAGAAAGCGGAGGCGTATTTGGCGGCGTAGGCCATGATCTGAACGTCGAGAAATCCCTCGGCGTCGAGCGCCTCGCGAATTGCCGCGACACGGCCGTCCATCATGTCCGAAGGCGCCATCACGTCGGCGCCGGCGCGCGCCTGGGTCAGCGCCTGACGCGTGAGCGCCGCGACGGTTTCGTCGTTGAGAATGGCCTCGCCCGACATCAGCCCGTCGTGACCGTGGCTCGTATAGGGATCGAGCGCGACGTCGGTGATGAGTCCGAGTTGGGGGAATTCCTTTTTGATCGCCCGACAGGCCTGACAAACGAGGTTTTGTTCGTTGAAGGCCTCGCTGCCGTGCTCGTCCTTCAGATCGGCTTCGGTGTAGGGGAAGAACGCGATCGCCGGGATTTCGAGCTTCACCGCGCGCTCGGCGTCGCGAACAGCTTCGTCGACGCTGAGCCGGTCGACGCCTGGCATCGCCGCAACCGGCGCGCGCATCTTTCGGCCCTCGACCAGGAACAGCGGCCAGATCAGATCGTTGGTCGTCAGCACGTTTTCGCTGACGAGTCGGCGCGCCCATTCCGCCTTGCGGTTGCGGCGCGGGCGATGGGCAATGTCGAGCCGAGGGGCGGGGTCGTGGCGCGGGGTCTTGAGCATGGTAGTCTCCTCAAAGAGCTTCTTACACCTTGGCCGTAACGTTTTCGAGAGCCGGCGCGACGAAGGCCGAGCGTGCGGATTTCGCCCGCCACGCTTTCGAAATATAAGGCATTGTCCTCCGTCGCGTTTCAGCCGACCGGAACCCCGCCATGCGCGCCGTCGCCATTCGTCCTGCCTTGCCGAGCGATCGCTCCGACCTCGTTCAGGCGATCGTCGAGCTACAGAACTATGAGCGCGCTCTTCACGCCACGCGCCTGCCGGGCGAGGGGGTCGCCGAGGCTTATCTGGAGTGGTTGCAAGAGCAGACGCAAAATTTTGCCGGCGCCACGTTCGTGGCGCAAAGCGGGGGCGTATTCGTCGGTTTCGTCGTCGGGTGGATCGAGACCGCTGACGTCATTACCGAGACGCCGGACTCGAACCGCTTTGGCTACATTTCCGACATCTGCGTCTTGCCCGCCTTTCGCGGGCAGGGCGTCGCGCCGCATCTGCTGCGCGCGATCGAGAGGCATCTTGGCCAAGCAGGCATTGCCAGGCTGCGCCTGAGCGCGCTCGCTGCCAATGCTTCAGCGCGGGCTTGCTACGAGCGGGTCGGGTTCACGCCCTACGAAGTGATTTACGAGAAAATGTTCGACGCCAACCGCACAAAATAGGCTCGCCAACGGCGACTCCCGGCGCCGTCGGAGATCGATTGTCAATTATTTCCGCTCGCGGGCGGGCGCCTTAGATACGCGCCTCGTCGAACGCCTTGACCCACATCGCGCAGACCCCCGAGCGCACGATGTCGGCGCGCGTGAATTCGATTACGGGGACCGGCAGTCCGCGCTTGGCGACGAGGTCGAGCACCACCCGGAGGCCGGAGGTTTCGTCGAGATCGCACTGGCTGATGTCGCCGTCGATCACGACGGTGCAATCCTCGCCGATGCGAGTCAGGAACATCTTGATCTCCGCCGGCGTCGCGTTCTGCGCTTCGTCGAGCAGCACGAAGGCGTCCTTCCACGAGCGCCCGCGCATCACCTCGAACGGCGCCATTTCGATCGCGCCCTTCTTCAGGGCGATGTCATAGGCGGCCGCGCCCATGCGCTCGCGGATCGCTTCGATCACGGGGGCGGCCCAGGGCGCAAACTTTTCCTCGAGCGAACCGGGAAAGAAGCCGAGCGAGCGCCCGCAGGGCACGTTGGGCCGGGTGAGAATGATCTTGGAGACATTGCCGGCGCGATAGAGATCGGCGGCGTGGGTGGCGGCGATCCAGGTTTTGCCGGTGCCGGCGGGTCCGAGAACGATGACTTGCGGGCTGGAATGCAGCGCGTCGAGATAGTCGGCCTGAGCGGCGGTCAGCGGCTTGATCGGCGCCGGCGTTCGCTCCGGCTTGTATTTGGCCTTGTGCAGGGGAATGATCTCCGCGGTATCGGTGAAACGGCTGTTGCGACGCCTTTTCTCGATGCGCTTGGTCAATGGCGAATTCCTCTTGGCTGGGGAAGGGTTGCGAGTTGACCCGAGCGCCGCAACCACGCGCTCGACAAAAAAGCCGGCGATGAGGCCGGCGAAAAAGCGATCAGGGAAGGGATGAGGAAGCCACGTCGCGGGTCTAGGCCGACGCGCGCGGCGGAGGATCGAGGTTCGAGGCTGTTGGCGCTAACGCTTTTGCCCATCGTGGAGGTATCTCCGACCCTTCGAATGTCTCCACAGTTTGTGATTCGTACAACAGAAATATTTCGGCCGGCGAAACCCTCGGCTACGAGCGAGTCTTGAACGCGCCGCGCAGGCGTCAATCGTTCTGCTCAGTGCAAGAGCGTGCGCGCGAATCCCTAACGAATCGCAAATATGCGCAGGCGGCGACGCCGCTAGACTTTCACCCGGACATATTCGCCGGGCGCGTCGCAGATCGGCTTAAGCTTGCCGGCGCCGACCGCGCGCGCCGGAACTTTCGCGGGTGCTTGCTCGCCGATCCACTTGATCCAGTCGACCCACCACGAGCCGGGCGTCTCCGTTGCGGCGGCGACCCAATCCGAGAATTCGCCGCGCGGCTGGCCGCCGGACCAATACTGATATTTCGGTTTGTCCGGCGGATTTACGACGCCCGCGATATGGCCCGAGCCCGACATGACATAGCGCACCGGCCCGCCGAAATACTTGGCGCCTGTGAATACCGATTTCGCCGGAGCGATGTGATCTTCCTTGGCGGCCAGATCGTAGACCGGGATCGTCACGTTCTTGAGGTTGACATTGCGCCCCTCGATTACGAGCCGTCCGGCGGTGATGTCGTTCTGAAGATAGCAGTGACGCAAATAGAACTTGTGATTGGCGGCGGGCATCCGCGTCGAATCGGAGTTCCAGACCAGGAGGTCGAACGCCATCGGCTCCTTGCCCTTGAGATAATTGTTGACCCAATATGACCAGATCAGATCGTTCGGACGCAGCATGTTGAACGCGTTGGCCATTCGCGAGCCGTCTAGATAGCCGGTCTCGGCCATCTTGTGCTCCATACTCTTGAGCTGTTCGGCGTCGACAAAAATCTTGAGATCGCCGGGGTCGGCGAAGTCGACCTGCGTCGTGAAAAAGGTCGCGCTGGAAATGCGCTTGTCGCCGATTTCGGCCATGAAGGCGAGCGTCACGGCGAGCAGCGTGCCGCCGACGCAATAGCCGATCGCCGTCACATCGCGCTCGCCGGTCGCGGCTTCGATCGCTTCGAGCGCGGCGAATATGCCCTCGCGCATATAGGCTTCGAAGCCTTTATCGGCATGGCGCTCGTCGGGATTGACCCAGGATATCACGAACACCGTAAGACCCTGCGCGACCGCCCAGCGGATGAACGACTTTTCCGGATTGAGGTCGAGCACGTAGAACTTGTTGATCCACGGAGGAACAATCAGCAGCGGCCGCTTGTAAACGTCCGGCGTCGAGGGCGCGTATTGGATCAGCTCGATCAACTCATTGCGGAAGACGACCTTGCCCGGCGTAACCGCGAGGTTGACGCCGAGCTTGAACTTTGCCGCGTCCGCTTGGCGGATGCGCAAATGCCCTTTGCCGGCCTCGATGTCCTCGGCCATCATATGCAGGCCGCGCACCAGGTTCTCTCCGCTCTCGGCCAGAGTCGTGCGCAACAATTCCGGATTGGTGGCCAGGAAATTTGAGGGCGAAAGCGCGCTAGTCACCTGCTTGAGGTAGAAAGCGGCCTTATCGCGCGTATGCGGATCGAGTTCGTCCGCGCGGCGCACGAGATCGTCGGCCCAGCGCGTCGTCAGCACATAGGCCTGCTTGAGAAAGTCGAAATAAGGATTTTCGCGCCATTCCGGATCGGAGAAGCGCTTGTCAGTCGGCTCCGGCGCCGCGACCGGCGGCGTCTCCTGGCCTTGCAACCGGCGCAGCGTCGCGCCCCACAGTTCGAGGAACCGGCTCGAAAGATCGGCCTGCGCCCGGAGCGCGCGCTGTGCATCGGCGGCGTAATATTCGGCGACGCGGCCAAGCGTGGCGACGATTTCACCGAGTTCGTCGGCCGGGCCGCCGCTCGCCTCGCTCGTTTCATGCGGCGCCAGATAGGCCGAAAGAACTTTGCCGCCCTCCTCGACGAGTCGAGCGACATTGCGCGACAGCGCCTCGAAGTTTGGCATTGGCGTGCCGACAGACGGAGCTGGCAGGGGCGGGGGGCTCTTGGGCGGAACTGGATTCGGCGCTTCGGGCTCGAGGGATTTGGGGCCCTCTACCGGCCTGGACGTCGTTACGCGACGCAAGGTCAGCGATTTGGGTCGGGGCGGGCTTGCCAGGCTTGACGCCGCGAACGGCTCCGGCGATTTCGCGGAGGTTTTTTCGACCGCGGAAGTCTTTGTTACGGCGGCGGTTTTTGGCGTCGCAGCGACAGCTTTCGGACGTCGCGGCTTTCTCGGTTTGCCCGGGCTACCCATGTTTCCGCCTTTTCGCAGGGTTCGCGCTCGCCTCGTGAACCTGTTTTGGACATAATAGTCCAGTAGGGGCGAGCGAGGCTAGTCAGTCTTTGGATGAGCGCGTCGCATAAACGATATAAGTGGCGGTTCGATGATGGGTTGGGTCGTTTCAACAACGATAAAACGCCTCGCGCTCGCGGCGCTCGCCGCAGGGGCGTTGGGGGGCTCGACCGGCTGCGCGCAAGCGCAAGACAACCCGCTGCACGCGCTCGCCAAGGCGGCGGGATTCGCCACCGACCCACCGACGCCGCCCGATTTCGTCGCCAATTCGCGCCCCGCCGATTTTCAGCCGGTGCCGATTTTCAAGAAATCCGACGAGCCCGCGTCCAAGGTGATGTCGAAAGACGACCTGAAGGCGATGGAGGCGGATCTCGACAGCGCCTCGAAGAAACACGACGCGCTTCGGGCCGCTTTTCCGCCGGCCGCCAAAGCGATGGCGGAAGCCGAAGCCGCCAAGCGCGCGAAGCAGAAAAAAAAGCCCGTCGACGCTTCGCCGAAGCCGGCGCTTTAGGTTTGCCGCGCGCATTAGAGCGGTGCTAACAAGCCCAACCGCGATCCGCGGGCTAACGGAAAGACAGGGATAGTCTTCGCGATGAACGAGTTCCACCGGGTGCGGCGTCTGCCGCCTTACGTCTTCGAGCAGGTCAACAAGCTCAAGGCCAAGGCCCGCGCCGCCGGCGCCGACATCGTCGATCTCGGCATGGGAAATCCGGATCTCGCCGCTCCCAAGCACGTCATCGACAAGCTCGTCGAGACCGTCGGAAAGCCGCGCACCGACCGCTACTCCGCCTCCAAAGGCATACTCGGGCTGCGCCGCGCCCAGGCCAATTATTACGCGCGCCGGTTCGGCGTGAAGCTCAATCCGGAAACGCAGGTCGTCGCAACTCTTGGCTCGAAGGAAGGCTTCGCCAACATGGCGCAGGCGATCACGGCGCCCGGCGACGTCGTGCTGGTGCCGAACCCGTCTTATCCCATTCACGCCTTCGGGTTCCTGATGGCGGGCGGCGTCATCCGTTCGGTGCCGGCCGAGCCGACGCCCGATTTCTTCTCCGCGCTTGAGCGGGCGATCCAGCATTCGATCCCGAAACCGATCGCGGTCGTCGTCTGCTATCCCTCGAATCCGACGGCGATGGTCGCCTCGCTCGATTTTTACAAAGACCTGGTCGTGTTCGCCAAGAAGCATGAAATCTTCGTGCTCTCCGATCTCGCCTACAGCGAAGTCTATTTCAACGATGAGCCGCCGCCCTCGATCCTTCAGGCGCCGGGCGGCTTCGAGGTCGCGGTCGAATTCACCTCGATGTCCAAGACCTTCTCCATGGCGGGTTGGCGCATGGGCTTCGCTGTTGGCAACGAGCGGCTGCTGGCGGCGCTGGCGCGCGTGAAATCCTATCTCGACTACGGCGCCTATACGCCGATCCAGGTCGCCGCCGCCGCCGCGCTCAACGGCCCCGAGGATTGCATCAAGGAAATGCGCGCGACCTACAAGCGCCGGCGCGACGTGATGGTCGAGAGCTTCGCCGGCGCGGGTTGGGCGATCGACCCGCCTTCGGCCTCGATGTTCGCCTGGACGCCGGTGCCGGAGAAGTTCCGCCACCTCGGTTCGCTGGAGTTTTCCAAGCTCCTGATCGAGAAGGCCGACGTGGCGGTGGCGCCTGGCATCGGCTTTGGCGAGCACGGCGACGATTACGTGCGTCTGGCGCTGGTCGAGAACGAGCAGCGCATCCGGCAGGCCGCGCGCGGCGTGAAGCGGTTCTTCGAGGGCGCCGACGAAACGCTGCACAATGTCGTGGCGCTGAAGACGGCGTGAGGGCGGGAGGCCGTCGAGCGCGACCGTGCGTGAGGAAATCGCGATGCCGCGCGCGCTTGATCATCTCGTCATCCCGGCCCGCGATCTTAGCGCCCAGGCGGAGCTTTATCGTCGCCTCGGCTTTCAGGTCGGCGCCCGCAATCGCCATCCCTGGGGCACGGAAAACCACATCGTTCAGTTCGACGACGCTTTCCTCGAACTGATCGGCCTCGGCGAGGATTTCGCGCCGCCGCCGCCCGCGCCGCGCAGCTTTTCCTTCGCTGGCTTCGTTGCGCAATATCTGGCCCGCCGCGAGGGTCTGGCCATGCTGGTCCTGCGTTCGCGCGACGCGTCGGCGGACCGCGATAGTTTCGCCGCGCGAGGGCTCGGCGACTTCGAACGATTCGATTTTGCGCGCAAGGCGAAGCGCCCCGACGGCTCGCTCGTCGATGTCGCGTTTTCGCTCGCCTTCGCGCAGAGCGCGGCCTTGCCCGCGACCGGATTCTTTGTCTGCCAGCAGCATTTTCCCGAAAACTTCTGGAACCGCGCCGCGCAGGTCCATCCCAATGGTGCGCTCGGCGTCGCAAGCCTCATGTGCGTTCACCCCGAGCCCAGCGACGCGTCGGCGTTCCTGTCCGATTTCCTGGCGGCGCCGTCGCGTGCGATCGAGGGCGGTCTGGCGTTCGAGATTGACGCGGCGCGGGTCGAATGCGTCACCCCGGCCGCCGATCGCGCACGCATAGGCGAGGGCGCGCGCGACGAGGAGCGCCAAGGGCTCGCCGCGATGGAAATCCGCGTCGCCGAACTTGCGCGCGTCGAGGCCATTCTGCGCGCCAATGGCGTCGCCTTCTCCTGCCGCGCCGCGAGCCTCGTCGTCGCGCCCGACACGGCGATGGGAGTGCGGATCGAGTTCGCCGAGATCGCGCGGCCGCCGCGCCCGGTTTAAGGCGCCCCTAACGCCTCGTCGCTAGGCTCCCGCGATGGCCGGCCTGTCAAAGCGCCGGCGGCAGGACGAGCAGTGATGCGAGAGGCGGACGAAGCGCCAGCGCCGCCGGGGCGCGCGAACGGATGGCTGGCGAGCTTTCCCGCCCGCTTCCAGCGCAAGATTTCGCAGGGCGCCTATCGGCCGGAGATCGACGGCCTGCGCTTTTTCGCCATCGCTTTCGTTATCCTCGGGCATTCGCTCGAGCGTGCGGCGCGGTTCTTTCCGAGCTACCAGACGACGCTCGCGGGCGGCGCGGTCGAGACTTACCTCCAACTCGCGCCGCTCGGCGTCAGCCTGTTCTTCGCGATCAGCGGCTTCATTCTCGCTAGTCAGGCAATGAAGGCGAACGCCAGTCCGCTCAGCTCCGCCTTCCTGAAAACCTATTTCGGCCGCCGCGTGATGCGCATTGAGCCGCCGTATATTCTGTTGCTGATCGCGACCTGGCTGCTGATCCGCTTCACTGGCTACGTGCCGGAGGGCACGCACAAGTTCGACGTCGAGCCGCAGTCGCTGGACCTCAGCCTCGTCGGCAGCCTCATCTATGCTCACGATCTCGTCTGGGGCACGTTTCCCCGGTTATTTCCGCCGGGCTGGTCGCTCGAAGTCGAAGTGCAGTTCTATATTCTCGCGCCGTTGCTGTTCTGGCTGTGGGCGCGGCTGAAGCCGGCGCGCGCGCGCGCGGCGATGGCGGCGATATTTCTTGGCGTCGGCGTCATTCTGTCTTATTGGCACTTCGACACGCTCGGCTCGGTCCACGTTGGCTATTCGCTGCTGCGATATTTCAATTTCTTCTGGATCGGCATCGTCATGGCCTACGCCAAGGACGGGCTCGTCGCGCGCATCGCGGCCTGGCCGCGCGCCGCCGTAACCGCGATCGGCTGGCTCGGCCTCGCGTTCGCTATCGCGCTTCCCGGCGACGAGACGCTCGGCTTCGGTGGCGAAGCGTTGCGCCTTCTTGGCGTCTATCTTGGGCTGATGTGTGCTTTCGCGAGCGCGCTGGCGCCCAATTCCAGTTTTCGCGCCTTCTGCGCGCGGCCTTGGATCAGTTTGATCGGCGGCGCCTGCTATTCGATCTATCTCGTTCATCTGCAAGTGCTGCAAGTCGCCGCGAGCTTGCTCTTCAAACTCGCGCCGCAACTGCTGTTGATTGGCGTCGCCGCCGCGCTCGTTCTGAGTTGGGTGGTCGTGGTCGCGGTCGGCTTGATCTATTATGTGCAGATCGAGCGGCGCTTCATGACGCGCAACTGGCATCTCTTGGTCCTGACGAACCTGCGTCAATGGGCGGCGCGCGGCGGGGCGCCGCATCCGGCGGCCGAGCCTTAAAGGCTGTCGTAGAAGCGAAGATGCGCCGCCGCTGCGTCCCGCCACGATTGGCCGAGGTCCACGCCGATTGCGTGCGTCCTGCGGCTGACGGCGAGACAGAGCGCGTCCGCGAAAGCCTCCGCGCCGGCGCCGATCGGACATAGCACGGTCGCCAAATTGTCGATCTTGGCTTTGAGCGCGATGGAAGCCCCGAATTCGTCGGCGCGCGCAGGCGCCGTCGTCACCAGCGGGATAGCCAATTGGCTCACCGCCTGGAAGCTTCCGCGCCTGACGCTGACGCCGTCGCTGAACGGCAGCAGAAATACGTCGGCGGCCGAGAGCGTACCCAGAAGCTCGTCCTGGTCGTCGATCCGGCCTCGAAAATCGAGCCAATCGGCGACCCCGAGTTCGCGCGCGAGGGCGAGAAAGTTCTGCCGGTCGTTCGGCTTGTCCCAAAGGAAATCGCCGCAAACGAGCAGGCGCGCCCTCACGCCGCGAGCGTGCAGCGCCTTGATGGCGTGCAGCAGCACGCCCGGTTGTTTGCTCGCATAAAGCACACCGAAATAGCCGACGACCAAATCCGCGCGCAATTCGCCCTCGCCGCGCGTCCTAAGGCGCTCGCGTGCGACCAGAGCGGGGTCGATGCGCGCGGGCATGATGTTGGGGCCGATGGGGATGATCGGCGCCGCGCGCTTCTTCGCTTGCCCGACCAGAGGCGTCTTCAGGAAGGCCTCGCGCTGCTGCGGCGAGACGAAAATGAAGCCGTCGGCCGCCAGCACATCGGGAACGGTCGAGAGATAGCGAAGGACGTTGAGCGAGGTCCATTCGTGCAGCGTGATGACGATCTTGCCTTTGCGGGTGGCCCATCTGGCCGCCATCAGCGCCGACCCGGGCGTGACGCTGTTGCCCCAACCCTCGATCGGCAATTGCAAATGCACGATGCGGTCCTGACGTAAAGCCGCCACGATCGCGCCGACAAACGCCAGGGGATGCGCGGGGTTGACGAATCGCGTCGTAGCGAAACCGGGCCGCATCGCGTTGATCGCGCCTTCAAGCCGGCGCCAATAGTCCATCACCGCGCAAGTCACGGGCCGATCGGAGCCGAACGTCACGACGGATGGTTCTGCGGCGGTCATGGACAAGGCGACCTTCAGCCCAGGAAGAGTCTGGGACTTACGCGCCAACGCTTACCATTTCGCTATAGGACGCCCGCGCTCGCCCGCGCCGCATCCGCTCCGCGGCGGCCAGGCCGTAGAGGCATCCGCACATCAGGAACAAATGTCGCCAGTGCGAGGTGTCGATCTGCACCCCCTGCAAGATTTGCGGCGCCAACGCGGCCCACAGACCGATCACTTCCGATTGCAGCGGCGAGCGCCGGAAACATAGCGCCGTGCCGAGATAGAGCGTGATGGCGATGAAGGCGGCGAAGGCAAGGCCGCCGAGCCATCCGCAGGAGGCGAAGGCGCTGATGAACACCTCATGCGGATCTTGAGGGAATATATGGCCGAAGCGCAGCGGGCCGAAGCCGAACGGAAGATCCAACAGCATTGGAATCGAGCGGACCTGATTGCCGAAGCGCCCCTGTTGGCCGCCATCATAATCCTGGACCAGGGAAGCGCGCTCCAGTGCGAGGTCGCGAGCGGTGGGAATCGCCAGGATGACCACGACGAGCAGAACAACGAACGCCGCGCCAAGAAGCGCGAATTTCACCGTGCGCAGCCGCTGCGTTGGCGAGGGCGTGGTCAGGAACGTCAAGCCGAGCAGCAGGGCCGCGGAGGCAAGAAAGTCGATGATCGCGCCGCGCGAGAAGCTCAAGAGGACGCCGAGGATCATAACGCCAAGCAACAGCGCGACGCGGACGAGGCGCGCGCGGCCGAGCAGGATGTCCTGGCACAGCCAGACGATCGGCGGCACGAGATAGGGCGCGAACACGTTCGGATCTTTGAAGGCGCCCATCGCGCGTGAGTTGTCGTAGAGCGTGAAGTAAGGGCCCAGGCCGGCAATATTGAAATAGCCGACTATCCCAAGAATTGCGGCGATGACGCCAGAAGCGATGTAACCGGATTTGATCGTCGCCATGCGTCGCGACGGGTCGGCGGCGACTATGGCGGCGAAGAGAAACGTCGTCAGCGAGATATAGATAGAGATGACAATGAACATGACGCTCTCGCGTTCGCCCACCCAGGGCGTCAGCGCCAGCACGCCGCCCGCATTGTAGACGAGCAGCGTCACGATCAGCGGCGCCATTATGGCCTCGAAGCGCAGGCCGCCTTTGGCGAAGACGACAAGCGCGACCAGAAACATGAGATCGTAAGGCGAGGGCTCGATGGCGGCGAAACTGCTCAAGGCCAGAAACGCCCAAAGCACCCGATTGCGTATCGTCTCAATCGCGAACATTTCGACGGTTCCCGGCTGGGGCAGGCGCTCCAACCTCGCTCCCGGCCGTTTATGAAACGTTAGGGTTAACAGAGGGTTTGCGCTTCGCCGTCGCGCCGCGGTCGTGCAGGCTCAATAGGCGTTGCCGTTCTTGAGCAACGAGGCGGGGGTGATCGCAAGAATGTAAATGTCGAGCAGGATCGACCAGTTCTCGATGTAGTAGAGGTCATGCTCGACGCGGCTTTGGATTTTCTCCTGAGTGTCGGTTTCTCCACGCCAGCCATTGACCTGCGCCCAGCCTGTTATACCGGGCTTGACGCGGTGGCGCGCGAAGTAGCCGTCGACCACTTCGTCATATTGCCGGTTCGCAGCCTTCGCATGGATAGCGTGCGGGCGCGGACCCACCAAGGAAAGATCGCCCTTGAACACGACGTTGAAGAGTTGCGGCAATTCGTCGATCGAGGCTTTGCGGATGAAACGGCCGACGCGGGTGACGCGCGGGTCGTCGCGCGTGACGAGCTTCGAGGCGGTCGCGTCGAGCTTGTCGGCGTACATCGAGCGGAACTTGAAAACCTCTATCAGCTCGTTGTTGAAGCCGTAGCGCTTCTGCTTGAAGAGCACGGGGCCTCGGGAATCCAGCTTGATCGCTAGGCTCGCCGCCAGCAGGACGGGGGACAGCGCGATCAGCGCTAGGGCGCCGACAATCTTGTCGAACACGAGCTTGACGACCACGTCCCAGTCGGCGAGCGGTTTGTCGAAAACATCGAGCATCGGCGCCGAGCCGATGTAAGAATAGGAGCGCGGGCGCAGCCGCAGACGATTGGCGTGAGCGGCGAGGCGCACGTCGATCGGCAACACCCAGAGCTTGCGCAGCATTTCGAGAATTCGCTGTTCCGCGCTGATCGGCATGGCGAATATCGCCAGATCGATGCGGGTGGAGCGTGCGAATTCGACGAGGTCGTCGACGTTGCCGAGTTTCGGGAAACCCTCGACGTCGCCGGGGGATCGGTCGAAGCCGCGATCGTCGAATATTCCGAGCAGACGGACCTCGGCCGGATCCGCCATGGCGAGTTCGGCGACCAGCGCGCGCGCCTGCTCGCCGCCACCAACGACGACCGCACGGCGTTCGAGGCGACCCGATCGCGCGAGCCGCGAAACGATGCGCGCCACGATCACGCGCTCGACGGCAAGCGCCGCGGCGGCGCAAAGAAACCAGCCGCCGATCCAGACCCGCGAAATCACACCGTCGATCTTCAGGAAGAATACGACCGCGAGCGCCAGCAGCACGACAGCCGACCAGCCGCCCCAGAGGCGAAATACGGCCGGAACCGGACGGCGAAAGGTTGGAATCGAGTAGCTTTGAGTCGATTGAAACACCACGATCGCGATCAGCGAAATGACGATCGTCGTGGGATAGTAGACCGGCACCGGGCCGACGGCGCGCGCGACATAGATCAAATAGACGGCGAGCCCGGTGGCGATGAGCAATGAGAGTTCAACCGCGCGCACCGAACCGACGATCACGATGCGCGAATAGGATGGGCGCGCCGCTTCAGTGGCCAGGCGACGCAGCGCATCCGCGTTCGCGCTCGGCTTGGGCGTCGGAAGAGGGGCGGCTTCACGAAGCTGGGAGGCGGAAAACAAAGACATGGCCAGAACTCAGGTGCGGGAATGAACTGCGAACGCGGTCGCCTCGCGCGGTCGCCGTCGATCGAGCGCCTCGCGATAGCCGCTCATCACGGCGTCAACCATATTTCGGATCGAAAAGTTGCTTTGGACGAATTGGGCGAGGTCAGCGGTCATTTGTTCGCGCTTCGCGTCGGAATGGCGGAGGCAGGCGACCAGACGCCGAGCCAAATCGTCGGCGTCATCGCTGGGGCCGAGCCAATCCGCAAACGGGCCGAAGATTTCCGGGATGCCGCCGACATCGCTCGCCACCATGGGAACCCGCGCGGCCGCCGCCTCCAGCACGACATAGGGCATGGATTCGGCTCGCGAGGGAACGACAAGAATCTTTCCGAGTTTGAAGGCTTGCCGAATCGGCATGGGCCCCGGAAATGAGACGCGATCGGCAATTCCGAGCTTCGCCGCGCGTTCGCTGAGCATCGCCTTGTCGGGCCCCGAACCGACGAGCGCCGCGCGCGGAAGGCGGCCGAGACCCTGGGCCATGCGAGGCATGGCGTCCAGAAGCGTATCTATGCCTTTGGCCGCGCGCAATTCGCCGACGTAAAGCAGATCCGCGGCGCCGGGATCGGCGCGGGCCAGCTCGAACTCAGCTTCGCTGAGCCCGTTGGCGACTACGCGCCGAGTTCCCGTCTCAACGCCGACGAATTTGTCGTATCGTCCCGCGATATAGGCGCTCTCGAACAGGAACACATCGGTGGAGCGCGCCGCCAACGCTTCGGCGGCCATGTAAACGCGGTGGATCGCTGAGCCGGGGCGGTAGTTGAAGCTGCCGCCGTGCGGCGTATAGGCGCGGATCGGATCGCCAGGCGCGCCGCTCCATCGCGCCAGGCGCGCGAAGACGCCGCCTTTCGAACCGTGCCCATGCACGATGTCGGGACGCGCGACTTTCAGCCAGCGCGAAAATCGCGCGAACGCCCGAACGTCGGAAGGGCCGGGATTGCGTCGAATCGGCGCTGTCTCGACGCCGAGAGCCAAGGCGCCGGGGATGCGATCCAGCGCCTCGCGGACGCGCGGGCCGTCGCCGCCGCTGTCGAAAAACATTCCCACGTCATGTCCGCGCTTCGCCTGTTCGGCGGCCAGATCGACGACGTGACGAAACAACCCGCCGAGCGGCGCGCGAAAGACATGGACGATGCGCAGCTTTGCAGTCTGAAGTTCGCGCGCGATCATGGTTGACGCTTTCACAAGGCAGTCGGCGCGCAATCCTTACCGCAGCATCCTAAAAGAACCGTTCCCTCACGGTGATCGTGTCGCCCGGCCGCACCGGGAAAGTGAGCGGAACCGAGGCGATCAGCGTCCGCCCGTCGACGATGCGTGTAAGATCGACGCTGTCCTGCGCGCCGCGCGGGCTGAACCCGCCCGCGACCGCGATCGCGTTCTGCACCGTCATCCCGTTGATGAAGGGATATTGGCCGGCGACGCTGACCTCGCCGAGGATGAAGAATGGTCGGAACGCTTCGACCTCGACGGACACTCGTGGGTCGCGAAGATAGCCTTCGCGCAGGCGCGCCTCGATCGTGGTCTGTAATTCGGAGGTCGTCAGTCCCTGTGCGCGCACGTTGCCGATCAGGGGCAACGAAACATTGCCGGCGCCGTCTACCGAGAAAGAGTTGGTGAGACTTTCCTGGCCGAAAACGATCACGCGCAGTCGATCGCCGCTGGCGAGCCGGTAAGGCGCATTGAGCGACGAGCGCAGCGAATCCGCGCTATAGCGAGGCGCCGAGCACCCCCCGAGCGCCGCCAGCAACAGGGCCAAGACGACGATAATCCGACTCATTGCGCCAACCTGTGCCAACAACGCTTCGGCATGATTATCGACGCATGGTTAACGAATGACCAACGATTCAACGCCGCGTGTCCGGGCTTAACCCGTCAGCAACCTTAATCGCGCATGAATCGCCCGAGCAGGAGCAGCGGATGTCGGGTGTGGAATCGAGCGCGCAGGGCGAGTCGGACTCGCGGGGCGACGCGATCGATCTGATGCGGCTGATTCGCGCGCTCGTCGCACGCAAGCGGTGGATCCTTGCGCCGACCGCGCTCGCGTTCGCGGCGGCGCTGGCGTCGGTGACGCTGCTCAGTCCTCGCTACACCAGCGTCGCCAAAGTGCTCTTGGAGAACCAGGATTCCTACTTGACGCGCCCCGACAAGGCGGGCGCCGAGAACCTCGTCAATTACGACACGGAAGGCGTGCAGAGCCTTGCCGAGACGGTCGCCACGTTCGATTTAGCGCGCAAAGCCGTCGTCAAGCTCGGGTTGGCCCAAAACGCCGAGTTCAATCCGTCGCATTCCGGCGGCGTTTTTTCGAAGATATTATCGCTAATCTCGGGTGGCCGGCGCGACGAGAGCGACGAGGACCGCGCCACTGAAACGTTCCTTTCGCGCCTTACCGTCTTCCCGGACGCGAAGTCGCGCGTGCTGCAAATCGAGTTCGTAAGTTCCGACGCGGCGCTCGCCGCGCGCGGCGCCAACACTATGGCGACGTTGTTTCTTGCCGAACAGGAGCAGGCTCGAAAGGATTCCGCCCGCGCCGCCGCCGCTTGGCTCTCCGGAAAGATCGAGCAATTGCGCGCCAAGGTCGCCGACGCCGATTCCAAGGCGGAGGCGTTTCGCGCCACGAGCGGTCTTCTGACGGGCGCCAACGGTTTGACGATCAACAACCAGCAACTCGCGGAAATCAACGCGCAGATCGCCAGCGCGCGCGCGACGCAGACGGCGGCCGCCAGCAAAGCGCAGATGCTGCGCGAGATGCTGCGGGCCGGGCGCCTTGACGCGGTGCCCGACGTCGCCAAGGACGAGTCTCTGCGTCGTTACGCCGAACTGCGCGTCAACCTGAAGGCGCAGATCGCCGAGCAATCGCGCACGCTGTTGCCCGGACATCCGCATATGAAAGAGTTGAACGGACAACTCGCGGGTCTGGACGAAGAGATCCGCGCCGCCGCGCAGAAGGCGGTGGGAGGACTCGAAGACGAGTCGAAACTGGCCGCCGCCCAGCTGCGCAACCTCGAAGGCGCCGTCGCGAAACAGTCGCAGACCGTCGCGGATAGCAATTCCGACGAGGTGAAGTTGCGCGCGCTGGAACTCGACGCAAAGACGGCGCGCGAGCAGCTGGAATCCTACACCGCCAAATATCGCGAAGCGGTCGCGCACGACGCCGACAACGCCGCGCCGCCGAACGCGCGCATCATCGAAACCGCGCGCGCGGCCGTCTCGCCGACCTTCCCGAAGACGGGGCCGACTTTATTGCTGGCCACCTTGGCGGGGTTCCTCATTTCCGCTGGAGTCGTCGCCGCCCATGTGCTGATGTTCGACGAAACGCCGGCGCGTAACCGCGACGCGCCGCAGGCGTCGCCGCCGGAGTCAGCGCCGGCCGTCGCCCAAGCCCTCAGCGCGCCGGAAGCCCCGATCGTCGCGCGCGACAGCGAACTCAACGGATTCCTCGACCGGTTGGCGCGGACCGGCGCCGGCGAGGGCGGTCTGACGCTCCTGGTCACGGGCCAAGCCGAGAAGGGCGCGCTCGGCGTCGCGCTCGGCGCGGCGCGCCGTCTGTCGGGGCGCGGACGGACGCTGTTGCTCGATCTCGGCGCGACGCAGCCGTGGCTGGAGGACACGCTCGATCGCGCGGACGGCGCGGGCGCGGCGCTGCCGGGCCTTGCCGAAGTGTTCGCCGGGAGGGCGACGATCGACGAAGCGTTGCACCGCGATCTTTCCTCGCGGCTCGACGTGCTGCCCGCGGGCGCGGGCGAAATCGATCCGCAGGAATTACTGGATCTGCTCGAGGCGCTGAACGAATCCTATGAGTTCGTGGTCGCGCACGCGTCCGACTGGCGCTCGCCCGAGGCCGAGGCGCTCACGGACGCGATCGCCGCGATCGTCGTCTGCGCGCCGATCGAGCGTCTCGCCGCGGTCGAAATGGACCTTCGCCGACGTTTTGACGAGCCCTCGCTCGTGACCCTTGGCGTCGCGTTGGCGCGGCGATCGAAGCAGGGGGAGGCGGCCTAGCGCCGGGCTCTCGCGTCAGCTCAACCCGCGCGTCGCGCGCCTTGCGAACGCCAGCAACCGTGGCGATTGCTTGATGCTGCGCTTGGTTGCGCGCAGGGCAAGATAGGCCGCCGCGCCGAACCGACCTGCGAAAGTGACGCCGAACGCGCTGTCGAACAAGGGCTCGGTCGTCTCGCAACATTCGCTCTTGTAGCGCGCCTCGCCGACGCCGAGATCGAACTCGGTCAGGCCGCGCGCGATGGCGTCGCGCACGACTTCGATCACCAGCAGTTCGCCGGGACTGGCGGCAGCGACTTCCGGTGCGCTGTCATGCGAAAGGATCAGGCCGGAGAGGCGTCTCTCGTGTCGCAACGCGCCGAACACGGCGACCAGACGCTCGCCTGCAAAAAGTCCATGCGCCTCGAATATCGATCGATCGGCGGCCTGCGGTTCGGCGAGCGCGCGAAGGAAAGAGGCGACGGAAGCTTTGGCGAATTCGTCATTTTGTCCAAGTTCGCGGGCGCGCGCGCGCTTCTGCGCGAAGAACGCCTCCAACATGAGCGAGGTTTCCTCGGCGTCATTCGCGCGCCGATGCGCGAAACCGCCCATCGCCGCCAGTCGCGCCGCCTTCTTGCGCAGCTTCTTGCGCGAGGGTCTCGAAAATCGTGCTTCCAACCAAGTCGCGAAATCGGCGGGCAGGGCGCTCGAATAGGCGAAGCTCGGGCTCGGCTGACAATCGAGTCGGGTCAGTGGATTGATCGTGTCGCGCCAGCGTTCGGGCTGGCTGGCGAAAGTGAAGAAATCGATTCGCGGGCGCGCGACCAGCGCCGCGCGGCGCAACAAGGTCGCGACGGCCTCGCTCGTCCAGTCGTAATCGGGATGGAACAGGCCCATCTGGAAATTCGCCATTCGACCGCCGAGAAACTCGGCGCGTTCGAGAAATGCGACGCGCGAGCGCCCGAGCGGTAGCAGCGCGGTCGCGACGCCGCCCTCGTCGCGTGCGACGACGATGAGGGGCGAAATCGCGAGGTCCGCGCCGATGGTTTCGCTCCAAACCCACGCGAACTCGATCGATTGATAGGCGCTCGCGCGCGCAACAGTTTCGATTTCGGCGAATGCGGCGCCTGCGTCCTCGAAATTGTCGAGAATTTCGACGCTGGCGAAACAATGCCGGGCGCGCGCGGCAACTTTCGCCGGTCTCGCAGTGCGCGCAATCTCAGCTCGGGCGGTGACGGCGGACAAGCGCGACTCCAGTTCGGCGCCGGACAATATAGACAACGAATCGTATACGGCTTCGCTAAACTCGCGACATGGCTAACGATACCCGCGCAAGGGTTCGGAAAGGTCGGCGGCGTAATTTCGTTGGCCGGCGCGCGCTTGGCGGGCGCCACAAGCGGAGGCCTCGGTTGGCGCTAAAACATAGGCTGATCGGCGCCGGCCTCGCCGCCTTTCGCGCCAGCGGCCTGCACAGGATCGTCGGGCCGTCGATGCGCGGGCGCGGCGTTATTCTGACGCTGCATCATGTGCGGCCGTGGCGCCCCGTGACGCCCGGCTATGCGCCCAATCGGCTGCTGGAGATCACACCCGAGTTTCTCGATGAAGCGCTCGGCGTCGTTAGCGCCGCTGGGCTCGAATTCGTCACACTCGACGAGGCGGCGCGGCGGCTGCGCACGGGAGAGGGCGCTCCCTTCGCGGCGCTCACTTTCGACGACGGCTATCGCGACGCGCGCGACTTCGCGCTGCCGATCCTGGAGCGTCACCGCGCGCCTGCGACCTTCTTTTTCACCACCGGCTTTTTGGAGCGCAGCGCGAGGCTATGGTGGCTCGAACTTGAAGACGCGCTGCGCCGGCTCGACAGCGTCGTTATCGAGCGGGACGGCGCCCGCCAGCGGTTCGAGACCGGCGACGCGAAACGCAAATCCGCGGCTTTCGAGCGCATCTATTGGTCCTTGCGCGCGCGGCCCGAGGCGGAGTTGCTCGCTACCGTCGGCGATCTCGCGCAGCGGGCCGAGGTATCCAGCGCCGAGATCGCCGACGCGCTTTGCATGAGCTGGGACGAGGCGCGCGAATTCGCCGCCCACCGGCTCGTCCAGATTGGAGCGCACAGCCGTAGCCACCGCCGCCTCGCCCATTGGCCGGAGGCCGCCGCGCGCGAGGAGATGGCGGGCTCGCGCGCCGATCTGGAGGCGGGGCTGGGGCGCGCCGTGAGCTCGTTTTGCTATCCTGTCGGCGATCCGACCAGCGCCGGCGCTCGAGAGTTCGCGCTGGCCGCCGAGCTCGGCTTCGCCTGCGGGGTCACGACGCGGCCGGGGTTGCTGTTTCCCGAGCATGGCGCGCATCTGACCGCGCTTCCGCGTGTCTCCCTCAATGGCCTGTGGCAGGACGCGCGCTATCTCGAAGCGATGTTGTCGGGCGCGCCGTTCGCGTTCTGGAACCGAGGACGACGGTTGAACGTCGCGTGAGGGCGCGCCGGATTAACGTGAGTTAATGCGGCTGTAAGCCAGCCGATATTCGCGTCGGTTAAGATAACGTTAAAATTGGCATGTCGGCGTAGAATGCTGTGTACCGCGATGCGGTCAAGCGCGATGCCGAAAGCGCAGCTGCGCGCTTTTGTGGACATGCCTCCATCTGCGGATCGTCTCCAGCCGGAAAGGAAGGGACGCCATGACCAGTAAATTCCTTGCATTGACCGCGGTCGTGCTTCTTGCCGGGGTAGCGGCATTTTCGATCGACGCTTCGGCGGCGCAATATCGGGGCGGGGGCGGCGGCGGGCATTTTGGCGGCGGCCACTTCGGCGGCAGAGGATTCGGCGGCCGAGGTTTTGGGGGCAGGGGCTTCGGCGGCGCGCATTTCGGAGGAATGCGCTTTGGCGGCAATCATTTTGGCGGAATGCGGTTCGGCGGCGCGCGCTTTGGATCCGGCTATCACGGTTTCGCGTCTCGGTTCGGCGGTAATCGCTTCGGATATGGCGGTGGGCGCCATTTCACAGGCGCTTTCGGTAACGGTGGCGGCTTCGCCACTCGTAACGCGATCGCGAATGGTCAGGCGGGGCGATTCAACGGCATGGCGGCCGGCGCGGGCGCAGGATTCGCGAACGGACGGTTTGGCGGGCGGTTCGCAAATGGTTTCGGCGGCGGCGGACGCTTCGCCGGAGCGGGCGATTTCCGTCGCGGACAATTCGGCTACGGAGACTTCAATCCAGGTTACGTGGGCTGGGCGGGGCCGGTGTTCTGGCCTTACGCCTACGACAACATGTTCGATTACGCCTTTTGGCCTTACTACGCGGGTCCGTTCGGCGACGCGTTCTGGGCCTATGGCTACGATGATGTCTTTGCCGGAATTTTGACGCCGGAATTCGTCGCGACGCCCGGGCCGCCGGCGCCACTCATAGCGTCCGCGCCGCCGCCGGCGGGGACCCTGGCGCCGCCGCCTCCGCCGAGCCCACCGGTCGCCTTTTGCGGCGGTGGGGAGGCGCCTGGAGCGGTCTCGACGCAGCGCATCGCTGAAGCGGTCCATCCGGATCCCGGACAGACCGAGAAGCTCAATGCGCTGAGCCGAGCGGAGGCTCAAGCGCGGAATGGTTTGGCCGCGCAATGCAGCGTCCCGCCGCCGGGAACCGCGCTGGCGCGGCTCGATGGCGTCCAGTCGCGACTGCAGGCGATGGTCGCCGCGGTCGATACGGTGCGCGCGCCACTTGGCGACTTCTATTCTTCGCTGAGCGACGAGCAGAAGGCTGAGTTCAACACAATGGGTCAGCCTGGCGCGCCCGGTCAGGGCGCGCCGCCGGCGATGGATCTCGCGCAATTGTGCGGTCCGCAAAACGATATCCCGGTCGTCTCCGTGCCGCAGGTCGACGCGGCGATCCGGCCAACCCCGTCGCAGCAGACCGAACTCCTGAACCTTCGCAATGCGGCCGATAATGCCGATAAGTTAATCCTGGCTTCGTGCCCGGCGCGGGCGCCGCTAACTCCGCCTGGCCGCCTCGAGGCAATGCGCGGCCGGTTGGAAGCTATAATTCAAGGCGTCGAAATGGTCCGACCGGCCTTGAACAACTTCTATACCGCGCTCGACGCGCAACAGCAGGCGCGCTTCGACGGGCTCAACCAGCAGACGGCGGCGGGCGGATAGAACGCGGGCGCACGCGAGAAGACGCCGCCAGGACAGGGAAGGGCGCGTCTCGAAAGCAAGGACTCGTCGCGTGGAGCGGTTTTTATCGCTCCGCGCATTCGGGTCGTTATCGTTTCGGCGATCCCCTTTACCTACGCTCCATCCATTTGATCAGCGGCATCATCGGCAGCACCCAGGCGAGGCCGAGGACGATATAGAGAACGGTTTGCACCAGCGCCGGCGCCTCGTGCATCGGACGGGAATCGGCGAGCGCCATTGCGACGAGCGCGTAGATCAGCACGAAGGCGATCATACTAGCGCCGCCGACGAACTTTCTGACGCGCGGGGACATGGCGCCCTTTCCGGCCGTCGCGGCCCTCAGCGAATTGTCGCGGGGCCCCTGAGCGATTAAGGGTGGCCGCGTAGCGCCATTTGCGGAACTCGGGATGACTTTGCAAGACACATTTGCGGCCGGCTCGGCCGCCCCGGCGCGGCGCGAGGGCGGCGCGGTCAGGGCGTGGCTGTTCGGCGTCGCCGCGCTCATTTTCGTCATGGTGCTGGTCGGCGGCGCGACGCGGCTGACGGAGTCCGGTCTGTCGATCACGGAATGGAAGCCAGTCACCGGGGTCGTCCCGCCGCTCGGCGAAGCCGACTGGCGCGAGGAATTTCGGCGCTATCAGCAGATTCCGCAATTTTCCAGACTCAATTCCGACATGACGATCGAGGGGTTCAAGGCCATCTACTATTGGGAATGGACCCATCGGCTGCTCGCGCGCATCCTTGGCGCGGCCTTCATCCTGCCGGGGCTCGCATTCTGGTTCGGCGGGAGGCTCAAGGGCGCGCTCGGGCGGCAGGCGCTGGTCGCCACAGGATTGCTCGCGCTGGAGCCTGTCGTTGGTTGGTGGATGGTGTCGTCGGGCCTGAGCGAGCGCACCGAGGTCGCGCAGGAGCGGCTGGCGATCCATCTGATGATCGCCGCCGCCACTTTCGGCGCGCTGATCTACGCCGGCGTCGGCATGGGCGAGCAGCGGCGGGGCGCCTCGCCGGCCGGCTTCGCGGCGGCCGCGGCGGCGTTCGCGGCGCTGGCGTTCGCACAACTTGGACTGGGGGCGCTGGTCGCCGGCCTGCGCGCGGGCCTCATTTACAACACCTGGCCGCTTATGGACGGGCGATGGATTCCCGAAGGGGTATTCGGGTTGACGCCCTGGCTCCGCTCGATCGTCGACGACGTTACGACGGCGCAGTTCGATCACCGTTTCGTCGCGTATGCGGTCGTCGTCGCCGCCTTCGCACAAGCCTGGGCGGCCCGGCGCGCGGCGATCGGCAGTTCGTTGGATCGCCGCGCGACGACGCTCGCAGGGGTCGCGCTCGCGCAGGCGGCGCTGGGCGTGCTGACCCTGCTCTTCGCCGCGCCAATCGCGCTGGCGCTGACGCATCAGGCGCTGGCGCTGATACTGTTCGGCCTGGCGATGGCGCACGCGAGCGCGACAAGGCTGGAGCGGCCGGAGGCAGGGTAAGCCCTCGATGGCAGCGTCGCGTCGCTGAGATTTCTCGGCTTAATTGTGATTTTCGAGCTGGGTCTTGGCGTCGAGCTTCTTGGCCGGCGGCGGCGCGGGGTTCGGCGCCGGGGCGGGCGTCGCAGCGCAGGCAGCGAGCGACAGAGCGACGAAGATCGCGACGAGCGGTCGGACAAATCGAGACATGGTTCCCCCAAAGGGTTGAAAAGCGAATCGCGAATGGCGAGGGCGCTTCCTAGCAGCCAAATCTTGTCGCTTTTGCGTCCGACCCCGCTTCGGTCTAGACCCCGGGCATGATTCCCGCCGCCCGCGTTTCCGCCGCCATCGAAATTCTGACCGACGTGGAGACGCGACGCCGCCCCGCCGCCGACGCCGCCAAGGATTGGGGCCTCGCGCATCGTTTCGCTGGCTCGGGCGATCGCGCCGCCATCGCCACACTGGTGTACGACGCCTTGCGGCGCAAATCCTCGTCCGCCTGGCTGCTCGACGACGCGACGCCGCGCGCGCAGATGCTCGGCGCGCTCAAGCAATTGCGCGGCCTCGCAGTAGGGGAAATCGCCGCGCTGTTCTCCGGCGAGGGCCACGCGCCGGCGCCCCTGACCGAAGCCGAGCGCGACCGCCTCGCCCACGCGGACCTCGCCGACGCGCCGGCGCATGTACGCGGTGATTACCCGGAATGGCTGGCGCCCGCGTTCGCGGAGAGCTTCGGCGCCGACGCCGCCGAGGCCGGACGGGCGCTTGCCGAACGGGCGCCAGTCGATCTCAGGGTCAACCTTCTTAAGGGCGATCGCGAGAAAGCGCTGGCCACGCTCGCCCATCTCCATCCCGTCGCGACGCCGCTTTCGCCGGTCGGTTTGCGCATTCCCGCGCGCGCGGATGGGCGGGGCGTCGCCCTCTCGGCCGAGCCGTCCTACGTCAAGGGGCTCGTCGAGGTTCAGGACGAAGGCTCTCAGCTCGCCGCGCTCCTCAGCGCGGCCAAACCGGGAATTCAGGCTCTCGATCTTTGCGCCGGCGCCGGCGGCAAGACGCTCGCCCTCGCCGGGATGATGGACAACCACGGACAGATCTACGCGACCGACGCCGACGGGCGCCGCCTCGCCCCGATATTCGCGCGGCTGGAGCGCTCGGGCGCGCGCAACGTGCAGGTGCGGGCGCCGCGCGGCGCTCAGGACATCCTCGCCGATCTCGAAGGACGTTGCGATATCGTATTCGTCGACGCGCCTTGCAGCGGCTCCGGCGCGTGGCGCCGCAGCCCCGACGCCAAATGGCGCATCCGTCCCGGTTCGCTAGAGCAACGTATCAAAAATCAGGTGGAAGCGCTTGAATTAGCAACGCGTTTCGTAAAAATTGGCGGGCGCATCGTTTACGTCACCTGCTCGCTGCTCAAGGCCGAGAACGAGGATCGCGTCGCAGCGTTCCTGGAGGCGCACGCCGACTTCCTGCCGCTCGAAGCTGCCCACATGGCGCGCGCCGCCGGGCTGCCCGATCTCGCGCGCTTCGCCTCGCGCCTCGGCGCTGGGCTGCGCTTCGCTCCTCACACCTCCGGGACCGACGGTTTTTATGTCGCGGCCCTGACCCGAGCGGGGTGATCGCCGTTACGCGCAATTCGCGGGCGTGATCCGCGTCGCGCGCGGGCTTGGCGCTTTGCTAGGGCTCCGCGGGATGTGATAGGTCTGCGCGGCCCGGCGGAGACCCGCATGACCACCGTTATCGATCTTCTCAAGGACGACCCGCGCAAGGCGCGTCCGCGTCACCCCGAAAAGGCGCACCGGCCCGACCAGGCGATCGCGCGCAAGCCCGAATGGATTCGGGTCAAGGCGCCGGGTTCGGCCGAATACGCGGCGACGCGCGCGATTGTTCGCGAACACAAGCTCGTCACCGTCTGCGAGGAGGCGCGCTGCCCGAATATCGGCGAGTGCTGGGACAAGAAGCACGCGACCTTCATGATCATGGGCGAGACCTGCACCCGCGCCTGCGCGTTTTGCAATGTCGCCACCGGCCTGCCGGACGCCCTCGAGGACGCCGAACCCGCGCGCGTCGCCGACGCGGTCGCTAAGCTCGGCCTCAGCCATGTCGTCGTCACCTCGGTCGATCGCGACGACCTCGCTGACGGCGGCGCCGAGCATTTCGGCCGTACGATCCGCGCGATCCGCGCCGCTTCGCCCGCGACGACGATCGAGGTGCTGACGCCCGATTTCCTGCGCAAGGAGGGCGCGCTCAAGGTCGTGATCGCGGCCAAGCCCGACGTTTTCAACCACAATCTCGAGACCGTGCCGTCGAACTATCTGAGCGTCAGGCCCGGCGCGCGCTATTTCCATTCGCTGCGACTGTTGCAGCGCGCCAAAGAGTTAGACCCGACGATCTTCACCAAGTCCGGCATCATGGTCGGCCTCGGCGAGACCCGCAACGAAGTGCTGCAACTCATGGACGACCTACGCAGCGCCGACGTCGATTTCCTCACCATCGGTCAGTATCTGCAACCGACGCCCAAACACCACGCGGTCAAGAATTTTGTCACGCCCCAGGAATTCGCTTCCCTGGCGACCATCGGCGCCGCCAAAGGTTTCCTGCTGGTCTCGTCGTCGCCGCTGACCCGCTCCTCGCACCACGCTGGCGAGGACTTCGCCCGCCTCAAGGCAGCTCGCCTGGCCAAGGCCGGCGCACGATCTATTGACCCCCAAGGGGCGAGGCTGTAGTCACGGGGCGCCTGCAACAGGCGAGCGCGTAGCTCAATCGGTAGAGCATCTGACTTTTAATCAGAGGGTCGTGGGTTCGAGTCCCACCGCGCTCACCAATAAAATAAAGTACTTAAACCAAATTTGCGTTAAATTTTTCGGATTTAAAGTATTACATAGGTACGCACGGTCGCTTGTCAGTTGGTTCGCGGCGTCACCGGACGATGAATGAGACGTCTTCCTTTGTCGTCGGGCAGGTCGTAGTCCCTGAAGGGAAACCCGATGTTTCGCCAAAACGCGACGAAGCAAGCCTGGCAGATTGTCGCCTTTCGTCGCCGCCAAATCGCATTCGGTCTAGGCTGGCTCAAAAGGAATCTCGTTTGCCCGATGGCATCGCACCGCAAAGCTCGCATTGATCCTCATCCGCAAAGTCGACTTTCAACCGATTATTTACCCGCCGCGTCGCATCACCATGGCCGGGGACCGGAAGAACACTGCGCCGGCGGAACCGACGGCGAAACAACCTCTATTTGGGCGGCCGGCACGATTGCACGCTAATCGGTGGCGTCCCTTTCTAGTGGATCGCACCTGACATTTGAATCCCAGAGGGGATTCCCTGGCCGCCAGCGACGTGCGAGTCAGCGGCATGCGAACTGGCATCGCCCTCTCCATCACCCAGGCCGACCTTGATCGGCTGCGCGCTCTCGTCAGGGACCGGAACGCTGCGCAGAAGCACGTGTGGCGGGCGCAGATCGTGCTGCTGAGCGCCGAGGGCGTCGGCACGAACGCCATCATCCGCGAAACCGGCAAGTCGAAGACCTGCGTCTGGCGCTGGCAAGAACGTTTCGCCGCCGAGGGCGTGGACGGGCTGTTGCGCGACAAGACGCGGCCCTCACGCGTGCCGAAACTCGCGCCTTCGGTCGCCGAGCGCGTCGTCGAACTGACGATGGAACCGCCGCCGGGCGAGACGACCCACTGGACCAGCGCGCTGATGGCCAAGGCCGTCGGCGTCAGCGTCTCCTCCGTTCAGCGCATCTGGCGCGCGCATGGGCTTCAGCCGCACCGCGTTCGACAGTTCAAGCTCTCGAACGACCCTGAGTTCGTCGCCAAACTGCGCGATGTCGTCGGGCTCTATGTCGATCCGCCGGCGCACGC
>JBBIIT010000044.1:14919-26571 GCA_037446355.1 Beijerinckiaceae bacterium | reverse complement strand
GACGTTGCCGCCCGCGCGGTGCGCTCTTACCGCACCCTTTCACCCTTACCTCCAGCTATTCCCGTTAGGGAATTGCGAAAGGCGGTTTGCTTTCTGTGGCGCTATCCCTGGGGTCGCCCCCGCCGGACGTTATCCGGCGCCGTGTCCGTATGGAGCCCGGACTTTCCTCCGCCCGAAGGCGACGGTCGTCCGGCCGACTGGCGCGCGAGGCATAGGCCGCCGGGCGAGCCGGGGTCAAGGATTATCGTTTGGGGCTAGCGCGGGCGCATATTTCCGTGTATGAGCGCGCCTTCCCATTCCCGTCCGGTCCGGCGCAGCGCCCGACCGGCGCTTTTTTGTTGGAGTTCACAATGGCTGTTCCGCGCCGCAAAACCTCGCCTTCCCGCCGCGGCATGCGCCGTTCGGCCGACGCCCTCGCCGCCCCGACCTATGTCGAGGACAAGGATTCGGGCGAATTGCGCCGTCCGCATCATGTCGACCTGAAAACCGGCATGTACAAGGGCCGCCAGGTGCTGAAGCCGAAGACGACCGTCGAGGCGTAAGCCAAGCCGACGCTTTGGGTTGGAATTGAAAAAGCCGGCGGGAACGCCGGCTTTTTTGTTTTAGGGCGCGCCGCGGCGCTGTCGGCCCGCGGCGACGTCCAGGCGCGAAATGAAACGATCGGCGGCCCATCGGAACGACGTCAGCGGAGACGGCGCCCCCGATAGCGAAGGCTCATTGCGCTGGCGCCCGCCATTGCGGACCCGTTCGACAACATCGCGAGCGCATGTCCGGCCGTGAATGCTAAAATTCAACGAGGATTTTCAGCGTCTCTTTCCCGGCAGCATTCGCGCTAGGACGCCGTCGCGCTTTACGAAGTGGTGATAAAGAGCGCCCGAAACGTGCAGCGTCACAACAAAGGCGATCAATAATCCGCCCGCAAGGTGCCAAACAAAAATCCGATCCGACAGCGCCTGATCCTTGCGCATTAGGGTCGGAAAATCGAACAGGCCGAAAACGCTCACCGGGTCGCCATAGGCGTTCGTGCCCGCCCAACCCAGCACCGGCACAACAAACAGAAGAACGTAAAGCGCATATTGCGCAGCCAGCGAAGCGTTTCGTTCCAGGGGCGACAAGGTAGGTTCCGGCGCCGGCACGCCAAAGGCCAGACGCCGCGTGAGACGCGCAAGCATGATCAGGAGAACCAGAGCCCCGAAGGCTTCATGCAAGGTGTATAGGTTCTCTTTTGTCGGGCCCTCTTCCACGAGGCGCTTCATCGCTGCGCCCTCGGGAAGCAATGCGATGACAATTGCGGCGACCGTCCAATGCATCGCCTTCGCGGTTGGCGAATAGCGACGCCATTCCATCGATGCCGCGGCTTTTTCAATCATGGCCTTAACCTTCCGCTCGATCCCCTTCTCGCATCGCCGCTCCGACTTCGTGATTGCCGCCGCGCCCTCCGCGACCAGCGTCAGCCCATATTGCTCCGGTAGGCCCGTGGTCCGCAAACTATTGAACTTGCCCGGAAGGTTGGGCGCGCGCAACTCGTGACAAGCGGTCGCCTACCTCCACATCGCTCGCATCCGCGCCGCCAGATCGACGCGCGGCCCTTCGCTTGGCGAGCGCGCCGCCGCCGTCGCCGGCGGCCATGCGACGCGCTCGAAATGCTTGAGCAGCAGCGGCGGGATGAAGCGGGTGCGGGCGGCCAGGACGTGGCGGTCGCCGTGGCGCGGCTGGCCGTGAACATAGAAGCGCTGCGGGACGATCAGCGCGAGTTCGTCGCGCGCGCGCGTCATCGCGACATAGAGCAAGCGCCGCTCCTCCTCGATCTCGTCGCTGGAGCCGGTCGCCAGATCCGAGGGTATGCAGCCGTCGACGCAATTGAGCACGAACACCGACTTCCATTCCTGCCCCTTGGCCGAATGGATGGTGGAGAGGATGAGATAATCCTCGTCGCGATACGGCGCCCCCGCTTCGTCGCTGGTCGCATCGGGCGGATCGAGGGTCAGCTCGCTTAAGAAACGCTCGCGCGAAGGATAGGTCATGGCGATGCGTTCGAGCGCATCGAGATCGGCCGCGCGCGGGGCAATGTTGTCGTAAGTATCCTCAAGATGCGCGCGCCGCCAGGCGATGACCTCGCCAAAGTCCGCTGGCCAGGGCATCCCGCGCGCCAGTCGCGCCAGCAGTTCCGCGAAATCGGCGAAGGCCGCGCGCGCTTTGGCCGGCGCGACGAAGGCTTTGAGAGTCTCGAAGCCGTCGTCCACAGCCGCCGCGGCGACGATCTTCTCGGCGCTCACGGGGCCGACGCCCGGCAGAAGTTGCGCGACGCGAAAGCCGGCGATGCGGTCGCGCGGATTTTCGGCGAAGCGCAGCAGCGCCAGCGCGTCCTTGACATGCGCGGCGTCCAGGAACTTCAGCCCGCCGAATTTGACGAACGGGATGTTGCGGCGCGTCAGCTCCAGTTCGAGCGCCGCCGAATGATGCGAGGCGCGGAACAAAACCGCCTGCGATTTCAGCGTCGCGCCTGCCTCGCGATTTTCCAGTACTTTGGTCGCGACATAGCGCGCCTGATCCGCCTCTTCGCCGACAGTCACCAGGGCGGGCTGCGCGCCCGCCGCGCGCTCGGTCCATAGATCCTTGGCGAAACGCTCGGGCGCGAGACCGATTACCGCGTTGGAGGCGGAAAGGATCGGCTGGGTCGAACGATAGTTGCGATCGAGCGTGACGATGCGCGCTTGCGGTTCGAAGCTCCCAGGAAAATCGAGGATGTTGCGCACCGTGGCGGCGCGGAACGAATAGATCGACTGCGCGTCGTCGCCAACGACGGTGAGGCCCCGTCCGCGCGGGCGCAATGCCAGCGCGATCTCCGCCTGAAGCCTGTTGGTGTCCTGATATTCATCGACCAGCAGATGATCGAACCGGCCGGCGACTTCCGCTGCGATTTCCGCCTCGCTCAGCATATGCGCGAAATAGAGCAGAAGATCATCGTAATCGAGCACGCTCTGACGCTGCTTGGCCTCGACATAGCTCGCGAACAACCCGCGCAGCGCCTCTTCGTGCGCCGCCGCCCAGGGAAAATGCCGGCCCAACGTCTCGCCGAGCGGCGCGCGCGAATTGACGACGCGCGAATAGATGGAGACGCACGTCGCTTTGGTCGGGAACCGGTCGGGCCGATCCGACAGCCCCGCCTCGTGGCGCGCCCAGTTCATCAGATCGGCCGAATCCTCGCGGTCGTGAATGGTGAAGTTGGGATCGAGCCCGAGCCGGACCGCGTATTCGCGCAAGAGCCGCGCGCCGATCGAGTGGAACGTACCGGCATAAGCGGGCGTCGCCATCGCCGCGGCGTCGGGCGCGAGCCTGCGCTGCAGCAGACGCTGCACGCGCCGGTTTAGTTCGCCCGCGGCGCGGCGCGAGAACGTCGCGAGCATGATGCGCTTGGGATCGGCGCCCGCGAGGATGAGGTGCGCGACGCGATGCGCGAGCGTGTTGGTCTTGCCCGAGCCCGCGCCGGCAATCACGAGCAGCGGCGCCGGACCTTCCACATCGCCGACGCCGTGCTCGACCGCCTGACGCTGCTGATCGTTGAGGTCGGCCGTTTCGGCGCGAATCGGATGGGCGGACATGGCCGCAAGGGAACCACGATTCGCGGTTTGTTCCAAGACGCGCTCAGGCGCGCGCCCAACGCCTGAGTGCGACCAGCGCCCAGATCGCCTCGACGAGCCCGAATGGCCAAGCGCCTTGCAAAAAGCCGTAGATCGAGCCTAGCGCGCAAGCCGCGGCGAAGCCGAGCACGTAGCCCCGCCCTTGCGGCTCCAACGCGTATGTCACGAGCATCAATGTGACTGCGAACAGGCCGAATATCGTCAGCGCGTCCACGGGATTACTTGGGGTGCGTCGGATCGATCCAGCGCACGCCTTCCGGCTTCTCGACCGGCTCGATGTCGAGATTGATGGCCACCGCCTCGCCGTCCGAGCGCACCAGCACGCATTCCAGCGTCTCGTCGTCGCTGGCGTTGATTTCCTGATGCGGCACATAGGGCGGCACGTAGATGAAGTCGCCGGGGCTGGCCTCGGCGACGAATTCGAGCCGCTCGCCCCAGCGCATTCGCGCCTTGCCCTTGACGACATAGATCACGCTTTCGAGGGGGCCGTGATGATGCGCGCCGGTCTTGGCGCCGGCGTGGATGGAGACCGTTCCCGCCCACAGCTTTTGCGCGCCGACGCGCGCGAAATTGATCGCAGCCTTGCGGTCCATGCCCGGGGTCTGCGCGGTGTTGGGATCGAGCGCGCCACCGGGAATGACGCGCACGCCGTCATGTTTCCAGGCGGGCATTTGATGTGGATCGGACATCGGGGCCTCGTATTCCAGAATCCGATTATTTCCTTTGGCGCGCGCCTGCGCAAGCCGCGACAAATCCAGTCCCGCGCAAGCTCGCGAGCGCGTGCTGTTCGGCGCGGCGTCGCTCCGCCTGTTTTGAGATCCATGCCCGCCCCCCTTCGCATCGAAATCGCCCCCGGCGAACTCATCGACAAGCTGACGATCCTCGAAATCAAGCGCGCGCGCATTGGCGACACCGCCAAGCTCGCCAACGTCGAGGCCGAATTTACGGCGCTCGCGCGCGCGGCGGAGGCGGGCTGCGAGCCCTCGAACGCGCTCGCCGCCCTGCGCGCGGACCTGCTCGTGGTGAACTCGCGGCTTTGGGAGATTGAGGACGCTATCCGCGACTGCGAACGGCGCTGCGACTTCGGCGCCGAATTCATCGCCCTAGCGCGCGCGGTTTATCGCAACAACGACCGCCGAGCCGAAATCAAACGCGAGATCAACCAGCGGCTCGGCTCGACGATTGTCGAGGAAAAATCCTACGCCGCCTATTGAGCCGTAGGCGGTCCGCGCGGCGGTCTTGGCGGTTTGGTTGACGACGACGCATCCTGCCGTTACCCGTAAGGAGCGGCGCCACGCTATAAATGCGGGAGGCGCGCTGGAATCCGTCAGGAAATCGGCATGGCCAAAGGATTGGGTTGGGGACTGATCGGCGCGAGCACGATCGCGGCCGAGCATATGATCGGCGCGTTTCGCGCCAATGGCGGCGAGGTCTTGTCGGTGATGAGCGCCAACCCCGCCCGCGCCAAGGCCTATGCGGACGAGCATGGCATCGCCCACGCGACGACCGATCTCAACGTGCTCCTCGCCAATCCCGAAATCGACGCGGTCTATATCTCCACCACCAACGACCTGCATCGCGACCAATTGTTCGCGGCGGCGCAAGCGGGCAAGCATGTGCTTTGCGAGAAGCCGCTTGCTCTGAACCTCGAGGACGCACGCGCGATGGTCGCCGAGTGCCACAAGCGACAAGTCGTGATGGCGACCAACCATCACTTGCGCAATGCGGCGACGCACCGGGCGATGCGCGAAGCGATCAGCGCCGGCCGCATCGGCAAGCCGTTGTTCGCGCGCGTGTTCCACGCGGTCTATCTGCCGCCGAGCCTTCAGGGCTGGCGCGTCAAATCGCCGGGCGCGGGCGGCGGCGTCGTGCTCGACATCACCGTTCACGACGCGGACACATTGCGCTTCGTGCTCGACGACGAACCAGTCGGCGTCAGCGCCATGACCTCACGCGGCGGGCTCGGCGAGGCTGATCTCGAGGACGGCGTCATGGGCGTGATGCGGTTTTCGCGCGGCTTGCTGGCGCAGTTCCACGACGCCTTCACCACGCGCTACGCGAAGACCGGATTCGAGGTGCATGGGGTGGAGGGCTCGCTGATCGCGACCGACTGCATGACGCAACAACCCAAAGGCGAAGTGCGGCTGCGCAATGCGCAAGGCGAGGAGCGATTGCCGCTCCAGCATGAAGATCTCTACGCGCGTTCGGTGCGCCAGTTCCAGGCGGCGGTCGCCGGCGAGGGCGCGCCGGCCGCGAGCGGCGAGGACGGCGTGCGCTCGCTCGCCGCCGCGTTGGCGACGTTGGAGGCTGCGCGCAGCGGCCGCGAGACGAAAATCGACGAACGCGTCTGACGAGGCCGCCGATGCTGACATCAGACGCAAGCGGCGTTTTTCCGATCGCGCCGACGCCGTTCCTGCCGGACGGGCGGATCGACGAAGCGAGCCTCGACCGGATGATCGACCACTATGTCGGCGCCGGCGCGGACGGCGTGACGATACTCGGCATCATGGGCGAGGCGCCCAAACTCGATCTGGACGAGGCGGTCGCCTTCGCCGCGCGCTGCATCGCGCGCGCGCGCCATTTGCCGTTCATCGTCGGTGTCTCCGCGCCGGGATTCGCGGCGATGCGTTCGCTCGCGCGCGCGGCGATGGACAAGGGCGCGGCGGGCGTGATGATCGCGCCGCCTTCCACACTGCGCACGGACGACCAGATAACAACCTATTACGCGCAGGCCGCCGAGGCGATCGGCGCCGACATTCCGTTCGTCATCCAGGACTATCCGCTGACGCTCGGAGTCGTGATGACGCCGAACGTGATCCGGCGCATCGTCACGGACAATCCGTCCTGCGTGATGTTGAAGCACGAGGATTGGCCCGGGCTGGAAAAAATCAGCGCGCTGCGCGCTTTCGAGGCCAAGGGCGAATTGCGGCGCGTCGCGATTCTCACCGGCAATGGCGGGTTGTTCCTCGATTTCGAAATGGAGCGCGGCGCCGATGGCGCGATGACCGGCTACGCCTTCCCGGAAATGCTGATCGACGTCGTCAAGCTCGCCAAGGCGGGCCGGCGCGAGGAAGCGCACGACATATTCGACGCGCATCTGCCCCTGCTGCGCTATGAACAGCAGCAGGGCGTCGGCCTCGCCGTACGCAAATACGTGATGATGCGGCGCGGCGTTATCGCCTCCGACGCGCAGCGCAAACCCGGCGCCGGGCTTAGCGTCGCGGCGAAAGCGGAAGTGGAATATTTGCTCGCCCGGCTCGCGCGTCGCGATCCGCGCGCGCGCCTCGCCTAGCCCAAGATGTCGGATCCCGGCCTCATTGGCGGCCTGGCCTGGGCGCGGCTCGAAGGCGGAACCGCGCCAACTTAGATGGGCGCACGCTGCTTGCGCTTGGCTTCGGCCAGAACGCGGCGATTGGCGCGCGAAAAGCTGTCCGCCGCGGTCATATAGACCAGCGTGACAAGCGCCAGGCCTGCGGCCGTCACGGCCAGTACGATCACGACGGGGTAACCGTATTCATAGATCGCCGCGGCCAGCACGAGCGCGAGATTGGCGAAGAAATAGTATTTCGCATCGGGCCATCCTTTGATCGCATCCGCGAGCAGCCACCCGAAAACCGGGATGCGCAATGCGAGAGTCCCGAAGCCGTTCATATCCCACTCCTGCCAAGTCGCGCCGTTGCGCGGCGGGGTGGCTTGTCATTGATCGAGATCAAACCGTCAACCCGAAGCGAGTGCGGCAAATCGACCTAATCGGCCTAGACGATCTCGCCCCTCGTCACCGAGATCGCAAAGGCGTAAGCGCGCGCGACTTCGTCGAGCCGATCGAAGCGCCCGGGCGCGCCGGCGTGCCCCGCCTCCATCGAGGTTCGCAGCAGGATCGGCCCGCCTCCGGTCATCGTCGCGCGCAGTTTGGCGACCCATTTGGCCGGCTCCCAATAGGTGACGCGAGGATCCGCGAGGCCGGCGAGCGTGAGAATCGCGGGATAGCGCGTCGCACGGACATTGTCGTAGGGCGAATAATCGCGGATCGCGTTGAAAGCCTTCGCGTCGCGGATCGGATCGCCCCATTCCAACCATTCGGGCGGCGTCAGCGGCAGGCTGGAGTCGAGCATGGTGTTGAGCACATCGACAAACGGCACGTCGGCGATGATCCCGGCGTAAAGTTCGGGCGCGGCGTTGGCGATGGCGCCCATCAACATGCCGCCCGCGCTGCCGCCCTGGGCGACGATGCGTTTGGGGTCGGCGTAACCCTCCTGGGTCAAATAGCGGGTCGCGGCGAGAAAATCGCTGAATGTATTGGCCTTCTTTTCGAGCTTACCCTCCTCGTACCAGCGCCAACCCTTCTCCGTGCCGCCGCGCACATGGGCGATCGCATAGATGAAACCGCGATCGACGAGCGAAAGCCGATTCGTGGAAAAGTTGGCGTCCATCGCGTGTCCATAGGCGCCGTAGCCGTAAATGAGCATCGGCGCGGTGCCGTCGATCGGAGCGCCGCGCCGATAGAGCAGGGAAACCGGCACTTTCTCGCCGTCGGAAGTCGGCGCCAGTACGCATTTGGAGACATAGGCGGCGGCGTCGAAATCGCGCGGCGTCATCTGCTTCTTGACCAGCAGACGCTGGCGCGCCGCCATGTCGTAATCGTAGGTCTCCTGGCTGCACGCCATCGAGGAGAAACTGAAACGCATGATCGCGGTGTCGAACTCGTAAACGGTCTCCAGCTTCAGGAAATAGGTCTTGGCCTCGAACGAGATTTCATGCGCTTCGCCGCTCGCGAATTCGTGAATGACAAGGCGCGGCAGGTTCTCCTCTCGCGTCAGCAGCACGAGATAATCCTTGAAGATCGCGACGCTCTCGATCAGCCGCCCGTCCCTGGCCGGCAAGAAGGGGCGCCAATTCGTTTCCTGCGGCGCGTCGATGGGCGCGACCACGATCTGAAAATCTCGCGCGCCGCCCGTGTTGGTCCTGATATAAAGGACGTCGCCGTGATCCATCGGTTGATAGCGCAGACCCGGGCGGCGCGGCGCGATGAGGCGAGGCGGCGCGGTCGGGTTGGCCAGATCGAGCACATGCGCTTCCGAGGCGTCGTGCCCGTGCACCGAAATGAACACCCTTTCGCCCAGCCTGGTCGGACTTAGCGAAAGGAACCAGGCCGGGGCCGCCTCTTCGAACACGCAGACGTCGAACTCGGCGGGTTCGCCGAGCCGATGCAGCATCACCCGCCAGGGCCGATGGTTCTCGTCCTGGAGAACGTAAAGGAAGGCCAAGGAATCCGCCGTCCAGACGACTTCTCCTGTCGTATTCTCCACCCGGTCGGCAAGATCGATGTCGGCGGCGAGATCGCGCACGCCGATCGCGTGCATCTCCGACCCCTTTTCGTCGGCGCTCCAGGCGAACTTGCGGTGGTCCGGCGAATGGCGCGCCGCGCCCAGATGGAAGAACGCCTTCTCGTCGGCGCGCGCGTCGCCGTCGAGAAGGACCGTCTCCTTGCCGCCAGCACGCGGACGCCGGCAGAAAATGCGCTGCTGCCCGCCGTGACGAAAACGCGAATAATAGCTGTAGGGTCCGTCGGGCGCCGCCGGTTCGCTGTCGTCCTCCTTCAGCCGCGCCCGCATTTCGCGCGCCAACTGGCGCTGAAGCGCGCGCGTCGGCGCGAGGATTTCGTCGGCGTAGTCGTTTTCGGCCTCCAGCAGCGCGCGGATTTCCAGCGGCAGCGCGCCGGGGTCGCGCAGCACTTCGCGCCAGTTTTCGGCGCGAATCCAGGCATAGTCATCACGCCAGACCCGGCCGTGGGCGCGAACTTCGTGCGCTCTGGCGGCGGCTCTGGGCGGCGACGGCGCCTGACGCGCCCGAACGATCGACATGCTGCTTCTCCCCGAACCTGCCGCACGATGCCACGCCCGCCCGGGTCGCGCCAAGCGACGGCCCCTATTGCGCGCGCCGGCGCGGCTTGCCAAATAGAGGGCGAGGGGCGCGTTTCGCGCCGTCGGGAGTTCGCCATGCCTCAGACTCGCGCTCGCCTATTCGACGACATTTCCCGCCTGATGAGCGATGCGGCGGGCGTGGCCGAAGGCGCGCGCCGCGAGGTGGACTCGCTCGTGCGCAGCCAACTCGAGCGCCTCATGTCCGGTATGGACATCGTCAGCCGCGACGAGTTCGAGGCGGCGCGCGAAATGGCGGCGCTGGCGAGGGCCCAAAACGAGAAACTGGAGGCGCGAATCGCCGCGCTCGAGGCCAAGCTCGGCGCAAGCGATTCAACTCATTCATGAATTACCCTTCGAGCGCCGAACATTCTGATTCGGTTGAGAGATTCTGTGGACGAGCGTCTTGCTCGGGTTTACGCGGATTCGCGAATCATGGACTTTCGCCCCTATCCGAACGACTCGCGGAGTTGTAGTTTCGACGCCAGCGATTCGCGGCCCTAGCGGCCTCGGCGGTCGGATGTTTTTAGCGTAATCACGCGTCCCGTCCACGCCCGCCGAAAGCGCCTCATGATCCCCGCGGAAAATGCATCCTGCGACCGTCCGGAACATCCCGTGGACGTCGTCGAACGGCTCGCCGCGGTCAACGAATGGGCGTTCGACCGCGCCGACGAGGACGAGATCTCCATTCTGGTCGCGGGCGCCTGGGCGCAATACGAGGTCGCCTTCACTTGGCTGGCGGAGATGGAGGCGCTGCACGTGAGTTGCGCCTTCGACCTGAAGATTCCCTCGCGCAAGCGGGCCGAAATCGCCAGCCTCGTCGACATGATCAACGAGCAATTGTGGCTCGGCCATTTCGACCTTTGGAGCCGCGAGGACATCGTCATGTTCCGCCACGCCCATAGTCTGGCCGGCGGCGCCCAGGCGAGCGACGCCCAATGCCACGCCATCGTCAACGCCGCGCTCGCGGCCTGCGAAAATTACTACCAGGCGTTCCAGTTCGTACTTTGGGCGGGTCGCAGCGCGCGCGAGGCGATGGATCTGGCGATGTTCGAAACCGCCGGCAACGCGTAGCCGCTTCGGAGGAAGTTGCCAGGCTCCCCCGCGTTTCTTTACAATGCGAGGCCGCGGCCCGATGGGCTCCGGGAGGTATCGATGTCGGGTCGGCTCAGCGGCAAGATCGCGTTTCTCACCGCTGCGGGCGCTGGCATCGGCCGCGCGACGGCGCAGGCTTTCGCTCGCGAGGGAGCGCACGTCGTCGCCACCGACCTCCGGGCTGAGGGACTGAAAGGCCTCGACGCCGAGGCCCATTTGCTCGACGCTCGTTCGACCGAGGCGGTCGAGGCGCTTGCCGCCAAGGTCGGGCCGGTCGACATCCTGTTCAATTGCGCGGGCTTCGTGCATCACGGCTCCGTGCTTGAATGTTCCGACGCCGACTGGGACTTCTCGTTCGACCTCAACGTAAAATCGATGCATCGCACCATCCGCGCGTTCCTGCCGGGCATGTTGGAGCGGGGCAAAGGCTCGATCGTCAATGTCGCCTCGGTGGCCTCCTCCGTGCGCGGCGTCGCCAATCGTTATGTCTATGGCGCCTCGAAAGCGGCTGTCATCGGCCTGACGAAATCCGTCGCGGCCGATTTCATCCGCCGCGGCGTGCGTTGCAACGCGATCTGCCCCGGCACGGTCGAAAGTCCCTCGCTTGAGGACCGTATCGCCGCCCTTAGTCGCCAGACCGGCGATCCGATCGAGAAGGTCAAACAGGCCTTCATCGATCGCCAGCCGATGGGGCGGCTCGGCACGGCGGAGGAAATCGCCTCGCTCGCAATCTATCTCGCCTCGGACGAGAGCGCGTTCACGACCGGGCAGATCCACGTCGCGGACGGCGGATTCGTGCTCTAGGACACGGAACGCAAGCAGCGTAGGGGCGCGGTCCAGCAGAGGTTTGCCGCCGGCCCGTCGTTCGCTCTAAGCTGAGCCATGTTCGCCTATCTGCTGCAACGCCTGCTGATCCTCGCCGCGACGCTTCTCTTCGCCTCGCTGGTCGTGTTCGGCGCGCTCGAAGTGCTGCCGGGCGACGCCGCGCAGACGATGCT
>JBBIIT010000044.1:0-14819 GCA_037446355.1 Beijerinckiaceae bacterium | reverse complement strand
GCCGCGCTGTCGCTGATCTGGACGCCCTATCCGCCCGCCGCGCTCGATATTCCGCACAAGCTCGCCGCGCCCTCGGCCGCGCATTGGCTGGGAACCGATGCGCTCGGGCGCGACGTCGCGTCCGAGCTTCTGGCCGGCGCCCGAGTTTCGCTGCTGGTCGGCGTGATCGCCGTCGGCATCGGCCTCGTGTTCGGGGTCGCGCTCGGCCTCGTCGCCGCCAGCGCGAAAGGCTGGATCGAGGACGTCCTGATGAAACTCAGCGATTTCAGCTTCGCCTTTCCCGCGCTGCTGCTCGCCGTGTTGCTGACGGCGACCTACGGCCCCGGGGTCGTCAACGCAACGCTCGCCATCGGCTTCGCGAACGCGCCGATCTTCGCCAAGCTGACGCGAGCGACCGCAAACAGCGTCCTCGCGCGCGAATTCGCGCTCGCCGCGCGCGCGGCCGGACGCGGCCCGCTGGCGATCGCGCTCGACCACGTGCTGCCGAACATCGCGCCCGCGCTGATCGTGCAGGCGACGATCCAGTTTGCCATCGCCATCCTCGCCGAGGCGGCGCTTTCCTATCTCGGTCTGGGCGCGCAGCCCCCGCTCGCTTCCTGGGGGCGAATGCTCGCCGATGCGCAGGCCTGGCTCTACGTCGCGCCGCGCCTGGCCGTCTTTCCCGGGCTCGCGGTGGCGTTGAGCGTGCTCGGATTGAACCTGCTCGGCGACGGCTTGCGCGATGCGCTCGACCCGCGCCTGCGGACGCGCCGATGAGCCTTCTTGAAGTCGATGACCTCGCGATTCATCTGCCGACGCCGATGGGTTCGCGCCGTGTCGTCGCCGGCGTCTCGTTCACGCTGGAGGCCGGACAGAGTCTTGGCGTCGTCGGCGAATCCGGCTCGGGCAAGACGATGACGGCGCTGGCGCTGATGGGGCTGCTGCCCGAGGGCGCCGTCGTCCGCGGCGCGATGCGATTCGAGGGACGCGACCTCGCCGGTCTGACGGAAACTGAGATGCAGGCCCTGCGCGGCGACCGCATCGCGATGATCTTCCAGGAGCCGATGACCGCTCTGAACCCGCTGCATCGCATCGGCGCGCAAGTCGCCGAGCCGCTCATGCTGCATCGCCGCCTCTCGAAAGCCGAGGCGTGGCGTCGCGCGGTCGAGTTGCTCGAACATGTGCGATTGCGCGAACCCGATCGGCTCGCGCGCGCCTATCCGTTCGCGCTCTCGGGCGGCGAGCGGCAGCGGGCGATGATCGCGATGGCGCTGGCGTGTGGACCCAAGCTCATCATCGCCGACGAGCCGACGACCGCGCTCGACGTCACCGTGCAGGCGAAGATTCTCGATCTCTTGGCCTCCCTCAGCGCCGAAGCGAATCTCGCGATTCTTCTCGTCAGCCACGATCTCGCGGTGATCGCGCGCCATTGCCGGCGCGTGCTGGTCATGTATGGCGGCGCGGCGATGGAAGAGGGACCGGTCGGCGCGGTGCTCGGCGCCGCGCGTCACCCCTATACGCGAGCGCTGCTCGAGGCGCGGCCGAAACTGGGCGCACCGCGCGGCGCGCGACTTTCCGCGATCGCCGGCGCGCCGCCGGGCGCGGTCGGGATTTCGCCAGGCTGCGCCTTCGCGCCGCGCTGCCCGCTGGCGCTTCCCGCCTGCCGGGAAAGGCCGCCGCCGGGCGTCCGCCTCCCCGACGATCATTTCGTGCGCTGCCTGCGCGTCGATTCCCACGGTCGTCTGACGTGAACGCGCCGCTGCTCGAAGTCGTCGATCTGCGCAAGATTTTCGCGCTCGCGCGGCCGAATTGGTTGGCGCCGGTCCCGATGCGCGTCGCGGTGGATAGCGTCAGCTTCGTCGTCGAAGCCGGCCGATCTTTCGGCATCGTCGGCGAATCCGGCTCAGGCAAATCGACGTTGGCGCGCGCCGTAATGGCGCTGCTGCGGCCGTCCGCGGGCGAGGTGCGGTTCGAGGGCCGCTCGCTGTTCGCAGCGCCGCCGCGCGAACTCAGGGCGATGCGCGCGAACTTCCAGATGATCTTCCAGGATCCCTATGGCTCGCTCGATCCACGGCGCCGAATCGCGCGCATCGTCGGCGAGCCGCTCGCCGCGCTCAGGGCGATATCGCGCGACGAACGCCTCGCGCGAATCCAGGCGGCGCTGGAAGCCGTCGGTCTCGACGCCTCCGCGGCCGAAAGATATCCGCACGAATTTTCGGGCGGCCAGCGCCAACGCGTCGCCATCGCGCGCGCGCTCATCACTCGACCGAAGCTGGTGGTCGCGGACGAACCGGTCTCTGCGCTTGACGTTTCAGTGCAGGCGCAGGCGCTGAACCTGATGAGCGACCTGCAACGCGAGGCCGGCGTCACCTATTTGCTCATCAGCCACGACCTCGCGGTCGTCGGCCATATCTGCGAAGAGATCGCGGTGATGTTCCGCGGCCGCTTCGTCGAGACCGGCCCCACCGCCGCGCTGCTCGGCGCGCCCGCGCACCCCTACACGCGCGAGTTGATCGAAGCCGCGCCCAGGCTCGGGGAGGCGCCGAACGCGCCCGCGCCGCCTTCGCGCCCCGAGGCGAAAACCGGTTGCGCCTATGCTGCGCGATGTCCGCTGACGCGCGAGGCCTGTCTGGCGGCGGCGCCGGAGTTGCGGGCGCTGTCCGAGGGGCGGCGGGTCGCCTGCCATTTCCCGCTTCCCGGCGCGGCTTGACCGTGACGTCGGCGCCGGTGCTATCTTGCCGTGAAAGCGTTCGGAAACGCACAACCCGAGGGAGCGCCTCATGCGCCGCACAATCGCCATGTCCATCGCCATTGGCGCCGCTCTTCTATCGAGCGCCGCGCTCGCCGCATCCAAAGACAGCGTCGCCATCGGTATGACGCTGGAGCCGACCGGCCTCGACCCGACCAGCGGCGCGGCGGCGGCGATCGGCGAGGTCGTCCATTACAACGTTCTCGAAGGCCTGACCAAGATCGGTCAGGACTTTTCGGTCACGCCGCTGCTGGCGGAGAAATGGAGCTTCTCGTCCGATCTCAAGACGCTGACGCTGGACCTGCGCAAGGGCGTCAAGTTTCAGGACGGCGAATCTTTTTCGTCTAGGGACGTGAAGTTCTCCTTCGAGCGTTTCGCCGGCGAAAAGTCGACCAACAAGGATAAGGCGTTCTTCGCCTCGATCGAATCGATCGACGCCAGCGCGCCCGATGTCGTGGTGCTCAAGTTCAAGGCGCCGAGTTTCGAGGCGCTGTTTCATCTGGGCATGAACACCGCCGTCATCCTCGACGAGAAGAGCGCGGCCGACGAGGCGACTCATCCGGTTGGCACCGGCCCCTACAAGTTCACCACCTGGAACAAAGGGGCGTCGGCGACGCTGGACGCCTGGGACGGCAACCGAGACGCCGCGAAGATCGCGATCCATCACGTCACTTTCAAGTTCATCAGCGACCCCTCGGCGCAAGTCGCCGCGCTGCTCGCGGGCGACGTTCAGGCCTTTCCGCGCGGGCCGATCAATAACGTCGCGCAGTTCCAGAGCGATCCACGCTTCCAAGTGCTGATCGGCGGCACGGAGGGCAAGACCATCCTGGCGATGAACAACAAGAAGGCGCCGCTCGACAATCTCAAAGTAAGGCAGGCAATCGCTTATGCGGTCGATCGCAAGGCGATCATCGACGGCGCCATGAACGGCATGGGCACGCCCATCGGCAGCCATCTGACGCCCAACGATCCCGGCTATGTCGACCTCACCGGCCAATATCCGCACGACCCGGAGAAATCCAAAGCTTTGCTGAAAGAGGCGGGCGTCACCTTGCCTCTGACGCTAAACCTGACGCTGCCGCCGCCCGACTATGCGCGCAAGGGCGGCGAGATCATCGCTTCCGAATTGGCCGAGGTCGGCATTCAGGCGAAGATCGAGAACGTCGAATGGGCGCAGTGGCTCTCCAGCGTCTATAAGGACAAGAACTACGATCTGACGATCATCAGCCATGTCGAGCCGCTCGACATCGGCATCTACGCCAAGCCCGGCTATTACTTCAACTACGACAACCCCGCCTTCAACGCCATCATCGCCAGGCTTTCCACGGCGCCCGACATCGAAAGCTACAAGAAGGCGCTGGTCGAGGCGCAGCACAAGCTCGCCGACGATTGCGTCAATGCGTTCCTGTTTCAACTGCCCAATGTCGTCATCGCCGACGCGAATCTGCAGGGCCTGTGGGAGGGCGCGCCGATCTTCGCCAACGACGTCGGCGCGATGTCGTGGAAGTGAGCGGGCGAGCGCGACGAGGGCATGGCGCACATGGCGCTGCATGAGCTAAGCGCCGTCGCGCTGCTCGAAGCTTACGCCAAGCGCGCGCTATCGCCGATCGAAGTGATGCGCGACGTGCTGGCGCGCGTCGCTGCGTTCGAGCCGCATATCCACGCGACCTATTTGCTCGCGCCCGAGCGCGCTCTCGACGACGCGCGCGCCTCCGAAGCGCGCTGGCGGCGCGGCGAACCGATCGGCGCGCTCGACGGCGTGCCGGTCACGATCAAGGACAACATCGCCACAAGAGGCGAGCCGAAGCCCCTCGGCACGGCGGCGACGCCGCTGATCGCGGAAACCGCCGACGCCCCACCGGCCGCGCGGCTGCGCGAAGCGGGCGCCATCCTGTTCGCCAAGACGACGATGCCCGACTACGGCATGTTGTCCTCGGGCCTCTCCAGTTTCCATCCGCTCGCTCGCAATCCGTGGAAACTCTCGCGCAATCCCGGCGGCTCTTCGGCGGGCGCGGGCGCGGCGGGCGCCGCAGGCTACGGGCCGCTGCATCTTGGCACCGACATCGGCGGCTCGGTGCGCCTGCCCGCCGGTTGGTGCGGCCTGTTCGGTCTGAAGCCGAGCGCCGGCCGCGTGCCGATCGACCCGCCCTATCTTGGCCGCGTCGCCGGGCCGATGACGCGCAGCGTCGCCGACGGCGCGCTGATGATGGCGACGCTCAGCGCGCCGGACGCGCGCGACTACATGAGCCTGCCGCCGGAAAAGCTGAATTGGCCGACACAGCCGAAAGACCTGCGGGGCTTGCGCGTCGGTCTGCTGCTCGAAGCGGGTTGCGGCGCCTTGGCGACGCCAGAGGTCAGGGCCGAAGTCGAGCGCGCGGCGCGCGACTTCCAGACAGAGGGCGCGATTGTCGAACCGCTGCGGCCGTTCCTGACGCAAGCGATGCTCGACGGGCTCGACCGCTTCTGGCGGATGCGCTCGCTGCTCGATATGAAGGCGCTCGCGCCCGAGCGGCGCGCCAAGGTGCTGCCCTTCATTCGCGCCTGGGCCGAATCGGCCGAGGGTTTTTCGGGCGAGGCGATCTTCAGCGGCTTCAGCCAGATCCTCGAAATGCACAGGGCCGCCGTTATGGCGACCGCGCCGTTCGATTACGTGATCTCGCCGACCGCTCCGATCACGGCCTTTCCCGCCGAACTCGCGAGCCCGAGCGACGATCCGCTGAACCCGTTCCCGCATATCGGCTTCACCGTCGCGTATAATATGTCGGAGCAACCCGCCGCGACGATCAATTGCGGTTACGACCGCGAGGGCTTGCCGATAGGCCTGCAAATTATCGGCCGCCGCTTCGACGATGTCGGCGTGATCGGCCTCGCGATGGCCGTCGAGGCGATGCGCTCTAGCGAAGCGCGCCCCTGGCCGCAACCGCCTGTGGCATGAATTTGAACGCGAGCGAACCCTCGCCGGCGCGAATGACCGGGCTGCTGATCGCTTTTGCTGCGGTCTGGGCAACCTATCTTTCGGTCGTCAATGCGCCGTTCCCGGTGTTGCACGACATGACCGAGGCCTATGTCTGGGGCCGCGAGTTCCAATTCGGTTACAATCAGCACCCGCCGTTCTGGGCCTGGATCTGCGGGGCTTGGTTTCTGGTCTTTCCGCGCGAGGGTTGGGCCTTCGCTCTACTTGGCGTCGTCAACGCGACCGTCGGCCTCGCCGGCGCCTGGGCGCTGATCGGCGACTTCGCGAGCGGGTCGAAGCGGATCGCGGCGTTCGCGCTGCTGCTGCTGACGCCATTCTATACGTTCGGCTGTTACAAATACGACGCGAACACGATCTTCCTGTCGATCTGGCCCTGGACGATGCACGGGTTCGTGCGCTCCCTGCGCGAAACTTCGTCGCGCACGGCGGTCGGCTTCGGGATCGGCGCCGGCATCGCGCTGATGTCGAAATATTACGCGGCCCTTCTGCTCGCGGCCTGCCTCCTCGGCGCGCTGGCGACGCCCGAGCGCGCGCGCTATTTCAAGGGTCGCGCCCCCTATCTGTCGGGGCTGGTCGCGCTCGCGATTCTGGCGCCGCATCTGATCTGGCTCGCCAAACATGAGGCGCCGCCGCTGCGTTATCTGAGCCACATATCCGGGCGGGGATTCGCGGCCATAGCGGTCGACGTGGGTAAGACGGCGCTCGATGGCGCGCTCTCCAATCTCGCGGTCGTCGCGGTCGTCGCGTGGTTCCTGCGCCCGGCGCCCGCGCTTCTGAAATCCTATATCGCGAGCCGGTGGGCCGATCCCGATTTCCGATTACTGACCTTCCTCGCCTTGGCGCCATTTGCGTTGACGCTGTTCGCCGGCCTCGCGTTGCAGACCAAGTTGACGCCTGAAATGTCCATCGCCACTTTCGCGCTGGTTCCGCTGCTGACGATCGAGGTCTGCGGCGCGGAGCGGCTCGAGCCACTGGCGAGCGCGAGCCAGCGCCTCGCCGTCGGCTTCTCGTTGCTGATGCTGGTCGCCTCGCCGGCGATCATGCTCGGCAGAGCTTGGGCCTGGAGCCACGCCGACGATGTCTCGCCGCATCAGGAGATCGCCGTCGAGGCGACGCGCATCTGGCGCGAGAAGACCGGGCGCCCGCTCGCCTTCGTCGCGGGCCACGGCTTCGAAAATCCGGTTGTGTTCTACAGTCCCGATCGCGGACGCAGCTTCTACGATTTCGATTTTTCCAAGAACCTCTGGGTGACGCCGACGCGGCTGGCGAAATACGGGCTTCTGACGGTTTGCCTGAAGGATGACGCCGATTGCCTCGCAGAGACCGCGAAGTTCCTGACGCCGCCGTCGAGCCGGACCGAACTCACGCTCGCGCACCGCTTCTGGCGCCACATCGCCAAGCCTTATACGTTCATCGTCACCGTGATTCCGCCGCGAACCTGCGGCGGCGATGGATGCGCCGGGGCGGCGGATTAGTTCACCCGGCGCGGCGCGAAAGATCGATTTGGACTCCGCGCAAGGGTTCGCCCGCGGGCGAAACGCAATCCTCGCCATCGGCGGCTTCGACAATCGCCTCCCGCCCGACGAAGCGCCCGAACGCGCGCAGCGCATAGTGTGCGTCGGCCCCTTCGCGAAAGCGCGCGCAAAAGCCGGTCAGCGCCAACGAGCGTCCGCGCGTGCCCGCGAAGGCGCCGCCATGCGCCCACTCGCTCCACGATTGATCCGGGAAACGCACACGATACTCCACCGCGCTGTTCTCGCAATCGACGGCCAGTCCCTGAAAGGTGTAGGCGTCGGAGCCGAGATCGACAACGCCGTGCGATCCCACGACGTCGCCCCGCAAACCGACATGGACAAGCAGATTAACGGGCAGCGAACGCGCGTTCGGCAGACCCGGCGCGAGCGCGACCGTTTTCTGCGTCCGCGTCCTGGCGCCGGCGTGGCTCTTACGCAACAGGCACGCGCGCCGATAAAATGACATGAAATGAACCGCGCGCCCGTAGGTGCGCAGGAAGGCGTCTTCAATCTCGCCAAGTTCGATCGTGTCGTCGGCGACCTTCAAATCGAGCCAGCGCTTGAGAAAATCCATGCAGCTTACGCTGGCGATCCCGCGATATTTCTCCTGCATCGGACCGAAATTGGTCTGCAAGTCCTCGACGGCGTAATAGCCGTTCTCCTTCACGAACGGGAACAACGTGCGCAGCGACGTGATCTGGTGCTCCCATAGATGCGAACCGTCCTCGATGACGACGTCGAACGGTCCGTATTTGACCGCGACCCGCGTGATGTCCTCGATGTTCGACTGGTCGCCGACTTCGATGGCGACCCGCTCGCTCTCGAACTGCTTACAGCTCGGATTGATGTCGACGCCGACAATCCGCGCGCGCGGAAAATATTCCTCCCAGGTCTTCAATGAGGCGCCGTTGAAGACGCCTATCTCGAGGAGCCGGATCGGCTCGTCCCTCTGCGCCGCGAAATGGGCTTCGTAGAAGCCGAGATAGCCGTGCTGCCCCGACGACTTGTCGGTGCGATGCTTGCGGCCGATTTCGTCGAGGCTGGGACGCTGCGACATAGTGTTTCCTTCGTCTCGAATCCGGCGGCGCCGATCCCGGTCCGTTTTGCGACGCTTCGCGACGGCAGGCAAGCCAATCGCGCTCGCACGGAGTAAACACGAATTCGCATCGGCGCCGATTCGGCGGCCGCGACCTTGGAGACCAAGACTGGAGACCGCACTCTATCGCCCCGTGAAGGCGTTCCTCGAAGGCCTGGGTTTTGCCTGCAAAGGCGAGATCGGCGGCTGCGATCTGGTCGCGCTTAACGGCGACGAGCCGCCCGTCGTCGTGATCGGCGAGCTGAAGCTCTCGTTCAATCTCGAACTGGTGCTGCAAGCAGTCGACCGGGCGGCGGCGGGCGATGAAATCTGGCTCGCGGCGAGAATTTCCGCGCGCGGACGGGGGCGCGAAAGCGACGCGCGCTTCCGCAACCTCTGCCGGCGACTTGGCTTCGGGATGCTCGGCGTCGCAGAAAATGGCCAGGTCGAGGTTCTTGTCAGCCCGCTCGCGCCCATGCCTCGCAAGGACGCGCAGCGGCGCTCGCGTCTCGTCGACGAGCATCGGCGCCGTCGCGGCGATCCGGCCGAGGGCGGCGCCACGCGCGCGCCGATCATGACCGCCTATCGCCAGCGCGCGCTGCTATGCGCGGCCGCGATGACCGAAGGGCCGCGCCGTCCGCGCGACCTGAAGCCGCAAGCGCCGGACGCCGCGAGGCTATTGCTCAGCAATGTTTATGGCTGGTTCGCGCCAGTCAGCCGCGGCCTCTATGCACTTACCGACGCGGGGCGCGCGGCGCTCGAACGCTGGCCTCAGAGTTAGCGCCCCTTCATCGCCTCCGCCAATTTGGCGCCGAGCGCGCCAAGTTGCGGCGACGCGTCGCGCGGCTTTGACGTCGGGCGATCCATGGATCGGCCGCGCGGCGCCGCGGCGCCCGCCCCCGTCTCGCGCCCGGCGCCGGCGACCTCGAAGTTGCGCATCGTCAGCGCGATTCGCTTGCGCGCGACATCAACTTCGACAACTCTGACTTTAACGACGTCCCCCGCCTTGACGACCTCGTGCGCGTCCTTGACGAAGCGGTCGGCGAGTTGCGAGAGATGGACGAGCCCGTCCTGATGCACGCCGACATCGACGAAGGCCCCGAAGGCCGCGACGTTGGTGACGGTCCCCTCGAGCCTCATACCGGGCTTCAGATCCTTGATGTCGTCGATCCCTTCCGCGAAAGTCGCGGTCTTGAATTCGGGGCGCGGGTCGCGGCCGGGCTTCTCCAGTTCGGCGATGATGTCGCGCACCGTCGGCAGGCCGAAACGCTCGTCGACGAACTGCATAGGATTGAGCGCCTTCAGCGCCGGCTTGTCCCCCATCAGCGCGCGCAAATCGCGCCCGCAGGACGCGACGATCTTCTTGGCGATCGCATAAGCCTCGGGATGCACCGAGGAGGCGTCGAGCGGCTCCGCGCCGTCGCGAATACGCAGGAAACCCGCGCATTGTTCGAAAGCGCGCGGACCGAGGCGGCTTACCTTCAAGAGTTCCTTGCGGCTAGCGAAAGGTCCGCTCGCGTCGCGATGGGCGACGATCGCATCGGCGAGCGAGGCGCCGAGCCCGGATACGCGCGCGAGCAGCGGCGCCGAGGCGGTGTTGAGATCGACGCCGACCGCGTTGACCGCATCCTCCACCACCGCTTCGAGCGAGCGCCCGAGCCGATATTGATCGACGTCGTGCTGATACTGGCCAACGCCAATCGACTTCGGCTCGATCTTGACGAGTTCGGCGAGCGGGTCTTGCAGGCGCCGCGCGATCGAAACGGCGCCGCGCAGCGAAACGTCGAGGTTGGGAAACTCCGCCGCCGCCTGCGCCGAGGCCGAATAGACCGAAGCGCCGGCCTCGCTGACGATCGCCTTCGTCGGCTTCGTTCCCGGCAGTCGCGCGATCATGTCGGCGACGAGCTTTTCCGTCTCGCGGCTCCCCGTGCCGTTGCCGATGGCGATCAAACCGACCTTGTGCCTCGCGATCAGGCGCGCAAGATCGGCTTGCGATCCGCGCACGTCATTTCGCGGCGGGAACGGATAGACCGTCGTCGTCTCCACGACCTTGCCGGTCGCGTCGATCACCGCGACCTTGACGCCGGTGCGAATGCCGGGATCGAGGCCCATCGTCGCCCTCGCCCCCGCGGGCGCGGCGAGCAACAGATCCTTGAGGTTGCGGGCGAACACCTTGATCGCCTCTTCCTCGGCGCGCTCGCGCATCTCCATCATCAAATCGAGCGACAGCGACATCGACAGTTTCACGCGCCAGGTCCAGCGCGCGACGGCGCGCAGCCAGAGATCGCCGGGCGCGCTCGTAGCGATGTTGTAGGCGGCGCCAATCATCGCCTCGACCGGCTTTTCCGGCGAGGGATCGTCGGCGTCGACCTCGATGTCGAGCGAAAGCACGCCTTCGTTGCGGCCGCGCAGCATCGCCAGTGCGCGATGGCTGGGAACCTGCGCCCACCGCTCGACATGGGCGAAATAGTCGGAGAATTTCGCGCCCGCTTCCTGCTTGCCCTCGACGACGCCAGCGCGCAGCGTCGCCTTCTCGCGCAAATAGCCGCGCAGGCGGCCGAGAAGATCGGCGTTGACGGCGATCGTCTCGGCGACGATGTCGCGCGCGCCGTCCAACGCCGCTTTCGCGTCGGCGACCTCGCCGACGACATAAGCCTTGGCGAGATCGACCGGATCGAGCGAACGATCCGAGAGAATTGCCTCGGCGAGCGGGCCGAGGCCTCGCTCCCTGGCGATTTCCGCTTTTGTGCGGCGCTTCGGTTTATAGGGCAGATAGAGGTCTTCCAGCTCGGCCTTGGTGAGCGCGGCGGAGATTTGCGCGTCGAGTTCGTCCGTCAGTTTTCCCTGCGAGCGAATCGATTCCAGGATCGCCTCGCGCCGCGCGAAGAATTCGCGCAGGTAAATTAGGCGTTCGGAAAGATCGCGAAGCTGCGTGTCGTCGAGGCCGCCCGTGACTTCCTTGCGATAGCGGGCGACGAACGGCACCGTCGCGCCCTCGTCGAGAAGCCCGATCGCCGCCGCCGCCTGTTCGGGCCTCGCACCGATCTCGGCGGCGATGACGGCGGCTAGTTGTTTGACATCGTCGGCCATGTCGTTCCCATGTTGCGAATCGAGGCGCGAGCTTAAACGCGCCGACGTTTCTGCGCCACGCGAGAACGCGCCATCCACAAGTCAGGCGATGACGAGAATTTCGACCTCGCGGCCATTGAGATCGACGACGTCGCCGACGCGCTTGCCCAGAAGCGCGCGCGCCACCGGCGAGACGTAGGAAATCGAACCGTTTCGCGGATCGGCCTCATCCTCGCCGACGATGCGAAAGGTCTGGCGCCGCTTGTCCTCGCGCTCGATCGTGACGCGCGCGCCGAAGCCGACGATTTCGTGATCAACCGGATCGGGCCGCGCTATCGCGCTGTTGAGGCGTTCGGCGTAATAGCGCATATCGCGCGCGGCGAGTTCCGCGGCATGGCGCCGCTCGGCGAGTTCGTCCAACTTTTGCGCTTTTTCCCAGGCCGCGCGCGCGCTCGCCATCGCCTGTTCCAGCGCCGCAAGCCCGGACAGCGTGACGAGATTGGGATGCGGCGAAATCGGCCGCTCGGGCAACGAGATTTCCTGCGCGGTCGCGGCGCTGTCTTCCCTGACGAAAGCGACGCTCATACGGCGAACTCGCTCATTGTCAGACCCCGAGCTTACTCGCCGCCGCGACAATGGCCTCGACGGTAATTCCGAAGTGTTTGTAGAGATCCGGCGCGGGCGCGCTGGCGCCGAAACCGGTCATGCCGATGAAGGCGCCATTTTCGCCGATCCAGCGATCCCAGCCAAAACGTCCGAGCGCCTCGATCGCGATGCGCGGCGCCGAGCCCAGCACTTCACGGCGATAGGCCTCGCTCTGCGCCTCGAACAACTCCCAAGACGGCATCGAGACGACTGCGACGCGCCTGCCCTTCTCGCGCAACGCCTTGGCGGCGTCCATCGCCAGCGATACCTCGGAGCCGGTGGCGAGCAAGGTCAGCTCGCGCGGGCCGTCCGCTTCGCTGAGGACATAGGCGCCGAGCGCGCTGAGGTTCTTGTCGCTGGACGCGCGCAGCGTCGGCAGGTTCTGGCGCGACAGCGCGAGCGCCGAGGGAGTATGGGTCGCGGCGAGGGCGAGTTCCCAGCATTCGGCGGTCTCGACCGCGTCGCACGGGCGGAACACGTTGAGGTTCGGCATCGCGCGCAGCGACGCGACGTGTTCGATCGGCTGATGCGTCGGGCCGTCCTCGCCAAGGCCGATCGAATCGTGAGTGAGCACGTAGATCGCACGCACGCCCATCAGCGCGGAGAGACGGATGGCGGAGCGCGCGTAATCAGAAAAGACCAGGAATGTGCCGCCGAACGGAATGAAGCCGCCATGCAGCGCGACGCCGTTCATCGCCGCGCCCATCCCGAATTCGCGGATGCCATAGCGCACGTAGCGGCCGGAGAAATCGCCCGGAGCGAGCGAGGCGACGCCCTTGGTCAGCGTCAGATTGGAATGGGTAAGGTCCGCCGAGCCGCCGAACATGGGCGCGATCGCGTCGTTGATGATTGCAAGCGCCATCTCCGAGGATTTGCGGGTGGCGACCGCAGGCTTGGCGGCGACGAGCCCGGCCTTGTATGTAGCCATCGTGGTCGCGAAATCGGCGGGAAGAGCGCCCGAAATCGCCGCGTTGAAAGCGTCGCGACGGGCGTGGCCCGCGAGCTTGGCTTCCCAGGCTTCGCGCTTGGCGCGCGAGCGGGCGCCGGCGGAACGCCAGGCGGCCAGGCATTCGGCGGGAACCTCGAACGGCGCGTAGGGCCAGTTGAGATTGGCGCGCGTCGCCGCGACCTCGGCGGCGCCGAGCGCGGAGCCGTGCGTCGCTTCCGTACCCTGCTTGTTGGGCGCGCCGAAGCCGATGGTGGTGCGGCAGGCGATCAGGGTCGGGCGCGTCTGCGCCTTGGCTTCGTCGAGCGCCGCTTCGATCGCCTTGGGATCGTGGCCGTCGATGGCGATCGTGTGCCAGCCCGCCGCCTCGAAGCGCGCGCGCTGGTTCATGCTCGTCGCCTGACTGGTCGATCCGTCGATGGTGATATGGTTGTCGTCCCACAGCACGATCAGCTTGGAGAGCTGGAGGTGGCCGGCCAGATCGATCGCCTCGTGGCTGACGCCCTCCATCAGGCAACCATCGCCGCAGATGACATAGGTATAGTGATCGACGAGATCGCCGTGACGCGCCGCCAGCGCCGCCTCGGCGATCGCCATGCCGACGGACATTGCGACGCCCTGCCCGAGCGGGCCGGTGGTCGCTTCGATGCCGGAGGCGTGGCCGTATTCCGGATGGCCTGCGGTCTTTGAGCCGATCTGACGAAAGCGCTTGATCTCCTCGATCGTCATGTCGGCATAGCCGGTCAGGTAAAGCGCGGCGTATTGCAGCATCGAGCCGTGCCCCGCCGACAGCACGAAACGGTCGCGGTCCGGCCAATGGGGCGAGGCGGGATCGAATTTCAAGAATTTCGTGAACAGCACCGTCGCGACGTCGGCCATGCCCATCGGCATTCCCGGATGGCCGGAATTGGCCTTCTCGACCGCGTCGATCGCCAGGAAGCGGATGGCGTTGGCCATCGTGTCGTGAGAAACGGCGGTCGCGGTCATCGGAAGGGCCTTTCGTTGCGGTCGTCTGGGCGCCGTCGCCTAGCACGCGCTGGCGTCCGAGACAAAGGGCGGCCGCCATGGGTTGCCCCCGCCCGCCTACCTAACTATGTTGCGGCGCTTCCAAAATCCCTTTTCGAGCCTCAGGAACCCGTCGTAATGGCCTTCATCGCCGATGTCCTCTCCCGCGTTAAGCCCTCCGCCACGATGGTGCTGACGCAGAAAGCTCGCGATCTGAAGGCGGCCGGCAAGGACGTCATATCGCTCACCGTCGGCGAGCCCGATTTCGACACGCCCGACAACATCAAGCACGCCGCGATCGAAGCCATCCGCAAGGGCTACACGAAATATCCGCCCGTGCTCGGCATTCCGCCGCTGCGCGAAGCGATCGCCGCCAAGTTCGCCCGTGAGAACGGGCTCGACTACAAGGCGGGCGACACCATCGTCGCCACGGGCGGCAAGCAGATCCTCTACAACGCTTTTTTGGTGACGATGAACCAGGGCGACGAGGTCATCATCCCCGCGCCGTTCTGGGTAAGCTATCCCGAAATGGTTGCGATCAACTGGGGTACGCCGGTCGTCGTGCCGACGACCCTGGAGAATGGCTTCAAGCTGAAGCCTGACGACCTCGAGCGCGCGATCACGCCGCGCACCAAGTGGGTGGTGCTCAATTCGCCGTCCAACCCTTCGGGCGCGGCCTATTCGCGCGCGGAACTGAAGGGGCTGACTGAAGTGCTGATGCGTCATCCTCATGTCTGGGTGCTCACCGACGACATGTACGAGCATCTGACTTATGGCGACTTCGAATTCACGACGCCGGTGCAGATCGAGCCGCGTCTGAAGGACCGCACGCTGACCATGAACGGCGTCTCCAAGGCCTACGC
>JBBIIT010000043.1:17161-26754 GCA_037446355.1 Beijerinckiaceae bacterium | reverse complement strand
GGGCCGAGATAGCGGTCGCCGTTCCACCAATAGCTCGGGCACGAAGTCGAGCAGGAGGCGCACAGGATGCACTCGTAGAGGCCATCGAGTTCGGCGCGATCCTCGGGCGATTGCTTCCATTCTTTTTGCGGCGTCGGCGAAGTCGTCTTCAACCACGGTTCGATCGAGGCGTGCTGGGCGTAGAAGTTCGTCAGATCGGGAACGAGATCCTTGACGACCTCCAGATGCGGAAGCGGGTAGATCTTCACCGCGCCGTCGATCTCGTCCATGCCGCGCGTGCAGGCGAGCGTGTTGACGCCGTCGATGTTCATCGCACACGAACCGCATACGCCCTCGCGGCACGAGCGGCGGAAGGTCAGCGTCGGGTCGATGTTGGATTTGATCCAGATGAGCGCGTCGAGCACCATCGGCCCGCAATCGTCGCGATCGACGACGTAAGTGTCGATGCGCGGATTGGAATCGTCGTCCGGGTTCCAGCGATAAATGCGAAATTCCGTCGTGCGCTTGGCGCCCGTAGGCGCCGGCCAGGCCTTGCCCGGCGTCGGGCGGGAATTCGGCGGTAGCGTGAGCTGGACCATATGTCTATATCCCTTGCGTTCTCGCCGCGCTCAATACACCCGCGCCTTCGGCTCGATGTATGAAATGTCGCTCGTCATCGTGTAGGCGTGCACCGGTCGATAATCCAACGCAACGGTCTGCTTTTCCGTGTCGATCGAGGCGAGCGTATGTTTCATCCAGCCGGCGTCGTCGCGGTTCGGATAATCTTCGCGCGCATGGGCGCCACGGCTTTCGAGGCGGTTGAGCGCGCCCTCCATGGTTACGACGGCCTGAACGATCAGATTGTCGTATTCGAGTGTTTCGATCAGATCGGAGTTCCAGATCAGCGAGCGGTCGGTCACGCCGACGTCGGCGCCCGAACGCCAGGCGGCGTGAATTTTTTCCTTGCCTTCCGCGAGTACCTCGCCGGTGCGGAACACCGCGCAATTGCTCTGCATGACGCGCTGCATGTTGAGGCGCAGTTGCGCCGTCGGCGCGCCGCCCTTGGCGTAGCGGAAGCGGTCGAGGCGCGACAGCGCGAGGTCGGCGCTGTCCTTGGGCAGGTCGGGCTGGCGCGCGCCGGCCTTCAAGGTTTCGGCGGCGCGCAGGCCCGCCGCGCGGCCGAACACGACGAGGTCGATCAGCGAATTCGAGCCGAGCCGATTGGCGCCGTGCACGGAGACGCAGGCCGCCTCGCCCAGCGCCATCAGGCCGGGAACGATCGTGTCGGGATCGGCGCCGACCTTGGTCAACACTTCGCCGTGATAGTTGGTCGGGATGCCGCCCATGTTGTAGTGGACGGTCGGCAGCACCGGGATCGGCTCCTTGGTGACGTCAACGCCGGCGAAGATGCGCGAACTCTCGGATATGCCGGGCAGGCGCTCGTGCAGCACTTTCGGGTCGAGATGATCGAGGTGCAGATAGATGTGGTCCTTCAGCTTGCCGACGCCGCGACCCTCGCGGATCTCCATCGTCATAGAGCGGCTGACGACGTCGCGAGAGGCGAGATCCTTGGCGTGCGGCGCATAGCGTTCCATGAAGCGCTCGCCCTCGGAATTGACGAGATAGCCGCCCTCGCCGCGGGCGCCCTCGGTGATGAGGCAGCCAGCGCCGTAAATGCCGGTCGGATGGAATTGCACGAACTCCATGTCTTGCAGCGCGACGCCCGCCCGCAGCGCCATCGCGTTGCCGTCGCCGGTGCAGGTGTGAGCCGAAGTCGCAGAGAAAAAGGCGCGGCCGTAACCGCCGGTGGCCAGGATCGTCGTTTGGGCTCGGAAACGGTGAATCGAACCGTCGTCCATTTTGAGCGCCACGAGGCCGCGCACTCGGCCTTCCGGGTCACGGATCAGGTCGATGGCGAAATACTCGATAAAGAACTCGCACTTCGCCTTGAGCGACTGGCCGTAGAGCGTATGCAGCATCGCATGTCCGGTGCGGTCGGCGGCGGCGCAGGTGCGCTGGGCGGTGCCCTTGCCGTATTCGGTCGTCATGCCGCCGAAGGGACGCTGGTAGATCTTGCCTTCCTCGGTGCGCGAGAACGGCACGCCCCAATGGTCGAGTTCATAGACCGCGGCGGGCGCGTTGCGACATAGATATTCGATCGCGTCCTGGTCGCCGAGCCAGTCCGAACCCTTCACGGTGTCGTACATATGCCAGCGCCAGTCGTCGGCGCCCATGTTGCCTAGCGAGGCGGAAATGCCGCCCTGCGCCGCGACCGTGTGCGAGCGGGTTGGGAACACCTTGGAGATGCAGGCGGTCTTCAGGCCCGCCTGCGCGCAACCGACGCTGGCGCGAAGCCCCGCGCCGCCGGCGCCGACCACCACAACGTCGAACATATGGTCCGTGATCGGATAGGCCGAATTGCCGATAGCCGGCGCGCTCGCGCCGCTGGAGCCGTTGGTCGCCATGATCAAACCTTCAAAATCTCAAACGAAGCCGATACGCAGCACGGCGTAGGCGCAAGCCAGCGCGAGTGCGGCGCAGATCAAAGCGTTGGCGATCAACGCCCATTCGCGCGCGTGACCGTGAACGTAATCGAGGATCACCGAGCGCATCCCGATCTGCATGTGATAGACGCCCGCGAGCACGAACAGCAGCATCATGATCGCCGGGGCCGGCTCGCCCATGAGCTTGCGCACGCCGTTGTAGTCGCGATGCAATAGCGACAGCACCAGCCAGACGAAGCCGAACGTCAGCGGCACGAGCGCGATCGCGGTCAGGCGTTGGCGCCAAGCCTCTTCCGCGCCCAGGCGCGCGGCGCCGAGGAAGCGTACGCGGCCAAGCGCGGTGCGGTAGGACTTGTTCGTAGCTGTCATGGCGCGCTCCCTCTCAGCGGACGGCGTAACCGACGGCCCAGACGGCCAATGTCAGCACGAAACCGCCGGCGAGCGTGGCCTGCGCAAGTTGCTCACGCAAGGGATCATCGAGGCCGGCGCCGGTGTCGGTTATGAAATGCCTGATGCCGCCGAGCATGTGATGAAACAACGCCCAGGTGAAGCCGAACAGGAACAGGCGACCGATGAACGACTGAATGAAGCTGGAGAACACGGCGAACGCGGTGGCGTCGCTCGCGGCGGCGATCAGGAACCAGGCGAGCAACAGCACGCCGACATAAAGGCCGACGCCGGTGATGCGATGGGCGATCGACATCGCCATCGTCAGGGTGAAGCGATAGACGTCGAGATGAGGCGACAGCGGGCGGGCGCGCAACGGCTTGGGCGCGGTCTCGGTCGTGGCCATGGAATTGAGTCCCGGAAAATCCCTTTGGACTTTCTAACCGGCGCCGCGCTGCGCCGCAACACGCGCGATATTGGCCCTTGGATTAAGACGCGGGCCTCGGCGTTCAGCCCCCCGCCGCGACTTCCGCTAAAGTGGGCGGATTGGAGCCTTTGCGGGTGCAGGTGATCGCCGACGCCTTGGCGGCGAAATTCAGCCAGCCTTGGAGGCGTTCGGCGCTCGGCGCGGCCGGCTCGGCGCCGAGCGCGCCATCTCGATCCATCGCAGACAGCAGCGCCGACATGAAACTGTCGCCGGCGCCGACGGTGTCAACGACATCGACCTTGGGCGCGGCGACATCGAGGCGATGCGCGCCGAGCCACGCGATCGCGCCCTTGCCGCCAAGGGTCGCGACGCAGAACAGCGGCCCGCGCCCGGCCCAGTCGGCGAGCGAGGCCTCGACCGACCTACCCGGATAGAGCCATTCCAAATCCTCTTCGCTCGCCTTGACAATATGCGTCAGCGCGAGCTCGCGCTCGACGAAAGCGCGCACCTTGTCGCGATCCGGCGTGACGAGCGGGCGGATGTTCGGATCGAAACTCGTCGTCGCCGCCATGCGCGCCCTCGCGAGCGCTTCGACGACAAGTTCGCCATGGCGTTCGACCGCCGCGAACGAGCCAACGTGCAGATGGCGCGCCTCGTTCGGCCAGGTCTTAGGGAACGGCCACGGGCCGTCATAGGCAGTGGCGTCGAGATAGAACGAATAGCGAGAGCCGGTTTGGGCCGTGCCGCGCATAACGAAGGCGAGCGGCGAGAGTTTGGCGTCGCGCGCGACGAAATCGAGCTTGACGTTCGAGCCGACGAGCGCCGCCGCGAGCAATTCGCCGTTGGCGTCGTTGGAAATACGCGAGACGAACGCGACTGACGCGCCCAGTCGGCCAAGGCCAATCGCGACGTTGAAAGGCGAACCGCCAAGCACCGCGTCGTAGCGGAAATCCTTGTCCGGGTCCGGAATGAGGTCGATCAGCGCCTCGCCCGAAATCAGGATCATTCGGCGTTCCTTCCCTGCGTTGGAAAATCACCGCGATGCTTAAAGGCCCGCCGGTTCAAATCAAGCCCCGGCGCGCCAGATTGCGCATCAAGGCGCCAGCGCCGAACGTCCAGCGCGGGCATTCATGCGCGTATCTCATCCGGTTGACGAGCCGTCCGAGCTTGTCGGCGCTGACTGCGACCAGATCGCCGGGCCTGTGGGTGAAGCCCTTGCCCGGCGCGTCGCGGTCGGTGACCGGCGCGAACATCGTACCTAGATAGAGCGCGGCGCCGTCGGGATAGTCGTGATTGGGGCCGACCAATTGCGCGGCCAGATCGGCCGGATCGCGGCTGATCCGCTGCATCGACGAGCCGCCTTCGAGGCGAAAGCCGTCCTCGCCTTCGATCTCCAACGAGATGTGCATGCTCCTGACGTCATCGAGACCGAATGTCGCGTCGAACAGGCGCACGAACGGGCCGATGGCCGCGCTCGCATTCTGGTCCTTGGCCTTTCCGAGCAGGAGCGCGCTGCGCCCCTCGAAATCGCGCAGGTTGACGTCGTTGCCCAGGCTCGCGCCGACGATCCGCCCGTTGGAGGCGATGATGAGCACGACCTCCGGTTCGGGATTGTTCCACGCGGACGCCGAGTGGAAGCCGGCGTCGGCGCCGGGGCCGACCGCCGACATCGGCTGCGCCTTGGTGAAGATCTCCGCGTCCGGGCCGATGCCGACTTCGAGATATTGCGACCAGGCGCCGTCGGCGATCAGCGTTTCTTTGAGCTTCTGGGCGGCGGCGGAACCCGGCTTCAGCGTGGCGAGGTCGGCGCCGATGGCTTTGCCGAGATTCTCGCGGATGCGCTCGGCGGCGGAGCGGTCGCCGCGCGCGCGCTCCTCGATCACACGCTCGAGCATCGAGGCGGCGAATGTGACGCCCGCCGCCTTGACCGCCTGAAGGTCGATTGGCGCCAGCAGCCAAGGATGCGCGGGATTGCGCGCCTCGCTCGGCGTATTGGCCAGAAGCCCGGCCAAATCGCCGATCCGCGTCCCGGACGCCTCGCGCAACGCCTCGGCCGGTCGAGTGGCCTCGCAGAGGTCGCGCACGGTGGCGAAAGTCGTGCTGACGTCGAATACGCCGTCAGCGCGTAGCGCGACGACCGCCGGCCCCTCGACGTCCGGCCGCCAAATCCGCCCCGCCAGCACGCCCGCATAACCATCGACAGGCAAAATCGAGGCTTCCTTCAGCCTAAGGGACAGCATACAGACCTCCGCTATGGCCGCGCGCGCCCGCTGGTTTCGATTGACGGCGACGCGCGGCCTCTCTAGCGTCTAACATGCCAGTTGGGAAGCGCGGCGACGCCTCCACGCCGGGAAATCGAGCTTAGTCAGGACATGGGCGAACGCGCCAACAGCAAGGCCGAACAGGTTTACGACGCGGTGAAGGAGGCCATCCTCTCCGGTTCGCTGGAGCCCGGCGAATTCATCGACAGGCTCGCAATTTGCGAGCGACTGGGCGTTTCGCGCTTCCCGGTCGCGGCGGCCATCAGCCGGCTCGCGTTCGAGCGCCTGGTCACGGTCGAACCCCAGCACGGATCGTTCGTCGCGTTAATCTCGAGCGACGACGTGCGCGAGCGATTGTTCATTCGCGGGGCTCTGGAAGGCCAGATCGCGGCGGAGGCCGCCCTTCGCCTCGAAGCCGACGGCAAGGAGGCGTTACGCGCAAATCTGCGCGCCGCGCGCAAGGCCGCCGAGGCGAGCGATCGCTCGCGCTTTTACAATCTCGATGTCGCCTTTCACGAGCTGCTCACGCTGCACCTCGGCCTCCGGCGCAGCGGCGAGATTCTCGACACGCAACGCGAACATCTGGAGCGGGTGCGACGTTTGCTGATAACCCCGCCGGGACGAATGCCGCTCACTATCGCCGAACATCAAGCGGTGTTTGACGCCATCGAGGACGCCGATCCGACCCGCGCCCGCGCCGCGATGGAGGCCCACATGACCGCCGTGACGTCACTGTTCGATAATTTTTCCCGCGAAAAGCCGGAGATGTTCTCCGCCTGAATTCGCCGGTTTCGCTTGTAACGGGATATGCGCCATGAAAACTGCGCGCGCGCTGCGCCTCAACGCCGACGACAATGTCATCATCGCGGTCGACGAAATCCGGCAGGGCGAAGCGCCGGCGGGCGCGCCGGTCGCCAGCGAGCGCGTCCCGCGCGGCCACAAGATGGCCACTCTCGCCATCGAGAGCGGCGCCCCTGTGCGCAAGTTCGGGCAGATCATCGGCTTCGCGGCGAAGCCAATCGCGCCGGGCGAGTGGGTGCACGAGCACAATTGCGTCGTCCACGATTTCGCTCGCGATTACCATTTCTGCGAAGATGCGCGCGCCGAGACGATCCTGCCCGTCGAAGCTCAGGCGACCTTCGAGGGCTATCGCCGCGCCAGCGGCAAGACCGGCGCGCGCAACTATCTGGGTATCCTGACTTCGGTGAACTGCTCGGCGACGGTGGCGCGCCTCATCGCGCGCGAGGTCGAGCGCTCCGGCGTGCTGGACGATTACCTGCATGTCGACGGCATCATTCCCCTCGTGCATGGCACCGGCTGTGGCATGGCCGCGAAGGGCGACGGTTTTGACGCGTTGAAGCGCACGCAATGGGGCTACGCCGCCAATCCCAACATGGGCGGCGTGATCATGATCGGCCTAGGCTGCGAAGTGTTTCAGATCGGCCGCATGAAAGAGGAATACGGCATCGTCGAGAACGATCTCTTCCATTCCATGACCATCCAGGCGACCGGCGGCACGCGCAAGACGGTTGAGGCTGGCGTGGAGCGGGTCAAGGCTATGCTGCCGATCCTCAACGCCGCGCGGCGCGAAACGCGTCCGGCGAGCGAACTGATGCTGGCGCTGCAATGCGGCGGCTCGGACGGCTATTCCGGCATCACCGCCAATCCCGCGCTCGGCGTCGCGGTCGACATGCTCGTGCGCCACGGCGGCACGGCGATCTTGTCGGAAACGCCGGAGATTTATGGGGCCGAGCATCTGCTGACGCGCCGCGCCGCGACGCGCGAGGTCGGCGAGAAGCTCATCGAGCGCATCCGCTGGTGGGAGGACTATTGTGCGCGCAACGGCGGTGAGATGAACAACAATCCCTCGCCGGGCAACAAGGCCGGCGGCCTGACGACGATCCTTGAGAAATCCCTTGGCGCGGCGGCCAAGGGCGGCACGACGGTTCTCAATGGCGTCTATCGCTACGCCGAACCTGTGACCGCCAAAGGTTTCGTCTATATGGATACGCCCGGCTACGATCCGGTTTCAGCGACCGGACAGGTGGCAGGCGGCGCGAACGTGCTCGCCTTCACCACGGGACGCGGGTCAGCCTACGGTTGCAAACCGACGCCGTCAATCAAGTTGGCGACCAACAACGAAACCTATCGACGCATGATTGAGGACATGGACATAAATTGCGGCGACGTGCTCGACGGCGTTTCGCTGGAGGACAAGGGCCGCGAGATCTTCGAGCGCGTGCTGCGCCTCGCTTCGGGCGAACACAGCAAATCTGAAGCGCTCGGTTACGGCGACGCGGAATTCGCGCCGTGGCAAATCGGCGCGACGATGTAGGCTGCGCGATGAAGTCCGCACTGCTGTTCGATCTCGACGGCACGCTTGTCGATAGCGACGCCGAACATCTGATCGCGTTTCAACGTGTGTTCGCGCCACATGGAGTCACGCTCGATCGCGCCGAGTATAATTCGCGCATCCTGGGCGCCTCGAATGAAATGATCGGCGGCAAGTATTTGCCGCATCTGCCGCCGGAGCATCGCGCCGAGATCCTTGACGCCAAAGAGGCCGTCTATCGCAGCATCCTGAGCGATATCGCGCCGATCGCCGGCATCGTCGAACTGCTTGACTACGCCGACGCGCACGCCCTGGCGCGCGCGGTCGTCACCAACGCGCCGCGCGAGAACGCCGAGGTCGTGCTCGGCGCGCTCGGCCTCGCGGCGCGGTTGCCGATCGTCGTCATCGGCGGCGAACTGCCGCGCGCCAAACCCGATCCGCTGCCCTATCTAACCGGGCTGGAGCTGACCGGAGCGCGCGCGGAAAATTCGGTCGCGTTCGAGGATTCGCTTTCCGGCGCGCGCGCGGCGGTGGCGGCCGGGCTCGCCGTCGTCGGCCTGACGACCTCGCTCGACGCCGACCGATTGCTCGATGTCGGCGTCTCGCTGGCGGTCGACAATTTCAAGGATCGGCGAATTTACGAATTGATCGAGCGGCGCCGCGCCGCGTGAAATATGGAGTGCATTATGCGTCTGGCTCAAATCGTCGATGAAAATGGAAAGCGCGCGCTGGTCGTCACCGCGCGCGGCGAGAGCCGCTTGGTTAAGGGGGCGCGCACGACGCTCGAACTCGCGACCCAGGCGGTCGCGGCGGGCGCGCCCCTGCGCAAGCTGATCGCCGATCGCGGCGTCGGCAAGCCGGTCGATCTGGCCGCCGCACTGAAGCAGAAGCGTGTGCTGGTTCCCATCGACCACAAAGACCCCGCGCATGTTCATGTCACCGGCACCGGCCTGACCCATCTTGGCTCCGCCGAAGGACGCGACAAGATGCACAAGAACTTCGCTGATCCCGCGACGCTCACCGACTCCATGAAGATGTTCAAGATGGGCCTGGAAAGCGGCAAGCCGGGGAAGGGCGCGGCGGGTGTGCAGCCCGAGTGGTTCTACAAGGGCGACGGGTCAACGCTGGTTTCACCGGGGGGCGATCTCGTCAGTCCGAGCTTCGCGCTTGACGGCGGCGAGGAGCCGGAGATCGTCGGCATTTACGTGATCGACCCCGAGGGGCAGCCGGTGCGCGTCGGCTTCGCGCTCGGCAACGAGTTTTCCGACCACGTCACCGAGCGGCAGAACTACCTTTATCTCGCCCACTCCAAGTTGCGCGTATCGAGCTTTGGGCCGGAACTGCTGGTCGGCGATCTGCCGTTCGACGTGCAGGGCGTCTCGCGCATCCGCCGCGGCAAGGAGATCGTTTGGCAAAAGCCGTTCCTGTCGGGCGAGCAGAACATGTCGCACAGTATCGCCAATCTCGAGGCGCACCATTTCAAATACGATCTCTTCCGCCGGCCGGGCGACGTGCATGTGCATTATTTCGGCACGGCGACGCTTTCGTTCAGCGACGGATTCAAGACCGAGAAAGGCGACATGTTCGAGATTGAAGCGGAAGCCTTCGGGCTGCCGCTCGCCAATCGCCTCAACGTTGCGAAAGCCGCGAAGGTGAAGGTTCGCGCGCTGTAGCGCGCCGCTAGAACAATTTTCATCGAGGTT
>JBBIIT010000043.1:0-17061 GCA_037446355.1 Beijerinckiaceae bacterium | reverse complement strand
TGAACCAGATGTAAGTTAGCTCTAGCGAATTTCCGGCATCGCTTCCGAGCGCGCGAGATTGCCGAAACGCGTCAGCTCCGCTTCGAATTGCAACTCGACCGTGCCGGTCGGTCCGTGGCGCTGCTTGCCGATGATGACCTCGGCGCGCCCATGCGCCCGCTCCATGTCGGCCATCCAGGCGACGTGCTCGTCGGTGCCGGGGCGCGGCTCTTTGTTCTTGAGATAATATTCCTCGCGATAGACGAAGATCACGACGTCGGCATCCTGCTCGATCGAGCCGGATTCGCGCAGGTCGGAGAGTTGCGGGCGCTTGTCGTCGCGCTGCTCGACCTGACGCGAAAGCTGCGAGAGCGCGATGATCGGCACGCTCAATTCTTTCGCCAGCGCCTTGAGGCCGGTTGTGATCTCGGTCAATTCCTGCACGCGGTTTTCGGATTTGGACTTCGAGCCCGCCAGCAATTGCAGATAGTCCACGACGAGCACGTCGAGACCGCGCTGGCGCTTCAATCGGCGCGCGCGCGCGGTGAGCTGGGCGATGGAAATGCCGCCGGTCTGATCGATGTAGAAAGGGATCTGCTGCATGTCGAGCATGGCCTGCGTGACCAGATGAAACTCCTGCTCCGAAATGTCGCCACGGCGGATCTTGTAGGAAGCGACGCCCGATTGCTCGGCGATGATGCGGGTCGCCAATTGTTCGGACGACATTTCCAGGCTGAAGAAGCCGACAATTCCGCCATTGATCGTCTGCGTCGAGCCGTCGGGCTTGACCTGGCCCTGATAGGCCTTGGCGATATTGAAAGCGATGTTGGTGGCGAGCGCGGTCTTGCCCATGCCGGGACGGCCGGCGACGATGATGAGATCGGACGATTGCAAGCCGCCCATCTTGTGATCGAGATCGTCGAGGCCGGTGGCGACGCCGCTGAGGTGGCCGTCGCGCTCATAGGCTCGGGCGGCCATATCGACGGCGATTTTCAGCGCATCGGAGAATTTCTGGAAGCCGCCGCCATACTGTCCGCCCTCGGCGATCTGATAGAGGCGCTTCTCAGCTTCCTCGATCTGGTCGCGCGGGCTGGCGTCGACCGGCGCGTCGAAGGCGACGTTGACGACATCCTCGCCGATCTGGATGAGTTGGCGGCGCACGAACAAGTCGTGGATCGTGCGGCCGTAATCGTTGGCGTTGATGATGGTCGTCGCCTCGGCGGCCAGGCGCGCAAGATATTGCGGCACCGAGACGCCGCCGAGATCGTGCTCGCCCAGAAACGTCTTCAACGTGATCGGCGAAGCGAGTTTGCCGGCGCGAATCAGCGAGCCCGCAATTTCGTATATGCGGCGGTGGATTTCCTCGACGAATTGCTCCGCATTCAGAAAATCGGAGACGCGGTCATAGGCGTCGTTGTTGACGAGGATCGCGCCGAGCAGCGCCTGTTCGGCCTCGACGTTGGCGGGCGGGGTGCGGTAGGCCGGTTCCTGCGAGGGCGCCGGCGCGCCGATGCGAGCGGGAAAAGGTTCTACGGTCGCCATGCTCTGACTATTTCATTTTTGAGGGGGATACGCGCACGCGACGGACCGAATCGAACCCCGCCAGATTAGCGCTTGGGTTCGGCCGGATGAAGGCTTGTTTCACGAATCGTTAACGCGTGCGAGGCCCCTCGCAAGTTCGCGCCGCTTGTCCCCGCTATCCCAAGGCGCAAAATTTATTCGCCGCGGCGCGCTTGACTCACGCGGCGTTCCCCGATTCGCCAAAACCTCAGCAAATTCGGGCTTTGGCGGCGTCGTATTCGCGTTTGAGGCGCGCGACCGTTTCAGCGACCGGCGTCACCGCCTTCACCGCGCCGATGCCCTGGCCCGAGCCCCAGATGTCTTTCCAGGCCTTGGCCTTGGAGCCCGCCGCCGATTCGAAGTTCATCGACTTGGCGTCTCCATGAGGCAGATTGTCGGGGTCCATGCCGGCGGCGACGACCGATGGCCTGAGATAATTGCCGAAGATGCCAGTGAAAAGGCTGGAGCCGACGATATCGGCCGCGCGTCCCGCGACGATCGCCTGCTTATAGGCGTCAACCGCGCGCGCCTCCTCGGTGGCGATGAAGGTCGAGCCGATATAGGCGAGGTCCGCGCCCATCGCCTGCGCGGCGAGAATCGCGCCGCCGTTGGCGATGGCGCCGGAAAGCGCGAGCGGCCCGTCGAACCATTCGCGGATTTCCTGGACCAGCGCGAAAGGCGAGATCGAGCCGGCGTGGCCGCCGGCGCCGGCCGCGACCGCGATCAATCCGTCGGCGCCCTTCTCGACGGCCTTGTGTGCGAACCGATCGTTAATGATGTCGTGCATCGTCACGCCGCCATACGAATGCACGGCGACGTTGACGTCCTCGCGTGCGCCCAGCGAGGTGATGACGATCGGCGCCTTCCATTTGACCGTAAGCTCGAGATCCTCTTCGAGCCGCACGTTGGACTTGTGGACGATCTGGTTGACCGCGAACGGCGCCGCGGGGCTTTCCGGGTGCGCGCGATCATGCGCGGCGAGCGTCTCAGTGATCTCGTGCAGCCATTCGTCGAGCTGGCTGATCGGACGTGCGTTCAGCGCCGGAAACGACCCGACGACCCCGGCCTTGCATTGCGCGATCACCAACGCCGGGTGGGAAATGATGAACAGCGGCGCGCCTATGACGGGCAGGCGCAGTTTCCCCGACAAAGTCTTAGGCAATGACATGAACGGCGCCCCATCCCAGAGTAAGTTTATATATAAACTATCGACCCGCCGCGAAACAAGCGAAATTCGTCAGACGGGCGCCGTCAGCCATTCCCCCACGAATTCGCCTTTGCCGGCGCGCGTTAGCAGCTTGGTCAGGAACGGCATGAGGAGCCTAGCCTCGTCGAAGAGGCCGAACGGAGGGTTGACGAACAGAAGGCCGGTGCGGCGCAATGGGTTCGGCGAATGCGCGCCGGGCGGGATCTCGCCGACATCGATCTCCAGCCGCAGTATGTTCGGCGCGCCAAGTGCGGCCATTCGCGCGAGAAACGAAGCGTCCTCGCCAGGCGCTTTGATCGGCCGCCAGAGCATATAAACGCCGCGCGGCCATTTGCGCAGCGCCTTGGCGAGCGTCGCCACGACCCGATCGGCCTCGTCGAGCGATTCGTAGGGAGGATCGACGAGCGCGAGCCCGCGCCGCTCCGCTGGCGGAACATAGGCGTTGAGTGCGACGTAACCATCCGTTCCGGCGATGCGCACTCGCTTGTCGCGCCCGAGCGCCGCGGCGAGCCGTTCGCATTCCTCCGGTTGCGCCTCGCACAGGGCGACGCGGTCCTGAGCGCGCAAAAGCGACTGCGCGATCGCCGGCGAGCCAGGATAGGAGAGCGGGCGGCCTTGCTCGGCGTCGAACGGGCCGACCGCATCGATGTAGGGTTGCAACAGCGCGACGATCTCGGCCGGCGGCTTGGCCTTCAGCAATCGCGCGATTCCGTCGCGCCATTCGGGCGAGCGGCGCGCCGCCTCGCTGCTGAGGTCGTAGCGGCCAGCGCCGGCGTGCGTGTCGATGAAGCGCAGCGGCGTTTCCTTGCGCATCAGCAATACGAGCGCGCGCGCGAGGAATACGTGCTTGAACACATCGGCGAAATTGCCGGCATGGAATCCGTGCCGATAGTTCATCGTCGTGGGTTTCGGGCGGGCCTCACCGGAGCGGGGCGACTGTGATCGATTGCGAATGACAGCTGTGGCCGGAGACCTTCGTACAGTTCACGAAGGCGTTGAGCCGCTTCGAGACGCAGAACCTGACGTCGATGAGTTCGCCGCGCCCGCACGTCACCGCCATGTTGGCGGGCGTAAGATTGGCGTTGGCGGCGATGAAGGCGTTCTCAATTTCGGCGGGGGAGGCGCGGATCGCCTCGTGCGGCGCCCTCAGCATGTCGGGGATCGCGAACTGGTCGCGGATGAATTTCACCGCCGCGAAGTAGTTTTCCGGGCTCAACCCCGAGCAAGTTCCGTGCTTCGCGTATTCGTAGCGCGCGAGGCCCTCGTTCGGATAAACGCCGCGTGTTTGGGCGAGCGCCTCGCCGGAGACATAGCCGGCCGAGCCGCAATCCTGCGGATCGTCGCGACTGGCGTTGTCGGGCCACAGTCCATGTACGACAAAGCCCTCACCGGCGCCGGGCGCGCATTGATCGCTGGATTTGCGTGCGCCGCCGCTGTCGCAGAAGCCCGGCGACCAGGAAAGCGTCAGCACGTAAAAGTCGAAGTCGCCGGTCGAAATAAGATTCGCGGGCGTACCGCTGTCGGCCCGGGAGGCGAAGGCCGACAAAGATAGCATCGCCGCGCCGACGAGCGCGGCGGACAGGCGGCCAAATCGCATGAAGAGGACCCTCGGGTCGCGCGACGAGTTCAATAGCGAACGCGTAAGGCCGTCTCGCCAAGGTAACGTTCGGCGATGGGGCGCAACACGGAGCAGGCGGGCGCGTAGGCGATGTTGCGGTCGAGGCCGACGACGCACCATTCGACGCCATAGCCCCAACCGATCATGCCGAGCTTTTCCTGAACCTGATAAATGACCGTGCGCTCCGCGCCATCGCTCATCGTCGCGCGCGCAACACAATAACGGCGCGGGATATAGGCGACGCCGTCAGCCCGGAAGCCAATTTCCTGGACGCGATCGTAGCCGGAAATACCGAGCGAGGAATTCCAGTAGGTCGATTCCTTTTGCGCGAAGCGGCTGCTGACCGTGCCGAGCACGCCCGAATCATCGCAAGTCGGAATAATGCCGGAGTAGGGGGCGTGCCGCTGCTCGGCCGGGACGACGACGCCTTCGGCGTGCGCGCTGACCGCTAGGGAAAGCAGAGTCGCCAGCAAAAGCAGAAGCCGATTCATGCGGAGCCCTTTCCAACCGAGGCCACCTTGATGCGCGCCCTGGCGTCGGTCAAGAGGCGCTGGGCCGCGCCCGCCCGCCACCACGCTTAGTTGAGGCGGGTCTTCAGCGAGGAAATCTCGCGTGAAACGAGATCGGCGCCGGCTGAGCCCTGCGTTTCGCCGCGCAATACGATCTCGGCGGCTTTCGCGGCGTGATCGGCGGCGGCCGCGCGCACGTCGGCGGCGGCTTGCGCTTCGGCGAAAGCGATCTTCGATTCGGCCTGCTGGGTTCGGCGAGCGACGAACTCGTTCATGCGCTCGGCGGCGTCCTTGGCCATCTGCTCGGCCTGGGCGCGCGCGTCCGCGACGATAGCGGCGGCTTGGGCTTGCGCTTCGGCGGTCTTCTTCTCGAAGCTCGCGAGGAGATCGACCGCTTCCTTGCGCAGCTTGGCGGCCTGCGCCAGTTCTTCGGCGATCGCTTTGCCGCGCGCGTCGAGGCCGCTCAGCAGCGTGCGGTGAACGCCCAGATAACCGAGCAGGCAAAGAAAGACGATGAAGCCCGCCAGGACGTAAAATTCGGCGCCGAATTCCATGGCTTTGCTCCGCTCAGTTCGCTTTGACCGAATCGACCGCGCTGGCGACGACGCCGGCGTCGACGGAGCGGCCGAGCAGGCGCTCGACAATCGCGCCGGTCGCATCCTTCGCGATGGCGGCGACGTTCGACATCGCCTGCGCACGGGTCGCGGCGATCTGGGTTTCCGCCTGCGCGAGCTTGGCGTTCAGTTCCGTCTCGATCGCCTTGCGTTTGGCGTCGGATTGGGCCGCGAGCTGGTCGCGCGAAGCCTGAGCGAGGTTCTGCGCGTTGGCGCGCGCGTCGGCGAGCGCCTTCTCATGCGCCGCTGCGGCGGCGTCTGCCTTTTGTTGCAAGGCGGTCGCCTCGTCCAGATCCTTGGCGATGCGGTCGCGGCGCGCGTCGATCACCGCGCCGACTCGGGGCAGGAACCGTTTCGACATGAAGTAGTAGAGCGCGCCGAAAGTGATAGCGAGCCAAAACAATTGGGAGGGGAACGTGCTGGTCTCGAACGGGGGGAAGCTCGCGTGGCCGCCGGCCTCGTGGCCGACTTCGGCCGTGGTGGCGGGAGGAGTTGCTGGATTGGCCATCGCGGGTCAAATGCCTCTTGGGTTCGAACGCGTCGCCCGGCGGACGGCGCGCCAGGCGGCCGTCCCTACCATGCGAGAGCTAAAGCCGATTAGACGGCGAACAGCAGCAGGAACGCGATCAACAGCGCGAAAATGCCGAGAGCTTCCGTCACCGCGAAGCCGAAAATCAAGCGGCCGAACTGGCCCTCGACCGCCGACGGATTGCGCAGCGCGCCGTTCAGGAACTGGCCGAACAGCGTGCCAACGCCGATGCCGGCGGCGCCGGTGCCGATCGCGGCCAGACCGGCGCCGATGTACTTCGCGGCGACGGCGATTTCGTGGGCTTCCATGGATAACTCCTGAGTTTATGCTTTTGGGTTGCGGTGGGAACGGCCGATCAATGGCCGGGATGAAGCGCGTCGTTGAGATACATGCAGGTCAGCATGGTGAACACGTAGGCCTGCAAGAAGGCGACGAGCAATTCGAGGGCGTCGAGGCCGATCGTCATCGCGAACGGCAGCACCGCGAGCGCCTTCACGGCCCCGGCCGCGCTCAACAGCATCACCACAAAGCCGCCGAACACGTTGAGTGTGATGTGACCGGCGAGCATATTGGCGAACAGACGCACAGAATGGCTGAGCGGGCGGGAAATGAAAGAGATGATCTCGATCGCCACGACCAGCGGCAGAATGTAGATCGGCACGCCGGAGGGCACGAATAGCTTGAAGAAGTGCAGCCCGTTCTCCATCACGCCGACGACGATGACGGTGAAGAACACCAACAGCGCCAGGGATACCGTGACGATGATATGGCTGGTGACGGTGAACGAAAACGGGATCAGGCCGACCAAGTTGCAGATCAGGATGAACATGAACAGGCTGAAAACGAGCGGGAAGAAGCGCATACCCGCCTCGCCGGCCGCCGATTTCACCATGCCGGCGACGAATTCGTAGGCCATTTCCGCCAGCGCCTGCACCCGGCCGGGCACGCCCGCGCCGCCTCCGGCGCCGACCGCCATCAATGCGCAGGCGATCAGCACCGCCAGAATCATGTAAACAGATGAATTGGTCAGGGAAAGGTCGTGGCCGCCGATGGAAATCGGCAATACGGGCGACAAAGAGAATTGTTCGATCGGATTGATCGCCGGCCCAGCTTCCGTCGCCACTTTTTCTAGCCCTCGTCCTCGTCGCCCCCGGACGGGGCCCCGCGCGGCACGTCTTTATCGCCGACTTCGCCCGCCGACAAGCGCGAATTGCGATCCGGCGGCGCGCCTTTGGACGACGTGGCCCGAATTACGTTCCAAATCCCCGCCGTGACCCCCAACAGGAAGAATATAATGGTGAAGGCCGGCTTCGTGCGCAAAAGCCAGTCCAGGCCCCAGCCGACGCCCGCGCCCACGATCACCGCGGCCACGAACTCGCTGCCGGCGCGAAGCCCGAGCGACATCGCCGAACCGAAGGAATCCGAGGAGTTCGCGGCATTCGGCCGCACTGCGGGCGTAGGCGCCGGACGTTGCGCCTTCAAGGCGCCCGACAACTTTTCGAGGCGCGCGCGCAACTCCGATTCGTCGTCCTTGGCCAATTGGGGCTCCCGGGCGCGACTTCCTCGCCGCGATCGGGATAGGGGTCACGAAATTCGCGCGCCGAGTCAATGCGGCCTCGCAAAGCGGCGCGCTTGACCCTCGCGACCCGGTCGGGCAAGGCAGGCGCGCTTTTCACCGAGGCTCCTCGCGATGGCCGCCGCCGATCCCGCCGTCCCGCCGCCCGCGCATACGCAGGCGGGGCGCGTATTTTTTGCCCTAAAGCGCCGCCCGCGTCTCCTTATTTGCGCGGCGCTCGCGCTCGCGGTCTATTTCGCCGCGCCGGCCAATTTTCGCGAAGCGACGCGCGCGTTGATCGCCTGGAACGTCGGGGCGTGGCTTTTTCTGGGGATGATTTTTGCGATGATGGTTCGCGCGCCGCGTTCATCGTTGCGCGCGCACGCGGCGGACGAGGACGAAAGCGCCTGGGCGCTGCTCGTGATCGCGGTCGTCGCCGCCAGCGCCGCGTTGGCGGCTATCGTTTGGGAACTGGGGCCGGTCAAGGACATGACAGGCTTGCGCAAGGGCGAACACATCGCGCTCGTGGCCGCGACGGTGCTCAGCGCCTGGGCCTTCATCCATGTGATGTTCGCGCTGCATTACGCGGCCGAATATTACGCCGACGGCGAGGGCGCGGCGCCGCGCGGCGGGTTGACGTTCCCGCAGGAGACGGCGCCCGGCTGGGGCGAGTTTATGTATCAGGGCTTCGTGATCGGCTGCGCTTGCGCGACCGCCGACGTCAATACGACCACGACCTCGATGCGAGTCGCCTGCCTGGCGCAGGGCGTCGTCGCGTTTATTTTCAACACCGTCATCCTCGCGCTCACCATCAATATCGGCGCCGGCTTCATCTGAACCGCGCCTGTTTCGGGAAATACGATGTCCAACGAATCTCCGTCTCTCGTGCGCGCTTCGCTGCCGCGCGGCCTCGTCGATCGCGACGCGCAGGACCTTGCCGCCGCCGAGGCGATGATGACGAAAATCCGCTCGGTCTATTCGCTCTATGGCTTCGAGGCGGTGGAGACGCCGTTCATCGAATACACCCAGGCGCTCGGCAAGTTCCTGCCCGATCTCGACCGCCCGAACGAGGGCGTATTCTCTTTCCAGGACGACGACGAACAATGGCTGTCGCTGCGTTACGACCTGACCGCGCCGCTCGCGCGCTATGTCGCGGAGCATTACGAGAAATTGCCCAAGCCTTACCGTAGCTATCGGGCCGGCTGGGTGTTTCGCAACGAGAAGCCCGGCCCCGGCCGCTTTCGCCAGTTCATGCAGTTCGACGCCGACACGGTGGGGGCGTCGTCGCCCGCCGCCGATGCGGAGATCTGCATGATGGCGGCCGACTGCCTGGAGGCGCTCGGCGTCAAGCGCGGCGAATATGTGATCAAGGTCAATAGCCGCAAGGTTCTCGACGGCGTGATGGAGGCGATCGGCCTCGGCGGGCCTGAGAACGCTGGGCGACGGCTGACGGTGCTGCGCGCCATCGACAAGCTCGACCGGCTGGGGCCGGACGGCGTGCGCGCGCTGCTCGGGGCGGGGCGCAAGGACGAGAGCGGCGATTTTACGAAAGGGGCGGAGTTGGCGGCGGGCCAGATCGAGCGCGTGATTGGCTACACGCTCGCGCGAGCGATCGACAATGCCGCGACCCTTGAAGCGTTGGGCGCGGCGGTAAGGGGCTCGGCGAAGGGCGAGGCCGGAGTCACGGAACTTCGCGAAGTCGCTGCACTGGCGCGCGCGGCCGGATACGCCGAAGACCGCATTCTAATCGACCCCTCGGTCGTGCGCGGTCTCGAATATTACACCGGACCGGTCTTCGAGGCGGAGCTGACGTTCGAGGTCAAGGATGACGCGGGCCGTCCGGTGCGCTTCGGCTCGGTCGGCGGCGGCGGACGCTACGACGGCCTCGTCGCTCGATTTCGCGCCGAACCCGTGCCGGCGACTGGTTTCTCGATCGGCGTCTCGCGGCTGCTTGCCGCGCTGCGGGCGATCAAAAGTCCCATCGTCGCGGACGCCGCGCAACATGGCCCCGTCGTGGTGTTGGTGCTCGACCGCGACCGAATGGCCGATTACCAGCGCCTCGTCGCGACATTGCGCGCGGCTGGCGTTGCGGCCGAACTCTACCTCGGAACTTCCGGCATGAACGCGCAACTCAAATACGCGGACAAGCGCGGCTCGCTGTGCGCCGTCATCCAAGGCTCCAACGAGCGCGACGCGCCGGGCGGAGCGCAAGTCGTCATTCGCGACCTCGCGCTCGGCGCCGAGCTTGCCAAGGCGAGCAAGGATCGCTCGGACTATCTCGAAATGCGCCAGCGCGCGCAGATCGCGGCGCCCGAAGCGGAACTGGTCGCAAGAGTGCGTGAAGTGATTGCGCGCGACGGAGCGCCGTTGCTCAGGGATATTTGAGCGCGGGGGCTCATGGCCTACGATCACCGCTATATATATCTCTGCTATGGCCGCTCGCCGCAAACGCCGATGGAGTTGCGTTACAGCATTGAAACGCTGCTGCCGGAGATCGGCGGCGACATTTCGCGCATCGCGATCTTCACCGACCAACCCGCCGAATTCCGCGATCTCGGGGTAGCGACGCTCGACGTTTCCGAGGAACTCGCGGCCACGCCGCGCGAATATCGGCATACGCTGAAACCGCTCATCCTCGCGCGCGCCCTGCGGCATTTCGCCGGCGCCTGCGTCCTCCTCGACACCGACAGTTTCGTGCGTCCCGGCTTCGACGCGCGCGTCGCGGTGGCGCTGGCCAGAGGCGCGGCGATGAACGACTTCGTGCGCGACGACGCCTATCCCGATTTCGGGCCGTTCGAGACCGAGCTGCCGCATCTCGGGCATTACGCGCTGCACGCCCCTAACTCGCGGATGCTCAATTCGGGTCTGGTCGCGGCGCGCTTCGAACATCTGCCGCTGATCGAGGATGCGGTCATATTGATCGAGCGGTTGTGGGCGGGCGGTTTGAAGCGGCACGACATCGAGCAATTCGCCGTCGCCGAGGCGTTCCGGCTCGGCAAAGTCGAAGTCGCGCTCATCAATCGTGAGTTCGAGCACTATTTCCCGCGCTGGTCGAAGCGATATTTCCGCCGCAAGTTGCGCGCGCGCAAGGCCGGCGAGACCATCGCCTTCAGCAAGGCCCGCGTGAGGCTGTTCAAGGGCGCGTCGCTGCTGCGGCTGGGTTGGCGGAGCCTGCGCCGGCGGCTCTCGCGTTGACGGCCGCCGGCTTGCTTTCACGCCGGGCCTGCTCTAGGCCGGAATTTCCGTTCCAACCCCCGTCTGGCCGTGTCAAAACCTCCTGCGCTCGCCCAATTCTCCCGCGTCGTCGTCAAGGTCGGCTCGTCCTTGCTGGTCGACCGCGCGCGCGGCGCCTTGAAGCAAGAATGGCTCGATGCGCTGGTCGAGGACATCGCGGCGCTGCATAAACGCGGCGCCGATGTGCTGGTCGTCTCGTCGGGCGCGATCGCGCTCGGCCGCACCGTCGCGGGCCTGCCCAAAGGCGCGCTGAAGCTCGAGGACAGCCAGGCGGCGGCGGCGATCGGCCAGATTGCATTGGCGCGCGCCTGGGCGCAGGCGCTGCACGCGCATGACATCGTCGCGGGCCAGGTGCTGCTGACGCTCAACGACACCGAGGAGCGACGCCGCTACCTCAACGCGCGCGAAACGCTCGGGCGCTTATCGGCGATGCGTGCGATCCCGATCATCAATGAGAACGACACGGTCGCGACCAGCGAAATCCGCTATGGCGACAACGACCGTCTGGCCGCGCGCGTCGCGACGATGGCGAGCGCGGACTTGCTTGTCCTGCTCTCCGACATCGCCGGCCTCCACACCGCGCCGCCCAAGGACGATCCGAAGGCCAAGCTAATACCGGTGATCGAGCGCATAACGCCCGCGATCGAGGCGATGGCGGGCGGCGCGGCGTCCGAACTCTCGCGCGGCGGGATGCGCACCAAGATCGAAGCGGCTCGCATCGCGACCTCGGCGGGCACGCATATGGTGATTGCTGACGGACGCATCGCCCATCCCATCCAGCGTATCGGCGAAGGCGCTCCGTGCAGTTGGTTCCTGACGCCCTCCAATCCTCTCGCGGCGCGAAAGGTCTGGATCGGCGGCTCGCTCGAACTTAAGGGCGCGATCACCGTCGACGCGGGCGCCGTCAAAGCGCTGGCGAGCGGCAAGAGCCTGCTGCCGGCCGGCGTCGTGCGCGTCGAAGGGGGGTTCGCGCGCGGCGATTGCGTCGCGATCCGCGATGAGAGCGGCGCCGAAGTCGGCCGCGGCCTCATCGCTTACGACGCGTTGCACGCCGAGCGCATCCGAGGCCGCAACTCGCGCGACATCGCGCATATCCTGGGCACGCCGGGCCGCGCTGAAATGATCCATCGCGACGACATGGCGCTCGACGGGCGTTAATCTCGCGCGCGGTCGATCCGGCGCGTCAGCCCGTCGAGACAGCCCTTGAATACGACGTAGAACGCGAGCGCGAGATAACCCCAACCGACAAGTTGCATCAACTGCAACAGGCCGCCGTCAAAGATCGCCATCGCGCCGTAGCTCTCGATCAGGCGGAAATTGGCGCGGAACATTTCGAACAGGTTGTAAGAGCACAGCGCGAAACCGGCGGTCGCCAGACCCATCGCGCCGAAGGCGAGCCAAGCGGGGCCGTGGCATAATCCATGGAGCAGGCGGAACAGCATCGATCCCGACATATACCCGGCGCGGCCGCCGCTGTCATGGCGGCGCGAAGCTTCGCTAGCCGCTGTTGCGCAGGCCCGCCGAGATGCCGTTGATGGTCAGCTGAATGCCGGTCAGCACTTTCTCGCTCGTCCCGTGCGCGCGATGCAGCTTGAGTAACTCGACCTGAACGTGGTTGAGCGGGTCGAGATAGGGAAAGCGGTTGCGGATCGAACGAAGCAACAGCGGATTCTGCTGAAGCAGATATTTCTGTCCCATGATCGCGTTGAGCGCGTCGACCGAATCGCGCCACTCGCGCGAAATGCGGGAGAAGATCGCCTCCCGCAGCGCCACGTCGGGTTCCAACTGCGCGTAGCGCGAGGCGATGGCTAGGCTCGACTTCGAAAGCACCATGTCCATGTTGGAGAGCAACGTGCGGAAGAACGGCCAGTTCTTGTGCATCGCGCGCAGGTTCTCGAGGCCTCCCTTTGGGTCGGAGTCGATGAATTCCTTCACCGCCGCGCCAAAGCCGTACCAGCCCGGCAACATCAATCGGCACTGCGCCCATGAAAACACCCAGGGAATTGCGCGCAGATCGGCGATCGCGGTCGTCTTCTTGCGCGAAGCCGGTCGCGAGCCGATGTTCAGAGTCGCGATCTCCGTGATGACGGTCGAAGACCAGAAATATTTCTCGAAACCCTCGGTCTCGTAGACGAGGCCGCGATAGGCTTCGTAGGCGCTCGCCGACAGCTTTTCCATCGCGCTCAGATAGCTCGCATCGGGCGCGGCGACCTGCTCTTGCAACAGCGTCGCCTCGAGCGTCGCGGAGGCGAGCGTCTCGAGATTGCGGCGGCCGACTTCGCCGCTCGAATATTTGCTGGAGATGATTTCTCCTTGTTCCGTGATGCGGATTTGTCCTTGCACGGCGCCGCCGGGTTGGGCGAGAATCGCATCGTAGCTCGGGCCGCCGCCGCGCCCGACCGAACCGCCGCGGCCGTGGAACAGGCGAATGCGCACGCCGTGGCGCTTGAACACGTCGATCAGGCCGATCTCGGCCTTGTAGAGTTCCCAGCCCGAGGTGACGAAACCGCCGTCCTTGTTGGAGTCGGAATAGCCGAGCATCACCTCCTGTTCACCGCCCAGATCGTCGACTAGGCGCCGATATTCCGGCATGCCGAGCAGGCGATCCATCACGCCGACGCAGGCGCGCAAATCGTCGATGGTTTCGAACAGCGGAACCATATTGAGTTCAGCGCGCCCGTCCGCGCCGACAAGGCCTGCCTCCTTGAGCAGTAGCGCCAATTCGAGCATGTCGGAGACGCCCTGCGTCTTCGAAACGATACTCGTGCGAATTGCGCCCGGGCCATACTTCTTTCGGATTGCGGCGGCTACCGCGAACACCGCGAGTTCGCCGGAGGTTTCCTCGCTGTAGGCGAAGAAGGGCGAGACGAGTGGGCGCGGCGATACGAGTTCGCGGCGCAGCAGCGCGATGCGTTCGACCTCGTCGAGTTCGAGATATTTGACGCCCGGCACGGCGGCGGCGAAGAGCTCGGCGACGGTGCGCTCGTGTACGTCGGAATTCTGCCTGAGGTCCAGCGAGGCCAGATGAAACCCGAAAACGTCGACGGCGCGCCGCAGCGAGCGCAGGCGTCCGCGCGCGAGGATGGCGCCGCCGTTGGCCTCCAACGAGCGACGGATCGTGTCGAGATCGGCGCCGAATTCGGCGGCGCTCGCGTAGGCCGGCGCGTCGTCGAGCGGGTGTCGAAGCGCCGAGACGTGATCGAGTTCGGTCGCGCTCTTCGCGAGGCGCGCGTACATGCCGCTGATCGCGCGTCGATAAGGCTCGTCGTGTCGCGCCGCGCTCTTGTCAGTCGAGCGATCGGCCAGCGCTGCGAGTTCCGGCGTGACGCGCATCAGGCCGGAACTGATCGACAATTCGCCGCCCAGCTCGTGCAGTTCTTCGAGATAATGCTGCAACGCGCGCGCGCTCTGCTGACGCATCGCTTCACCGAGCACTTCGGAGGTGACGTAGGGATTGCCGTCGCGGTCGCCGCCGATCCATGAGCCGACGGCTAGAAACGAGGCGATCGGCGCGTTCGGCTCGCCTGGGGCCTGGCGCGCGAGTTCGTCCTCGATGGCGCAGTAGATGCGCGGCAGCTCGCGAAAGAACGTATAGTCGTAATAAGAGAGACCGTTGGCGACCTCGTCGATGACTTTCAGCCGCGTCTGCCGCAACATGTTGGTGCGCCACAGCAGCAAGATGGCGCGACGCAGTTGCTCTTCGCTGCGCGCCAGTTCGGCGCTATCGCCGGCCTGGCGCTCGCGCAGGTCGAGCAAGGCGGCTATTTCGAGTTCGCGCGTCAATGTGCTCTTGCGACGCACTTCCGTCGGATGCGCGGTCAAAACCGGGCTCACAAGCGCGCGGTCGAAAAAGTTGCGCAGGGTCCGCGCGTCAATTCCCGATTCCTTGGCGCGCTGGAACGCATAGGCGAGCGAGCCCGGACGCGGCGCCGAGCGCGCAATCACATGCGCGCGATTGCGACGGATGTGGTGCTGATCCTCGGCGATATTGGAAAGATGCGAGAAATAGGAGTAGGCGCGCACGATCGCCAGCGTCTGGTCGTTGTCGAGGCTGTCGAGCGTCGCCGCGAGTTCGCGCCGCGCGCCGACCTCATTATTGCGATGAAATCGGATCGAGGCCTGTCGGATGCGCTCGACGATTGCGAAAACCTCCGCGCCTTCCTGTTCGCGCACGGTGTCTCCGAGGATGCGCCCCAGCAGGCGAATGTCATCGCGCAGCGGCGCGTCCTTTTCATCGTCATCTCGAGGCGCGTCGGCCGGGCGGTCCTTGGCGAGGCTGATTGGCATAGACTGGATTCCAGCCCGTCGGGGCGAGAGGGGCGAATACGACTTTCGTCTTATTGCAGCGCAATAAGGCGGGACGCAAGACGCCTCAACGCAAAGCAAGGGCGGCGCCAAGCTTGCGGCGCAGCGCCTCGCGGTCTTTCAACTCGCACTCGAAAACGACCAGCGCGCGCCAGCCGAGGGCCGCGAGGGCGACCAAGTGGGCTGTGTCGCGCGCGCGATTGCGCGCGATCTTGGCGCGCCAATAGTCGGCGTTGGCCTTGGGAACCCGAGCCCCACGCGGGCAATCGTGGCCATGCCAGAAGCAGCCGTGCACGAAAATCGCGATTTTGCGCCCGATATAGGCGATGTCCGGCTTCCCCGGCAGATCGGCGCGATGCAGGCGATAGCCCGGCGCGATTTGGCGCAAGATCCGCCGCACCGCGATCTCCGGCCCGGTGTCGCACGACTTGACCGCGCGCATGACGGCGGAGCGTTCGGGGGAGGGCTTCTGCGTCGGCGCCCTCATGCCCGCAAGATCGGTTCGAGGATATGCTCGGCGATGTGCCGCACGACCGGCGCGACAACGCCGTCGCCGACGAGGTGATAGGCGTCATTGTAGCGCGCGGGCAGGGCGTAGCTGTCCGGCAGGCCCATCAGGCGCGCCGCTTCGCGCGCCGACAGCAGGCGGCTGCGCACGCTGTCGCCCTCGACAACGACGAGCGACTGCCGGCTCGATCCGCCCGCGGGCGTGCGCAGACAGCCCGCGAGGCCGTCGAAGCGAACCTCGGCGCGCTGAATCCGCTCGCCGTCTCGCCCATAGCGCGTGCGCCGGTAAAGCGCGCCGACGAGGCGTCGCCCGCTCGCGCGCGCCGCGGAAATCTTTTGCCGGTGCGATGGGCTCATCAGATCGATGAGACGCGCGGTTTCGGCCTCGCCGCTCCAGGGCGCGTCGGGCGGCGCCGCCTCGATCAGATCGACCAGGCTTGCGTTGCGAAACGCGGGTTCGGGCAGGCGGAACCAGAGCCATGCCTGCCGCGCCGCCTCGTCGAGGCCCTCCTTGGCGAGGCGCAACGCCGGGCTGTGCCAGTTGTCCGAAGCGCCCTCGGCGAGGATTCGCGCGGGCGGGTGCAGCGAAGCGTCGACAGCGACTATGAACAGCCGCGGTCGCGATTGCGGCACGAACGCCGCCGCGTCGATCGTCAGCGCGCCGAATCGATAGCCGCCTGACGCCAGGGCCGCGCCGAGCGCGCGAAAATCGGCGCCGCCGTGTGAAGTCAGCGCGCCGCACACGTTCTCGAGCACGACGAGCCTCGGCGCGCGCTTTTCGCGGCGCAATTTGCGCATCATCCGCCAGAACGGCCAGAACGCGCCTGAACGTTCGCCCGAGAGCCCGGCGCCCGGTCCGGCGAGCGAAAGATCCTGGCAAGGGAACGAAGCCCAGGCGAGATCGGCGCGGCCCGGAATCTCCGTTGACTCGACCGCGCCGACGTCGCCGATCTTGAGCGCTTCCGCGCCCCAGTTGCGCGCGTAGGCGGCGCCTTTCTTGGCGTCGAAGTCGTTGGCGAAAAGGCAGCGCCAGCCTGGACCGAGTCCGGCCCGGGCCATGCCGCCGCCGCAAAAAAATTCCAGGAACGTGAATTCGCTCATGCGCTCCGACTCGCGGCTCGCCCCAAGTTAATAGGGGTTTCCCGCGTCAAATCCAGCTTCGGGGCGTTGTCGCTGCTCGGCTTGCCCTTACGAGAAAAAGCGTCTAAACGGCGGTTCCCGAAAGCGGCGCCTCGCCGTTTCCCGGCCATGCGCGCCCGTAGCTCAGCTGGATAGAGCACCAGACTACGAATCTGGGGGTCAGGAGTTCGAATCTCTTCGGGCGCGCCATTTATTGCATTGAAAATAATAACGAAATGCAAATTCGATTTCTACTGGCGCTTCCTGATAACATTCGGCGCGGAACCTAAGCGGACCCCTTGAAGGGCGACAACGACGTACCAAC
>JBBIIT010000042.1:9734-28272 GCA_037446355.1 Beijerinckiaceae bacterium | reverse complement strand
CGCACGGCCAGCATGGCGCCGAGTCGTTGCACGTCGGCGCCGTTTCGGCTTTTGGGCAGCATGATTCCGTCGGGCGCGGCCGGCATCACGGCGTCGAGATCCGCTTCGGTCTGATCGCCGTCGAGCGGATTGACGCGCACGTAGAGACGCGGCCTGTGCGTTCGTGTCTTGGCCTCGACGATGTAGGCGCGCACGTTTTTGCGCGCTGCGGCCTTGGCGGACAGAGCCACGGAGTCTTCGAGATCGAGCAGCAGCGCGTCGGCGCCGCTGTCGAACGCCTTGGCGAGCTTTCTCTCGGAGTCGCCGGGCGCGAACAGTAGCGAGCGCATGGCGTCAGACCGCGATGCTCGCCGGGCAAGGCCGCTTCAGCATGAACGCGGTGCGACGGCATTCGGCGACGAGTTTGCCGTCCTGCTTGAAGGCGCGATGGTGAAACTCGACGAGACCGGCGCCCGAGTTCGACTTCGATTCGCGCACGCTCAAGACATCCGTCGTCGCGTTGACCGTGTCGCCCTCGAACAGCGGATTGGGAAAACGCACGTCGCTCATGCCGAGATTGGCGATGGTCGTTCCGACCGTGAGGTCGTTGACGGAAATTCCCACGAGAAGGCCGAGCGTGAACAACGAATTCATGAGCGGCTGTCCCCACTGCGTTTCGGTCGCGCAGAAATGAGCGTCGATATGCAGCGGTTGCGGGTTGAGCGTCATGTTCGAGAACAGCATGTTGTCCATCTGCGTGACGGTGCGCGTGAGCTTGTGACGAAACGTCTCGCCGACACGAAAATCCTCGAAATAGAGTCCGCCACGAGGATGCGGCGTGCCGGAACGGGACATTTTGCTCTCCGAGGGCTCGAATCTTAATCCGACGTTTACCGTAATCGCGCGAAGTAGCCAGACAAGTCCTTTCTCGGCGCCGCTTGGGCCCGGGATCGAACGGGAGCCCTCGTGAACGCCCTCGCCTCCGTAGCGAATCCGAACTCCGTCGCGCCGCTGGGCGAGCCTGGGCTCGTTCGCAGGTTCCTTGCGTGGATGCAGCGCGCGCCCGTCGAACGCCGCGCCGAAGCGGTGAGCGCGCTCGCCCGCGCCTTCCTTTACTCCGACCTTTCGCCCGAGGTTCGCGCCGAGGCGGTGGTCGCGCTGACTTCGATACTCGACGATCCCTCGGCCTATGTGCGCCGCGCGCTCGCTGAGGCCTTCGCGAGCGCGACCCAAGCGCCCCGCCATATCGTCGCCGCGCTCGCGGCGGACCAACCCGACGTCGCCCGAATCGTGCTCGCGCGCTCGCCCGTTCTCACCGACCACGAACTTGTCGACGGCGCCGCGATCGGCGACGTCGCCGTGCGTTTGGACATCGCGCGCCGCCCTCGCCTCGGCGCGGCTGTGGCGGGGGCGCTCGCCGAAATCGGCGAGGCGCCGCCAGCGGTCGCGCTCGCCGGCAATCACGGGGCCGTTCTGCCGCCGGGCGTGCTGCGGCGCCTCTTCGAGCGTTTCGGCGATCTCGCGGAAATGCGCGAGGCTTTGCTCGCGCGCGCCGGCCTGCCTGCGGCGCTCAGGGCCGAGATCGCTTCGGCGACTGCGCGCGCGCTCGCCGATTTCGTCGTCGCGCGGGATTGGCTCAGCCCGCAGCGCGCCGATCGGATCGCGCGCGACGCCCGCGAGCAGACCTATGTCGGCATCGCCAAGGCGAGTTCGAGCATGGATCTTGCGGACCTCGTCGCGCGGCTGCGCGAATCGGGCGGGCTCACCGTGGCGCTTCTGTTGCGCGCGCTGCTCAGCGGCGACCGCGGCCTGTTCCGGCAGAGCCTTGTCGATCTGTCGGGGCTCGCCGAGGGGCGGGTCGCGGGGTTGATCCGGTCGCCGGGCGGGCAGGGTTTCGCCGCGCTTTACGCCAAGGCCGGTCTGCCGCCGCATTTCCTGCCGGCGTTTCGCGCCGCGCTCGAAATCGTCGGCTCCGACGAGGCGCCGGCCGGCGAGGGCGTCTCCTACCCTGTGACGAGCCGACTAATCCGGGCTTGCGAGAAACTCGCCGATCCGACTCTGGCGCCGATCCTATCGATGCTGTGGCGCTTCGCGGGGGAAAGCGCTCGCGAGGAGGCGCGCGAAATCGCGGTCGAGGCGGCTCTGAGCGAACTCGCCCCGCCGCCGCTGCCGATGCGCGAGGTGGCGGAAACGCTTGACGCCGATGCGCCTGCCGTCCTGCTCGAATTCTCCGAAGCGAACGAGAACCGCGCGCCGCCGGTCGAACTCGATGGCGAAGCGCTCGGCGACGTCGCCGCCGCCGCCTGACGCTTTCAAGCGGGACGCGAGACCCGGTCCAGACCCACCGCATAATCGAGCGCGATTCTGCCGGGACCGAAGGTCAGGATCGCCAGCGCCATCGCCGCCCAGGGCAGATGAAAATTCTGCCACCCATCGGGCACGGTGAGTTGGATAATCGCGGTCATACCGAGGAGGCCGAGCGCCGCGTAGCGCGTCCCCAGGCCGATGACGAGCAGCACGGGAAACGTCACCTCGCAAATCGCGGAGGCGTAGGCCATCAATTCCGGCGCGGGATACGGATACTCGGCCCCGAAAATGTGCAATTTGAACTCGTCGCTGAAAAGCGCCTGCGCGCCGAAGGAAAGGTTGAACCAACCATCCCATTTGGTGAGGCCGGATTTCCAGAACGGCAGAGCGAGCGTAATCCGCAGCACGAGCATCGTCAGCGAGATCGGCGCGAGGCCGAACAAAGCGAGCGTGAACCGGGCGAGCGAGTTGGGCGCCGCGGCGGGCGCGGCTTGGGGATAGGCGGACATTTTGGGGCTCCTTCAGCGGAATTTGGCGAGGGCGCCGGCCTCGATGAGGCCGACCAGATGAGGGCCGGGGTCGATTTCTCGCGCTGCGAGCAAGGCGGCGGCTTCTCCAAGATTCGCCCCGTCGCGCAGCGCGCAGGCGAATTCGTATCCGCCGGGCGGCAACGCGCGCACTTCGACATCGGCCTCGGGGCGCGCGATCAGGGCGGCTTCCGGCGCCCAGTGGGCCGGCGGCTCGGGCTCGCCGCAGCCTTGGTGCGCGGCCCAAATCGAGGCGGCGGGGTGCTCGAAGCGGAGCAACCGCGCGGCGGGATGGAGCGTGAACGCGAGTTCGCCGAGCATTTGCGGCTCGATGGCCGCGAGGTCGCCGAGCGTCAACGGGTCGGCTTCGGCCGAATGGTAGGATTCCACCCAGGCGTTTTCCAGCCGCGCGACATCGGCGAGATAGGGAAGCTCCCGGGCCGGTGAAAAATCCGCGATAAAGCCGGGAAATTCGGCGCCGTAATGGATCAGGATCGCCGAAGACGGCTTGCGCTCGGCGACGAACGCGCGCGCCATGGCGCGAAAAAAATCCTCGCCGACGAGGCGGCGCGCCACGGGAAAGCGCGCCTCAAGCGAGGCGATCAAGCCGACCGCGACGTTATTGCGATAGACGGCGAAGCGCTTGGCGTCGGGGCGCCCCTCGCGGCCCCGCGTCCGCGCGGGCGGGGGACGCGAGGGATCGTTCAGCGCGGCCGCGAAAGCGGAGATTTCGGCCTCAAACCGCATGCCGAAGCCCTCCGGCGCGCGAAAAGGCGACGGACTTGGAAGCATGCGCGTCGGCGCGCCGCGCCTCGGCGTGGAGCGTCGCCCAGTCCGGCACTTCGTTATCCCATTCGATCAGGGTCGGAAGCGCGCCCAGCTTGGCGATCACATTTTCGTAGAGCGTCCATACGCCGGCGCGCACCGGCGAATCGTGTGCGTCGATCAACAGCGCGTGCCCCGCTTCATCCTCGGATTCGGCGTAGCCTGCGAGGTGAATTTCGCCCACATGCTGGAACGGAAATGCGTCGAGATAGGCGAGCGGGTCGAAAACGTGATTGGTTGCGCAGACTTCGACGTTGTTGACGTCGAGCAGCAGCCCGCAGCCGGTGCGCTTGGCGATTTCGGCCAGGAACTCCGTCTCCGGGATTTGGCTCTCGGCGAAGAGAACGTATGTCGACGGATTTTCGAGCAGCATGCGACGTCCGAGCGCGTTCTGGGTCTCGTCGATATGGTCGCAGACGGTCCTCAGCGTTTCCTCGGTGTAGGGCAGCGGCAGCAAGTCGTTGAGGAAGCCGGTGTCATGGCTCGACCAGGCCAGATGCTCGGAAAAGAGTCCCGGCTCATAGCGCCGCGCCAGGGCGGCCAGGCGCGTCAGGTGGTTCTTGTCGAGCGGGCGCGGTGAGCCGATGGAAAGCCCGACGCCGTGCAGGGACAGGGGGTAGAGGGCGCGGATCGCCTCGAGCCGCCGGTGCGGCGGTCCGCCCTCGCCCATATAATTTTCGGCGTGGATTTCAAAGAACCCGACGTCGGGCCGCTCGGCCAGGATCGTATCGACGTGTTCCGGTTTCAGTCCGACGCCGGCCCGAGGCGGCAACGGCGCGGCGATGCGGGGCGATTGGGTCTGCGATGACGGCACGAGGCTCTCCCGGCGGTTCCTACGTTGGCGACTTCGCGTCCAGCCCGGCGCATGTTACAGGCGACGCGTTTGCGGCCGACCGGAAAATTTTCGCGCTTTGGCCCGCGAAGCCGTAACAGCGAGCCGATTGGGGCGAAGGCCGTATGAGCGAGAACTCGTCCAGCGATCCGGCTGAGGAAAAATGGGCGAGCCTGATGCGCGCCGCTCTGGCGGGCGATGAGGGCGCCTATCGGCGCTTGCTCGAGGAAATCGGCCGCGCTGTGCGACCGATGGCCAGAGGAGCTTTTTCGCGCGCCCGGGTCGGCGACGCGGATGTCGAGGATGTCGTGCAGGAAACTTTGCTGGCGATCCACTTGAAGCGGCAGACCTGGGACGGCGGCATGAGGCTCGCCCCCTGGGTGAACGCGATCGCGCGCCACAAGATCATCGACGCGATGCGGCGGCGCGGCGTTCGCCGATACGAGCCGATCGAGGATTTTGAGGGTGTTCTGGCCGCGCCGGCGGCCGAGGATCCGCATACGCGCAGCGATGTCGAGCGGCTGATGGAAGGGCTGCCGGCGCGGGCGCGCGATATCGTCAAGTCCATTTCGTTGGACGGTCAGTCCATTTCCGCTACCGCGACGCGGCTGCAAATGACTGAAGTCGCGGTGCGCGTCGCGCTGCACAGGGCGTTGAAGTCGCTGGCGAGCGCGTGGAGGAGTTCGAATTCATGAAGACCGCCGACCTCATTCAGGCCCTCGCCGCGGATGCGCCGAAGTCGCGGATCGCGCTCAACAGGCGGCTGATGTTGGCGCTCGGCGCCGGCGCGCTGGCCAGCCTCTCGTGTTTCCTCGTCGCGCTAGGGCCGCGGGCGGACATCGCAGAGGCCATGCATACCGTGCGCTTCGATCTTAAATTCGTCGATACGCTGGCGCTGCTGCTGCCCGCCGCGTTGCTTTGTTTGCGTTTGGCGCGGCCCGAAACGAGCCCGGGCGCGATGGCGGCGTGGCTGCTCGCGCCGATGGCGCTGCTTCTGGTCGCGGTGATCGTCGAATTGACCCTCGTGCCGTCCTCGCAATGGGGCACGCGACTGATCGGAACCAATTCGTTGCACTGCCTGTCGCTGATCCCGCTGATGTCGATCCCGCCGCTGGGTGCGTTGATCGTCGCCTTGCGCGAGGCTGCGCCGCGAAATCCCGCGCTGACGGGGGCGCTGGCGGGCGCGGCGTCGGCGGGCGTCGCGGCGACGATTTACGCCTCCAACTGCACCGACGATTCGCCTTTGTTCGTGGCGAGCTGGTATCCGATCGCGACGCTCGTTGTCGTCGCCGCCGGCGCCTGGGCCGGCCGGCGGTTCTTGCAATGGTGACGCCGCTTATTTGATGAGCGGTTTCAGGATTGCTTCGAGATCGGCGAGGCTGAGTTCGCCGCCATAGACCTTGCCGTCGATGACGAAGGTCGGCGTGCCCGTCAGTTTGATCTCGTCGTTGGCGGTCTTGGCGATGGTCGTCATCGCCTCCGCCTTCGATTTGTCCTTCAGGCATTCCATCGCCTTCTCGCGCCCAAGGCCGGTCGGGCGCATCGCCGTCAGCAGCGGTTCGAGCGGATTGTCGACGAATGCCCATTTGTCCTGGCTCGCAAACAGGAGTTCGATCGTCGGCAGCGCTTTGTCGTCCCCGACGCAACGGGCCAGCACGAAAGCGGCGACGTCGAGCGGATTGCGCGAAAACTCGCGGAAGATGAAGCGCACTTTGCCGTTATCGATGAACTCGGCCTTCAGCTTCGGCAGCGTTTCCCGGTCGAACACGGCGCAATGCGGGCAGGTCAGGGAGCCGTATTCGACGACGGGAATGCCGTTGGGATCGCCTATCGAGAGTTCGGGCAGCGGGCCCGGCTTCAGGAGCGTCGCCATGTCGACGGTGCGCTCTGGATTCGGCGCGGCGTCGGCGGGCGCGGCGAAGCCGAGCGCGGCGGCGAGCGCGAGCGGCGCAAAATTGCGGGCGGCTGAGGAGACGAAGAACTTCACGTTTGCGGGCTCCAGTGGAAAGGGCGCGGGCGCGGCGGACATTGTACGCTTTCGATCCCGGCGGCAAGCGTCGGTGCGTTCGTTCGACTATGCGTTGGACGCAATCGCGCGGCGGGTCGTCGTCAACTCATGCTTGGGCCGCGCCACGCGCGTGGGCGCCGTCGAATTCCGGGATGCGCATCGCGCTCGCGTTCTTGATCGGCCGAACCTGGAACGGCCCGCTGCGACCTCGTATCGCGACCTCCTCGCGGCCGGCCTCGGCGATGTCGACGCCGGCGCCGGCGACGAGATCCTCAGAGACAACCAGTTCACAGTCGTAGGTCTTGCACAGTTGTTCGAGGCGACTGGCGGTGTTGATAGCGTCGCCGACGGCGGTCAGCGCGACATGCGCGCCCGCGCCCATGTCGCCAATGACCGCAGCGCCGAAATGCGCGCCCATGCCCATCGCCAGCGGCGCGTCCAGTTCGCCGGAAATTTCCTGGTTGAGCTGCGCGAGAGCGGCCGACATCAGCCGCGTCGCCCGCAACGCCTCACGGCACGCCTGTCGCCCATCGCTTTCGAGCCCGAATAGCGCCATCAGCCCGTCGCCCATGAATTTGTCGATGCGCCCGCCCGCAGTCTCGATGGCTTCGGTCATCGCGTGATAATAGCGATTGAGCAGAAACACGACGTCGTAGGGCAGCTTGCTTTCGCTAAGGCGCGTGAATTCGCGCAGATCCGCGAATAGAACCGCTATCGAGCGCTCGCACCCCTGGGTGTAATTGGCGCGTCGCCGCATGTCTTGGATGGCGGTCGAGGGCGAAAGCAGCGGCGTCACCTCCACCGGGCCGAGTGGGCGCAGTTGGCAGGCCAGGCGCACGTTCGGGGGCGCGGCGATCTTTTCGAGCACCCTCTGTTCGTCGGCGGAGGGCTCCGGGACCGCGCCATGCGCGGCGCGCACCCGAACCCGGCAGGTCGAGCACCGGCCCCGGCCGCCGCAAACCGAAGTGTGCGGCACGCCAAGAATGCGGCTCGCTTCCAGCACGGTCGAGCCGGGCGTGACGTCGATGGATTTGCCGCCGGGATATTGGATCCGCACCAGCCCGCGTCGGCGTTGCAGCTGATGGCGCACGGCGCGCGCGATCAGAAGCGCGGCGAGGCCGACGAGGGTGAGAATGCGGATGGCGTCGGTGATCGCCGACAGCGCCGCGCGGGCTTCGGGCGGCGGCTGGCTCGCCGCGACACGCGCCACATAGCCGGGATCGCGAGCGATGACTTCGCCGATCTCACGAATGCCCGCGACGAAGCCGAGCGTCGCCAATACCGGCACGAGCAACGCGAAGGCGTACAGCCAGGGCTGGGCCGCCCCGTACCAGGGCTTCAGACGCAGCCAATAACGAAGTCCAATGCAGCCATGGGTCCAGGCGATCGACAACGCCACGACCTGCAACACGGATTTGACGGGATGCGAGTAAGCGAGCGCGACGATCACATTTTCGTAATGACCGAAATCGCCGTGAAAGAAGCTTATGTCGACGCGCGTTTCGGTGACGTGCTCGGCCAGAAACATCGGTGTGAGAAAGCCGAGCGCGTATTGTGCGAGCTGGCTCGGCGGCATCCGAAGCGAACGCCGTCGCCAGAGCGCGTAATACGCGAGCGCGATGTGCGTCAGCGCGGCGCCATAGAGGATTGTCGCGCCGAAGGGATTGCCCCAGATCGGCAGCGCTACGCCAAGCATCGCTGACATCGCGGCGATCGAGACGACGCCGAGCGCGTGATTGAGCAGGTGGGTGGCGACGAACGCGAACAGGATCAGGCCAGTCGCCAGTCGCACGCGCCCAATCACCATCCGCTCCTTGATTTTCATGCCCTGACGGGCGGCCGCGAGGCGGCTTCTAACACGAAACGCGCGCGAAGGGAGGCGAAGCGCTATCGCCATTCCCGCGCAAGGCGAGGCGTCGCATTGTCAGGCCTCTCGCTCGCGGGTTTGGCGCCGTGCTTGCGTCGGACCGCGCGAGGGTTAAATTCGCGGCGCGCGCTGGCGCATCAACACAAGGGATGAGCGCAATGCCCAAGATTCCGCCAGGCGTTGGTCCCAAATATCCGCAGGTGCTGGTGCTGGTCGGGGGCACCGGCGACCTCGCGCAACGCAAGCTGTGGCCGGCGCTGTTTCATCTTGTCTGCGTCGGCTTCATTCCCGCCTGCCGCATTGTCGGCGTCTCGCTCGACGAGATCGACGTTGAAGCGTTCCGCTCCTTGGTGCGCGACGCGCTCGCCAAGTTCTCGCCGCGCGCCGTCAGCGACGCCGACTGGCTCGCTTTCTCGCAATTGCTCGATTACGTGCCGCTCACGGCGGGGGCGGGCGTGCTGAAGGGCGCCGTGGGCAAAGCCGAGGCGGCGCTGGGGCCGGGCGCGCGCCGTCTGCATTATCTCAGCGTGCCGCCCAATGCCGCGCTGTCGGCGGTGCGGCTGCTCTCCGAGGCGGGGCTGGTCGAGCATTCGCGCGTTATCATGGAAAAGCCGTTCGGCACCGATCTCGATAGCGCCAAGGCGCTTAACGCCCGGCTGCACGAGGCGTTCGCCGAGGATCAGATTTTCCGAATCGACCATTTCCTCGGCAAGGAGCCGGCGCAGAACATCCTCGCATTCCGTTTCGCCAACGGCCTGTTCGAGCCGATCTGGAATCGCAATTTCATCGACCACGTGCAGATCGACGTTCCCGAAACGCTGGGGCTCGGCAAACGTTCCGGCTTCTATGAGCAGACCGGCGCCTATCGCGACATGGTGGTCACGCATCTCTTCCAGATCCTCGGCTTCATGGCGATGGAGCCGCCGACGGCGCTCGATCCGGCGCCCATCAGCGAAGAGAAGAACAAGGTCTTCCGCAGCATGTTGCCGATCGAGCCCCGCCATGTCGTGCGGGGTCAATATGTCGGCTATCGTCAGGAGGAGGGCGTCGATCCGGCCTCGGACACCGAGACGTTCATCGCGCTCAAATGCGAGATCGACAATTGGCGCTGGGCCGGGGTGCCGTTCTTTTTGCGCACCGGCAAACGCATGGCGGAAGGTCAGCGCATCATTTCGATCGCGTTCCGCGAGCCGCCCAAGAGCATGTTCCCGACCGGCTCCGGCGTCGGAGCGCAGGGGCCGGATCACCTGACCTTCGACCTCGCCGACGCCTCGAAGGTCTCGTTGTCCTTCTACGGAAAGCGCCCGGGACCGGGTATGCGGCTTGACAAACAGAGCCTGCAATTCGCGCTGCACGACACCGGGCTGCTCGGCGACGTGCTGGAAGCCTACGAGCGCTTGCTGCTCGACGCGATGCGCGGCGATCATACTCTGTTCACCACGGCCGATGGCATCGAAAGGCTGTGGGAAGTCTCGACGCCGCTGCTCGAGGCGCCGCCGCCAGTGCGTCTTTACCCCGTTGATTCCTGGGGACCGAAATCGGTCCACCAACTCATCGCGCCCAACGCCTGGCGATTGCCGTTCGAGCGCGAATGGCGCGACCCCGACAAAACGGGAAGCTGACTGGCGACCGCTTCCCAAGCGAAATCGCACCGGGATCGCGGAGCAATTTCGCATTCCGACCCATGGGAAATGCGCGTGACGTTACGTAATTTAAAATTTGAATTACCGGGTTCATTTGGATTTTGAATCTATGGACTAGAACGTGGAAAGTTCTCTCCCCAAGGTGAATAGCGTGGCCCCGACAGTCCGCACGAATGCCGAAGTGGCGCGCTGGATGGCGACTCAAACCGCCTTCGCGCTTGTCTGCGTGTTGCCGACAACGGCGCTTGTCACGTTCTTCGTGGCTGACGGAGATTTCAGCCGGACGATCACCTGGGGCGTCGCGCTGCGCTTCAGCCTGGCGATCGCCTTGGTCGAAACATTGATTTTCACGCCGCTGGTCGCCATTCGCAGCGTTGCGACCCTCAAGCAACTCAATCTGGCGCGCGACGAACTGGATCGTCTGGCCAACACGGACGCGCTGACGGGATTGCCCAACCGCCGCGGTTTCGACCACCTCGCCGCGCGACTGGTAGAATCCTCGGCCCTGTTGGGACGTCCGCTCGCCGCGCTGATGTGCGATCTCGATCGTTTCAAGGCGATCAATGACGAATACGGGCACGAGTTTGGCGACGCGGCGCTGCGCCATGTCGCGGAGATCCTGCGCGAGGCCGTCGGGGGTGAGCGCGCCGCGCTCGCCCGTACCGGCGGCGAGGAATTTGTTGTGCTGCTCGCCGATTGTTCGCTCGACGAGGCCGAGCGCCTGGCCGAATCGATCCGCGCCAATTTCGCCGCGCGCCCGGTCGAATGGCGCGGCGCAAGCGCTTCAATCACTATGAGCGTCGGCGTAGCCGCCCGGGACAGCGGCGCCGGGCGGATCGACGATCTGATCTCGCGCGCCGACCGCGCGCTCTATAAGGCCAAGCGCGCGGGCCGCAATTGCATCGCGACCTTGACGGGAATCGCGCCAAACTTGGCGTCGGACCTGGCGGCTTGACATAGCGCTTCGCGCCGCCGACCGTCGCCTCCAACGCGGATCGCGGGAGGCCGGAATGTCCGACGAGCAGTTCAGTTATGTGAGCGGCCCCAGCGATGCGCCGCTCCTGGGCATGACGATCGGACAAGCGCTGGAGCGCGCGGACGCGCTCTGGCCCGCCCGCCCGGCGCTTATCTCGCCCAGTCACGGCGTCGCCTGGACCTGGCGCGAGTTTCGCGCCCGCGTGCGCGATCTCGCGGCGGGCTTCGTCAAGCTCGGACTGCGACGCGGCGATCGCATTGGCGTTTGGTCGCTGAACCGCCCGGAATGGACGTTGACGCAGTTCGCGGCCGCCGAGGCGGGCCTTGTGTTCGTCACCATCAATCCCGCCTACCGCCTGCACGAACTCGAATATGCGCTCAACAAGGTCGGCTGCGCGGCGCTGGTGGCAGCGACGCGCTTCAAGACCAGCGATTTCATCGCCATGGTGCAGGCGCTGGCGCCCGAACTCGCGGGCTGCGAACCGGGCTCGCTGAAGGCGGTGCGGCTGCCCGACCTCCGGCTCGTCATCCAGATCGGCGAAAGCGCCCCGGGAACGCTTCCTTTCGAGGCAGTCGGCCGATTCGGCGGCGAGGCCGAACGCGCCGCGCTCATCGCGATGCGCGATGAGATCCAATTTGACGACGCCGCCAACATTCAGTTCACTTCGGGCACGACGGGATCGCCGAAGGGGGTCACGCTCACCCATCACAACATTCTCAACAACGGTTATTTCACTGGCCGCACGCAAAAGCTGACGCCGGAAGATCGCATCTGCATTCCCGTGCCGCTCTATCATTGTTTCGGCATGGTGATGGGCAATCTGGCCGCGGCGACGCTGGGGTGCGCGATGGTCTATCCCGGCGAAGGGTTCGATCCGCTGGCGACGCTGAGGACCGTCGAGTCCGAACGCTGCACCGCTCTTTATGGCGTGCCGACGATGTTTATCGCCGAACTCGAACATCCCGAATTCGCGCGCTTCGACCTTTCGAGCCTTCGCACCGGAATCATGGCCGGCGCGCCGTGCCCGATCGCGGTCATGCACAAGGCGATCGAGCGTATGCATATGCGTGAGGTCACGATCGCTTACGGCATGACCGAGACGAGCCCGGTCAGCTTCCAGTCGTCAACGGACGAGTCCGTCGAACGCAGGGTGTCGACGATCGGCCGCGTTCATCCCCATGTCGAGGTCAAGATCGTCGACAAGGACGGTCGCGTCGTCCGGCGCGGCGAACCCGGCGAACTCTGCACGCGCGGCTATTCCGTGATGTCGGGCTACTGGGGCGAGGAGGAAAAGACGCGCGAGGCGATCGACGCGGCCGGCTGGATGCGCACCGGCGATCTCGCAACGATCGACGCGGACGGCTACGGCAATATCGTCGGCCGCATCAAGGACATGGTGATCCGCGGCGGCGAGAATCTCTATCCGCGCGAGATCGAGGAATTCCTCTACAAGCATCCGAAAATCCAGGACGTGCAGGTGTTCGGCGTGGCCGACAAGCGCTATGGCGAGGAGCTTTGCGCCTGGGTGCGCGTGCGATCCGGCGAGACGCTCACCGCCGAGGACGTGCGCGGATTCTGCAACGGTCAGATCGCGCATAACAAGATTCCGCGATACGTCGAGTTCGTCCAGGAATTCCCGATGACCGTCACCGGCAAGGCGCAGAAATTCCTGATGCGCAATGCGGTCGAGGAAAGATTGGGGCTGAAGGCCGAGAAGACCGCGTGACGCGGGCTGTAGCCGAGGTCGCCGTCCTCGGCCGCCAAGCCAACCCTGCTCAGAGGGAGACGAAACCATCATGTCCGCCGCCACGCACGAAGTCGTCAATCAACCCTATGCGCTCGAGGACTATAATCTCTTCAGCGGCGACGCTGCGCTTCGCGAAGGCGTGAAGCGCGAGGGCGCGGCGTGGGCGCTGGACGATCTCGCCAATTTCGGCGCCAAGCTCGGCGCGGCCGATTATCTCGAACTCGGCGCGCTCGCCAATCGCCATCCGCCCGAATTCGACACCCACGACCGTTACGGCCGGCGCGTCGATCTCGTGCGCTTCCATCCCGCCTATCACGAGCTGATGCGGACCGCGGTTGCGAACGGACTGCACGCCTCGCCCTGGGACGCGCCGCGCGAAGGCGCGCATGTGGCGCGCGCGGCGCAGTTCTACATGCACAGCCAGGTCGAGGCGGGACACGGCTGCCCGATCACCATGACTTTCGCCGCGACGCCGTCGCTGCGGTTACAGCCGGAACTGGCGAAAGCATGGCTGCCGAAGATTCACAGCCGCGCCTACGATCCGCGCAACATCCCGGCCGCCGAGAAGGACGGCCTTACCGTCGGCATGGCGATGACGGAGAAGCAGGGCGGCTCGGACGTGCGCGCCAATACGACGCGCGCGGTCGAGATCGGCGGCGGCCTCTACGAAATCACCGGCCACAAGTTCTTCGTCTCGGCGCCGATGTGCGACGCCTTCCTGACGCTGGCGCAGACGCCGGCGGGCCTCACCTGCTTCCTCGCGCCGCGCTGGCGCGACGACGGAACCAAGAACCCGATCGAGTTCATCCGCCTCAAGCGCAAGATGGGCAATGTCTCGAACGCTTCGAGCGAGACCGAATGGCGCGGCGCGCATGCGTGGCGGGTCGGGCCGGAGGGGAGGGGCGTCGCGACGATCATCGAGATGGTGGCGATGACGCGTTTCGATTGCATGGTCGGTTCGTCCGCGGGAATGCGTCGCGCGGTCGCCGAGGCGATCGACCATTGCCGCCAGCGCAAAGCGTTCGGCGCCTATCTGATCGATCAGCCGATCATGCGCGACGTGCTGGCCGATCTTGCCCTCGAAGCCGAGGCCGCGCTCGCGCTCACGCTGAGAATCGCGCGCGCGCTCGATCGTCGCGGCGACGCTGACGAGGACAGGCTTGTGCGGCTCGGGACCGCGCTCGGCAAATACTGGATTTGCAAGCGCGCGCCGATGCACGCCTATGAGGCGATGGAATGCATCGGCGGCTCCGGCGTGATGGAGGATGGGCCGATGCCCCGTCTTTATCGCGAGGCGCCGGTCAACGCGATCTGGGAAGGCAGCGGCAACGTGCAATGCCTCGATGTATTGCGCGCGCTGCAAAAATCGCCCGACGTGCTCGACGCTTATTTCGCCGAGGTCGGCGCCGCGCGCGGCGGCGACAAAATCCTTGATGCGCACGTCGAGACGCTGAAGGACGATCTGCGCGACGTCAACGATTTCGAAGCCCATGCGCGCGATCTCACCGATCGGCTCGCGCTCGGCCTGCAAGCGAGCGTCGTCGTGCGCCATTCGCCCTCGCCGGTCGCCGACGCCTTCTGCCGCGCGCGGCTCGCCTCACGCGGCGCCCATCACTACGGCGCCCTGCCGCGCGGCCTCGACGCAGCGGCGATCGTCAAGCGGGCGGCGGCGCGCTGAGGCGCAGCTTCCGGCCTTCGCTACCCCTCGAACTTCCCCCCGCGCCCCTCGCCCCGCAGAAAGCGTTTCGCGCCCGCTTCCCCTTCGGCGGCGACGATCGGGGCGCCGTGGCGGCCTTCCTCGCGCAGCGCCTCGGCGAGCGGCAGGAACCATTGCCGATAGGCCGAAGCGCGGTCGGCAAGCATACATTGCTGTGGGAAGGCGGCGATCTCGCGCGCGAGTTTTTCGGCGTCGCGGCGTGAATCTCCGTCGGCGACGACGCGGCTCGCCAGACCCATCTCCAGCGCCTCGCGCGCGCCGACCGCGCGCCCTGTTAGGATCATGTCGAGCGCGCGCCCCATGCCGACGATGCGCGGCAGCCGCACCGTGCCGCCGTCGATTAGCGGCACGCCCCAGCGGCGACAGAAAACACCGAACACCGCGCCCTCCTCGACGACGCGCATATCCGCGAGCAGCGCCAGTTCGAGGCCGCCCGCGACCGCATGGCCGGCGACGGCGGCGATCAAGGGCTTCGACAGCGCCAGCCGTGTCGGCCCCATCGGCCCGCCGCCGCCCCCGTCAGGATCGAGTTCGTGGCGCAGCGCGGGATCGGCGACCGCGCCAAGATCGGCGCCCGCGCAAAAGACGCCGTTTTCGCCGTGCAGAACCGCGACGCGTTGGCTGGCGTCCTGTTCGAACGCGGTGAAGGTGGCGAGCAGGGCCTTCGCCATCGGCCCGTCGACCGCGTTGCGCTTTTCCGGCCGGTTGATGAGGATCGTCGTTACGGGTCCGTCGATTTCGACGCGGATGGCGGGCAGGATGCTCATCTCATCCGATCTCCAGCGCGAAGGGCCAACATTCGAACGCCGCTTCGCCGCGCCCGATCGCGGCGATCGCGCTGACCATGCGGCCCTCGCGGCCGAGCCGCTCGTCGGCGAGCGCGACGAAGCGGGCGTTGGGCGTCGCGGTCGGCGAGGCCGCGCGCAAGGCGAGAGCGATCTCCAACTCGTCGCGGTGCGGCGCGAGCAGGCAGGCGGCGATATAGGCCGAGGCGGTCGAGCGCGAAATGCCCGCGAAGCAGTGGATCAGCATCGGATCCCTGCGATCCCATGCGCGCGCGAAATCGAGAAAGGCGTCGATGTGCTCGGCCCCCGGCAGCACCTGGCCGGGAGCGGCCTCGACGATGTCGGACATGGCGATGTTGAGATGCCGTTCGGGCGCGATCTCCGCCGGTCGCGCGACAACGGTGCCGGGGCTCAGCAGCGTAACCATTGAGCGCGCGCCGGTGGATTTGACCATCTCGTCGATTTGCGCGAGCGAACAGACGTGCAAACGCGGCATGGGCAACTCCTCAGGCGTCGAGCTCGTGAAAGCGCTTCAGGAAAAGTTCCTGCGCCTCGCCGGGCCTCCTGGCCTGCAGATAGTCCGCGTAAGTCTCCGGGGCAACCTTGGGCGCACCGAAGAACTTTCGCGCCTCGACGGCCGCGAAGCCGGCGAGCCGCGTCGCCTCGATATAAGCGGCCTCGCGATCGGCGGACTTGATCGTCTTGGCGAGTTCGGGCGGCAGGATTGCGGGCACGCCGAAGCGGATGAAGATCGCGGCGAGCAGGCGTTCCTCGACGCGCTTGTAATCGCCCCCGATCGCCGCCTTGAACGGCGAGATCATGTCGCCGATCACATATTCGGGCGCGTCATGCAGCAGCGCCGCGAGCTTGGCCGGGCGCGAGGCCTCGGGATAGGCGGCGCTGAACAGGGCTTCGACCAGCAGCGAATGCTGGGCGACCGAGAAAATCTCCGGCCCGCGCGTCTGTCCGTTCCAGCGCGCCACTCGCGCCAGCCCGTGCGCGATATCGGCGATCTCGATGTCGAGCGGCGAGGGGTCGATCAGGTCGAGCCGGCGCCCCGACAACATCCGCTGCCAGGCGCGCGGCTTGGGCGCTTTCACCACGGCGCGCCCTTGCCAAGTTCGCGGCAATCGTCGTGGCGGTGACAGTCGACGAGGTGGTCGTTGACCATGCCGACGGCCTGCATGAAGGCGTAGACGATGGTCGGGCCGACGAAATTGCCGCCGCGCTGGCGCAAGTCCTTGGCGATCGTCTGCGAAAGCGGCGTTTCGGCCGGCACGTCGCGCATCGAGCGGCGCGCGTTGTCGATCGGCCTTCCCTCGACGAACCCCCAGATATGGCGCGCGAAGCCGCCGCGCGCCTCCAGGTCGAGATAGATGCGCGCCATCGCGATCGTCGCCTCGATCTTCGCGCGATTGCGCACGATGCCCGTGTCCTGCATCAGCGCCTCGACCTTGGCGGGCTTGTATCTGGCGATTTTTTCCGGCCGGAAGCCGTCGAAGGCGGCGCGGAACGCATCTCGTTTGCGCAGGATGGTGATCCACGAAAGGCCGGCCTGAAAGCCGTCGAGGATCAGCTTCTCGAATAGCGCCCGCCCATCCCATTCCGGCGCGCCCCATTCGTCGTCGTGATAGGCGATATAAAGCGGATCGTGGCCTGGCCAGGGGCAGCGGCAAAGACCGTCGCCATGCGCGAGGACGGTGGCGGGGCGGGGTGGTTTGGCGGGCGCGGCGCTCATGCCGTTTCATGCCAAGCGCGCGGGCGCGGCGCAAGCGCGCGGCGCGAATGAGACGCGCCGCGCTTCATTGCGTGCCGATTTTGGTTAGCGTACCAATTACGTTGGTCACGTTCCCGCGAATCACGTTGTCTCCGGCGGAGTCGTAAGCGCCCGTTCCGCAGCAAACGTCGACGCCCGTGTTATTTCCGCTTATTACAGATCGTTTAATCAGCACTTGTTCCTGGCCGTAGGGGATGATTCCAATTCCATTGTTGTTCAGTTGCGACGCCGCAACGGTCACGACCGTCGCCGCGTTGCCGGAGATGTTGGCGCCATAGTAATAGTTGCTTATGACCGCGTTCGAGATGTTGAGCGCCAAAGACCCGCCAAGCCCTGAAGTCAGCGCGGTGACGCCGGCGCTCTTACTGGTCTGCGCCAGGCCGCGGATCACGGTGCGTTCGATCGACACGATCGCGCTCACCGTCCCGCTAGGCACGTAATTGACTCCGATGTTGCCGTTGTCGACAATCTTGCTGCCGGCGATCAGCACCTTGAGCGATCCGCTCGCCGGGGCGATCTGGATCGCGTTGCCGTTGCTCGCGGTGGTGCTGGCGAAACGTTCGATCACGCAGTCGATGATCGTAAGCCCGCCGCCGCCGTTGAAGACGACGCCGTTGGTGCCGGCGGCGCCGCCGCCGTTGATGCTGAGGCCGCGCAACTCGACGGCGTCGGCAGCGGGAACGTTGATGGTGAAAGCGTTCGCGCCCGCCGGCGTTCGCACGGCCGCCGTGCCGACGCCATCATTGACGATGCTGACGCCGTGCGAGATCGTCACCGGCGCCGGCCCATAGTCGCCAGGATCCTTCACGTCGATCTCCGCGCCCGGCGCGACATTGGCGAGCGCGCCGTTGAACGTGCGGCACGGCGTCGCGACCGCCCCGCAACTCGCGCCGTCGGTCCCCAGGCTGGACACCCAGGCGCGGGTCAGCGTTCCCGCCGTCGCCGGCGTCGAAGTCGCCAAAGACAATGCAATTAGGAGCGCGGCGGGAAAGCCCCGGCGATTGCGCATCTCTGGACCTCCGAACGCTTTAGAAGACGATGCCAATTCGGACGTCGCAGTATAGGCGAAATGGAGGGCCGTGAATACTTCGGGCCAGGGGCGGCGTGCGCTCGACGCCGGCGGGCCTTGGGGGTCGGTCGTTTTGGCGGTCCTCTCGATCATGCGGTTTCGCGCCGTCGCGCTTCATTGCGTGCCGATATTGGTCAGCGTGCCGATTACGTCGGTGACGTTCCCGCGGATCGTATTGTCGCCAGCGGAATTGTAGCTGCCGGTTCCAGGGGAAACGTTGACGCCCGTAGTGTTTCCGCTAATGACGGATTGCTTGACGAACAATTGCTCTTGGCCGAAATCGACAATGCCAATTCCATTGCTGTTGATTTGCGACGCCGCGACGGTAACGACGGTCTTTGCGTTGCCGTAGATACTGACCCCCTGGTAATTGTTGCTGATGACCGAATTAGAGATGTTCAGCGCCAGCGACCCGCCTGTACCGGGCGCAGTCACGGCGACTCCGTTGCCGGCGGTGCTTTGTGTCGCGCCGCGAATGA
>JBBIIT010000042.1:0-9634 GCA_037446355.1 Beijerinckiaceae bacterium | reverse complement strand
GTTCCCGCCGTCGCCGGCGCGGATTCCGCCACCGCCAGCGCAAGGAAAAGCGGGATGGCGAAGTCTTTGCGTTTACGCATGATTAGTTCTCCGGGAATTTTCGGACCGAAGCGTCGAAATTGCGCGTGGTAGTCTAGGCCAAACCCGAGCCCGAGAATACCTCAAGCTTTGAGCGCCGGCCCGGTCGGCGTTTGCAGGCCCTCGTCATCGGTGCTGACCTTGTTTACGCGTAATCCAATGGGCGTCAGGTCCAGCGCCTGTTCTGGCGCCGGCGCCAGCAACTTTACGGCGGCGTGCGCGTCGACTTCATCGGTGTCGAGCCATTGCGAGAAATGCGCGCGGGGCAGGATCGCGGGCATTCGATCGTGGACGCGCGACATCAACTCGTTCGCCGCGACGGTGACGATGCACGCGGTGTCGATCTCGCCGCCGCTGGGATCGCTCCAGATCTCATAGAGGCCCGCGAACCCCATCGGTTCGCGGTCGATGCGGCGGATCAGATAGGGCTGTTTCGGGCCGCTGTCGGAAACCTTGCGCCATTCGTAAAAGCCGTCGCAAACGACGAGGCAGCGGCGGCGCTTGAGCGCGTTGCGAAAGCTCGGCTTTTGCGCCAGGGACTCCGCGCGCGCGTTGATGATGAGCGGAAAATCCTTGGGATCCTTGACGAAACTCGGCAACAAGCCCCAGCGCGCGAGCAGGAAATGACGCTCCGAGCCATGTGTGAAAGGCTTGGCGAAAACGATCGGGATGGGTTGTGTCGGCGCGATATTGTAGCGCGGCGGAAAATTCGGCCGCTCAACGTAATTGAAGAAGGCGCGAACGGCCTCGGGCGGCAGAGTGATCGCAAATCGGCCGCACATCGCCCGCCCAACCCCGTCCGGCCGCATTAACCAGAATAATATGATGCGCGTTAACCTTTTCTCAAGAGTCTGTTCGCAAGCGGCTGCGGCCCTGTCTATTTTGATCTTCGATGACGCCTGCTATCGAACTCTCGCTCGAAGAACTGAGCGCCGCCGACGCGCGCCGCGCGGCCCTCGCCTATGTCAGCGAGGCTTTCGCCGAAGCCGTGCTCGACGGCATCGACGTCGACGCCTTCGCCGAAGCGGCTTTCTCCGCGGCGTTCCGGGAGCTGGTCGCGGTTCACGGCGAGGATCGCGCGATCGCCATCGCCCAAGCACTGCCCGAACGCATTCGCGCCGGCGAATTCACCGCCCGAACGCGCCAGTAGCCCTTCCTTTCGCGTCTCCCTTTGTTCAAAAAAGGCGTTCGAGGGTCGCGAGCGCGTGGAACCTGTTCGCGGCGAGCGAAGCGAACTATACGCTGAGGCGGGAATTCGGGACTCCGGGACCGTCCGCGCTCCGGGGCGGAACTTGCAGAGGGGAAGACCATGCCGTTCAAAGCGATCCGCATCGACAAAACCGAAACCGGACAGGACGTGCGCTTCGCGCAGCTGGACGACGTCGATCTGATGGACGGCGATGTAACGGTGCGCGTCACGCATTCCACCGTCAATTACAAGGATGGGCTGGCGTTATCGGGCAAGTCGGCGATTCCGCGACGCTTCCCGATGGTCCCCGGGATCGACTTGGCCGGCCTAGTCGAAGCGTCTTCCCATCCCGGTTTCGCCAAAGGCGACGAGGTCATCCTCAACGGCCACGGCCTCGGCGAGACGCATTTGGGCGCCTACGCCGAACGCGCGCGCGTAAAGGGCGAATGGCTCATGAAACTTCCGGCCGGCTGGAGCCGCGCCGAGGCGATGGCGGTGGGCACGGCCGGCTATACCGCCGCGCTTTGCTTAGACGCGATCGAGGCGGCGGGCGTTGCGCCGGCGATGGGTCCCGCGATCGTCACTGGCGCCGCGGGCGGCGTCGGCTCGGTGGCGATCGCGCTGTTGGCGAAGGCTGGCTGGAGGGTCATCGCTTCGACCGGCCGTTCCGAGGAGGACGATTATCTCAGGTCGCTCGGGGCCAGCGAAATCATCGAGCGCGCCAGTCTTTCCGCGCCAGGAAAACCGATGGGCAAGGAGCGTTGGGCGGCGGGCGTCGACAGCGTCGGCTCCACGACCCTCGCCAATGTGCTGGCGCAGACGAGCTATGGCGGCGCCATCGCCGCCTGCGGGCTCGCGGGTGGCATGGACCTGCCCGCTTCCGTCGCGCCGTTCATCCTGCGTGGCGTGCGCCTGCTCGGCGTCGAGAGCGTGCATTGCGCCGCCGCTCCGCGCCGCGCCGCCTGGGCGCGGCTGACGCGCGATCTCGATCGGCAGGCATTGGCGCGAATGACGGAGACGATTCCGTTCGACCGAGTGTTCGAAACCGGCGCCCGAATTCTCGCCGGCCAGGTGCGCGGGCGTGTCGTGGTCGAGATCGGCTGAGGCGCGCCGGAGCGCCGATACGGGCCGCAGGCGTTGCCGGGGTCGCCGCCCCGGTAATTTGGGCGAAGTCCACGAAAATCGAAGCAGGGACTTGGCCGGACGACGGTGGGGAACGGACGGGATCGGGGAGCGGCTTCGCGCTCAACGTCAGCGCGTCAGCACGATGTGGGTCGCCAGTTCGGTCGCGACGGCTTCCCTCACGCGGTAGCCGAGGCCCGGCAGGTCGATGCCGGCGAACAGGGATTCGCCCCGGCCCAGAACGATGGGCGCCTGCGCCAGGTGCAACTCGTCGATCGCTCCCGCGAGCAGGTACTGGCGAACCGTCGAAACTCCGCCGCCGATCTTCACGTCCAACTCGCCCGCGGCGGCCCGGGCCAGGGCGAGCGCCGCCTCGATCCCGTCGGTGACGAAATGGAAGGTCGTCCCGCCCTCCATCACGATGGGCGCCCGGGCGTGGTGGGTGAGAATGAAGGTCGGCGCGTGATACGGGGGGTTGTCGCCCCACCAGCCCTTCCACGCGTTGTCCGGCCATTCGCCGCGGATCGGGCCGAACATGTTGCGCCCGAGGATGAAGGCGCCGAAGCCTTCCGCCGCGGCGCGGGCGAAGCGATCGTCGGTCCCGCCGTCCTGCCCCAACATCGATCGAAAGGCGCGGGTCGGGTAGAACCAGTTGTGCAACTCACGCCCGCCCTTGCCCAACGGATGCTCCAGGCTCTGGTCGGGGCCGGCGCCGAAGCCGTCGACGGAAACTGCAAAAGCCGCCACGCGCACCTTGCCCATGAGAACCTTCATCTGATCGTGGGGTGGCGTCGGTTACGGATTACGGCGGGTCGCGGGGAAGGCATTCCCTTCGCTCTATCGCCGGCTTCATACTTCCGTAGACCATGGCCCGATTGTCGCGCATTGTCATCCCCGACGCCTCGCATCACGTCACCCAACACGACGGGCGGCAGGGCGCGGCGACCTCCACGACCTGTCGTGGGCTCGCCGACGTCGATCAAAACCGCGCGACCCGCGCCAGCGATGGGGCTTTAACCCCTCCGAGGCAGTCGCGTGATCGGACGTGACTTGCGGCGCGCGCGGCCAGAGGCCAAAAGGGGGCATGAGCGACATTTCCTTCACCGCCGCCGCCGGGGCGGGTCTGCTGTCTTTTCTGAGCCCGTGCGTGCTCCCGCTGGCGCCGCCATATCTGTGCTACCTCGCGGGGACCACGGTGGAGGCGCTCGTCGACGAAGGCGAGCCGCGGGCGCGTCGCGACATATTTGTCGCTTCGCTGCTGTTTGTCGCGGGGTTCTCGACCGTCTTCGTCGCACTCGGGGCGACGGCTTCCGAGTTTGGCGCGCTCTTGCGCCAATGGAGCCATGTGCTTTCGATCGCGGCCGGTATCGGCATCATCGCGATGGGCGCGCATTTTCTTGGGCTCTTCCGCATCGCCGCGATGTTTCGGGAAAGTCGGGTCGAAATCGCCAAACCGCCGGGGCTGTGGAGCGCCTATCTGATGGGCATCGCGTTCGCTTTCGGCTGGACGCCCTGCATCGGGCCGATCCTTGCCGCCATTCTGGCGGTCGCAGGGACGCAAGAGACGGTCGCGCGCGGCGCGTTGCTGCTGGCCGCCTATGCGGCGGGCCTTGGCCTGCCGTTCGTTCTCGCGGCGCTGGCTATGGAGCGGTTTCTCGGTTTCGCGCGCGGCGTTCGCAACCAGTTCGCCCGGCTGGAAAAGGCGGTCGGCGTGTTGTTGATGCTGACCGGCGTGGCTTTCCTGACCGGCGGTCTGCAAAACGCCTCGGCCTGGTTGATCGAGACGTTTCCGGCGATCGGACGGCTGGGGTAGGGCAGAGCGGTTCCGCAAATGAAAAGGCCCGCCGAAATACGGCGGGCCTCGTGAAGACAAGCTTCCGGCGGGCCCTCGGGCCCGACAGAAACTTGATGATCACATCTGCTTGTAGGTGATCTTGCCGTCGGCGCCTTTTTCCCAGACGTACCAGACGTAGTCGACGTTCAGGCGGTCGCCCTTGGCGTCGTAGGCGATGTCGCCGATGACGGTGTGGAACGGCTTGCCCGAATGCATGACCTCGGCCATTTTCTTGGAGTCTAGGGACTTGGCCCGCTCGGCCGCCTCCTTCATGATCTGCATGGCGGCATAGGAATAGAGGGTGTAGCCTTCCGGCTCGAAGCCCTTGGCCTTGAACTTCGCGACGATGTCCTTGGCGTTCGGGTTGTTGCGCGGCTCGGGGCCGAACGACATCAGAGTGCCTTCGACGCCGGGGCCGCCGATCGAGGCGAACTCGTTGTCGGTGATGCCGTCGCCGGAGATCATGACAGTCTTCATGCCCTGGTCGCGCATCTGACGGATGATCAGACCGCCTTCGGTGTGAAGGCCGCCCCACATCAAGTAGTCCGCGCCCGAAGCCTTGATCTTCGAGACGATGGCCGAATAGTCCTTCTCGCCGGTGTTGACGCCTTCGTAGAGGACTTCCTTCTTGCCGCCGGCGTTCATGAAGCCCTTGGCGGCGTCGGCGAGGCCTTGGCCGTAGGGGGTCTTGTCATGGACGATGGCGATCTTCTTATCTTTGAGCTTGCCGAGCGCGAGGTCGGCCCACAGCTTGCCCTGCTGGTCGTCGCGGCCGCAGGTGCGGAACGCGTCCCAGAGCTTGCGGTCGGTGACCTTCGGGTTGGTGGCCGAGGGCGTGATGAACAGCACGCCGTTGTCGGCATAGACTTCCGAGGCCGGAATCGTCACGCCAGAGTTGAAGTGTCCGACGACCAGCTTGACGCCGTCGCCGACGAACTTGTTGGCCACCGAGACGCCCTGCTTGGGATCGGAGACGTCGTCGCCCTGCTCGACCGTGATCTTCTGGCCGAGGATGCCGCCAGCGGCGTTGAAGTCGTCAGCCGCCTGATTGACGCCCTGCGTCAACTGAGCGCCGAACGAAGCGTTCGGGCCGGTGATCGGACCGGCGACGCCGATCTTGATCTGCGCATTCGCGGCGCCGGCCAAGGCCAGCCCGGCCGCGAGCACGAGACCCGACAACCAATATTTTTTCATACGACACTCCCTATTTGTAAGGCGCAACCGGCGCCCCTCGGCGGAACATTCCCCCGCCTTGGCGGGGGATAAAAGCCTGTTTTTGAACGGGTGTCACTCGAAAAGCCGCAGGTTACGGCGAATTATTCGAGCGTCATTTACGCGCAGCCGACGCTCGTTGCACGCGGCGGAGTCGCGGTTTCACCGGGCGCGCCAGCTCAGGCCCGATTTTTCGAACGCCCAGGAATACTGGGTCGCCATCTGCCGCGCGCGGGTGGACTGGTAGCCATAGATCGCCGCGGCGAGCAGAACGATCAGGGTGACCCCATAGTAATAGAGCGAAGCCAAGTCCTCCTGAAACAAAGCGAAATGCAGGAAATGCACTGCCGCGGCCAGGGCGATCATCGCCGGTCCGATCATCGCGATCGGGCTCCAGGCGCTCGCGAACGAGCGCCCGGTAGCGTTGGCGGCGAGCGCGCCGAGGCCGGTCAGCACGAAGAACGCCAGCCAACCATAATCCGACTGAAACCAGATCCAGGCCGTCATCAGTGCCCTCCCTCGAGGTAGGCCGCGCGCACTTCCGGTCGGGCGAGCAGTTCCTGGCCGGTTCCGCTCATCGTGATCGTCCCGTTGACCATCACATAGCCGCGATGGGCGAGCTTGAGCGCGTGGAACGCGTTCTGCTCAACGAGAAAGACCGAGAGGCCCTGCGTTCTGTTGAGGTCGGAAATCGCGTTGAAAATCAGCTTGACGATCAAAGGCGCGAGGCCGAGCGAGGGCTCGTCGAGCAGCAGCAGCTTGGGCCGACTCATCAACGCGCGCGCGATCGCCAGCATCTGCTGTTCGCCACCCGAAAGCGTGCCGCCACGCTGCTGCGCGCGCTCCTTGAGGCGCGGAAACATCGTGAACGCGCGCTCGAGATCCTCGTCGAAATGGGCAAAATTGTCGATCGAGGCGCCCATCTGCAAGTTCTCGAACACCGTCATGCGCGGGAAGATGCGGCGCCCTTCCGGCGACTGGGCGATCGACATGCGCGCGATCAGGTGCGGCGGCATCGAGGTGATGTCCTTGCCGGAGAAAGTGATCGTCCCCTTGCGGGCCTTCGGGCTGCCGAAAATAGTCATCATGGTCGTCGATTTGCCGGCGCCGTTCGCGCCGATCAGCGTGACGATTTCGCCCTCGTTGACGTCGATGTCGATGCCCTTGAGCGCCTGAATCTTACCGTAGAAGGTTTCGATCCCGCGCATCGAGAGCAGCGATCGGGGCGCTGGGCCTGCGGCTGGGGCGAGGGCGGCGGAAGCGGTCGTCTGGGTCATGCTCCAATCTCCGCTTCGGCATGAGCCAGTTCTTCTTCGTCGGCGACGCCGAGATAGGCGGCCACGACTTTGGGATCGTTGCGCACCTCGGTCGGCGTGCCGTCGGAAATCTTGGTCCCGTAGTCGAGCACCACGACATGATCCGATATCTGCATGACGACCGACATGTCGTGTTCGATCAGCAGGATCGAAACCTTGTGGTCGTCTCGTATCGAGTTGAGCAAGGCGTTGAGTTCGAGAGATTCGCGCGGGTTGAGGCCGGCGGCGGGTTCGTCGAGGCACAACAGCACGGGATCGGTGCACATCGCTCGCGCGATTTCGAGCCGGCGCTGCGCGCCGTAGGGCAATTCGCCCGCAGGATCGTCGGCGCGGTCGGTCAGGCCGATCTTGTTCAGCCAGTATTTGGCGCGCTCGACCGCTTCGGCTTCCGCCGCGCGATAGCTCGGCGCGCCGACGAGCCCCAGAAACGTGAAACCGCTCGCCAGCATGAGCCGATTGTGATGCGCGACCATCAGGTTTTCGAGCACCGTCATGCCCTGAAAGAGGCGAATGTTCTGGAACGTGCGGGCAACCTTGGCGCGCCACGCGATCTGGTTGCCCGCCATGCGCTCAAGCAGATAAATTTCGCCGGCGCCCGTTTGCATATGCCGATTGGGCGAGCGCGTCAGCGCCTCGACGTCGTCGTGGGCGGCGACGCCGGAGCGCGCGAGCGCCAGACGGCCTTCCGTCGGCTTATAAAAGCCGGTGACGCAGTTGAACACGGTCGTCTTGCCGGCGCCGTTGGGGCCGATCAGCGCGGTGATGTCGCCACGCCCGACTTGGAACGACAGATCGTTGACGGCGACGAGCCCGCCGAAGCGCATCGTCAGATGTTCGACCACGAGGAGGGGATCGGTTTGCCAACGCATCAGCCGTGTCCTTCTTTCACGAGGTCGCCGGAGACGGCCTTGCGCTCTTTCAGGAAGATCGAGGGCGAACGCGTCGAGACGAAACCGCGCGGCCTGAGCACCATCATCACCACCATCGCCAGACCGAACAGCAAGCCGCGATACTGCGCGGGGTCGAAATCGTTCATGCCGAAATAGGTGGCCATGAAGGTCTTCAGCCAACCGAGTTCGCGCAGGAGTTCGAAGCCGCCGACCAGGAACACGGCGGCCAGCGCGACGCCGATCTGCGACCCCATGCCGCCGAGCACGACAATGGCGAGGATCGTCGCCGATTCGTTGAAGGTGAAGCTCTCCGGGCTGATGAAGCCCTGTCGCACCGCGAAAAATGAGCCGGCGAGCCCGGCGAAGAAGGCGCCGAGCGCGAAAGCGGTCAGCTTGGTGTTGGTTGTGTTTAACCCAAGCGAGCGGCAGGCGATTTCGTCCTCGCGCAGGGCTTCCCATGCGCGCCCGATCGGCAGCCGCCGCAGGCGCAGCGTCACCAAGTTCGTCAGCAGCGCCAGCAGCAGGATGACGAAATAGAGGAAAATCTTGCCGTGGATGGGCGAGTAATCGAGATGGAAGAACTCGTCGAAGCTGCCCGGCATGTCAGCAAATCGCATCCCAAAGAAAGTGATCTTCGGTATCGAGGCGATGCCGGCGCCGCCGCCGGAAAACGGCACCCAATTGACTAGAACGCTCCGGATGATTTCGCCGAAGGCGAGCGTGACGATGGCCAGGTAGTCGCCGCGCAGGCGCAGGACGGGAAAGCCGAGAATCATGCCCCAGGTCGAGGCCAGGATGCCCGCCAGCGGCAGGCAGATCCAGAACGAAAGTCCGAAAGTGGTCGCGAGCAGCGCGTAGGAATAGGCGCCCACCGCATAGAACGCGACGTAGCCGAGGTCGAGCAGCCCGGCGAGTCCTACGACGATGTTGAGGCCCCAGCCCAGCATCACATAGATCAGGATTTGAATGCCGTAGCTGTCGATCCATTTCAAAGCGCCGCCGGCGCCGAAGATCGCCACAGCCGCGAACGGAAACACGAACAGGAAGACGAGGCCGGCGGCGGAAATGACGTTCGTCGCGTTCGAACTCATCGCCGCGCGCGCCGCCGCTTTCTGCGCCTTGGGCCGAGCGGCGTATGTCAGGACGGCGAAACGGCCGATGAAAGCTAGCGTCATCAGCACGGCGACCGCGACGGGACGCCAGATCAGATACAGCACGCCGTCCAGATCCGCTTCCGCGTGGAACAGAATAATCGGAATGCAGAGCACGAGCGTCAGGATCGCGGCGAACGCGGATTCCTTGAAGCGGCCCGCGAGATCGAGGGAGTCCTGGCCGGACGCTTGGGTGGCGAGCGTCATGATCAAACCTTCTCGATTTCGGGACGGCCGAGGATGCCCGAGGGCATGAAGATCAGTGTGATCGCCAGGATGGAAAAGGCGGCGACGTCCTTATAGTCGGACGAGAAATACGCCGCCCACATCACTTCGATGAGGCCGATCATCAGGCCGCCGAGCACAGCGCCGGGCAGCGAGCCGATGCCGCCGAGGACTGCGGCCGTGAAAGCCTTCACGCCGGGCAGGAAGCCGTCCGAGAAGTTCACGACGCCATAGTACAGCATGTAAAGCGCGCCGGCGACCGCGGCGAGCGCTGCGCCGATGATGAAGGTGATGGAAATGGTGCGGTCGACGTCGATGCCGATCAGCGACGCCATCTTGCGATCCTGCTCGCAGGCGCGTTGAGCGCGCCCGAGCGCCGTTTTCTGCACCAGCCACCAGAAACCGCCCAGAAGGATCGCCGTGACGACGACAATGACGATCTGACGCGCCTGCAGCGTCACGTCATGCCCGGCGGCGCCGAAATGGAAGGTCTGCGTGAACAGCGGCGGCAGCGGCTTGTTGCGCGGCCCCTGGACGATCTGAACGAAATTGGAGAGGAAAGTCGACATGCCGATCGCCGAGATCAGCGGCGCGAGGCGGAACGAGCCGCGCAACGG
>JBBIIT010000041.1:19733-31254 GCA_037446355.1 Beijerinckiaceae bacterium | reverse complement strand
GGCGCGACCGCAGGCGCTGACGCCGGCGCCTCGCCGACCGCGGCCCTCGCCAACGCGATGGGCCACTCGGGCGGCGGCGCGACCGGCGGCGGTATCTTGGCCAACGTTCGGATCACGCCCGATGTCGTGAACAATTCGATCCTCATTTATGCGGATGCTCAGAATTATCGCATCATGGAGCGGGCGCTTCAGCAACTCGATCGGCCCAAGTTGCAAGTCGCCATTGAAGTCACCATCGCCGAGGTCACGCTGAACGACACCTTGAGCTACGGGGTGCAGTTCTACCTCTCCAATAAGCTCGGCGCGATCATCAACACGACCGGCACGGCGGTGAATTCGGTTTCCTCCACGGTTCCGGGCTTCAATATCCTGGCTGGAAACTCCGCCTCGCCGCAAGTCGTGCTGAGCGCGCTGCATTCGCTGACTAAAGTGAAAGTGCTTTCCAACCCGTCGCTCGTCGTCGTCGACAATCAGCAGGCGACTTTGGAAGTCGGCGATCAGGTTCCGGTGTCGACGGGCTCCGCGACCGTCCTGACGACGAGCAATACGATCGTCAACACCGTCGACTATAAGAACACGGGCATCATCCTGCACGTTCAGCCGCGCGTGAACAACAACGGCAATGTCACGCTCGATATCGAGCAGGAAATCAGCAGCGTGCCGACCACAGCCACGCCGAACCTCACGCCGACTATCTCGGAGCGCAAGGTGAAGAGCGAAATCTCTGTGGTGAGCGGGCAGACGGTGTTGTTGGCCGGACTCATCAGCGAAACCCAAAGCCTCGGCAGCGCTGGCATCCCGGTGCTCGATCAGATTCCTGTGCTCGGCAAGGCGCTCGGTTCGACCAACAACGGCATCGTTCGCACCGAGCTGATCATGTTCATTCGTCCGCAAATTATCCGCGACGGCGCGGACGCTTCGGTCGTCGCCGAGGAGCTTCGCTCGAAGATGCGCGGATCGAAGATCGGGTCGCTGGGCGGCATCGACTTGTTCCCGGACAAAGTTCCGCAGAAGTTGCATTGAGCGCCGAGGCGCGGGCGGCATTGGTTGCCCAGGCGGGGAGAGCGCGTGAGATTGACCGGAGCGGCCGATCCATATCGCCAGGGCTTGTTGACGGGGCTCAACTTGGCCTCCATCGCGCTTCTGACTGCGCTCGGACTCGCGAGCCTTTGGGCGCGCGCGGATTTGCACGGCGTCCTCGGGGCCGCGCTTGCTTTGTTGATGCTGGCGATCGCGCGGTCGGACCTGCGCGAATTCGTCATTCCGGATCGCTTGAGCTTCACGGCGTTGGCGCTAGGCCTCGCCGACGCGGCGATCGGCGCGGGCGGACGATTGGAGGCGGAACTCTCACACGCGGCGCTGCGCGCTGTCATTGCGGCGGGGGCCTTGTGGATCGTTCGCTGGAGCTATCGCCGTTGGCGCGGTCGCGAGGGCATCGGCTTGGGCGATGTCAAACTGGCGGCGGTCGCGGGGGCGTGGCTATCGACGGCTTGGGCGCCGATCGCCTTCGAAATCGCGGCGCTGTCGGCGTTGGTCGCCTATGCGGCGCGCCAATATTCGCGCCGACGCGCGCTGAGCGGGCGCGCGCTCCTGCCGTTTGGCCTGTTCTTGGCGCCGTCGATCTGGCTCTGTTGGTTTCTGATGGCGCTAGCCGAACGCTTCGGTCTGGGGTGAGCGCGAGCCGTCCCGATGGCTACAATGAAGCGAAGTTTTCTCCGGCGACTGCGCGTCGCACAATTTGAAGCGAGTGGGCGGATGATCGACTTGGCGAAGTTGGGCGGGCGCGCAGCGCAAGCGGCGGCCATTGCGATCGGTTTAGGGTTGGCGTCGCCAGCGGCGACATCGGCGGATTCCTATCGCGCGGCGGTTGGCGCTTACGCTCGCGAGGATTATGCCTGGTCCGCGGCCAGGTTGCGGCGATTGGCTGAACGCGGCGATCCGCGCGCGCAAAGCTATCTCGGCTATATGTACGCAACGGGACGCGGCGTGCCGCAAAATTATCGCGGGGCCGTTTATTGGTACCGACGCGCCGCGTATCAGGGGCTGCCGACAGCGCAATATCTGCTCGGTCTGATGTACGATAAGGGGCACGGCGTCGAGCAGGACTTCATCCTCGCCGAGGCCTGGCTGAACCTGGCGGTCGCTCATGCGAATCCTCGCGAGCGCGCCGCCTGGGTGGGTATTCGCGACGCCGTGTCGGGCAAGATGACGCACTCTCAGCTCGAACAATCGCAAAGGCTCGCCCTCGAGTGGCGGCCTGGCGAGCCGCTGGAAGAGGCCGATCGCCAATAACCGCCGCGCGGCTCGCCATTCACGTATCGGAATTCACGGCGCCGGCCCCATGCGGCGGGACGGTAAACCCGGGATGGCCGCGCCGGATATGTCGTCGGAGTGTTTGGGCAGCGCCAGCGTGACGGTCTCCCCGTTCTTCACGAGGACGGCGGAGCGCGCGTCGACCGACTTCACCAGCCAACCCGATTCCTGATCGCCCTCACGGACGCGCGAGGTCTGTTTGGAGACCGGGTTCAGGAAGATGGCGATCCGCTCCATTTCGCCCACGATCGTCCCGACCAGCGCGACGCTCGGACGCTCCGGCTGCGCCGGTTTGGGAGGCGGAGGCGGTGGCGCCTTTATCGAGATTGCGGCAGCGACGACAACGGGGGGCGGCGGTCGGCGCGAGGGCGAGAAAAGCGGGCGATCTCGAGTGGCTTGCAGCGCCAGCATTGGTATCGCCCAAAGTGGATTGCCGCGTGGGGTCGGCGCTTGTGGCGGGGTCGCGGGCGCGGCGAATTGAGGAGACGCGGCGGTATCGATGGCGCGCGATGGCTCGGCGCGGGGGGACTCGATCAGCGCGAAATTGCGCGTTTGGGCTTCCGCGCGCCACGCCAACGCAAACAATAATGGGACAGCGAGCGCACGAGTCCTCATTTGGCCGGCGCCCACTTGCCCGAAACGTCCAACTCCACCCGCATCCGCGCATTGGCGGTGTCCCCGATCGCCTGCGGCGATTGGATCGACAGGGCGTCGACGAAGAGATAGGGCATACCCGCCTCGATATCGTAGAGCAGGCTCTGAATGGCGCCCTGTTCGATAAGGACGTTGGTCGAGAGGGTGATGAAGCCCTCGCTCGCGTGAGGGCCGTCGAGTTCCACCTGTGTCGAGACGACTTCGCCGCCGACCTTCTTGACCGCGGAGCTGACGCGCTGCTGCAAAGCCGCGCCGGCGACGGTCAAGGTTGGTCCCTCCAGCAACGGCGAACCGCTCATCGCGACCGCATCTGCGGTCGGATGGGCGGCGCCGCGACGCTCCAATTGGTCGAGCATCGCCTGGGCGGCCGCGGCCGAACGGGTGCGGCTGCGCAGATCGGTGAGCGCCGCCGCGGAAATCGTCGCCAGCGCGCCGAGGGTCACGGCGTAAATCAGCACTGCGAGCCGGCGACGGGATCGGATTTTTGCCTCGACTTCGCTCATTGCGTCGCCGTCGGGAAATAGGGCTCGATGTGAGCCTCGATGTGGAAACGGTCGCCGTTCTCGTTCGGCGAGCGCGTCGTCGGCGCGTAGAAAGTGGCGCGCGTGAACTGAGGGGTTTGCTCTATGATGCGGATGAGCGAAGGCGCATCGCGCGTAAGTCCGGACACCTGCAGCTTGCCGTTCTCGACGTGAAGCTCGGTCAAAAAGGTGTCGTCGGGCAGCGCGCTCGAAAGCGAATCCAGCACGATGACGCTGGCGGGAATCGCGCGCTTGCGCTTGTCCAGTTGCGTCGCCTCCTCGTCCGCCAGCGATGCGCGGCCGCTCATCAATTCGACGCGCCGCATGGCGATCCGGCGTTGCAGATCATGGCGTTGGTGGGTGAGTTCGCCGCCCCAGATGTCCCACGCCGTCACCGACCCGAGGGCCAGCAGCGCCGCGATCGCTGCGCTTCCGACGACGGCGGCGCGCAGACGCGCGGAGGCGCCGCCGGCGCCGACGCCGAACGAGGAAAGACGAATTGCGCCGGCGCCGACCGATGTCCCCTCCTGCGTTGTCGCCATGACGCAGGCATCGGGCCGCAACGCCGCGATGGCGTTCGCGATCGAGGCGATCTGCGCTTTTGACGTCGCCGCTACCGCCAGCGCAATACGGTCCTGAGATAATGGCGTCGGCGCGGACCAGCCGAAAGCCGCATCGGCCGCAGTCCACGGCGTCAATCGGTCGATCTGCGCGCGAACGATGCCGTCGAGGAAATCCTCGGCGCGTTTGGGCAGCTCAAGTTGACGGAAAATGAAATGTCTGGGCGAAAGGACAACCTCCAATAGGCTGCCCTCCACCGCCTTCGCGAGTTTCGGCGCGGGATCGCGCAGTCCGCCTTCGGAAAAGCCTTTGGTCTGACCCAGCGGCGTCGGCGCGGCTTTAGGATTCAGCAGAAAGAAGTGCAGCCCTCCGTCGGCCTGCTCGACGATTTGCACGCGCCGCACCGGCCGGAGCGCGCGCCCGAGTCCCTGCATCACCGCCGCGACGTCGTCGACGCCCTGCGCGAGCAAGTCTCGCGCGCGACGCAAATTGCTTCCCAGGCTCATCTAGGCTCCGCAGGGCGACCGTCGCCCCCGGCCGACCGCGAGCGATCGGCCAATAATGTTTAATTATAGAGCATCGCTTTTAGCCGCGCTATATGACGGTCTCGGAACAGGGCGGCTCAGCGAGGCTCCGGCTCGAACAAGTTTCGCAATTCCCGTTTTAGGATCTTGCCGTTGGCGTTGCGCGGCAGCATTTCATTGCGGACTATGACCTTGACCGGAACCTTGAACGCGGCAAGGCGCTCGGCGACGAAGGCGCGCAGTTCGATTTCGTCCACTTTCGCGCCGGGCTTTACAGTCACGATCGCGCCCGGTTCCTCACCCAACGTGCGATGCGCGATGCCGATCACGGCGGCGTCGATGACGGCGGGGTGCTCATACAGCGCGTTCTCGACCTCGATACAGTAGATATTCTCGCCGCCCCGTATCAGCATATCCTTGGCGCGGTCCACGATGGTGCAGAAGCCTTCCTCGTCGAGCTTGCCAATGTCGCCGGTGCGCAGCCATCCCTGTACGAATGTGACGGCGGTCGCTTCGGGGTTGCGCCAGTAGCCGCGCACCACATTGGGACCGCGCACCCAGAGTTCGCCGGTCGCGCCCGTCGGCAGTTCGCGGCCGTCGTCGCCGACGACGCGAATTTCGCAAACGGGCAGGGCGGGGCCGCAGGAGTCCGGGCGCAACTCGTAATCTTCGCCGATCATCGGCGTGAAGGCCGCCGAGGTCTCGGTCATGCCCCAAGCGGTGCTGATCGCCGATTTCGGCAACGTCGCCTTGATGCGGCGCACCAGTTCGCTCGGCGCCGGCGCGCCGCCATAGGCGAAACCTTCGAGCGAGGAGAGATCGTATTTGCCGAAATCGGGATGCTCGATCAGCTGCCAGGCGATCGTCGGCACGCCGCCGGCGGAGCTGACGCGCTCCCGCTCGATCAGCCGCAACGCTTCGCCCGCGTCCCATTTGCGCATGAGAACGAGCTTGATCCCTTGCGCCAGCACCGGGATCAGCGTCGATTGGCAGCCGGTCGTATGGAAGAACGGCACCGATAGCAGCGCCGCCTTCCGCGGCGCGTCCGGGTTCGGCGCAGGCAAAGGTTCACCGCGCCGAAGATAGGCGCAGGCGACCGCGAACGGGCGCGCCAGGACCGTCGTGCAGGAATTGCGGTGCGTGCCGAGCGCGCCCTTCGGCTTGCCGGTCGTGCCGGAGGTGTAAAAAATCGTCGCGTCGTCGTCGGGCGCCAGGGTGACCTCGGGAGGCGGGCGATCCGGCAACTTGCCCCAGTCGTTGACTTCGCCGATTACGTCCTCGAGCCGCCTGACCAGGGGATGCGCGACTTCTTCCGCTTCGCGGCTGACGAACACGCGCTCCAGGTCAGGACAGTTTGGCAGATGCTCGAACAGACGCTCCAGCCGTTCGCGATCGACGATGGCGACCTTGGCGCCCGAATCGGTCAAGCCGTATTCCAGCTCCGGTCCCGTCCACCAGGCGTTGAGCTGGGTCGCGATCGCGCCCGAAAGAATCGCGCCGAAAAATGCGGCCGGCCATTCCGGCAGATTGCGCATGGCGATGGCGACGCGGTCGCCTTTTCGAACCCCCGCCTCGCGCAGCGCATGGGCAATTGCGATTGCCGCTCGGGCGAAGGCCTCGAAACTCGCGCGCTCGTCGTTATAAACGAGGAAAGTCGCCTCGCCGTGCTTGCGGCCGAGAAGGAAAGCGTCGCGAAGCGTGGGCGGCGCGTTTTTCCAGGCGCGCAAGGCTCGCCCGGCGAATTCGATCTCCTGCATCTCGAACGGCGATCCGGGCGCGGTCAGCCGGACGTGCGCTTCTTTCAAGGAAATCGCCGGAAACGTGGGGGGCGTCGCCATCGTCAAGCCTCTCAATCGACCGTGACGACCACCTTGCCGAGCGCGTGACGCCCGCCGAGCCACGAGATCGCCGCGCCCGCTTCCCTGAGCGGGAAATGCTTGGAAATGCGCGGACGGATCGCGCCTTTCTCATAGAGCGCGAACAACTCCATCGCGTTGCGCGCATTGCCCTTGGGGTCGCGCGCGGCGAAGGCGCCCCAGAACACGCCGACCACTTGGCAGGACTTGAGCAACGTCAGGTTGAGCGGCAGTTTCGGAATGCCGGAGGGAAAGCCGATCACGAGAAAGCGCCCTTCCCAGGCGATCGAACGCAGCGCCGCCTCGGCGTAATCGCCGCCGACCGGATCGTAGATCACGTCCGCACCCTTTTCGCCGCACGCCGATTTGAACAATTCGGCGAGCTTCTTTTGGCCGTCGCGGTCGAATGGGCCGCTGGGATAAACGACGCTGGAATCCGCGCCCCAGGCCATCGCCGCCTCGGCTTTTTCCGGCGTCGAGGCAGCCGCGATCACGCGCGCGCCCATCGCCTTGCCAAGCTCAACAGCCGCCGAGCCGACGCCGCCGGCCGCGCCGAGCACCAGCAGGCTTTCGCCGGCTTTCAGCGCGGCGCGATCTTTCAGCGCGTAATAGGAGGTGCCGTAGGTCATCAGGAACGCGGCGGCCTCGTCGAACGGCATCTTGTCGGGGATCGGCAGGCAGCGGCGCGCATCGACGGCGATCTTCTGCGCCATGCCGCCCCAACCGGTCGAGGCGAGCACGCGCTGGCCGACCTTGAGATGGGCGACGCCCTCGCCAACGAATTCAATGGTCCCCGCGATTTCGCCGCCGGGCGCGAACGGACGCTCCGGCTTGAACTGATAGCGGTCTTCGATGATGAGCGTGTCGGGATAGTTGACGCCGCAGGCGGCGATGCGAATGACGACCTCGCCCTTGGCCGCGATCGGATCGGGCGCATCGGAATATTCGAGCGTTTCGGGTCCGCCGACGGCGCGACTGAGGACGGCTTTCATGTGGAAACTCCGGATTGAAGTTCAGGTGATCGTCGCGCCGCCGTCTATGACGATGGACTGGCCGGTCATGAAGGCGCCAGCGCGCGAGGCGAGGAACACGGCGGCGCCGGCGATCTCGTCAGGCTCGCCGATGCGCGCGAGCGGCGTGCGCGCGTTGGTTTCCTTCAGCGTCTGAGGGTTTTCCCACAGGGCGCGGGCGAAGTCGGTCCTGATAAGGCCGGGGGCGATGCAATTGACGCGGACGTTGTACGGGCCGAACTCGACCGCGAGATTGCGCGCGAGCTGGAAATCCGCAGCCTTCGAGATGTTATAGGCGCCCAGGATCGCATTGCCTTTCAGGCCGCCGATCGAGGAGACGATAACGATGGCGCCGTCCTTGCGCGCCTTCATCTGCGGCGCGACGAAGCCGATCAGCCAATGGTTGGCGATCACATTGTTCTCGAGAATCTTGCGGAACTGCTCGTCCGATATGCCCGCCAACGGCCCGTAATAGGGATTGGAAGCCGCGTTGCAGACGAGAATGTCAATCTTGCCGAAAGCGGCGTCGGTCTGCGCGACCAGACGTTCGAGATCATCCTTCGAGGATATGTTGGCGGGGACCGCGATCGCTCTCCCGGCGCCGTGGCGCGCATTGATCGCTTCGGCGACTTCCTGACAGGCGGGCGCCTTGCGGGAGGAGACGACGACGCGCGCGCCCTGTTGGGCCATGCGCTCGACGATGGCGCGGCCGATTCCGCGCGACGAACCTGTGACGACGGCGACTTTGCCGCCGAGGTCGAATAGGGACACGCGCTTCCTCCCGATTTCCAATCGTACTTATGTGAACCATAGACGGACAAGGGCGTAAAGCAAGCGCGCCTCGCGCTCCGCCTCAGGGAGCGGCGGCGCGCTCCACCGGGCCGATCCAGAATCGCTGGCGCTCGGAGCGTCGAAGCACGTCGACGCTAACTGCGCGATTGATCTTGTCGGCGTCGAGCAGGCGCAGAAGATCAGCGACGCCGGCGACCGGCTTGCCATCGAGCGCGATGATCGTGTCGCCCGTCAGTAGACCCGACTGCGCCGCCGGGCCGCTCTGGTCGATCTGCAACAGCCGCGCGCCTTCGGCTTGCGTCAACGCATGACGCAACGCGATGCGGCGCGGGATCGGGGTCGTCGCTGCGGCGACGCCGATGGAAGCGCGGCGCACCCGGCCGTGTCGCGCGATTTCGCCGGCGACGAAATGGGCGGTGTTGGAGGCGACCGCGAAGCAGATGCCCTGCGCCCCCATGATGACTGCGGTGTTGATGCCGATGACTTCGCCCGCCGACGAGACGAGCGGGCCGCCTGAATTGCCCGGATTGAGCGCGGCGTCGGTCTGCACGACATCCTCGATCATGCGACCAGTGCGCGATTGCAGCGACCGGCCGAGCGCGGAGATCACGCCAGTCGTGACGGTCGCGTCGAAGCCGAGCGGATTGCCGATCGCGATGGCGATCTGCCCGCGCCGGAGTTTGCCGCTGTCGCCGAGCCGGGCGGCGGGAAGGCTCACGGATTCGTCAACCCGCAACAGCGCGAGATCGGTGTCGGGGTCGTCGCCGAGCACGCGCGCGCGATACTCACGACCGTCCAGAGTCTTGAGCGCGACGCTGCGCGCGCCCTGAACGACGTGCGAATTGGTGAGCGCCAGTCCGTCCGGCGAGACGATGACGCCGGAGCCGGAGCCAGCGGCCTTTCCCGCCCGGCGCACGTCGATTCGCACGACGCTGGGGCCGACAGTTTCGACGACGTCCACGACGCAGCGCGAATAGGCGTCGAGCGTGGTCTCGTCGCTCGATGATGGAGCGGCGGCGGAAGCGCGGGACTCGCTTTCGACGTCGAGCGCCGCGGAAAAGATAGGGTTCGAAAGCGCGTCAAACATGACATCGATATGGGCGCCGCGACATTCCGCCGCAAGGGGCAGGCGAACTAGCGGCGCAGCTTGCGCAGCGCGTCGAGGATGGCGACGGCGCGCGGCGTTTTCATCAGGCTCTCGACGTCGGGCCGCAGACGATGACGCCAGTTTGGGCGTTCGCGATCGGTGCCGGGAAGGTTGGTCGCGTTGGTTTCTCCGGCCAGATCGTCGAACTGCGCGCTGGCGAACACCGAACCGGAATCGGATATGAAGGCGTGGATCGTCGCCGCGAGCGCGTCGCTCATCGGCCGATCGAAGTCGGGCCGCTCGCCGAGCCTGCCCGCGCGTTCGAGGGCGCCGAGCAGCGCTCGCTTCTCCTCAAGGCGCGCGGCGATTGCGTGCTCGGCGCCTTCGAGGGTGAGCAAAGCGAGATCGAGCCGCTCGGCGATGTCGGCGCCCTGCCACCAGCCCGCGAGCGTCGGCAGATCGTGGGTAGAGGCGCAGGCGACGGACAGCGCGGGATAATCGGCGGGACTAAGGAAATCGATCCCGTTACGCTCGAACCAGAGCACGCGCATTCCCGATATGTCGGCGCGGGTGAGCTTTTCGCGAAAGCCGTCCGGCACGGTGCCGAGGTCTTCGCCCACGATCATGCAGCGATGGCGCTGGCTTTCCAGCGCGATCTGGCCGATCAGATCGTCGACGGGATAGGCGAGGTAGGCGCCCTCGGCGGGCTTCGCGCCCTCCGGGACAACGAACAGCCTGGTCAAGCCCATGGCGTGATCGATGCGCAACATTCCGGCGTGGCGCATGTTGGCGCCGTAAAGCGCGGCGAGGCCGCGCCAGCCCTCGCGGGCGCCGGCGATTGGATCGGGCGGCGGCAGGTTCCAGATCTGCCCTTCGGCCGAGAACGGATCTGGCGGCGCGCCGACATTGACCCCGATCGCGAGCTCGCCGGCGCGCGACCAGCTTTCCGCGCCGTCCGGCGCCGAGCCGACCGCCAGGTCGCGATAGAGACCGAGTTCCAGCCCACCGGCTTTCGCTTGCGCCGCCGCCTTCGCTAGTTGCCGGTCGGCGAGCCATTGACAATAGAGGGTGAACGAAACGTCCGCCGCGCGCTCTTCGGCCTTTTGCGCGAGCGCCCCAGCTTCCGCGTCGCGCAACGGCGCAGGCCAGCGGCGCCATTCCTCGCCACCGCGCTCCTTCGAAATCGCCTCGAAAATCGCGAAGCGTCGTAACGCCTCGCCGCCCTCGGCGACGAAGGCGTCAAAATCGGCGAATTGGGGATCGCTGGCGCGCGCGCCGCGCGCGCGGACGAAGGCGGCGTGGCGCGCTTGCAACACGCCGCGCTTCAACGTCCACATGCGTTCGTAATCGACCGAAGGCGCTTCGGCGATTTCCCTGAACGGCCCCGCCGCCTCATCGAGCGCGGATTGCAATTGCGCGTCGATCGGAAAGTCGCCGCCCGCGGCGTCGATCAGCATTGGATCGAGGAAACGGCGGTCCGACGGATGATAGGGGCTGGCGCGGCCGCGGTCGTATGGAAACAGAGCGTGCATCGGGCTGACGCCGAGGAACGCCGCGCCCTCGGCGCCCGCCGCGGCGCCTGCGAGGCCGAGCGTCGTGAAATCGCCGACGCCCTGATCGCCAGAGCGGCGGCGAAGCGCGTAGAGTTGAGCGGAGACGCCGAACCGGCGCCGCCACGCCGCCCGCGAACCGAACGCCTCGGGCGGAGCGACGGTCAACCAGCTCGAAACGTCGTCCACTTCCAACCGATGCCGACCGATGGGAAGCTCGGGCAGTTCAAGCGCGGTTTGCGCGATCTGACGTCCGTTGGCGAGCGTTTCGCGGCGCCAGTCAAGTTCGCCGCTTCGCCCGGAGAGCGTCGCGCCGGTTTCCAACGCGAGGCGAAACTCGAATTTGCGAGCGGCGTCGGCGCGCAGCGGAATTTTCAGAGGGGCGTCGGCGCGCATAGTCGCCGAGGGCGGCAACCGTCGGGCGCTCGTCTCTTCGATCAATCGATCCAGCGACTCGCGCGCCTGCGCTTGACTGCGCGCCGGCAGGCGCAGCGCTTCTAGGAGCGCGAGCTTGGTTGCGGCGCAAACGACGGTGTGTTTGCCTGAGACGTCCCACCAATCACGCGCGATGCCTGCGGCCTCGGCGAGCGCATCGACCTCTTGCGCCGTCGGCGTCCGGGCGCGCGGCCCCTCGGCTGGCGCCTGCGCCTCGA
>JBBIIT010000041.1:0-19633 GCA_037446355.1 Beijerinckiaceae bacterium | reverse complement strand
TCTTGCGCCGTCGGCGTCCGGGCGCGCGGCCCCTCGGCTGGCGCCTGCGCCTCGACGAGGATCAGGGTCGAGCGCGGCGCGATCTCGGCGCGATCCGCGAGTTCGGTCGCGCGATCCCAAACAGCGTCGTCGCTCGTGTCGATCGCTACGCGCCATCCGAAGCCAATGCGCGGCGCCGGCAAGCGCAAGGTCTTTCCGCCGGAGCCGCGATTGCACGCGACGGCGACGCGATCGAGCCCGTCTCGCGTCTTCGCCGCCAGCGCGGCGACGAGCACATCGGCCGGCTGTGTTTCCCATTGCTCGCCCGTCGTCATCGCTTCGTCGGCGTTACGCCATTCGACGTCGGCGACGCCATCGGCGATGGCCTCGCCCGTCAGCCAGGCGAGCAAGGACAGCGCGGGATGTTCGCGCCGAAGCGCCGCCAGGCGGCCGACGAACGCACTGAGCTTCTTATCCGAGCAATTCCAGTCGATCCAGGAAACCGCATTGTCTTGAGCATAAGCGTTGTTGTTGCCACCCTGGCTGTGGCCGATCTCCGAGCCCATCGCCAGCATGGGAACACCGCGCGAGACGAACAGCAATGTCAGCAGATTGCGCATGTCGCGTGCGCGCGCCGCGACCACAGCCGGGTCGTCGCTCGCGCCCTCGACGCCCTCGTTCCAGGAATAGTTCTCGTTGCTCCCGTCGCGATTGTCTTCGCCGTTGGCTTCGTTGTGTTTGCGCGCATAGGCGACGAGATCGGCGAGGGTGAAGCCGTCGTGCGCGACGACGTAATTGACGCTCTTGGCTGCGTTCGGCCCGTTCGCGAAAATGTCGCGCGAGCCGGCGATTCGTGTCGCAAGATCGCCGCGCAGACTCGCGTCGCCGCGCCAGAAGCGTCGCGCCGTATCGCGAAAGCGATCGTTCCATTCGCCCCATCCGGCCGGGAAGGCGCCGAGCTGGTAGCCGCCGGGGCCGATGTCCCAAGGTTCCGCGATCAGTTTGGCTTGAGACAACACGGGGTCCTGCGCGATCGCGGCGAACAGGGGCGCGCGCGGGTCGAAGCCGGCGGCGCGCCGGCCCATCGCGCTGGCGAGATCGAACCGGAACCCGTCGATCCCGCCACGCTCCATCCAGCGCCGCAGCGCGGCGGTCGTCATCGCGACATTGACTGGGCGGTCCAGCGCGAGGCAGTTGCCGCAACCCATATCGTTGACATAGCGCGCGGGATCCTCGGGAAGCAGCCGAAAATAGCTGGCGTTATCGAGGCCCCGGAAAGAAAGCGTCGGACCGTATTCGTCGCTTTCGCCATTGTGGTTGAGCACGACGTCGAGGATCGCCTCCATGCCCGCCTCGTGCAGCGCGTCGGTCGCCGCGCGCACTTCGCTCCAGCCGTCAGGCGCGAGGCGCGGATCGGGCGCGCCGAGCACGACGGGATTGTAGCCCCAGGCGTTGGCGAGGCCGAGCGCGGGCAGGTGGCGCTCGTCGATGAAAGCGTCGGCGGGCATGATTTCCACGGTTGTCACGCCGAGCGATGCGAGATGCGCGATGACTTGCCGTTGCGCGAGGGCGGAAAAGTGCCCACGCGCCGCCTCGGGAATGTCGGCGCGCAACTTGGTGAAGCCGCGCACGTTCAGTTCGTAAATGATAGTTCGATCCCACGCGACGCGCGCGCGCCCGGCTTCGCCGCGCGCGGATTCGAGCGCGACGCATTTGGGAACGAACGGGCCGCTGTCGACGCCGCGCGCGAACAAAGAGGAATGCAGTTGGTAGGCGCGATCGACCGCGCCGGCGTAGGGGTCGGCGAGCAATTTCGATACGTCGAAGCGATGGCCGCGAGCGGGGTCGAACGGCCCGTCGACACGGAAGCCGTAACGCGCGCCCGCGCGGACGCCCGGAGCGAAGCCGGTGAAGACGCCGGCGCCGTCGTAACGAAGCGGCGTGCGCGAGATTTCACGTTCGCCCTTCGCGTCATAGAGGCAGAAGAAGGCGGCTTCGCCATGTGCGCAATAAAGGCCGACCTCGGCGCCCTCGGGCGTCAGTCGCACGCCCAGAGACGACACGCGCTCGGCGCCGCTCACGCCGCCTTTTCCGACGCGAGCGAACGGTAAAGCGCCGCGTAGCGCTTCGCGGGACTGCGCCAGGAAACATCCGCGCGCATCCCATTGAGCCTCAGTCGTCGCATCGTCGGCGTATCACGATAGATCGCGAGCGCGCGATGCAAAGCGTGCTCGAGTTCGCCGACCGAGGGCGGATGGAACTGGATGCCGGTGCCAACCCCCGCCGTCAGCGCGGCCTCGTTGGCGTCGATGACGGTGTCGGCGAGACCCCCGACACGCGCTACGATCGGCGGCGCGCCATAGCGAAGCGCGCAAAGCTGCGTCAGGCCGCAGGGCTCGAAGCGCGAAGGCACGACTAGAAAATCGGCGCCCGCCTGCAACAAATGGGCGAGCTGCTCGTCGTAACCGAAGAAACAACCGACTGCGCCTCTGTGGACTTGCGCCGCCGCCGCGAAACCCTCTTCGATCGACTTCTCGCCGGCGCCGAGCACCGCGAGTTGCGCGCCGCGCGCGATCAGCGCGGGAAGGGCGGCGAGCAATAGATCGAGCCCCTTCTGACTGGTCAGCCGAGAGACGACGCCGAACAGCGGCGCGTCGAGGCCGGTCGCCAGGCCCAACTTTTGTTGAAGCGCGGCGCGGTTGCGCGGCCGCATGTCGATGCGCAGCGCACTGAAATTCTGGGCGAGCGCCTTGTCGGTCGCCGGATTCCAAACCGCGTCGTCGATGCCATTGACGATGCCCTCGACGACTTCGGAACGCGCTTTCAGCAAACCCTCGAGCGCCATGCCGAATTCGGGCGTCATGATCTCGCGCGCATAAGTCGGGGAAACCGTAGTGATGCGATCCGAGAGTTGCAGGCCCGCTTTCAGGAAGCCGACGCCGCCGAAATATTCGACCCCCTCTATCGTCATCGCATCCTCGGGCAATCCGAGCGGGCCGAGCAGGGCAACGGGGAAATGACCCTGAAAGGCGAGATTGTGGATAGTCAGGACCGTTCCGGGCCGACGGCCGCCGTCGTAATGCAGATAGGCCGACGTCAGCGCCGCCTGCCAGTCGTGAGCATGGACGACATCGGGCTCGAATGCGGAAAGCGCCCCCTTGCCGATATCGGCGCCGACGCGCGCGAGCGCGCCGAAACGCAAAGCGTTGTCGGTCCAATCTTTGCCGTCGGGACCGAGATAGGGATTGCCAGGACGGCCGTAGAGATGCGGCGCCTCGATGACGAGGAGATCGAGCCCGGCGCCTTTGGCGGCGAGCAGCCGCGCCGGGCCGCCGAACAGACGCGAGTAACTATGCACCACCTCGGCGGATTCGAGTTTGGCGACCACCTGAGGATAGCCCGGCAGCAACGTCAGCACATCGACGTTCTCACGCGCCAGCGCGGCCGGCAACGCGCCGGCGACATCCGCGAGGCCGCCTGTCTTAATCAACGGATAGACCTCGGAAGCGATCGAAAGGACTTTCAATGCCGTCATGTTGAGAGCTTGTCGATCATCGGTTGCGTGATGAGCGTGACGCCGTTTTCGGTGCGCCGGAAGCGCGCGGCGTCCAGTTCCGGATCTTCGCCGACGACCAGTCCATCGGGGATACGCACCTCGGCGTCGATCACGACTTTACTGAGCTTCACGTTTCGACCGATATGCACGTAGGGCAGGATCACCGCTTCGTGTATTTGCGTGAAGGAGTGAACGCGGCAGCCGGTGAAGATCAGCGAACGCGAAACCGATGCGCCCGAAACGATGCACCCGCCCGAAACAAGCGATGTCACCGCCGAACCGCGCCGACCGTCGACATCGTGCACGAACTTCGCCGGCGGCGTGATCTCGCCGTAGGTCCAGATCGGCCAGGCGCGATCGTAGAGGTCGAGATCGGGCACGACGTCGGTCAGATCGATGTTGGCGGCCCAGTAGGCGTCGACCGTGCCGACGTCGCGCCAGTAGATATGCGCCTCCTCGGTCGAGACGACGCACGAGCGCGCGAAATGATGCGCGACCGCTTTGCCCTTGGCGACGATGTAGGGGATCATATCCTTGCCGAAGTCGTGCGACGAACTCGGATCGGCGGCGTCGCGCTTGAGTTCCTCGATCAGGAACTTCGTGCTGAAGACATAAATGCCCATGCTGCACAAAGCTACGTCCGGCTTGCCGGGCATCGGCGGCGGGTTTTTCGGCTTTTCGAGGAACGAGAGAATACGGTCGGTTTCGTCGACATGCATGACGCCGAAACCCTTGGCTTCCTCAATCGTCGCTTCCAGACAGCCGACTGTGACGTCGGCGCCGGAATCGACATGCTGTTGCAGCATCTTCTCGTAATCCATCTTATAAATATGGTCGCCCGCCAGGATGACCATGAACTGCGGCGCGTAGCTCTCGATGATGTCGATGTTCTGATAGACGGCGTCGGCCGTTCCCAGATACCACATGGTCTCCGACACGCGTTGCGAGGCCGGGAGAATATCGAAACTCTCGTTGCGCTCCGGGCGGAAGAAGTTCCATCCGCGTTGAAGATGGCGAATGAGGCTGTGCGCCTTGTATTGGGTCGCGACCGCGATACGCCTTATGCCGGAATTGAGTGCGTTCGAAAGCGCGAAATCGATGATACGCGACTTGCCGCCGAAATAGACCGCAGGCTTGGCGCGCCGATCGGTGAGTTCCATGAGGCGACTGCCGCGTCCACCGGCTAGCACGTAGGCCATCGCGTGACGCGCGTAGGGGGCGGAATAGCTGCCGTCGTCGCCCGGTCGGGAGGCATTCATGGACGTTCTCTCCTTTTGCGATTTTTTCACGCGCTCTTGTCGGCGCTAGGATTGAAGGGGATCAAATTCCAGGAACAACGTCGCCAGCGGCGGCAGCGTCAAGGCCGCCGAAGCCGAGAAGCCGTGCAAGGGACGGCGCTCGGCGACGATCGCGCCGAGATTGCCGACATTGGAGCCGCCGTAAATCGCGGCGTCCGTGTTCAGCGCCTCTCGCCAACGCCCCTGCTTAGGAAGGCCGACGCGATATTCGCGTCGCACTTCCGGCGTGAAGTTGCAAACAATCGCAACGGCGGGATCGCCTTCGGCGCCCATGCGCAGGAAGGCGAACACTGACTGTGCGTCGTCGTTCACGACGATCCAACGGAAGCCCTCGGCTTCGCAGTCTCGCGCGTGAAGCGCCGGCCGAGAACGATAGAGCGCGTTGAGGTCGCGCACGAGCTTTTGCAGGCCCTGATGGGGCGGATGGTCGAGCAGCCACCAGGGCAGAGCGTCGTTGCAGTTCCATTCGCTGGTCTGGCCGAATTCCTGGCCCATAAACAGCAGTTTCTTGCCGGGGTGTCCCCACATGAACGCGTAATAGGCGCGCGCATTGGCGAAACGTTGCCATTCGTCGCCCGGCATCTTGCCGACGACCGAACCTTTGCCATGCACAACCTCGTCATGCGAGATCGGCAACACGAAGTTTTCGGTGAAAGCGTAGAGGAGTCCGAAAGTCATCTTCTCGTGGCTCCAACGCCGGTAGATAGGGTCGCGCGACATATAGTCGAGCGTGTCGTGCATCCAGCCCATGTTCCACTTGAAGCCGAAGCCGAGGCCGCCGTAGTTGGTCGGTTTGGATACGCCGGGAAAGGCGGTGGATTCCTCAGCGATCGTCACCGCGCCGGGAAACTCTCCGTACACCGCCTCATTGGCCCGCTTGAGAAACGAGATCGCGTCACGATTCTCGTTGCCGCCCTCGGCGTTCGGCAACCACTCGCCGGCCTTGCGGGAATAGTCGAGATAGAGCATCGACGCGACCGCGTCGACGCGCAAACCGTCGATGTGATAGCGGTCGACCCAGTAGAGCGCGCTGGCGAGCAGGAAGTTGGCGACTTCCTTGCGGCCGAAGTCGTAGATCGCCGTGTTCCAGTCGGGGTGAAAGCCCTTGCGCGGGTCGGCGTGTTCGTAGAGCGCCTCGCCGTCGAATCTGGCGAGGCCATGGGCGTCGGTCGGGAAATGCGCGGGCACCCAGTCGAGTATGACGCCCAGGCCCGCGGCGTGGGCGCGATCGACGAAGCGCGCGAAACCGTCGGGTTCGCCGAAGCGCCGCGTCGGGGCGAACAGGCCGATCGGCTGATAGCCCCAGGAATCGTCGAGCGGATGTTCGCTGACCGGCAGCAATTCCAGATGCGTGAATCCGAGATCGACGGCGTAGGGGATGAGCTGGTCCGCGAGTTCGTCATAGGTCAGGAACCTGCCCCCCTCGCCGCGCCGCCACGAACCCAGATGCACCTCCAAGGTCGCCATTGGCTTGCGCCGCGCTTCGCCCTGCCGGCGCTTCGCCATGAATTCCGCATCGGTCCAAAGGAAATCGTCGGTGAATGAGACGACCGAAGCGGTCGAGGGACGCAATTCGGCTTCGAAGCCGTAGGGATCGGCTTTGAGCGGTTGAAGCGCGCCGTCGCGGCCCACAATTTCGTATTTGTAGACTGTTCCGGCGCCGATATGCGGGATGAAAATTTCCCACAGCCCGCTGTCGAAACGCTTGCGCATTTGGCAGCGGCGACCGTCCCACTGGTTGAAGTCGCCAACGACGGAAACCCGGTGCGCGTTCGGCGCCCAGAGCGCGAACAAGACGCCTGCAACGCCCTCGTGCGTCGTGATCTGCGCGCCAAGCCGCTTATAAAGTTGACGGTGTGTGCCTTCCAGCAGCAAGTGGTCGTCGATCGGCCCCAGCGCGGGGCCAAACGAATAAGCGTCTTCGTAACCTTCGGCCCCCTCGACGCGCGAGATGACCAGGCGATAGGCGGGCCGTTCCGCGACCCCGGGCAGAAGGGCTTCGAAAAAGTCATCGCCCCGCCGTTCCAGGGTCGCCAGCGGCGCCCCTTCGCGCGTCAACGCATGAACGCCGATCGCATCCGGCGCGAAGGCGCGGATCGCCCAGCCCGCGCCGGTCAAATGCGGCCCGAGCACCGCGAACGGATCTTCGTGCCTCGCCGCGGCGATAGCCTCGATGTCGGCTTCGTCAGCCCGCCAGCTTTCCAGCATTTCGCTTCCTCGCTCGCTCACGTTCACTCTATCGGCCGGAACGGCGCATTCCAAATCTCGGTCGCATATTCGGCGATAGTGCGGTCGGAGGAAAACCAGCCGACGTTGGCGGTGTTGAGGATGCTCGAGCGTCGCCAGGCCTTCTTGTCGCGCCAGGCTTCGTCGATCTCCATTTGCGTCGCCCAATAGGCTTCGAAATCGGCGCAAACCATGAAATAGTCGTGGTGTGTGAGAGTGTCGACGAGGCCGCGATAACGGTCTCGATCATCGGCCGAGAAAACTCCGGAGCCGACGGCGTCGAGCACCTGGCGCAGGATTGGCGAGGCCTCGATGCGTTCACTGGAGTCGATTCCGCGCGCGCGCGATGCGGCGACTTCCGCCGCCGTCAGACCGAATATGAAGATATTGGGATCGCCGACGAGATCCTTGAGTTCGACGTTGGCGCCATCGAGCGTGCCAATGGTCAGGGCGCCGTTCAACGCCATCTTCATGTTTCCGGTGCCGGAGGCCTCCATGCCGGCGGTCGAAATCTGTTCGGAGAGATCGACGGCCGGAATGATGGTCTCAGCAAGGCTCACGTTGTAGTTGGGCAGGAACACGACTTTGAGCAACCCGCGCACGGTCGGGTCGGAATTGACCGCGCGCGCGACGTCGATAGCGAGCTTGATGATGAGTTTGGCCTGCGTGTAGCTCGCCGCCGCCTTGCCCGCGAAGATCTTCACGCGCGGCGCGAAGTCGATCGTCGGATTGGCGCGAATTTCGTTGTAGCGGGCGATGGTCTCAAGAATGTTGAGAAGCTGACGCTTGTATTCGTGGATGCGCTTGATCTGCACGTCGAACATGGCATCCGGATCGAGGCGCTCGTTCAGAGCGTCGGCGACCAATTGACCGAGCGCCACTTTATTGGCGCGCCTCGCCAGCCAGATTTGCTCCTGCATCGCCGAATCGTCGGCGAATTTGGCCAAGCCCTTGAGTTCCTCAGCGTCGAACAGCGCCTTGGAGCCGACCGCCGCCTTGACGATCTCCGTCAGACGCGGATTGCATTCTATCAACCAGCGGCGGAAGGTGATGCCGTTGGTCTTGTTGACGATGCGCCCGGGATAGACTGCATCGAGATCGTGAAACACTGTCTCGCGCATGAGATTGGTGTGCAGGCCGGAAACGCCGTTGATCTTATGCGATCCGATAAAGGCGAGCGAGCCCATGCGAACGCGGCGCCCGCCATGTTCGTCGATGAGCGAGATCGAGGCCATCATCCCCGTATCGGTGATCCCGCGCTTGCGCGCGCCCTCGAGGTGCGCGGCGTTGATGAGATAGATGATCTGCATGTGCCGCGGCAGCAGGCGCTCCATCAGCGGCACAGGCCAGCTTTCGAGCGCCTCGGGCAGCAGCGTGTGGTTGGTGTAGGAGAACACGGCCTGCGAAATGTTCCAGGCCTCCGCCCAGGCCAGACCGTTCAAGTCGACGAGGATGCGCATCAATTCGGCGACGCCAATCGCCGGATGTGTGTCGTTCAATTGCACGGAAACATGGTCGCCGAGCGTGCGGATGTCGCGATGCTGCTTCACATGCCGTCGCACGAGGTCGAGCAGCGAGGCCGAGGCGAAGAAATATTCCTGCCGAAGGCGCAATTCCTGCCCTGCGGGGGTTGCGTCGCTGGGATAGAGCACTTTCGAGATCGCTTCGGCATGAACCGAGTCGGCGAGCGCGCCGATGTAGTCGCCAGCGTTGAACGCGTCGAGCTTCAAGGGATCGGGCGCGCGCGCCGACCACAGGCGCAACGTATTGACGTGTCGGCCGGCCCAGCCGACAACGGGGGTGTCGAAGGCGATGGCCTCGACTGTTTCGCCGGGATGCCAGACCTGGCGAACCGTTCCGCCATCGACCGGCACGGCTTCGACCCAGCCGCCGAAGCCGATGGCGTAGTTGACCTCGGCGCGCTCGAATTCCCAGGGGTTGCCATGGCTAAGCCAGTCCTCGGGAACCTCTTGCTGCCAACCGCTGCGGATAATCTGCCGGAATAGGCCGTTGTCATAGCGGATGCCATAGCCGTGCGCCGCGATCGAGAGCGCGGCCATGCTGTCCATGAAGCAGGCGGCCAGGCGCCCGAGGCCGCCATTGCCAAGCGCCGCGTCGGATTCGATACGCCGCAGGGCGTTGAGATCGACACCGAGCTGGGAAAGCGCGGCCGCCATCGGCTCGACGATGCCGAGATTGGTCATCGCATCGTATAGCATTCGACCGACCAGGAACTCGAGCGAGAGATAGTAGACGCGCTTGCGGTCCTCGGCGTAGGTCTCGTTGGTCGAATCGATCCAACGCTCGACGACGATGTCGCGCGTTGCGTGGGCCACGGCCACGAACCAATCTCGCTGGCTCGCCGCAACCGGATCCTTGCCGACGATATAGGTCAGTTTGGCGAGGACCGCCGCTTTCAGTTCGTCGGAGCCGAGCGGGCGATTTCGTGGGTGCGGCGATGAAGGCTTCGCGTCCTGGTCCCGGCTCACTTGATCCATATCGCCGCCGCTCCTGACTGACCGCGCCTTCGCGCCCACGGGCGGTTTTGTACCATGGTTGTGAATCTTCACAATGTTATCTAACGACTTGGTTTAGCCGGACGGCGCCGGAATGCCGAGGGGCGCGATCGCGGAGGCCGTGGACATGCGAATAGACGGGCGCGCCTACCGAACCCTGTGGCCGGTCCGTGACGGCGCGGCGATCGAGGTCATCGATCAGACGCTTCTGCCGCATCGGCTCGCGACCGTGATCGTCGACAGTCTCGAGGGCGCCGTCCTCGCGATCAAGACCATGACCGTGCGCGGCGCCCCTTTGATCGGCGCGACGGCGGCCTACGGCTTCGCTTTCGGCTTGCGCGCCAACCCGCGGGACGACGCGATGGCGCACGCTTACGCCGCGCTATTGGCGAGCCGACCGACCGCGGTTAACCTTCGCCACGCCCTCGACGAGGTTCGCGGGCGAGTCGAGGCCTTGCCGCCTTCGGCGCGCGCCGAGGCGGCCCTTCGACGCGCCACCGAGCTTTGCGAGGAAGACGTCGAGCTTAACCGGCGCATAGGCGAGGCCGGTTTCCGCTTGATCGAGGATTCGCATCGAAAACTTGGCCGGACGGTTAATATACTTACGCATTGCAACGCAGGATGGCTGGCGACCGTCGATTGGGGCACCGCGACGGCCCCGATATACTTGGCCCACGATCGCGGCGTCCCGGTCCACGTATGGGTCGACGAGACGCGGCCGCGCAATCAGGGCGCGTCGCTGACCGCGTTCGAACTGGGTCAACACGGCGTGCCGCATACGCTCGTCGTCGACAACGCGGGCGGGCACCTGATGCAGCACGGCAAGGTTGATCTTTGCATCGTCGGCGCCGATCGCATAGCCGCTCGCGGCGACGCCGCCAACAAGATCGGCACCTATCTCAAGGCGCTCGCGGCGCGCGCCAATCGCGTGCCGTTCTACGTCGCCGCCCCCTACACGACGATCGACTGGACGATCGAGGACGGCGTTCGCGAAATCGAGATCGAGGAGCGTTCCGAGAACGAAGTGACGCATGTTCTCGGCCTCACCGACGATGGCGCGCTTGAGCGCGTGCGCCTCGCTCCAGGCGGGACGCGCGCATTCAATCCCGGTTTCGACGTCACTCCCGCCGAGCTCATCGACGGCCTTATAACGGACCGCGGCCTTTGCGCCGCGACGAAGCCGGCGCTTGCAAGGCTTTTTGACCGCTAGCGGCTATTTCGTCTGCGCGTCGCCGCCGGGTTGTCGCGTCGCCTGAATGCGCGCCTGCAGATCGGTCAGAGTGCGCGAGGCGTCTGCTATTTGCTGTTGCAGGGCAGCGAGTTCGCTCTTGGCGGCGACCACGGAATCGGCGGCCGCGCGCGCTTGGGTCTCGACTTCCTTCAGCGCGGCCTCGGCTTGCGAGCGCTGGGCCGCCATGGCGTTCAACTGGTCAGTTTCCGCCTTCAGCTTTGCCTCGACCGCTTGCAAATCGCTCGCTTTCGCACTCGCCTCTTGCTGCGCGCCGGAGACCGCCAGCTTGGCCTCGTTGATCTGCTTGGCGAGATCGGCCAACTCGTTTTGCGCCGACGCGCGCGCCGCCACGGCCTCCGCGGCGGCCTCATTCGCCTCGTCCATTCGTTTTTTAAGGTCGGCGGCCGTTCCGGCGGCCTTCTGCAGGTTTTGCAGGTCGGCGGCCAGTCCTTGGCGCGCGACTTCGGCGCGCCGCATCCCATCTTCCATCTGAGTGCGCAGATCCGCCGATTGCGACGAATAAAACGCCACGAGCATCCAGCCGACGATCGCGAGCGCGGCCAAGGCGAGCGGCACCGGCCGGATGAAATCGTTGCCAGGCGCGTCGGCCATCGGGAACTCCTTCACGCTTTCCCTGTTTCAGAGCCTTGGCTCCGCGGCCCCCGCATATTGGAGCGGCGGGGCCTTCGCGCCAAGCCTAAAATGCCGAAGGCGGGCAAATCCACGTCCCATGCCTTCGCTAGGCGCGTCCAGACTAGAATTGTGCGCGCGGCGCGGCGCGCGGCGCGATCTAAGGGGCTGGACGACCCGTGGCGAGGAGGACAAGATCGCGCGCCATTGCGGTCGGATAAAGGGGAGTCGCGGCGTCTTGAAATTCTCGTTTGCGAGCCTCGCGCGCCAGGCTTTGCGCGGGCACCAGGATTGGCCGGAGCAATGGCGATCGCCCGAGCCGAAGCCCGCCTACGACGCCATTATCGTCGGCGCGGGCGGACACGGGCTGGCGACCGCCTACTATATGGCCAAGGAATATGGCCTGATGAACATCGCGGTCCTCGAAAAGGGCTGGTTGGGGGGCGGCAACACCGGTCGCAACACGACGATCATACGTTCAAACTATCTCTGGGAGGCGTCCGAGGCGATCTACTCCCATGCGCACAAGCTCTGGGAGACGCTGTCGCAGGAGCTAAACTACAACGTCATGTATTCGCCGCGCGGCGTTATGATGCTCGCGCACAGCCTGCACGACGAGCAGACCTTCAAGCGCCACGTCTACGCCAACCGGCTCGCCGGCATCCCGAACGAATGGCTGACGCCGGAGCAGGCCAAGGAATTCTGCCCGATTCTCAATATCGACCCCGGCATCCGCTATCCCATCGTCGGCGCGGCTTTGCAGCGCACGGGCGGCACGGCGCGTCACGACGCGGTCGCCTGGGGCTATGCGCGCGCCGCCTCGGCGCGCGGCGTCGACATCATCCAGAATTGCGAGGTCAAGGCGATCCTGCGCGACGCATCGGGAGCGATCTCGGGCGTCGAGACGACGCGCGGACGCATCGCCAGCAAGAAGATCGGCGTCGTGGCCGCGGGCAACACCAGCGTCGTGATGGCCATGGCGGGGCTACGGATGCCGCTGGAGTCGTTCCCGTTGCAGGCGCTCGTCTCCGAACCGTTGAAGCCGATTATGCCCTGCGTGTGCATGTCGAACGCGATTCACGCTTACATGTCTCAGTCCGATAAGGGCGAACTCGTCATCGGCGCCGGCACCGATGCTTACGTCTCCTATAGTCAGACCGGGGGCCTGCACATCGCCACGTCGACTTTGGAGGCGATTGTCGAAACCTTCCCGATCCTGTCGCGCGTGCGGATGTTGCGCAATTGGGGCGGCATCGTCGACACGACGCCCGACCGCTCGCCAATCCTCAGCAAGACCGCGGTCCCCGGCCTCTTCGTGAATTGTGGCTGGGGCACCGGCGGCTTCAAGGCGACGCCGGGCTCGGGTCACGTGTTCGCGAATCTCGTCGCCACCGGCGAACCCAACGCGATCGCCGCGCCATTCTCGCTCAATCGATTCCACACCGGCGCGCTCGTCAACGAGGCCGCCGCCGCGGCCGTCGCGCATTGAGGATAGTCCGATGCTGCTGATCCGCTGTCCCTATTGCGAAATGGAACGGCCCGAGGTCGAGTTCAAATATGCGGGGCAGGCGCATCTCAAGCGCGATCCCCATAACATGACCGACGAGCAATGGACCGAATTCCTCTTTTTCCGCGACAATACGCGCGGGGTCCATGCCGAGCGCTGGCGCCATGCGGTCGGCTGCGGGCGCTTCTTCAATTGCCTGCGCGACACCGTAAGCGACAAGATACTAATGGTTTACCGGGCGGGCGAACCGAGACCGGCCTCGCTCTAAGGGGCGGCGGCCTTAGGCCAATTCCCCGGCGCGCGACTCGTGCTAGAAGCGGGCGTGTCCGCCCCACCCCCTTTCTTCCTTGGCGTCGAGCGTTCGCTGACCGGGCGAGCCTGGCGCCCGCGTCTCGATGCCGCAGGCGAGGCGCGCGCCCAAGCGATCGCGCAGATCAGCGGCCAGAACGAGTTGATGGCGCGCGTGCTCGCCGGTCGCGGCGTCGCGCTCGACGAAGTCGATCGCTATCTGGATCCGACGCTGCGCGACCTGATGCCCGACCCCTATACGATCGCCGACATGGAAGTTGCGACCGTGCGTCTCAAGCGCGCCGTCGAGCGGCGCGAGAAGGTGGCGATTTTCGGCGACTACGACGTCGACGGCGCGGCGAGCGCGGCGCTGCTCAGCGAATATCTGACGGCTTGCGGCTGCGAAACTTTCATCCACATTCCCGACCGCGTCATCGAGGGCTATGGCCCAAATGTCGAGGCAATGCGCGCGTTCAAGGCTAAGGGCGCCGATCTCGTCGTCACCGTCGATTGCGGCGCGGTGAGCTTCGAGCCCTTCGCCGAAGCGCGCCGCCTCGGGCTCGACGTCGTGGTATTCGATCATCACCAGGCGCCGGAAAGGCTGCCCGAGGCTCTCGCGGTTGTCGACCCCAACCGACAGGACGATCTCTCGGGCCTCGGCTACCTGTGCGCGGCGGGCGTCGTTTACATGGGCCTGGTCGCGCTCGCCCGTGCGCTGCGCGACGCCGGATTTTTCAGCGGCGTCATGCCGCCCGATCTGCTCGCCGCGCTCGATCTCGTCGCGCTGGCGAGCGTCGCCGATGTTGTGCCGCTCATCGGGCTCAACCGCGCGCTGGTGGCGCGCGGGCTCGAAGTGATGCGCCAGCGTCGCCGGCCGGGCCTGGCGGCGCTGTTCGACGTCGCGGGCGCGGACGGGCCGCCGCGTCCCTACCATCTCGGTTTTCTGATCGGCCCACGCATCAACGCGGGCGGGCGCATCGGCGACGCCGCGCTCGGCGCGCGGCTGCTCATCACCCGCGACGAACTGAATGCGCGCGAAATCGCCGCCGAACTCGACCGGCTCAATCGCGCGCGTCAGTTGATCGAGATCGCGATGCTCGCCGAAGCGGAGGCCGAGGCGTTGGCCTCGCTCGGCCTCGAGGAGCGCGGCGCGACTGTCGTCGTCGCAGGCGAGGGCTGGGCGCCGGGCGTCGTTGGCCTGATCGCCTCGCGGCTGAAGGAACGGTTCGAGCGCCCGGCTTTCGCGCTGGCGCTGAACGGCGCCGAGGCGACAGGCTCGGGCCGCTCGATCGCTGGGGTCGATCTCGGGCGCGTCATTCGCGGAGCGGTCGAGGCGGGGCTCGCGGTCAAGGGCGGCGGCCATGCGATGGCGGCGGGCGTGACCCTGAGCCGCGCCAGGCTCGGCGACTTCCGCGCCTATCTCGAGGAGCGGCTGGGCGATGCGGTCGCGGCGGCGCGCGCGAATTCGGCGCTGACCCTCGACGCCGCGGTGAGCGCGGCGGGCGCGAACGCCACGCTGGTGCGCTCTATCGAGGCGGCCGGCCCGTTCGGCGCCGGCAATCCCGAACCTCTGTTCGCGTTGCCGCGCCACCGGCTGACCGAGGTTTTCGCGGTCGGCGCCGAGCACTTGCGCCTGCGTGCGGTCGCCGGCGACGGGCAGGGGATCGAGGCGATCGCGTTCCGCGTGCGCGGCAAACCGCTTGGCGAAGCCTTGCAAAGGGCCAAGGGGGGCCTCATCCATATTGCCGGTTCGCTGTCGCTCAACCGCTACGGCGGGCGCGAGCGAGCGCAAATGCGCGTCGTCGACGCGGCGGCGGTCGAGGGTTAAGCAGTGGCTCTTGGGCTAGCCGAGGGGGAACGCGGCATGAATGCGCCTGAAGCCATTGTCGTCGGCGCGGGGCCGGCCGGTCTGGCGACCGCCGCGACGATGAAGAGCCGTGGGATCGCCGCCGTCATTTTCGAGAAAACCGACAGCGTCGCCTCGGTCTGGCGGCGGCATTACGATCGGTTGCACCTGCACACTGACCGCGCCCATTCGCAATTGCCGGGCATGGCGATGCCGGCCGCATACGGACGCTATCCCTCGCGCGCGCAGTTCGTCGAATATATCGAGGCCTATGCCGCCAAATACGACTTGAAGCCGGTCTTCGGCGCGAATGTGGAGTCCGTTCGGCGCGAAGGAACGCGATGGCGTGTCGAGGGCGGCGCGATTAATTCGCTAAACGCGCCGGTCGTGGTTCTCGCCACCGGCTGGGCCGATTATCCCCATTCGCCGTCCTGGCCCGGCGTACAGGACTTCAAGGGTTCGATCGTTCATTCCAGCCAGTATCTCAACCCGAAGCCGTATCAGGGCCAGAAAGTTCTCGTCGTCGGGTTCGGCAATTCGGGCGGCGAAATCGCGCTCGACCTGGCGGAGCAGGGCGTCGCCGCGACGCTGAGTGTTAGGGGGCCCGTGAACATCCTGCCGCGCGACTTGTTGGGCCTGCCGATCCTCACCTGGGCGATCGCGCAGTCGCCATTTCCAGCCCGACTCGTCGACGCCATCAACGCCCCGGCGATTCGACTCGCGGTCGGATCGGTCGAAAAGCTCGGCCTGCGCCGTTCGGCGAAGGGGCCCGTTCGATCCATTCGGGAAGATGGGCGTGTGCCGCTGCTCGATGTCGGCACGGTGGCCAAGATACGCGCGGGAGAGATCAAGGTGCGCGGCGACATTGAGCGACTAACCGCGGATGGCGTGGTGTTCAAGGAGACGGGCGCGGAGAAGTTCGACGCGATCGTCCTCGCCACCGGGTTCCGACCGGATCTTCGTGGGCTCCTACGTGACGCCGAAGGCGTGCTCGATCCTTCCGGGCGCGCGCTTGTCAGTGGGGCGGCGACCGCCGAGCCAGGGCTATTCGTCTGCGGCGCGATCGCGGTTCCGACTGGCCAGCTGCGCGAAATCGGCATCGAAGCGCAGCGGATCGCCGCTGCGGCCGCCGCGCATCTGGCGGCGTCGCGGAACAATTGAAATGATCCCCTGGGTGGAACTCGATCGGGTTCGACTGGCTGCTGGCGGCGATCTCCGGTTGATGCGGCGCGGCGCGGAATTTTCCATCAAGCTCGGCGTGAACGAACTTATGACCTCGCGGCTGTCAGGCTCCGAGGAAGCGCTCGCGAGTTTGACGGCGGCCAAGGTCGGCGCGCGCAACGGCGCCCGAGTGCTCGTCGGCGGGCTCGGCATGGGCTTCACGTTGCGGGCGGCGCTCGCCTCGTTCCGCGCCGATGCGCGCATCGTCGTCGCCGAACTCGTGCCCGCGGTCATCCGATGGGCGCGCGGACCGATGGCGGACCTGTTCGGCCCCTGCCTTGAGGATCCGCGCGTGGAACTTGTGACGGCTGACGTCGCCAAGCTGATCGGCGCGCCCGCGCGGCAATATGACGCGATCCTTCTCGACGTCGACAACGGCCCCGAAGGCATGACGCAAAGCGCCAATGACCAACTCTATTCCGCCGCCGGATTGGCGGCGGCGCGCGCCGCGTTGACGAGCGGCGGAGTTCTCGCCGTCTGGTCGTCGGGCCCCGATCTCGCGTTTGCCCGGCGGCTAGAAAAGGCCGGCTTCGTCGTCGAGGAAAAGCGCGTGCGCGCCGGGGGAGTTCATGGCGGCGCAAGACACGTGATCTGGCTTGCCATCAAGGGCGCGCCGGGTTCACGATGAATCCGTTGCGGCGTAATTGTGACTTGACAGATTGATGACAAGGGAGGACGCTTCAATCGTTGCGATTTGGAGCGCCAACTCAGTTGCAACATGCGCGGAATTTATCTGGAGGAGCTATGACGCCACCGGGTAAGAAGGTTTGATCTCAATTATTCGAGATCAAAACGTGGCTTTCGCTTACGTGACAGAACGAAGTCGCGTCACAGCAAACAGATCGGTCTCTCTTGACGGACGGAGGCGTGAAGGCCAAGCGTTCAAAGCACGTATCTATATCTGTCTACAAACAGACAATTTCGCAATCGCGAAACAGGGCCCCGCAGCCGCTTGAATGCGCCGGGGCCCATTTCATTTCTTCGCAGTCCAACGGCGCCACCTTAGAGCAAATTGCGGCTGAATTAACCCGCTCACTTTCGTTGCAAGGCGATGCGGGCGCGGCCGCGAAATTGCGGCGCGCGGCCTTGGGATTGTTTCGGCGTTGCGCTCCTCGCAATCGACTATCCAACCTCGAAACAGATTGCGCTATCGCGGTCGGGCCGCGTCGCCGCGCGCGCCTATCGAATAAGCGTCCGGCGCGGAGACGAAAGGCTGACGCAGCATCTTGTCCAGACGCAGCTCCGCGGGATCGCGGAATATTTCGAGGCCAATTCTCATGCCTTCTTGTCCGGCCGCGGGTTGAGCGCGGTAAGTGCCGAACAGGCGATCCCACCAGGGTAGATTGAAACCGAAATTGCTGTTGGCTTCGGCGGGGACGACGGAATGATGAACCCGGTGCATGTCGGGCGTGACGACGACCCAGCGCAGCAGCGCATCCAACCCAGTTGGCAGTCCGACATTGCCGTGATTGAACATTGCGGTCGCGTTCAGCAGCACCTCGAACGTCATCACCGCGGCGGCGGGCGCGCCGAGCGCCGCGATCGCGGCGAATTTGACAATCATCGACAGGCCGATTTCGAGCGGATGAAACCGCGCGCCGGTTGTCACGTCGAAATCGATGTCGGCGTGGTGCATCCGATGCAGGCGCCAGAGCGCCGGCACGGCGTGAAACATGACATGCTGCAAATAGATGACGAAATCGAGCGCGACGACAGCGGCGACGAATTCGACGCCCGCCGGCAGGGCAAGATTGTTTAGCAGGCCCCACTGACGCGTTTCGCCGATCGCCGCCAGCCCGACCGCGGCGACGGGGAAAATGACGCGCACGAACGCGCTGTCGAGCGCGACGAGGCCGAGGTTGCTAGGCCAGCGCCGCCATCGCGGGACAAGGCGAGGGCGCCTAGGGCGCCAAGCCTCCCACAGCGCCATAAATGCGAGGACCGTCGCGAACGCCGACAAGCGTATCACCGGCGCATGAGCGAGCAGCGCGTTCATCGCAGCGTCCCGGCCTGGGCGCCGCCGGACCGACTTTCGGGCTCTCGGCCAGGGCGTAATTCTCGCTTCAAGTTCCCCTCCGCGCCGCGAAGCGCCAGCGCGTCGGCGACGGCTCGGCTTCGCCATAATCGAGCGTAGCATCATGCCGGCCGCCCTGCATCCGCTCGCTTTCGCCGCGCCCCAGGGCGCCGAGGGCGGGTTGCGGCCCCCCGGGCCGCGTTGCGCCGCGCAGCGGCGGCGCGGACGCTCTTAGGCGCATCAAGGGTTTAGGTCCCAGGAACGAGGGTCGCCGGCGCGCGCCCCGCCGCCCTTGCGCGCGCCGGCGGCGATCTCGATACTGGGGGGAATCGCTCCCGCTTCCCTGCTTCGCGAGGCCGCCCCCCCGCAATGATGCGTCAGTACGAACTGCTGGAAAGGGTCCACCGCTATAATCCGGCGGCGGACGAAGATCTTCTCAATCGCGCTTACGTCTTCGCGATGAGGGCGCATGGCCATCAGAAACGCGCCTCGGGCGATCCCTATTTCTCGCATCCGCTGGAAGTCGCGGCGATCCTGACCGAGCTTAAGCTCGACGACGCGACCATCGTCGCCGCGATGCTGCACGATACGATCGAGGACACCGCGGTCACGCGCGAGGAGATTGACAAGCTGTTCGGCGCGGAGATCGGCGGCCTCGTCGACGGTCTGACCAAGCTCAACAAGCTCGACTTCGCCTCCAAGCACGCCGAGCAGGCCGAAAGCTTCCGCAAGCTTCTGCTGGCGATCGCCGACGACGCGCGCGTTCTGCTGATCAAGCTCGCCGACCGCCTGCACAATATGCGAACGCTGCATTTCGTACCGCCGGCTAAGCGCGCCCGCATCGCCCAGGATACCCTCGACATCTACGCCCCGCTCGCCGGGCGCATGGGTATGCAAGGGTTGCGCAGCGAGTTGGAAGAACTCGCGTTCAACTCGCTGATGCCTGACGCATACAAGCTCATCGTTTCGCGGCTCGAAGAGCTGAAGGCCAAGAACGGCGCTTTGATCGCGCGCATCGCCGACGAGTTGCGTGATCAGTTCGTGCGCCGTGGCATGAAGGTCGAAGTCAAGGGACGGCAGAAACAGGCCTATTCGATCTGGCGCAAGATGGAGCGCAACTCGATTTCGTTCGAGCAGCTTTCCGACATTTACGGCTTTCGCATTCTTGTCGACACAGTGGCCGATTGCTACGCGGCGGTCGGCGTCGCGCATACGACCTGGCCGAGCGTGATGGGGCGATTCAAGGATTACATTTCGACGCCGAAACAGAACGACTATCGCTCGATCCACACCACCGTCGTCGGACCCGGCCAACAGCGCG
>JBBIIT010000040.1:0-32610 GCA_037446355.1 Beijerinckiaceae bacterium | reverse complement strand
GAGCGCTGCCCTCCGAAGGCAGAGGTCAGGGGTTCGAATCCCTTCGGGCGCGCCAGTCCTCAAGATTTCTCACTTTTCGGTGCGCTCTAGTGCGGCGGGCGCAGTTGTCCTAGGTTGTCGCTTTCGAGCGAGCAGGATCGAGCCATGCCCATCACAGGTGGATGCCGTTGCGGGCAATTGCGTTATGAAATCACCGCCGAGGCGCCGATGGCGGCCCGGATCTGCTGGTGCCGCGATTGCCAATATCTGGGCGCCGGCACGGGCACGGCCAACGCGGTGTTCGCGCGCGAGGCGGTGAAGATTTCGGGCGAGCGCAAGATATTCACCTCGCAAGCGAACAGCGGCTCGACGATGCACCGCAGCTTCTGCCCGAATTGCGGCACGCCGGTCTTCAGCGAAGCGGAGCCGAGGCCGCAGCAGATCATCGTGCGCGTCGGCAGCTTCGACGATCCGAACCTTGGTCAGCCCGGCGCGGTCATCTGGACGGATTCGGCGCCCCGGTGGGCGTGCTTCGATCCGGCGCTGCCACGCGCAGAAGGGCAGAACCTGCCCGCGAAATAACGTCGCGACCGCGAGCCGGAGAGACAATGGACCCGTCCAAAGACCCGTTGTTGCAGCCCTATCGGCTGAAGCATCTCGTGCTGCGTAATCGTCTGATGAGCACCGCGCACGAGCCGTCCTATTCCGAGGACGGGCTGCCCAAAGACCGCTATCGCCTCTATCATGTCGAAAAGGCCAAGGGCGGCATCGCGCTGACGATGACGGCCGGCTCGGCGGTGGTTTCGCCGGATTCGCCGCCAGCCTTCGGCAATCTGCTCGCCTACAAGGACGAGATCGTGCCTTGGCTGCGGCGGCTAAGCGACGAATGTCACGAGCACGGCGCGGCGGCGATGATCCAGCTGACCCATCTGGGGCGGCGCACCGCCGGTTGGGCGACCGGCGACTGGCTGCCGGTGCTCGCGCCCTCGCCCGTGCGCGAGGCGGCGCATCGCTCTTTTCCCAAAGAGGCCGAAAGCTGGGACCTTGAGCGCATCGTCGCCGATTATGCCGCCGCGGCCGAGCGGATGCGCGCGGCTGGCCTCGACGGTCTCGAGATCGAGGCCTACGGCCATCTAGCCGATCAGTTCTGGTCGCCGGCGACCAACCAGCGAACCGACGAATACGGCGGCTCGCTTGCCAACCGCATGCGCTTTTCCGAGCGCGTGCTCAAGGCGATGCGGCGCGCGGTCGGACCAGACTTCATTCTCGGCGTGCGCATGGCTGTCGACGAGGATTGGGCGCTGGGATTCAACCGCGAGGAAGGGCTGGCGATCGCGCGGCGCCTGATCGCATCTGGCGACATCGACTTCCTCAATGTCATTCGCGGCCACATCGACACCGACGCGGCGCTTACCAAGGTCATTCCCATCGCCGGGATGGCCTCGGCGCCGCATCTCGACTTCGCTGGCGAAGTGAGGGCGGCGACGAAATTCCCGGTCTTTCACGCCGCCCGCATTTCCGACGTCGCCACCGCGCGCCACGCGATCGCCGAGGGCAAGCTCGATATGGTCGGCATGACGCGCCCGCACATCGCGGACCCGCACATCGCGCGCAAAGTGATGGCGGGCGAGGAACATCGCATTCGCCCCTGCGTCGGGGCGACTTATTGCCTCGACCGCATCTATGAGGGGCGCGAAGCCCTGTGCATTCACAACGCCGCGACCGGGCGCGAGGCGACGATCCCGCACGCAATCGCGCGCGTCGCCGGCAAGGCGCGCAAGGTCGTCGTCGTCGGCGCCGGACCGGCGGGCTTGGAGGCCGCGCGGGTCGCGACCGAACGCGGCCATAAGGTGACGATCTTCGAGGCGAGCGAGGAAGCCGGCGGACAACTTCGCCTCGCCGCCCGCCTGCCCCGCCGCAAGGAATTGATCGGCATCGTCGCCTGGCGGCTCGCCGAGATCGAACGCGGCGACGCGCGCTTTCATTTCTCGCGTTACGCCTCGGCCGAGGACGTGATCGCCGAGGAGCCCGACTTCGTCTTCGTCGCCACCGGCGGCTTGCCGAACCTCGACATTCTCGAAAGCGGCTCGGAACTCGCGACATCGAGCTGGGATGTGCTCTCCGGCCAAAGCAAGCCCGCCGCCAACGTGCTGCTCTACGACGATCACGGCGGCTATCCCGGCCTGTCGGCGGCGGAATTTATCGCCAATGCGGGGGCGGTGCTGGAGATCGTAACGCCCGAGCGCTTTTTCGCGCCGGAAATGGGCGGCATGAACCACGCCGGCTTCGCCGCCGTTTTTCACGCGCGCGATGTCCGGATCACGATCAACAGCCGCGTCGTCGCAGTCCGGCGCGAGGGCAATCAACTCGTCGCGACGCTGGGCGGCGATTATGGCGAGCGGCGCATCGAGCGGCGCGTGGATCAGCTCGTGATCGAGCACGGAACGTTGCCGCTGGCCGAGCTTTACGACGAATTGAAGCCGCGCTCGCTCAACCTCGGCGAGGTCGATTACGATGCGCTGCGCGCGGGCCGGCCACAGACCGTCATTCGCAACCCGGCGGGCGCTTTCCGCCTCATTCGCATCGGCGACGCGGTGGCGAGCCGCAATGTCCACGCCGCGATCTACGATGCGATCAGATTCGCAAAGGATCTTTGATCTCGACGGGCGCGAGCTACCGCCCGTCCCGCGTCAGCACGAAATCATAGGCCAAGGTTCGGTAGGGCTGTTCCCGCGCCGACCCGTCGGGCGCGACGCCTGCAGCGTGTTCGGGAAATTCGGCGATCAATTGCGGCCTGACGCCGAAAGCAACGTCATTGTCCAGATGCGCGCCGCCCTTGACGAAGATATGCGTGCAAATGGGATCGGCGGACTTCGTTTCCACCGCGAAATGCAGATGGGGGGGGCGCCAATGCTGGCGTGTCGTGTTGCGGATGAGATCGCCCAGCGCGGCGTCCATCGGCGCGGGATAGGCGGTCGGCATCACGCTCCAGAACGCATAGCGCCCCTGTTCGTCGCAGCGGATACGTCCGCGCCCCCACATGTTGTCGGGATCGAAATTGTCCTGGACGTCGTAGAGCCCGCGATCGTCGGACTGCCAGACATTGAGAACCGCGTCGGCGACCGGCTTTCCCGACGTGTCGATCACCCGGCCATGCGCATAGAGCTTTTGCCCCGAAGCGCCGTTGGAAATATCGGCGCCATTCGCGAACAAAGGCGAATCGGTAAGGAAAAACGGTCCGATCAGCGTGGGAATTGTCGCCCCCGGCGGCTTGGGCTGTGACGCCGCGAGCACCTGCATGGAAACGCCGATCGCGTCGGACAGAGCGATGAACTCGTTGCGTCCGTCCTTCGTCACCGCCGCGGCGCGCGCTAGAAACGCCATCGCCGCCTCCCACTCCGCCCAAGTAACGCGATTTTCGCGCACGAAAGCGTGCAGGTGGTCGATCAGCCCAAACATCAACCCGCGCAAGCGAGCGTCTTGGGTCGCCGCGAACCTCTTGCGTACATCGGCGAGGATCTCCCCTTCGCCGTCGCCATCGGGGGCCGTCGAGGACATGCGCTGATCTCCGGTGGAAGAGGCGCTGAGTATGAAGTTAGCCGATCGGTTCGACAAGAGGCGATCGAAGGCGCCGGAAGCGCGCGCCGCCTGCGATTGGACGTCAGTCCCATCGAATCGTCCCAAACGTGTTCGTGCGCGCGATCGGGGTCGCTTTATCCGGCAGTCCACGTAACCGGAACCTGACGGGAGCAATCATTCGCCGTCGCGAACAGCCGCACTTTTGACGCGCTCGCGTGTCATAAGCCACCGACTGATTGATCGCGCGATTTCGGATGCTTTCCCGCCTGCGGTTTCGCGGGCGACAATATTGTGACGATTGCCCATTTGCGCGCTACAATCTATGAATTCGCTCGGTACGAACCGTTCTAAATCGGCGAGGATTCATGACGGCATTGGTGGGTCAATTCGCGTTGCTGCTCGCGATTGTTTTCGCTTCGACGCAAGCGGCCCTTCCTTTCTTGCCAATTCGACGCACGGATCCGGCCCTTTCCGGATATGTCGACAGCGCGGCCTTGGCCCAATTCACCTTTGTCGCGATTGCGTTCGCCTGCCTGACCTATGCATTCGTAACTTCGGATTTTTCGTTGGCCGTGGTGGCGGCGAATTCGCATACGGCCAAGCCGCTGCTCTACAAGATTTCGGGCGTCTGGGGGAATCATGAGGGGTCGATGCTCCTCTGGGTTCTTATTTTGTCGCTGTTCGGCGCTTCGGTCGCAATCTTCGGGCAAGACATTCCCGATCGCTTGCGCGCGCGCGCGCTTTCGGTCCACGCGATGATCGGCGTCGCGTTCCTGGTGTTCATCGTTGCGACCTCGAACCCGTTCGAGACGCTGCCCAATCCCCCGGAGAATGGCGCCGGTCTCAATCCGATCCTTCAAGACCCGGGCCTCGCGATTCACCCGCCATTCCTTTATCTCGGCTATGTCGGATTTTCGATGGCGTTTTCTTTTTCCGTCGCCGCTCTGCTTGAGGGCCGGGTCGACGCGTCCTGGGCGCGCTGGGTGCGACCTTGGGTTCTCGCCGCGTGGTGTTTCCTGACGATCGGCATCGCGTTGGGCAGCGCCTGGGCCTATTACACGCTCGGTTGGGGCGGCTGGTGGTTCTGGGATCCGGTCGAGAACGCCTCGCTGATGCCGTGGCTTTCCGGCACGGCGCTCCTGCACTCGGCTCTGGTCGTCGAACGCCGCAATGCGCTCGCGAGTTGGACGATCCTGCTCGGCATCCTGACCTTTTCGCTCAGTCTCGTCGGCACGTTCCTCGTGCGCTCGGGGGTGTTGACCAGCGTTCACGCTTTCGCCGAGGATCCCGCGCGCGGCGCCTATATCCTGTTGATGGTGACTTGCTCGACCGGCGGCGCGTTGCTGCTTTATGCGGCCAGAGCCTCGAAGCTTCAGCCGGGACCCGCCTTCGGCGCCGTCAGCCGCGAGAGCGGGCTGATCCTCAACAACGTGTTGTTGACCACCGCCCTCTTCACGGTTCTGCTCGGAACGTTCTATCCGCTCGCCATCGACCTGATTGGCGGCGACAAAATTTCGGTCGGCCGGCCTTATTACGCCCGAACTTTCATTCCGGTGGTGACGCCGCTGTTATTGTTCATGGCGGTCGGCCCGATGCTGAAATGGAAGCGCGACGCGCTGCGCACGGCGATCGCGCGGCTGAACAAGGCCGCGGTCGTCGCGGGGCTCGTCTGCGCTCTTGTGCTCATGCTCAGCTTCGGCCGCGAATTCATCGCGGCTTTCTTCTTGGCCGTGGCGGCTTGGGTCGTCGTAAGCTCATTGCTCGCGTTGGCGCAGCGTGTGCGCCTCGGCTCCGCTCCCCTGGAAACCTCGCTTCGACTCCTCGCCACCACGCCGCGCGCCTATTACGGGCTCGTCCTCGCTCACGCGGGCGTCGGATTGCTGGTCGCCGGCGTCGCGGGGATGTCTACTTGGGCGACCGAACGCGTGGGCGTCTTGCGCGTCGGCCAGTCGTTCGAACTGTCAGGCTATACGCTGATGCTGAAAGCGATCGACGAAGTGCAAGGGCCCAATTATCAGGCCGAGCGCGCGAAGTTCGAGGTCTCGCGCAAAGGCCGTTTGGTGACGCGCCTGCAGAGCGAACGGCGGTTCTATCCCGTCCGGGAGCAGCAAACCACGGCGGCGGGCATCCACACCAACTTCATCTCCAACCTTTATGTTGCGATCGGCGAACCTGATGACGCGGGAGGTTGGGCGGTGCGCTTCTACTACCACCCGTTCATGCCGTGGGTATGGATCGGCGCTCTCGTGATGGCGTTCGGCGGCTTGGCGTCGTTATCGGATCGCCGGCTACGTGTCGGCGCGATGCAACGCGCGCAACGCATTTCGATCGCGGTGGCCGGTGAATAGGGCCGCAGCAGCGGGACTTCCCGCCGATCGGCGCGGCGGCGCGCGCACGCCGCTGAGGATTGCGGCCTTGTGCCTAGCGCTCACGTTCGCCGCGCTGCCGAGCGCGCGCGCGGTCAATCCCGACGAGATGTTGTCGGATACCGCGTTGGAGGCGCGCGCGCGCGTACTTAGCGGCGAGTTGCGCTGCCTGGTGTGCCGCAATCAGAGCATCGACGACTCCAATGCCGATCTCGCCCGGGATTTGCGCCTGCTTGTGCGCAATCGTCTGAGAGCGGGCGACAGCGATCAGGAAGTGAAGAGTTTCATAGTAGCGCGTTACGGCAATTTCGTGCTCCTGAAGCCGCCATTACAATGGAACACCGCGCTTCTTTGGACCGGGCCGCTGCTTTTCTTCCTTCTCGCGGCGTTTGGCGCATTCCGTCTCGTGAGTTCGCGCGCGGCGGCCGGACCTGCGCAATCACCGCCGCCGCTGTCGGCGGACGAACAATCGCAACTCGAAAAGCTGCTCGGTGAAAAGGCGTCCCAATGAACCTATGGCTTATTTCGACCGCAATGATCGCCGTCGCTGCGATTTTCGCCGCTACGCCGTTCATTCGCCGCTATGAACGCAAGCGGATCGAGAGCGAAAAGAGTCTCGCGGTCTATCGCGATCAACTCAAGGAAGTGGACTTGGAAGCCGCCCAGGGCGCCCTCGAGCCCGCGCAAGCCGAGGCCACGCGAACGGAAATCAAGCGCCGAATGCTGTCCACGGGGGGTGACGGCAACGCCCAATGGGCGCCGCTTTCGAGCGGAGAGCGCACGATTGCCGCGGTCGCCGCGTCGTTTGTCGTCGTGCTCGGATCGGTATTTCTGTTCGGGATGACCGGCGACTTTGAACCTCCGACGCGAGGCGCGGCGTCGAACACGGCCACCGAGTCTGCGCCTCCGACCGCCGCGTTCGCAGCTTTGTCGACGCCGTCGAGCCCGCGCGCCGATGCGGCGCAGCCCGCTGCGGCGGGGTCAAAGACGCCGCTGCCTTCCGTCGACGAACTGGTTCAGCGGCTGGTCACGCGCCTGCAACGCAATCCCAAGGACGTCGAGGGTTGGCGAATGCTCGGCTGGTCGTATTTCAGTCTCAGCCGCTATGGCGACGCCGCCGCGGCCTATGCACGCGCGATCGAACTCAATCCAGATTCCGCCGAGTATCGCGACGGCAGGATGGAATCGCTCATTCGCGCCGCCGGCGGCAAGGTGACCGGCGAAGCTAAGGCGGCGATGGACGAAACGTTGAAACTTCATCCCAAGGATTCGCGCGCGCTTTATGTCAAAGGGCTGTTGGCCGATCAGTCTGGCGACCGGGCGACGGCCGAGCAAATATGGAACGATCTTCGCAAGGATCTGGACCCGCTCGACCCATGGGCCAAGGAGATAGCCGATAAGCTCGACGGCGGCGGCAAGGGCGATAGCGCCCAACCGACGGTCGCCTCGGAGCCCTCGGCGCCCGTCGCCGCGCCAGATAGCGGTGGCAAGGGCCCGACAGCCGATCAGGTGCGCGCGGCGGAATCGATGTCGAGTTCCGACCGTTCGGCGATGATTCAGCGAATGGTCGGCTCGCTCGCCGATCGACTCGAGAAGTCGCCGCGCGACGCCGATGGATGGGTCAAACTGATCCGATCTTGGATGGTGCTCGGCGAAGCCGACAAAGCCAAACTGGCGCTGGAAAGCGCGCTGAAAGTTTTCGCGGACGATCCCGAGCAAAGCGGTCGCATTCTCGCCGCGGCCGATGCGTCAGGAGTCAAACGGTAAAGCCCGCGACCCGGCGAGGAGAGGCCCGGACGCCGCCCGGCGCGCTTTACGATGAATGCGATGGACCGTGAACGCCCGGATCGGGCGACGGATCATTTCGAGCTAGGCTCTGCCCAGTTGAAGTGATAGCTGGCCTGCGCAAAGACGCCGTAGCGATCGGTCTGGTAGCGCAGCAACTGCCCGAAGTTGTCGATGAGATCATTGTTGAAGCGCCACCAGCGCGCGCCCGCGCCGATGTCCCAATTGTCGGCGACGCGATAGTTGAGCGAGCTTTCGATCTGAAATCCGCCGCCCTGACCGTTCGCGGGGTCGCGTCCGAAGGTCGCAAAATGATTATCGAGGGCGTGTTGACTCGAGGCGCTGAGCGCGAACTCGTTCTTCCATTTCAGACGATCGGTGACATTGACATCGACAATCGCGCCGACGCGCAAAGAGTTCCAGCGATCCTGCTCGCTGACCAGACGGACCGAGCTTGGAATCGGTATCGCGCAGATCGGGCTTCCCGCGACTTGCGTACAACCGCCCGCGTTTGAAACGTCCATGAATTGCTGATAGCCGGCGAAACCACCGAGGCGGAAACGATCGGTCGTGTAAAGATTGTAGCCGATATCGAGGCCCCAATATCCGAGTCGCCCCGACATGTTGCTGACGGTCTTCGAGTATGGCGAAGTGAGCGGCGGAAAGTCCTCGTCGGTGAGCGTGCCGCTTTGCGTTAAGCCACCGCCGAGATAGCCGCGCAGAAAAACGTTGCGCAACAATCCCTGACGAATGTCCGCGCGGACGTAAGCTTCGCCAGTGTGCGTGGCGTTGCTCGCATAGTTCAGCGCCGACACGCGCTGCGTCGGCGTCGAATCGGCGTAATAGTTGTAACGATTTTGGCCCTGGCTGAACCAATAACGCGAGCCGGATTCGATCGCGAACATGGCGTTCAAGGGCGTTTCGGTTGGCGGCTTGGAAACCGCCGGGCTGTAGTAGATCCGGTCCGACTTCGCCTGTTGATCGGTCAGGCCGCCGCCAAACCACAAGTATGGGCAGGGCGACAACATTCCGACGCATCGCGCGGAACCCTCCGCCGAGAAGTCCGATCTCACACCCAGGGTGAAATAGAAATCCTTGGTGTTGGAGACCAAACCTCCGGCATTGCTGTCGATCCATTTTACGCCGACCTCGCTCTCAAACGAGAGGTTCTTGTCGTACATGTAATCGAACAGAATCGACGGGAGCACCGTCGTTTCCTTGAGTTGCGGGGCCGATCCCTCTTGATAACCGACACGCAAGCGCGGACTGATCTGAAAGTTCTCACTCCATGGATAGCGGGAGTTTAGATCCATGAAGTAGACATTCGAGCCGGCCAAATGCGCGTATCGCAAGGCGCCGACGTAGAGATCGCCGGGCTTCAATACATTCGATCCCATCAATTGTCCGGAGACGTAGAACTCGGTGCCGCTGGGCATGGTTCCGTCGACGCCTCCCGACGGCGGAGTGCCGCTCATGTTCGTGATCGTAAAATCGGCGCTCGCCTGTAGAGTTTCACTGAGCGGCTTGGAATAGCTAACCATCGCCGAACTGAACACCGGCGTGCGATCGATCGCGTATTGCTGGAGCTGATCGAGAGTGTTGAAACGCAACATATCATAGAGCGTCGTGAAGGGTTGACCTTGCAATGCGCTCCAGGTCGAAAGATACGGCACGCGCCGATAATCGAGCGCCGTCGACAGTATCGACTTGTCGTCGAACGTCCATGACCCGCTGAAGGCCGCGGCGTTCAGCGTTTGGAAATGGATGTCATAGTCAATCAATCCGAGAACAGACTTATTGTCTCGGAAATAGCGAAATTCGGCGCCAATCGCGCGACGGTCGAGAATCCATTTGTCGGTCTGCTGGATCGCGAAGAAGCTGACGTCCGACCCCGGGGGAAAATTGGCGAAGTCGATATTGGCGCCGAGCAGATAGCGCTGGTCCAAGAAGGGAGTGTCGAAGCTGCTCCAGTTCGCGGCGCCAGCAACCGCGCCGAGCCGGATTACGCTGTTTGTCTGCCAGTAGACATCCGCGCCGTCGAAGCGCCCGATCACGCCGGCGCCGTTGAGAGTCTGGCGACCGATGCGAGTCGTGATATCCGCCGACTTGAAATTCGATTCTATGTACGCGGTCGAGAATCCGGCGCGGTCCTGCTCATTGGCGCCCGTGCTCATATCCTTTTCGACCACCCCGGAGAGTTTGAACTTCGTTCTTACGTTGTCGTCGTCAATCGAGCCGTAAAGATCGATGTTGTTCAGGATGGTGTTCTGGTGAACGAGATGAGAGTCGGGATCGGCGGTCGGATTGGGCGCGATCGAGATGTCCTTCGCCGTCGTCGTGCTGTCGTCGCTTACGTAAAAGCTCGACGCGCTCCCCGATACGAACCAATGGGTCTTGCCGCGATCCTTCCCGTCGTCGGGCCCGAGCGCTCCGCCCGGACGCGCGGTCGGAGGCAGGCCGAGCCGCTTGGCGACCGACGCGGCCCCGCCGGCGTCGGGGTAGCGGCGCAGATATTCACGGAACGCGGCATCGGCGAGAACGGTCTGGCCCGCAAGTTGGCGCGCTTCGCCCAAGGCCATGAGCGCGTCGGGCGTGTGCGGGTTTTCCGGGTAGGCTAGGACTTTCTCGATCAGCGCGATCGCTTCCTTATAGTTCTTCTTGCGCATCGCGAATCGCGCCTCGTCCATCGACGCTTCGATGGTCTTGATGTCTGCGGCGGAGGTCTTGCCCGCGCGCTGCTGAGGAAGCGCCGCGGATTCGTTCGGCGGCGCCGCTGGACCGGCCCCAGGCCCCGCGGTCGGCGGCGGAAACTCGCTGACCTTACAAATCGCGGAGGAGCCGGGCCTCGGTACGGCGACCAGTATCGATTCAAAATTCTCGGAATGCGAAAGGTCGAAGGCGACCTGACGATTGAACAGGACCCGAAGCGTTGGTCCGATCGCCTGGTCGAAATCAACAGTCACGGTGTCGATGCCGGCAAGATCGGCTCGTTCGATCGGCACCCCTTGGCGCGGGAACATTCCCTTGAGATCGCTAGCCACGGGATCGATCGGCCGCAGCGTAACTCTTAGTTCCTGACCGCGGTCGGGCGGAAAGTGCGCGATATCCTGAACGCGGTAATGAAATTGCACGTTGAGCAGCGCACAACCGTTCGCGGCCACGACCTGCGCGCTCGCGGCGAATTCATCCGTAACCGGTTCCGCGACGGCCGCAACCGTCGTCAAAACCGCGGTCGCGGCGACGGCAAGAACGGACGATATTGGACCTAGTATGCGAGTGTTTTGCCCGCTCATCATCACCCTGGCGCATCGACATAACTCGGCACTCAGTACTCAAGGCGGCCACGCGACCGAAGTAGCGACGCAATACCCGCAGATCGCCGAAGCTTCCCTGTCGCGCTTCAACGGCCAAACAGAGACCTTCGCGTCGCCGGCGCCTGAATATCGATTCGCTTTCCGGCGAAGCTGTCAGCGTAAGCTTTGGTTTTGTTTGCCTAACGATGTGTTAAAATTTTTGGCGTACGCATCTCGAAAAGTATTTACGGACGCCTTTTACTCGGATGTACATTTCACAAACCTGACAGACAATCGGATCTCGCCCTGCGAGTTTTATTTAATCGCCTTCCCTCGAGCGCCGACGCCGGGACGCACGAGGTTGAAACTGTTTGTGCTGACATGGCAGTCTTCACAGGGCGCATTCGTAATGACATGCCGAATTGGCTTGCCCTCGGCCTTCACGCCGTTGTGGCAACTGGCGCACGGCCCCGCCGAGAGGCCATGGTCGAATCGCACGACGCCGAACGTATGCGTGCTCTTATGACAGCTGTCGCAGGCGGCTGCGGTGACGATGTGCTGTTGCGGCTTTCCGACCGCATCGATTCCGTTGTGGCAGGCCGAGCACGCGGCCGCGGTCGTCGCGTGATCGAAGCGAACCACGGCGAAGTCCGTCGTGCTCTTGTGGCAGGTGTCGCACGCGGCCGTGGTCGCGATATGCCGCGCAGGCTTGCCGAGCGCGACCGCTCCGTTGTGGCAGGCGGCGCAAGCTGATGTCGTCGTCGAGTGATCGAACAGCGCCCCGCCAAACGTACGCGGGCTCTTATGGCATGTGTCGCACGCGGCTGTCGTCACGACGTGGCGCGCGGGCTTGCCCGGCGCCAACGCGCCGTTATGGCATGAGGAGCAGGCCGCGGTCGTGGTCTTGTGGTCGAAACGTACGCCCGCGAAAGTCGTCGTGCTCTTGTGACAGGCGTCGCAAGCGGCGGTCGTCGGAATATGCTTGGCCGGCTTGCCGATCGCGGCGACCCCATTGTGGCAACTAGCGCACGGGCCGCTCGCGGCCGAGTGATTGAAGGGCGCGCCCGTGTTCGCGGTTCCGGGCAACACGCCCGCGCGAATGTTGACGCCGGGTTGGCCGACCGCGCCGCGGAGCTGCGGCGCAGGAAGCGCGCCGGGACGCTGCGAGCCCTGCGGCGCCCCGACCATCGACCGGATCATCGGGTTCAATTTCACGGGTGTGCTGGCGCCGAGCAGATTTCGCGCGTTCGGCGACACGGACACGAGGCTCTTGGCGGTCGTCGTGCAGCCGGCGACGGCAGATTGCGGATTGCTCCAGCTTGTGAACGTTGTGGTCGACTTCACGTGGCAGCAGCCGCAATCCACCGACTTGGCGCCGTGGTCGGGCCCTTGCGCCCCCTTCGTGCCCTGGCTCTTGTAGGCGCCGCTGTGGCAAGCGTCGCACCGCGTGGCGTGAACCGCGGCGTGACTCATCGTGTAGGTCGTGAAGCTAGTCGCGGTATTAACGTGGCAATTGCTGCATTCGATGCCGGTCACCGGAATATGCGGGGGAGTCGTTTCGCCGGTCGCGGTCGTGCCGTTGTGGCAACTTGAGCAGATCGTGTCGGTCACGGCGTGCGCGAACGTGCCGCCGGCCCAGCTGAGATAGCCGCCGGACTGCGCCGTCGCATGGCACGTGATGCAATCGCGCCCCGAGGTCGCGACGTGGCCCGAATAAGAGGCCGTGCCCATCGCGCCCTTCGTGCCTTGCGTCGTGAACGAACCGTCGTGGCACGCGTCGCAGCGCATCGCCGTCACCACCGAGTGCGTCATCGTGTAAGTGGTGAAACTCGTCGCGGTGTTGGAGTGGCAGTTGCTGCACTGAATGCCGGTGATCGGGATATGCGGCGGCGAGGTATTGCCCGTCGCGGTCGTGCCATTATGGCAGCTAAGGCAGTTGGTGTCCGTGGCGGCATGCACGAACACTGCGCCGGCCCAGGTGACGTAACCGCCGCTCGCCGCCGTCGTATGGCAAGCGCCGCAATCCTGACCGTTGGTCGCGACGTGGCCCGAGTAGGATGAAGTGCCATAGGCGCCCTTGGTTCCCTGTCCGGTGTAGGAGCCGTTGTGGCAGGAGTCGCAGCGCGCGGTCGCGACCGATGCGTGGCTCATCGTGTAAGCGGTGAAACTCGGCGAAGTGTTGGCATGGCAGTTGCTGCACTGGACGCCGGTGACGGGGATATGCGGCGGCGTCGTCAGACCCTGCGCGTTCGTGCCGTTATGGCAGGTCGAGCAATTGGTGTCGGTCGCGAGGTGCGTATAGGTTCCGCCGGACCAGCTTGAGAAATTGGCCGCGGCGGTCGCATGGCAAGTCGAGCAGTCGCGGCCGCCGGTCGCGACGTGGTTGGGATACGCCGCGGTCCCCGTCGCGCCGCTCGCGCCCTGCGTCGTATACGAGCCATTGTGGCAGGCGTCGCACCGCATCGCGCTGACCGAGGAATGGACCATTGTGTAAGTCGTGAAGCTCGCCGCCGTATTGACGTGGCAATTGCTGCACTGTGTCGTGGTGGTGGGAATATGCGGCGGCGTCGTCAGGCCGAGAGCGGTCGAGCCGTTATGGCAGGTCGAGCAATTGGTGTCCGTCGCCAGATGCAGATAGCTCCCGCCCGACCAGCTCGTGAAGCTCGCCGCCGCGCTGGCGTGACAACTGATGCAATCGCGGCCGGCGGGAGCGACATGGTTGGGATAGGACGCCGTGCCCATCGCGCCCTTCGTGCCTTCGGACGTGTACGAGCCGTTGTGGCAGGCGTCGCAACGCATCGACGAGACGGCCGAATGCGTCATCGTGTAGGTGACGAAGCTCGGCGCGGTGTTGACGTGGCAATTGCTGCATTCGGTGGCGCCGCTGGGAATATGGGGCGGATTCGTCATGCCTTTCGCCGTCGCGCCATTGTGACAGGTCGAGCAGACCGTGTCCGTCGCCAGGTGCAAATACACGCCGCCCGCCCAGCTCACGTATCCGCCGCTCGCCGCGGTGGCGTGACAGCTCACGCAGTCTCGACCTGAAGTGGCGACGTGGTTCGCATAGGACGTCGTGCCATACGCGCCTTTGGTTCCCTGGCCCGCATAGCTGCCGTTGTGGCAAGCGTCGCAGCGGCTCGCGGTCACCGCCGAATGCGTCATCGTGTAAGTGGCGAAACTCGAAGCGGTGTTGACGTGGCAGTTGCTGCACTCGATGCCGGTCACAGGGATATGCGGCGGCGTGGTGTGACCGGTCGCGGTCGTGCCGTTGTGGCAGGTCGAACAGATCGTGTCGGTCGGCGCGTGCGTATAGACGCCGCCGGCCCAGCTCACGTAACCACCGCTCGCCGCAGACGCGTGACACGTCACGCAGTCGTTGCCCGAAGTCGCGACATGGCCGGAATAAGACGCGGTGCCTGTGGCGCCCTTGGTTCCCTGGCCGGTGTAGCTGCCATTGTGACACGAGTCGCAGCGGCTCGCCGTCACCGCTGAGTGCGTCATCGTGTAGGTGGCGAAACTCGTGGCGGTGTTGACATGGCAACTGCTGCACTGAACGCCGGTCACCGGAATATGCGGCGGCGTGCTGTGGCCGGTCGCCGTCGTTCCGTTGTGGCAGTTCGAACAATTCGTGTCGGTCGCCAGGTGCGTGTAGGTCGCGCCCGACCAACTCACGTAACCCCCGCTCACCGCCGCGGCGTGGCAAGTCACGCAATCGCGCCCTGAAGTCGCGACGTGGCCCGCATACGAAGCGGAGCCCGTCGCGCCTTTCGTTCCTTGGCTCGTATACGTGCCGTCATGGCACGAGTCGCAGCGGCTCGCCGTCACGGCGGAATGGGTCATCGTATAAGTGATGAAGCTCGTCGCGGTGTTGACGTGGCAGCTGCTGCACTGAACGCCCGCAACCGGAACGTGCGGCGGCGTGGTCAGGCCGAGCGCATTCGTGTTGTTGTGGCAGCTCGAACAATTGGTGTCGGTCGCCAGATGCGTGTAGCTCGCGCCGGCCCAACTGACATAGCCGTTGGCGGCGCTGGCGTGACAGGTGATGCAATCGCGCCCCGCGGTCGCGACATGGTTGGGATAGGCGGCGGTTCCGGTCGCGCCCTTCGTTCCCTGGGTCGTGTACGAACCGTTGTGGCAGGCGTCGCAGCGCGTCCCCGTTACGACCGCCGAATGGGTCATCGTGTAGGTCGCGAAGCTAGTTGCCGTATTGGTGTGGCAATTGCTGCACTGAAGCGCGGCGGTCGGGATGTGCGGCGGCGTCGTCAGACCCATCGCAATCGCGCCGTTGTGACAGTTCACGCAGTTCGTATCGGCGGGCTGGTGGACATATTGCCCGCCCGACCAACTGACGAAGCTCGCGGCGGCGCTCGCGTGGCAGGAAACGCAATCATACCCGGACGTGGCGACGTGATTGGCGAACGAGGCGGTGCCGAGCGCGCCCTTCGTTCCCTGGCCTGTGTACGAACCGTTGTGGCAGGCGTCGCAGCGGCTAGTCGAGACCGCGGCGTGGCTCATATTGTAGGTGGTGAACGTCGGCGCAGTCTGCGTATGGCAACTGCCGCATTGCGCGCCGGTCGTGGGAATGTGCGGCGGCGTCGTAAAGCCAAGTGCGGTGTGGCCGTCGTGACAAGCTATGCAATTGACGTCGCCGGCCTGGTGCACATACGTGCCGCCGGTCCAGCTCGTGAACCCGGCCGCCGCGCTCGAGTGACAAGCGACGCAGTCCTGACCGTTGGTCGCGACGTGATAAACGAACGACGCCGTGCCGATTGCGCCCTTGGCGCCTTCGCCGGTGTACGATCCGTTGTGACAGGCGTCGCAGCGCATCGCGCTTACCGAAGCGTGGCTCATCGTGTAGATCGTGAAAGCCGCGGCGGTGTTGGAATGGCAATTTCCGCACTGGCTCGCGCCGCTGGGAATATGCGGCGGGGTCGTCATGCCCTTCGCAGTGGAATTGTTATGGCATGTCGAGCAGTTCGTGTCCGTGGCGAGATGGATATAGGTTCCGCCTGACCAGGCGACGAAGCCGCCGCTGACGGCGCTGGCGTGACAGGTCGCGCAATCGCGCCCTCCGGTCGCGACATGGCCGGCGAAAGCGGACGTCGATAGCGCGCCCTTCGTTCCCTGGCCCTGATAGGCGCCGTTGTGGCAGGCGTCGCAGCGGCTCGCCGACACCGCTGAATGCGTCATCGTATAAGTCACGAAACTCGTCGCGGTGTTCACGTGACAGTTGCTGCATTCGACGCCGACGATCGGAATGTGCGGCGGATTGGTCTGGCCCGTCGCCGTCGAACCGTTGTGACACGTGGAACAATTCGTATCGGCCGCTGTATGCGTATAAGTAGCGCCGGCCCAGGACACGAAGCCGCCGTTGACCGCGTTCGCATGGCAGATCGCGCAATCGCGCCCGCTCGTCGCGACATGCCCCGAATAAGAGGCGGTGCCGAGCGCGCCCTTCGTTCCCTGGCCAAGATAAGCGCCGCTGTGGCAAGTGTCGCAGCGGCTCGTCGACACCGAAGCGTGGTTCATCGTATAGGTCACGAACGTCGTGGACGTGTTGACGTGGCAGTTGCTGCATTGAACGCCGGTGGTGGGAATGTGCGGCGGCGTTGTTTCGCCCGTGGCGGTCGAGCCGTTGTGGCAGCTCGAGCAATTGGTGTCGGCCGCCGTGTGCGCGTAGGTGCCGCCGGCCCAGGCGACGAAACCGCCGCTGACGGCATTGGCGTGACATGCCGCGCAATCGCGGCCGGCAGTCGGCACATGCCCGGGATAGTTGGCGGTCGAGTAGGCGCCTTTCACGCCCTGCCCGGTGAAGCCGCCGCCGTGGCAGGCGTCGCAGCGGCTCGCCGAGACCGAGGCGTGGCTCATCGTGTAACTAATGAAGCTCGGCGCGGTGTTAACATGGCAGTTGCTGCACTGAACGGCCACGACAGGAATATGCGGCGGCGTCGTGTTGCCGGTCGCGGTCGTGCCGTTGTGGCAACTCGAGCAGTTGGTGTCGGTCGCGGCGTGCGAATAAAAGGCGCCCGACCAGGAGACATATCCGCCGCTGACTGCGCTGGTGTGGCAAGTCGTGCAGTCACGCCCAGCGGTCGGCAGATGCCCGGCGTAGGAGGACGCGCCGAACGCGCCTTTCACGCCCTGGTTGCCGAAGGAGCCGTTATGGCACGAGTCGCAGCGGCTCGACGCGACGGTGGAATGATCCATCGTGTAAGTGGCGAAGCTCGGCGCCGAATTCACGTGGCAACCGCTGCACTGTACGCCCGTGACCGGAATATGCGGGGGCGTCGTATGGCCGGTCGCCGTCGTGCCGTTGTGGCAGGAAAGGCAATTGGTGTCGGTCGGCGCGTGCGTGTATAGCGCGCCCGCGAATGAGACGTATCCGCCGGTCACGGCGCTCGCGTGGCAGCTCACGCAGTCGCGGCCGCCCGTCGCGACATGGCCCGCGTAAGCGGCGGTTCCGAAAGCGCCCTTGGCGCCCTGTCCGGTGAAGCTTCCGTTGTGACAAGAGTCGCAACGCGCCGCCGTAACGGCGGAATGGTTCATCGTATAGACGATGAAACTCGTCGCGGTGTTGACGTGGCAGTTGCTGCACTGAACGCCGACGATCGGAACGTGCGGCGGCGAGGTGTTTCCGGTCGCGGTCGCGCCATTGTGGCAACTCAGGCAGTTCGTGTCGGTCGCGGCATGGACATAGAAAGCGCCCGCGAAGCTGACGAAGCCCCCGCTCACCGCCGCCGTGTGGCAGGCGAGGCAATCGCGGCCGCCCGTCGCGACGTGGCCAGCGTAAGCCGAGGTGCCAAACGCGCCCTTGGTCCCCTCGCTCATGTAGGCGCCGTTGTGGCAGGAATCGCAGCGCGCGCTCGACACCGAGGCGTGGCTCATCGAGTAGGTGACGAAAGTCGCGCTCGTGTTGACATGGCAGGCGCTGCACTGAACGCCCGCGACCGGGACATGCGGCGGCGTCGTCAGGCCAAGCGCCACTGAGCCGTTGTGACAGTTCAGACAATTGGTGTCGGCCGCGCTATGCACATAGCCGCCGCCCGCCCAGCTCTGGAAACCGCCGCTGACGGACTTGGCGTGGCAGGCCAAGCAATCGCGGCCCGCCGTTGGCAAATGGTTCGCGAACGAGGCCGTGCCCTGCGCGCCCAGAGCGCCCTCGCCGGTGTAGGCGCCGCTATGGCAGGCGTCGCAGCGGCTGGCCGACACCGAGGGGTGATTCATCGTGTACGTGATGAAGTTCGGCGACGTATTGGTATGACAGTTTCCGCATTGCACGCCCGCAACGGGAACATGCGGCGGCGTCGTAAGGCCCTTTGCCGTCGTGTTGTTGTGGCAAGTCGAGCAGTTCGTGTCCGTGGGCGCATGGACATAAATGCCGCCGGCCCAGGTGACATATCCGCCCGCGGTCGAAGCCGCATGGCAAGTCGAGCAATCGCGGCCAGCGGTCGCGACGTGGTTGGCGAAGGCCGCGGTCCCCTGCGCGCCCTTGGCGCCCTCGCCGGTGAACGCCCCGTTGTGGCAGGCGTCGCATCTCAGCGCGCTCGCGGACGGGTGGTTCATCGTATAGGTGGCGAAGCTCGTCGCGGTGTTGGTGTGGCAGTTGCTGCATTCGATGACGCCGGTGGGAATATGCGGCGGCGTCGTTAAGCCCTTGGCCATCGCGCCGTTATGGCAGCTCGCGCAGAACGTGTCGGTCGCGCTGTGTGTGAACGACGCCCCGAGGAACGTCACGGTGCTCTTGTGGCAGTCCTCGCACGGCAAGTTGGTCGGGAAGTGATTCGGACCCTTTCCGAGCGCCTGAATGTTGTTGTGGCAACTCGCACAGTTGTTGACGATGCCAGTGTGGTCCATCGTCACCGCGAGGGCGAAGTTCAGCGTGTTCTTGTGGCAGGTGTCGCAGGGCGCGATCGTCGCGATATGCGTGGTCTTCTTACCGACCGCGATCGCGCCGTTGTGACAGGCGGCGCAGTTGTTGGAAGCCTGCGTATGGTCGATGACCGAGATCTGCCGGAACGAAGAGGTTTGGTGACAACCGTCGCATTTCTGCGTCGTCGGCGGATGCGACGCCGGCATTCCCGTCGTCAGCGAGCCGTTATGGCAGCCCTCGCAGAATCGCGGCGTGTTCTTGAACCGTCCGCCAACATGGCACTGTTCGCACGCGACCGAGGCGTGCGAATTGGTCAGCGCGAACCCGGCCTTGGCGTGATCGAACGGCTCATTCGACGAGGGGCCGTTGGAGCCCCGAAGAAACGAACCGCTGTTGGTCGAGGTCTGAGCCAAGCCGCCCGCCAGACCGACGAACAAGGCCCAGGCCGCAACGACGACCGCGAGCGACAGCGTGCGCGCAACGCGCCAGAAGGACTCGCTATGGGCCCGTCGCCGACTCAACATAAGCTCCGATTGATAGATTCCCTCGCGACTCACTCAATTTGATCCGGCGTCGCCCTCCTGCCTGCGCTGCAATTTGCCTCCGATCGGGCCGCAATCGCTTGTGATTGCGTCCACCTTCTGCGCGAACTCTCACCCGCGGCCAAAGCTCGATCATCCGCGGTAAAGCCAACACTTCACCCTTCGGGCCCGATCGATCGACCGCCGATCATTTCAACTTACGCAAAGACCCGGACGCCCCAATGGACTTCGTAGAAGTCCGCAATTCTTGCATCCGCCGTCGCAATACTCTGGTCAGCCCAGTTTGGCACGAACGACCTGTTAACTGACTTACGTCATCACGAAACCAGTGATCGCCAATTCAAATCGTGGCCAACGAGGTTCGATCTCGATCGGACCATTCGAACGTCCGACCAAAGGCGATTCAAATCACTCTGTTACAAATGTAACATGACCGAATCGGGTCCGTCGACCCGCTTTTCTTGCGCCTTCAAAAAAAATGCGGTTCGGAAATCGATGGCGGCGTCGCCGGGTTCGACGCGCGGACGGCCCGGCGGCGGATCACTGTCTGATCGTGACCCGACGCCACCCCACCGAGGTATGGCAGCGCTCGCAGGCCGGACCGAACGATCCATGGTGCGTGTCGTCGCGCCGGTGACAGCTAATACATTCGGACGCGAGCTTAAGATTAGGCGGATTCTTGACAACGTGGCAGCGTTCGCAGGTCAACGACGCATGGCCGCCAATCAGCGGATAATTCGCCAACGCCGCGTGATTGAAGCGCCAGCGCGGCCAGGCGACAGTATCGTGACAGCTCTCGCATTTCGGCTCCGCGCCGAGATTGCCGCGGTGATAGTCCTTGTGGCAGGCGATGCAGGCGGTCGGAAGTTTCAGCGTCGCCGGGTTAGCGGCGGTATGGCATTTCTCGCAGGCCAATCGCTCGTGCGAACCCGTCAGCGCGAATCGTGTTTGACGCGCATGGTCGAAGCGCCACTGCTTCCAGCCGAATGCATTGTGGCAGGCGCCGCATTCGGGCTCGGCGCCGAGCCGGCCTTTATGGAACGTATCTTGATGACAGCTCTCGCATTTGACCGGCGCACCCTTGAAGGCTTGCGACTTGTGGCAACTTTCGCATTGCGCGTCCGCGTGCTGGCCGACCAGGGGAAAGCGGGTATTGTTGTGATTGAAATTTATGTTTCGGCGCCAGTCCGCATCGGCATGGCAACGTTCGCAGCGATCTCCGAGTTCCCCCTTGTGCGGGTCTTGCGGGCGGTGACAAGCGACACAGGCCGTTTCCAGCTTCTTGGCGTAGAGGTCGCCGGTATGACAAGCGTCGCATTTCACCGAAGCGTGCGCGCCATGCAGCGGAAATTTCGTCGCGGAATGGTCGAAATGCGCCTCCTTCCAATGAGTCGCACGGTGGCAGGTCTCACATTTGGGGCCGTAACGCCCGCCGTGAACGTCTTGGATGCGATGGCACGCCACGCACGCCTGCGGTAAATCCTTGTAGACTTGGCCCGCGTGGCACGTCGCGCAGACGACGGTCGCGTGAGAGCCCTCGAGTGGAAATTTGGTCTTGCCGTGGTCGAACGGCTTGACGTTGCGCCAAGCCGCGGGGGTATGGCAATTTTCGCACCGGTCACCTAGCCGACCCTTGTGCGGATCGACCTTGGCGTGACAGCCCACACACTCCGTTTTGGTCTTATGAAACGGGATCTTGGGCGCGTGACATGCGTTGCAATCGACCTTTGCGTGTGAATCGACAAGACGAAAATTTGTCTGTTCGTGGTCGAAGCGATCCGGGTCGAGCGTCGAGATATCGGCGCCGCGGCCTTTGTGCTCGGTATGGCAAGCGCGGCAATCGCGGCTTCGCGCTTCGGGCTGTTTGCCGTGGAACCCGATCTTGCGTTCGCGATCGGCGGCGATTTCCTTATGGCAATCCAAGCAGAGCTGAGGTTGCGTATTGCGAGTGAACGCCTCGTGGCACTTGCCGCAATCGTTCTCGAATTTGGCGTGTCCCTCCACCAGGGGCCCCGGCGTGATCAACCGCTCGATCAGACCTTGCGCCCGCACGCCCGGCGCCAGCGCGACGAACATCGCAACAACCAGCGCGAACAAGGCATATCCGCGCAATGGCCGCCCCCTCAGTACCGATGAACCGCCCAGACGTGAATCACCGCTGTGAGCACCATAACGAAGAAAAGAGGCAAGTGAAACAAATGCCACAGACTGAACAGTCGTTCGAAGAACTGCAATTCGACGACCTTGAGCGTGGCCCGGAAATAGATGCTCGCAGCTTCGGTCAGTTCATTGCCGCGGCGACGGCGTTCGCGCCAGTTCCATCCCTCAGACTTACCCTTCGCGGCGATCAGCGTCCGGATCTTTTCGCGAACTTGCCGGCGTTTCCAGACCGCTACGACACGGCGGGTCGCGCCGAACAAAAAGCTCGTCAAGGCGTTGGATTCGGGGCGATCCATGATCGCACGGCCGAATACGTCGACATCGTCGAAAATCGCTTCCGCGAGCATTCCGTGATCGCCAAACTCGGCCCTCATCGCCTTGAGCGTGGCGTTGATTTCATTGACCGCGAGCTTGCGTTCGTTCAGGCCAACGTGAAATTGACCGTAGATGTATCGGCCGACGAGTCCGCTGAAGGCGACGATTAGCATCGAGGCCAAGGCGACGCTGCTATTCATCGCCTTCAAATGAAAATTGGTATGAAAGACAACGAGCAACGGCCCGACAACGCCGAGGATCATATGAATGCGGAACCAGGTCGGAATCGTCCAGAGGCCCCGTCCGTGCTTCTGCCGCTTGCGATAGGAGTAATAAAGAAGCCCGACCATCATTGAGCTTCCGACGATGCCGAGCCAATAGCCAAGCCCGGAATCGGGCGTGATGAACTCGTCATCCCGCTCCTGCCAACCGATCGCGACCGCGATCACAATCGCCAGCGCGATCGCGTAGAAGCGCGCGTTCGAATTGGGCCGGATCGCGTTCAACCAGGCGCCCGAATCGCTGACGATCGAGGTCATTTTGGCGGCGTTCTCCGCGCGCCCCGCCTTCTCTTGGGGTTGACCCGGCGAGCGGCTTGCCGCGCCATGGAATATTTGCAATGTCCGCATCATCCGCGAGGAACGCCGCTTTTGATTGGAGCCCCAATCAGTTGCACTAACTGAAAGACCGTGCGGCGCTCGGGATCGGCCACAGGTTTGCGCGGCCATAGGCCCGACTCGACGGCGCGAGCGAGAGCCATCGCGAGATTTTCGCCCACTGTCACTGCGCCTTCTTGACTACGATCTCGCAGACATATGACGAAACGGCTTTGCCGGCGCTGTCCTCGATTTGATGCGCGCAATAGCCAGTTTCGCCGTAATAGCGGGCGATGAAGATTCCGTTCTTGTCGTGCACGGCCTTTTCCTCCCCGGAAATGTCGTACCAATTTTTCGCCGTCGTCCCCACGCACGTAAAATAGGTTTGGTCGTCGATCGTTTTGGTTTCGCTGGCGGACTTTGCTTCGGCAAGGCATTTGGCGTAGAGTTCCAACGATGGGTTCGGCAAATCGACGTCCGCGCGGGCGCTCGCCGCTGTCAGAGCGAAAAGCCAGACACCATAGCCGAAAATCCGCATCTTCTTTTCTCCGGTCGTTAGGGCGCTCCGTGCGCCGACATCCACCAATTGGACTCGCGTCAACGTTGACGAACAAACGCTCAAAGTCGGTCCGGGCCCGTCTTTTCCGCCGCTAACGAACGCGCGGTTGGTTCAGTATAAGACTGATTTGCGTTTTCCCAACCAGCGAAGCGATGTCGGCGGCCGTTTCGCGTCGCTTGTTGCGCAGCCGCAAATTGGCGCCCGCGTCGATGAGCGCTTGGACGACATCCGCGCGACCTTCATGCGCCGCTATCATCAGCGCGCTAAAGCCCTGAGCATTTCGCGCGTCAATATCGGCGCCCTTTTGGATGACGGCCCGCACAACTTCGAACAAGCCACGGTCAGCGGCGAGAATGAGCGCGGTATCGCCGCCCGACGTCGAGCGTCCCGGCTCCGCGCCACGGCCCAGCAACGCTAGCGCCGCGTCGGCGTTGCCAACTTCGATGGCTCGCAGGAACGGGGTCCGCTGGAATACGTCGGCAAGGCGCTGGTCGGCGCCACGGTCCAGAAGAGTCTCGACGATATGCGCGTCGCCGCGGTCGCCCGCTTGCCAGAGCGCGCTGCGTCCTGAATTGTCGACGTCGTTGACCTTGGCGCCCGCATCAAGCAGGGCGGCGACGATCGGCGCGGGGCAGAAATGCGCGGCCAGCGCGAGAGGTCGCTCGCCCTGGGAGTCCGCTGCGGTCGGGTCGGCATTGGCCTTGAGGAGGCGCACGAGCGTCGGCTCGTCGCACCGGCGCGCGGCGATGGCCAGCGGGCCGGCCCCGTCCGAAGCGACTACGGAAACTTCGGCGCCATGCCGCAACAATCGATCGGCGACGTCGACGAAACCCCGATCCACCGCGGCGAGCAAGGCGGTCGAACCGCGGTTGTCGCGCGCGTTCACGTCCGCGCGCGCCAAGAGCAATTCCTCGACGACCTCGGTTCGTCCGGCGGCAGAGGCTGCGATCAGCGCGTTCTCACCCTCTTCGTCGCGCGCGTTTACATCGGCGTGCGAGTTCAGAAGCACGCGAACCGCAGCGATCTGGCCGCGTTCCGCTGCGTCTATCAAAGCTGAGCGTCCGTTGCGCGCGGCCGCCTCGGCCGCGAAGATCGGGGTCGTCGCAGCCGGCGCCGCCGGTATGGGCATATCCGCGCCCATGGCCGACTTTTCCGACGCCAGTTTGTCAATGGCGGCGAGCAATGCTTTGGCTCGCGGCTCGCCATGCGCGGCCGCCTTCAACGCCCAAACCCTGGCTTGAACTGGATCGACCGGCCCGCCGCTGCCGTTGCTCAACATGTAGGCAAGGCCGAGTTCGGCGCGGCGATACCCGTTTTGCGCCGAGCGCTTCATCCAATCGAAAGCGGCGACCGAGTCCGCGGGCGCGCCGGCGCCGGATCGGTAGACGCCCGACAGCCGATACTGGGCCTGCGCATCGCCGTTCGTGGCGCTTATGACCAGCGAGCGAAAAGCGCCGGTCGCGAGTGCGCTTGGCGCCGCGCCGTCCGGGGCCATGGACGGCGGCGGATTGGATCTGATTTTCAGCGCCAATGCCGGGCCGCCGGCGGTCGCGACCGCCAACGCCGCGCCGACGAGCGCACAAAAAATGAACCTGTTAGGCCGTACCACGCTTCGTCTCGACCTGAATGCCGATACTTTGCAGGAACGGCGTCGGCAAAATTCCGCCGGCGCAAACGAGGACAGCGTCGTTGTCAAATACACGGGAGTCCTCCCCGACCTTCAGTTCGACATCGTCTGTCCCGATTTGCTTAACAGAAGATGAGTACACCACCTCCAGTTGGCCCGATTCTTCCGCCTTTTTCACTCGGTCGCGATTCTTGGCCTTTGCGCGGTCGAATGATTCCCCGCGATGGGAGAGCGTAACCGAAGCGCCGGGCTGTTCGGCGATTTCGCAGGCCGCTTCGAGCGCGCTGTCGCCGCCGCCGACGACGAGCGCGCGATGTCCAGCGTATTGCGCGGGATCGGCAAGGCGATAAACAACTTTGGTTTGGTCTTCCCCGGGAACGCCGAGGGTGCGCGGCGTTCCCCGCCGGCCGATGGTCAGCACGACCGCGCGCGTGCGGTAGACGCCTCTGGCGGTCGTGACTTCGAAACCGACTTCAAGCCTCTTGACGGCTTCGACCCGTTCGCCGGTATTGACCTTCAAACCCGTCTTTTCGGCAATGCCCTTAAAGAAATTGATCAGTTCCTCCTTGCTGAGTTCCTTGAAGTCATACGTGCCGGCGAGCGGCAACGTGAAAGGCTGAGTCATCACCAGTTTGCCGCGCGGGAAGTGCGCAACCGTGCCCCCGAGCGTGTCCTGTTCGAGTGTGACGAAGCGCAGATTGTTTTCCATCGCGGCGAGGCTCGCCGAGAAGCCGCCGGGTCCACAGCCGACAATGACAACATCGAGCATGTCCGTTCGGCCAAGCCCGTCCAGCTTGGCGACGGATTCCATGGCCTGGCGGCCCTGTTCGATCGCGTTGCGGACAAGACCCATCCCGCCCAGTTCGCCCGCGATGAAGATCCCGGGAACGTTGGTTTCAAAGTTCGGCGCGACGTTCGGGATGTCGACGCCGCGTCGCTCGGTGCCGAAGACCAACGTGATGGCGCCGACCGGGCAAACGTCCTTGCACGCTCCATGGCCGATGCAGTTCGCGGGCTCGACCAGCGTCGCCTTGCCGCGGATCAGCCCCAAAATGTCGCCCTCGTGGCAAGCGCGCGTGCACGAACCGCAGCCGATGCATTTGGCCTGATCAATTATTGGATGCAGCGACGCCGGTTCGGTCAATCCGCCTTCGCGAGCGGCTGAAAGCTTCGATAGCGACCGGCGCTCCTGCTTCCTGCGCAACGGCAGATAGAGCGCCCAAGCGGCGACCAGCGGAATTGCATATGCGTAAATCGGATCGAAACGCATCACTTTCCTTCGTTGGCGTGATCCCCTCACGGGCCGCGCATCTGGCGAAACCTGCCGCGCAATATAACCGCGCCGACAAACTGAATGATCGACCCTCACCCGAGGGTAGCGCCGCCGGATTGCGGCGGGCTGAAACGAAAAGCTAAAACTCTAACGACGCTGGAAAGGTTACCCAATCGCCGCCGCGATCGCTCGCCCTATTCATGACAAGTTTCGCAGTCCGACGCCGCTCGTCGTAAATTGTCATCTGGCGCGAACTTACCCGGCGCCGCCTTACATCGTCCTTACATCTTGCCGGACGGCTTCGCGGGCGGTCTATACCGCTGAGACGAAGATTTCGCGAACGCGGGCCGCGATCGAAACTCTGCGATTGGCTGGCCCACCGACCTTTCGGATGGCGGCGCATGGGGCGGGAGCGATTTTGGGCGTGGCCGCGACGCAGCGCTTCGCAATCGACACGCGCGTCGCGGTCGAGGCCGGCGACACGCGGGCGGCCGCCGGACCGGCTCAAAGCGGAGCCGCTCTTGCCAAGACCGGATTCGGGCTCCGCGCGCGGCGAGCCGCAGCCAGACCGCAGTGCCTGAGTGTCCTAAAAATATAGCAAATTCACGGCGTCAGGTGGTGGGCCGGGCAGGACTCGAACCTGCAACCAGACCGTTATGAGCGGCCGGCTCTAACCATTGAGCTACCGGCCCGGCGCCTGAGCGACCGGCGAGGGCATAAAGCGCAAAATCGCGGCCGACGCAATCGCCAGGCGCCCCGCGCCGTGTTATGCGCATTTTACAAGACGAAATCGACCGTTCGCCCAACTTCGCCCAAGATTTCGTTTTCTACGAAACGGACGCGATTCAAGCATAGATCGGCGGGGTTTTAGAGCAAGGGTATGGCCGCAAGTCCCGCATCGTCCGCATACCTGGAAAACGGAGCGCATTCAGTTCGCGCGTCCGCGGCGGGCGAGATGCGGAGCGCGCGCGCCTTCGCCGCAGCGCAACGCCATTCCCGCCTCGTCCGCGCGCTGCGCGTGGCGCTGATCGTCGGCGTCGTCGGCGTTATCGCGGGGCTCGCGATCAAGACGATCTATCGGACCTTCGGCGCCGCATTACCGGCACTGCAAGTCGGTGAGCTTTCGATCGATGGTACGAAAATAACGATGAACCACCCGCGCTTGACCGGCGCCAGGCAGGACGGACGCGGCTACGTCATCAACGCGGCCAAGGCGATCCAGGATGTTCGCCGCCCGGGCCAGATCGAACTTGCGGGTATCGACGGAACGATCGGCGGAGCGGATGGCGACACGCTGCATGTCGAGGCGAGTTCCGGCCTTTACAACACCGGCAAGGAGGCCATGGACTTGAGCGGGGTTGTCCGATTGCGCAACAGCCGTTACACGGTCGAACTGAAAAGCGCGCACATCGATTTCAGGGCGGGCGCCTATAGCTCCACGGATCCTGTGAACGTTCTGATCTTCCCTGCGTCCACGATCAGCTCCGATTCGGCTTCCGTTCGCGAGGGCGGCAAGGAAATCGAATTCGACGGCCATGTGAAGTCGCTGATGCGTTCGGACGGCGACTCGGATGCGCCGATCAGGGGAAACCAGCCATGAAGACGCCGATTGTTTTTCTCGCCCTCCTCGTGGCGAGCGCGGCCGCCGCCGCCGCCCCGGCCAGGACGTCGAACGACACCGGCTCGCTGCTGCCGGGCGGCGGCTCCAAGGAGCCCGTCTCGATAGAAGCCGACAAGCTCGTCTATTTCGAAAAGGAGCTGAAGGCGATCTACACCGGCAACGTCATCGTCATTCAAGGCGATTCGAAACTGACTTGCTCGACGATGACCATCTTCATGGAGAAGGCGGCCGAGCCGGCGAACGCCGCCGCCGCCACCTCCGCGCCGTCCAAGGACCCCGGCGAGCCCGCGCCATCGAATCAGTCGAGCCGGGTCAAGCACATGGATTGCGCCGGACCCGTGACCGTGGTTTCCAAGACGCAGACCGCTACCGGCGACAGCGCATCGTATGACAAGCCTCAGAATCGCGTGTATCTGATCGGACACGTCACGTTGAGCGACGGCGGTAACGTCACTAAGGGCGACAAACTGACCTATGACATGGCGACCGGCCAGGCGACCGTCGACACCGGCGGTTCGGCCGGCCGTGTGAAGGGGCAGTTCATCCCCGGCGGCGCCGACTCGACCGGCGGCGCCAAGCCGAAGGCGCCAAAATGATTCCCGCCCCCGTTGCGAGGCGCGCGGCCGCGCCATGACTGAGGTTATCATCGATCCGCCCGCGAGCTCGCCCGATTCTAACATCGAGGTCGCGCAGGATCGGCGAAGTTCGCTGGCGATTTATAATCTCGGCAAGAACTATGGCGCACGCGCAGTCGTGCAGGATGTCAGTCTTTTCGTGCGCCGCGGCGAAGCGGTCGGGCTGCTCGGTCCCAACGGCGCCGGCAAGACAACGGTCTTTTATATGATCACGGGGCTGGTGAAGCCCGACAAGGGCGCGATCGAACTCGACGGCCACGACGTCACCAACCTGCCGATGTATCAGCGAGCGCGGCTCGGCATCGGCTACCTACCTCAGGAAGCCTCGATCTTCCGCGGCCTCAACGTCGAAGACAATATTCGCGCGGTTCTCGAAGTGAACGAGCCGGATCGCCGGGCGCGCGAGGCGCAACTCGACTCGCTGTTGCAGGAATTCGATATCGCGCGGTTGCGCAAGGCGCCCTCGATCGCGCTGTCGGGCGGCGAACGTCGCCGTTGCGAGATCGCGCGCGCGCTCGCGGGCAAGCCCTCGTTCATGCTGCTGGACGAACCCTTCGCCGGCATCGACCCGATCGCCGTCGGCGACATCCAGGATCTCGTGCGCCATCTCAAGGGACGCGGCATCGGCGTGCTAATCACCGACCATAATGTGCGCGAGACGCTAGGCCTGATCGATCGCGCCTATATCATCCACAGCGGGCACGTACTCACCGAAGGGCCGCCAGACGCCATCGTCGAGCACCCGGACGTGCGGCGCTTTTATCTCGGCGAAGACTTTCGGATGTGAGCCTGGGCGGCTTCATTCCTCTTCGCCGAAGCGATTCGCCACCAGTTCCGCCAGCGCGACCAACGCCTCTTGCGCTTGCGCGCCAAGCGCGGAAACGCTGATGGTCGAACCCTGACCGGCGCCTAAAGTCAGAATGCCCATGATCGAATCGCCGCCGACAGTTTCGCCGCAACGCGTGACCTTGATTTCGGCGTCGAACTTGTCGACGCATTGCACGAATTTGGCGGTCGCGCGCGCGTGCAGACCCTTGCGATTGACGATCTTCATCTCGCGCACTTGCGCGCCGCCGATGACCGGCGCCGGCGGGCAAGGTTCTTCGCTCAGCGGATCGGCGGCGCTCATTTTCCGGTCAACACCTTGCTCGCGACGGTGATGTATTTGCGCCCCGCGTCGCGGGCCTCCATCACGGCGTGATCGAGATCGGAGCTGTCGCGCAACGAAGTGAGCTTTATCAGCATTGGCAGATTGATGCCGCAGATGACTTCAATGCGACCGCCGTCCATTGCGGAAATGGCCAGGTTCGAAGGCGTGCCGCCGAACATGTCGGTCAAGAGCACGACCCCGCTGCCATCCTGAACGCGCGCCGCGGCGCTCAGAATGTCCTTGCGGCGCTGCTCCATGTCGTCTTCGGGTCCGATGGCGATCGTCTCGAACTGCGGCTGCGGCCCGACGACATGCTCCAAAGCGGCTCGAAAACCTTGGGCGAGCTGGCCGTGGGTCACGAGGACCATTCCGATCATCAATATTCCACCGCTCTAACGACTGGCGCTCGCCACAAGCGCTCCGACGGTCTCTGCCCCATCGAGCCGCCTATTTTTGTGCAGTGCGGCGCAATGATCAAGCAAAATCGCCCATTGCCATACAATTCATTGCGCAATTCTGGCAAGTCGGCGAAGCACGGCGATCGCGGCCTCTGGGGCGGAAAGGCGCGCGTCCAAGATGAGACGGGGCAGGCTGACGCCCAACATTTCGATTTCGCGCTCGGTTTCTTCGGGCATACGCGGCGGCGGCGCCTCCGGCTGGGCCAGATCGACGACCAGCCGGATAACCCCGCAAGGCGCGTGAGCGATACGGATCAGACCTTCGCCGCGCCGTTCGATCAGGCCCTCGAAGCCCTCCATGCCTCGCGCCAGCAGCCTTCCATGCGCGGCCCGCACGCGGACCCGGTCGTCGCCGATCAACGCCGCGTTGAAGCCGAGACGAATCGCGCGCTCGACCAGATCCAGCGCCAACGCGCTCTTGCCGGAACCCGATGGGCCGCGGATCAACATCGCCGCCTCGCCGACCACGACCGCGCTGGCGTGCGCCCCCGCTCCGTGCGGGCTCATCAATGACAGGCCGGCAGGCTTAAGCAGAAACGTGCGCCCGCCCCGTGCCGAACCAATCCCTCGGCCTGGTCTTTGGCGTTCGGCGCGACCTCGCCCGGAAGAGGAACGTTTTCCGCCCAGATGCGCCCGAGATGGGCCTCGACGATTTGACGCGAAATCGACAATCCCAATCCGGAATTTTGCCCGAAACCATCGTCTGGGCGATCCGTGTAAAAACGCTCGAATATCCGTTCCAGCGCGTGCGGCGGGATGCCGGGCCCGTCATCCTCGACACAGACGAGCACGCGCTCGCCGCCTCCAAGGCCCTCGATCGGGGCGGGCTCCTCGACGCGGCTCAACCGAATCCGGACCTCGCCCCCCGGTCGCGAGAACGAACAGGCGTTGTCGATAAGATTGGTGACGACCTGCGCAAGCCGAGAATCGTGCCCAAGAACATGGTAGTCCGGCGCCCGCCCGCCCTGCGCGCCGTCGATCCGAATCTTCAGAGCGACGCCGCGGCTGCGCGGGGAATCGGATAGCATGGAAACGACGGCGCGCAGCAGCGCCGCAACGTCGACCGGGGCCGAATCGCCGCGCGCCAGTTCCGCGTCGAGCCGCGAAGCATCGGAAATGTCGCTGATCAATCGGTCGAGCCGTTTGACGTCGTGCTGAATGATCGACAACAGGCGCTCGCGCGAGGGCCCAGCGACGACGCGGGGCAAAGTTTCGACGGCGCTGCGCAGAGACGTCAGCGGATTCTTTAGCTCGTGCGCGACGTCGGCGGCGAAGCTCTCGATCGCGTCGATGCGGCTGTAGAGCGCCTGCGTCATATCGCCGAGCGCGCGCGAGAGATGTCCGATTTCGTCCGAGCGGTCGCCGAAGTCGGGAATTTGCTGGCGCGATTTGATGCCGCGGCGGACCCGTTCCGCGGCTTCCGCCAGCTTTCGCACCGGCTCGGCGATCGTGTTGGCGAGCGAGAGCGAGAGCAGCAGCATCACCGCGGCGATCACCAGGAAGAAGCGCAGGATCGCCCAACGTTCGCTGTTGATGACTTTGTCGATGTCGCCGCCGCGCGTCGATAGCATCAACCCGCCGCGCACGGTGCTGGCGGGCTGGATCGGCACCGCAACCGAGACGATCGTCTCGCCGGCGCCATTGACGCGCACCGTCGCGCCGACCTTGCCCAGCAATGCGTCGGCGACCTCAGGCAACGATTTGCCGTTCATCGCCCAGCCCGCCGGCGTCCGCGGCGCCTTCGCACGAACGAACAGGCCGCGAACCTCATTCCAGACCCGTTGCGGCCAATAGGTGTCCTCGGCGAGCGGATCGCCGGCCTCGGAGCGCACGGCGCCGCGTCCGCTGAGGGTCTGCGAGTCGAGCAGCAGAGCGCCGTCACGGTCGTAAATTCGCGCGCGGGTGTGGGTCGGCGTCACCAACCGATGCAAAATCTGACCAACGCGCTCGGGATTGATCGAGAATTCAATTGACTCGTCTTCGTTGGGCGGGACCGTGTTTTCCGTCGGCGCAAGTTGCAGCAGCTTTTCCGGATCGATGCGGATCGTGTCGGTCTCGACCGCCGCCGAGGCGGCGATCGCGGCGGCGATGATGGAGGCCTGCGTTTTCAGGCTCTGTGTGCGCGCTTCGATGATGTCGGCGCGGAACTGATTAAGCCAAAGAAATCCGATCACCAGGACGAGCAGTCCGCCGAGATTCAGCGTGACGATGCGTCGTGTCAACGAGGAGGAGAACCGCGCCTCGACCGCGCGCAGCGCTTTACGCGCGCGCAGACGCCAACGCGAGCGCCGCCAGCGCCCCACGAGGAACGCCCAGGAGGCCTCGCTCTGCGTCTCGCTCGTCATCGCTCAAGCGGCTCCGCCGCTCAGGCCTCCCGGAACCGGTAGCCGACGCCGTAGAGGGTCTCGATCATTTCAAAATCGGGTTCGACGACCTTGAATTTCTTGCGCAGCCGTTTGATGTGGCTGTCGATCGTGCGATCGTCGACGTAGACCTGATCATCATAGGCCGCGTCCATCAGCGCGTTGCGGCTCTTGACGACGCCCGGGCGCGTCGCCAACGCCTGAAGGATCAGAAACTCCGTCACCGTCAGGGTCACTGGCACGCCGTCCCAGGTGCAAGTGTGCCGTTCGGGGTCCATCTTCAGGCGCCCGCGCTCGAGGATGCGCGCCTCACTCTCTTTCTGCGTCGCCGCGTCTTTCGGATTGGCGCGGCGCAGGATCGCCTTGACGCGCTCGACCAACAAACGCTGCGAGAACGGCTTGCGGATGAAATCGTCGGCGCCCATCTTGAGGCCGAACA
>JBBIIT010000039.1:19315-33295 GCA_037446355.1 Beijerinckiaceae bacterium | reverse complement strand
CCACTTTTCCCTGTCAAACGGTATTTGAAAAAAAAACGTCACTCAAACCCTCGGCGGCGCGCGAACATGCGCATTCCGTAGCGCGGGCGCAGGGTGATGCGCTGCGCCGGCTCGACGACGTGGCCCGGCGTAAGATCGAAGCGGAACGCGCCGAGCAGATGCGCGAGCACGATCAGCGCTTCCTGCATCGCGAACGCCATGCCGATGCATACGCGCGGCCCCGCGCCGAACGGAATGTAGGCGTAGCGATCGACGCGGTCGCGATTGGCGCCGAGGAATCGGTCGGGGTCGAATGCGTCGGGATCGCTCCACAGCGTGCGATGGCGATGCAGCAAATAAGGCGCGATCGAAACGATCGTCCCCGCGGGAATGCGCACTCCCGCGAGCCAGTCCTCGCCGATCGCCTCGCGGCTCAATGTCGCAGCCGGCGGATAGAGACGCAGGGACTCCTCCAGCGCCGCGCGCACGATCGGCAACGAATCGCCGACATCGCCTTCGCTGTGCGGATCGAAATGCGCGTCGATCTCGGCTTCGATTCGTTCGCGCCAGTCGGGCGCCTGCGAGATGAGGTACAGCGTCCAGGTCAGCGCGTTGGCGGTCGTCTCGTGTCCCGCGCCAATAAAGGTGACGATATTGGCGCGCACGTCCTCCAAGCTCATGCCCTGCCCGGTCTCGGGATCGCTGGCGCGCAGCAACAATGTCAGCAGGTCCGCCGGCGCCGGCGCGCCCGTGGCGATCAGGCGCTGGCGTGTGGCGACGATGTCGTCGACCGCGCTGGCGAAGAAGGCGAGCGAATCGCGTCCGCGCCAGCGCGCGATGCGCGGAATGAAATTCGGCGCACCGAGAATATCGAGCGGATCGACCCGGCCGATGGTGTCGAAATATTTGCTCACCGCGCGTTGAAACTCGCTGGGGTCGCGCGCGAGGCCTTCGCTGAACAGGGTCTGTTCGAGCACCTGTAGCGTCGTCAGCGCCATTTCGGCGTCGATTTCGTGCGGCGCGCCATCGCGTCGGGTATGAAGCCGCTCCACCGCCGCGCGTGCGACGCGGTGCATCGCCGGCGCGAACTCGGCGACCTGGCGGGGCGAAAACAGCGGCGCCAGAACGCGCCGCTGCACGCGCCAGGCTTCGCCCTCCACGGTCAACAGGCCCGCGCCAAGGCCCGGACGCAGCAGACGCAATTGCAGCGCGTCCTTGCGGTAATTAGCGGCGTTGTCGAGAAAAACTCGCCGGACCGCCTTGGGATCGTTGACGACGGCGCGAAGGCCCAGAATGCTTCGACCCATCAGCACCGGCAGGCGAAAATGCGCGTCGGACCAGATTTCCAGCGGATTGCGCCATAACGCGTACATCATGCCGAGCGAGCCGAGCGGCTTGTCATGCGGCTTCGGCGCTGGCGGGCGGAACGGGTGGGACGTCGCGACGGCTACCGACATGAAAGGCGCCTCTCCTGACAGCAAGCGCACGCGCGTCCGCGCCTACTGGCGAAAGCCTACCGCATGTCGGCTTCGCGCGGAATGGCCGACAGCTTCGCCGCGCCCCTGGACGATCAAAACGCCGTGCGCTGGCGCACCGCCGCAGCGAGCGTGCCATCGTCGAGATAATCGAGCTCGCCGCCGACGGGCACCCCATGCGCGAGGCGCGTGACCTTGACCGCGTAAGGGCGCAGGAGATCGGTGACATAGTGCGCGGTGGTCTGGCCGTCGACCGTCGCGTTGACCGCTAGAATCACTTCCCGGACGCCGCCCTCGGCGACCCGCGCGACAAGGCTAGCGAGATTGAGGTCGTTAGGCCCAACGCCGTCGAGCGGCGACAGCGCGCCGCCCAGCACATGATAGCGCGCGCGGGTCGCGTCGGCGCGCTCAAGCGCCCAGAGATCGCCGACCGACTCGACGACCACCAGAGTCGCGGATTCGCGTCGCTCGTCGCAGCAAATCGTGCAGGGATCGCGACTGTCGACATTGCCGCAGACCGAGCAGGTCGAAATGCGCTCATGCGCGACGCGCAGCGCATCGGCGAGCGGACCCAGCAACTGCTCGCGCTTGCGGATGAGATGCAGCGCCGCGCGGCGCGCCGAGCGCGGGCCGAGGCCCGGAAGGCGCGCGAGCAACTGAACCAGCCGCTCGATCTCCGGCCCAGCGACCGCGGCCATCTCAGAACGGCAGCTTCATGCCGGGCGGCAACGGCAGTCCCGCCGTCAGCGCCTGCATTTTATCGGCGGCGGCCCGATCGGCCTTGCCTTTCGCGTCGGCGAAGGCGGCCAGGATCAGATCCTCGAGCATGTCCTTGTCGTCGGGCGTCAGCAGCGAAGGGTCGATGGCGATCGCCTTCATCTCGCCCTTGCCGGTGACGGCGATCTTCACCATGCCGCCGCCGGACTGGCCTTCAACCTGCATGTCCGCGAGTTCGGCCTGCACGTCGGCGAGCTTGGCCTGCATCGCCTGCGCCTTCTTCATCATGCCCATGATGTCGACCATTTCAGCTTGCTCCGCGAAGGGGGAATTCTAGAGATCGTCCTCGGGGACGAGAGAATCGGAATAGCCGACTTCGTCGTCGGGGGAGGCCGTTGGCGCCGGGTCGGGCGCCGGCGGCTCATGACCGCGCACCTCGACGATTTTCGCGCCGGGGAATCGCTCGAGAACCTTGCGCACGACCGGATGAGCGGCGACGTCGCTGAGCCGGCGCGCTTCTTTCTCGGACGCGACCTCGCGCAACGTCGGCGTCGTCGCGCCGGGCGCGAGCGCGACCATCCAGCGCTCGCCCGTCCATTCGGCCAGCTTTTTCGATAGGGTCTGCGCCAACGCTTGCGACGCGCCCTCGATCAGCGAAAACTCGATGCGGCCGGCTTCGAAGCGGGCGAGGCGGACGTCGCGCTCAAGCGCATGCACGAGCTGCACGTCGCGCTTGGCGCGCGCGTAGGCGACGACATCCTCGAACCTGGCGAGGCGCGGCGCGTTCGCGGGCGCGGATACGGGCGCGGGCGTTCGCAACGGCGCGCTCGCTCCGGCTCCCAAGGGGGCGTGCGCGCGCGACGCGCCGGCGGGCGCCGACGACGACGACGCGGAAAGTCGCGCCGGCGCCTCGGGGTTCTCAGCAAGCTTGCGCAGCGCGTCCTCGGGCGAAGGCAGGTCGGCGGCATAGGCGAGGCGGATGATCGCCATCTCCGCCGAAGCGAGCGGGCGCGGAGAATCCTTCACGTCCTCGACGCCCTTGAGCAGAATTTGCCAGGCGCGCGTCAGCGGCCCGAGCGCCAGGTCCTGCGCGATCTCGCCGCCGCGCCGGCGCTCGATCTCGCTCACGGCCGGATCGTCGAGCCCGCTCGGCGCCAGCTTCACACGGGTCACGAAATGGCAAAATTCGGCAAGCTCGATCAGCATTTCCGCGGCGTCGGCGCCGGCGCGATAGAGCCGCGAGGACGCTTCGAGCGCCTCGGCGATCTCTCCTTTCATCGCGTGGACGAAAAGATCGATCACTTCGCTGCGGTCGGAGAGGCCGAGCATCGCTCTTATGTCGTCGGCGCGCACGCCTTCGCGCGCGCCATGGGCGATGCCCTGATCGAGCAGCGACAGCGCGTCGCGCACCGATCCCTCGGCGACCCGGGCGATCAGCGCGAGCGCGTCGGGTTCGGCGGCCACCCTTTCGGCGGCGCAGATCTTTTCGAGGTGGCGGATCATCAGCCCCGATTCGATCCGCTTGAGGTCGAAACGGATGCAGCGCGAACGCACCGTGATCGGCACTTTCTCGATCTCGGTGGTCGCGAACAGAAATTTCACATGCTCGGGCGGCTCTTCCAGCGTCTTCAGCAGGCCGTTGAAGGCTTGTTTGGAGAGCATGTGCACTTCGTCGATGATATAGACCTTGGTGCGCGCCGAGACCGGGCGATAGCGCGCGTTTTCGATGATTTCGCGCACATCGTCGATGCCGGTGTGCGAAGCCGCGTCCATCTCAATCACATCGACATGGCGCGAATCGATGATCGCCTGGCAGTGCACACCCAGTTCGGGCATCGCGACGCTGGGCCTATCGATCTTGCCGGGCAGTGAATAGTTGAACGCACGGGCGAGGATGCGCGCCGTCGTCGTCTTGCCGACGCCGCGCACGCCCGTCAGGATATAGGCCTGATGGATGCGCTCGGCGGCGAAGGAATTGGCGAGCGTGCGCACCATCGCCTCCTGCCCGATCAGGTCGTCGAAGCTGGCGGGGCGGTATTTGCGCGCGAGCACCCGATACGGCGCCGCGGCCTTGGCCGGCGCGTCGAGTTCGAGCCCAAGCGACGGCTCGGCGGAGGATTCCGACGCGGTCAGATCGTTCATCGAAAGGCGAGCGTGCTTCGGCCGGCGAGGGGCGCGGCGGATGGGGGCGGCGGTAGGAGGTTGGACAAAGACCCGCCCTGGCTCGTTAGGGCTGCTTCCTTCCGGACCTGACCCGGTTGGCGAGCGGTACGTCCTTCGCCAACCTCCCGGCGTCTATGTGGACCATGCGCGGCGAAGGCGCAAGGGTCGCCGCGGTTTCGAAAATTCCAAAATCGTGACCGCGGCGCCCGCGTCGGTCACTTTTTCTTAACCGTATTGCCACTGGCGCGCCGCCGGCGGTAAACTTGGATTTGGTGGACTGGGGGACGTGTCGGTTGCTGCGACGACTCGCTGCATGGGCGGGCTTATGGCTTTGCGGTCTCGTTTCGGCGACGGCCGGAGAGCTGGCGCCGTTCGCGGACCTCGGTTCGACCGCTTCGCGTTACAGCGCGGTCGGCTATGCCTCTTGGTACGGCCAGGACTTCCATGGCCGCGCCACCGCCGATGGCGAGACTTTCGACATGCGGGCGATCTCGGCGGCGCATCCGTCGCTGCCGTTGCCCTGCTACGCCCGGGTGACCAATCTCGCCAACGGCCGCTCGATCGTGGTGCGCGTCAACGATCGCGGCCCCTATGCGCGCGGACGCATCCTCGACGTTTCCGCCCGAGTCGCTTCGCTGCTGAATTTCGGATCTCGCGGCGTCGCCAAAGTGAGGATCGATTACATGGGGATGGCCCGCCCGGCGGGATCGGACGCCGCGGCGTTGCTGGCGAGCCTGAATACCGGGCGCGCCGCGCCTTCGGTTCTGAGCTACGCCGCCGCGGAGCGGACCCCGCCGCCGCAACGCCCTGTTATCGCGGAAGGCTATAGCCTTGCCGCGCGTTCCGTCGAAAACGCCGCACCGGCCGCCACGCGTTCGCCCTACGGCGAATTGATCGCCTATCCCTTCCTTGCCGCGCCGCCGCCCGTCCACAGCCCTTACGGCGAACTCGTAGCCTGGAAAGCGCCGATGGACGCGCCCTGATCCTGGAACCCCGTTCCCTATCGCTCGCTGTAGGGGATAGGGAAAGCCATTCGCGCCATGGCTGCGGCTTGCCATTTTCGATTGACAGGTAGATTTCGCTGACGCGGCAAAGGCCTCGCGCCGCCGCGCGTTTTGCGTATAGTGCGCCCGGCGAACGGGAGTTTTGACGTTGAACGACATTTCGAAGCGGGCGCGAGGCGGCGCGAAGCTGCTGGTTGCGGTCGCGCTGGCGACTACACTCGCCGCTTGCGGCCGGCGCGGCGAAACCGAGCCGCCGCCGGACCCGAGCGCGGTGCAAAAGCCCGCCGCGGACGCCGGTTCGCCGACCTCCGGGATCTCGAGCGGCCCTAAGAAGCGCGTCCCGCTCGGCGTCCCCAAGACGCCTTTCCTGCTCGATCCCTTGCTCTGATCGCCATGAACCATTTCGAATATCGCGACGGCGTGCTGCACGCAGAGGACGTCGATCTTTCCCGCATCGCTGACGCGGTGGGAACGCCCTTTTATTGCTATTCGACTGCGACGATCGAACGCCATTTCCGCGTCTTCCGCGACGCCTTCGCCGACGGGCGCACCCTCGTCTGCTATGCGATGAAGGCCAATTCCAACCAGGCGGTTCTGAAGACCCTGGCGCGGCTCGGCGCCGGTATGGATGTCGTTTCCGAAGGCGAACTGCGACGTGCGCGCGCTGCCGGCGTCGTCGGCGACAAAATCATCTTTTCCGGCGTCGGCAAGACCCGCGCCGAGATGGCGCTCGGGCTCGACGAGGGCATTCGCTGCTTCAACGTCGAATCCGAACCGGAACTGGAGGCTTTGTCCGAAGTCGCGGCGGCGCGTGGAACGCGGGCGCGCATCGCCATTCGCGTCAATCCCGACATCGATGCGCGCACCCACGCCAAGATTTCGACGGGAAGGTCCGAGAACAAGTTCGGCATCCCGATCTCGCGAGCGCGCGAGGTTTACGCGCGCGCCCGCGCGCTGCCCGGCGTGACGGTCGATGGCGTCGATATGCATATCGGCTCGCAGATCACCGATCTCGCCCCGTTCGACGACGCCTTCGCGCTGCTGGCCAATTTCGTGCGCGAATTGCGCGCCGAGGGTCACGCGATCGACCATGTCGATCTCGGCGGCGGGCTCGGCATCCCCTATCGCTTCGACAACGAGCCGCCTCCCCATCCCGAGCGTTACGCCGAGATTGTCGCCAGACGCACGCGCAATCTCAACTGCGCGGTGTTTCTGGAACCAGGGCGCCTCATTGTCGGCAACGCCGGCCTGCTGGTGACGTCCGTGATCTACGTCAAGCGCGGGGACAAGAAGAACTTCATCATCATCGATGCGGCGATGAACGACCTCGTGCGGCCGACGCTGTACGACGCTCATCACGAAATCCGCCCGCTGCGCGAACCCGGTCCGCACGATCGCCGAATCCGCGCTGACGTTGTCGGCCCGGTTTGCGAGAGCGGCGATTATCTCGCGCTGGATCGCGAAATGCCGGAGCCGAGACCGGGCGACCGCCTCGCCGTGCTGTCGGCCGGGGCCTATGGCGCGGTGCAATCGGGCACCTACAATTCGCGCCTGCTCGCGCCCGAGGTTCTGGTGCGCGAGGGCGAATTTTCGGTGATTCGGCCGCGCACGAGCTATGCCGAATTGATCGGGCTCGACAAAATTCCGCCTTGGTTGGCGTAAGTCATTGCGTTTCGCCCGGCGACGCGGGCGAGCGGGGATTCGGGATTTGAGCGCCTCTGATAGCCGCGAAAGGAGTGCGCCCGCCGCGAGGCTCGACGGCCTCGCGCGACGCGCTGCGCTCGCGCTTGTCTGGGAGCGCATCTGGCCGCCGCTCGCCTGGACCGGCTCGCTGGTCGCGCTCTTTTTCGCGGTTTCCTGGGGCGGTTTCTGGTTCGCCGCCCCCGCCCCCTTGCGCGGGCTGGCGCTTGTTCTGTTCGCCCTCGCGCTTGGCTTCGCGCTCGCGCCGCTTGCGCGCCTGCGTTGGCCGAGCCGCGCCGAGGCGCTGGCCCGGCTCGACGCCGAGGCGCCGCGTGCGCATCGGCCCGCGTCGGGCTTCGTGGACAATCTCGCCAACGCGACCGGAGATGCGACGACCGCCGCGCTTTGGGCGCTGCACCGGGCGCGCCTTGCGAGCGAAATCGAGACGCTCGCCCCCTCAAAGCCCTCGCCGCGTATGGCGTGGCGCGATCCGCGCGCGCTGCGGTTCGCGGCGCTGCTGCTTGCGCTGGCGAGCGGGCTTTACGCGGGTTCGGAGCGATACGCGCGCCTCGTCGCCGCATTCGATTTTCGAGCCTCGAGCGCGCCCTCGGCGGCGGCGCGCGTCGACGCCTGGATCGATCCGCCGGCCTATACCGCCCGGCCGCCGCTGTTGCTGAAAACGATCGCGCAGCAAAAGCCGGAGCGCGTGATCGCCCCGGAAGACTCGGTACTGGTTGTGCGCTCCGCGCCAGGCGAGATCGAGACCCGCATCGAGGGCGCCCTAACGCCAGCGCCCGTGGCCACTGCGGCCGCGAGCGACAAGACCATCGAAGAGCGCCGCTTCGTCCTGCATGGCGACGCCAAGGCGACGCTGGCGCGTGGCGGCTCGGCGTTCGCCGCCTTCGACATTCGTGCGACGCCGAAGGGCGCGCCAACCATCGCGCTGATCGATCCGCCGCAATCGAACGCCAGCGGCTCGTTGACATTGCATTACTCGGTCGCCGACGCTTACGGCGTCGCATCGGCCGGCGCATCCTTCGCGCTGCCGGGCTCCGGCGCGTCGCCGACGCGCTCGCTCGCCGAGCCGCCGAAACTGGCGTTGTCCTTGCCTGCGGACCCGAGGGGCGTCGGCGAGGCGCGCACGACTACCGATCTTTCCGAGCACCCGTGGGCGGGGGCCGAGGTCACCATGACGCTGCAAGCGGCAAATCTCGCCGGCGTCGTCGGCGCCAGCGCGCCGGTCGCGATCAAATTGCCGCAGCGCGAATTCACCAAGCCGCTGGCGCGGGCCCTGATCGAGCAGCGGCGCGATCTCATCCTCGATCCCGACCACGATCGCCCGCGCCTCAAGCGCGCGCTCGACGCGCTGCTGCTCGCGCCCGAGGAATTCGACACGCCGCCAAGCGTCTATCTCGGGCTGCGCTCGGCCAAGACGATGCTGGCGCGAGCGACCGGCGACAAAGACTTGCTCGAAGTCGCCGCCTGGCTATGGGCGATGGCGCTGCAAATCGAGAACGGCGACGCCTCGCAGGCTTTGCGCGATCTGCGCGCGGCCGAGCAGAAGTTGCGTGACGCGCTGCGACGGGGCGCCGGCGACGACGAGATCAAGGCGTTGACGAAGGAGCTGCGCGAAAGCGCCGAGCGCTATCTCAACGGACTCGATCGACAAAACGCCGAGGCGAGCCCTGAAGATCAACCGCTCGACATGCAAGACCTCGAGTCCCTGCTCGACCGCATGGAGGACACCGCCCGCAACGGCGCCCGCGACGAGGCCGAGGCGATGCTCGACGATTTGCAGAATCTGTTCGAGAACCTGCAAAGCGCGCGCGGTTCGCCAAGCCCGGCCGAGAAGGAGATGCGCAAGCAGCTCGGCGAACTCGACCGGCTAATGCGCGACCAGCAGAAGTTGCGCGACGACACGTTCCGCCGCGACCAGCAAGAGCGAGCGCGGCGCGCCAGCCCCGACGCGCAAAACCCGCCCGAGGCGGACGACAAAAGTCAGCCCTCGCTCGAGCAGCGTCAGCAAGACCTGAAAGACCGCCTCGCTGAATTGCAACGCCGCATGAAAGGACTCGGCGCCAAACCCGAAAAGGGCTTTGGCGACGCCGAAGGCGCGATGGGCGAAGCCGAAGGCGACTTGAAGGACGATTCGGCTCCGCCGTCCGGCGGTCCGCCCGGCGCGCGCGGCCGCACCCGCAAAGGCGACGCGGTCGATGCGCAGGGTCGTGCGCTGCAAGCCTTGCGCGAAGGCGCCGATGGCTTGCAAAAGCAGATGCAGGGCGAAGGCAAGAACGGCCAGGGCGGCGCCAATCGGGTTGGCCGCGGCGAGGGCCAGCGACGCGACGGCGATCCGCTCGGACGCGGACCTCATGGAAGCCGCGGCGCCAGCGAAGGCCAGTTGCACGAAGGCCCGGCCGCTGCCGAGCGCGCGCGCCGCGTGTTGCAAGAGTTGCGTCGCCGCCTCGCCGATCCGAACCGCCCGGGCGAGGAGCGCGACTATCTCAATCGACTGCTGGAACGCGAGTGAGGCCAAGTTTGGTCAAATCGGCGCCCGCCTCTATATAGTCCCTCGTCGAATCCACAGGCGCTCCTCCGATGCACAGCTTTTCCAACGCCGCCGTCTTCGTCGCGCTGCTGGCGGTCGCGATCGTGCTCGCGCTTGGTCTCGTCAACATGTTGCGACAAGGCTCCGGCAATCGCTCGCAGACGCTGATGCGTTGGCGCGTCGGGCTGCAATTCGCCGCAATCATGGTCATCGTCGCCGCGCTCTATTTCCGGCCGCACTAGCATGGTGAAACTCAACCGAATCTACACGCGCACGGGCGATGACGGCTCGACCGGTCTTGGCGACGGACAACGGCGCAAGAAGTTCGACGCACGCGTCGCCGCCTATGGCGAGGTCGACGAACTCAACTGCCTGATCGGCCTCGCGCGGCTGAAAACGCAAGACGCCGCCGACGCCGATCTTACCGCCATCGACGCGACGCTCGCGCGCGCGCAGAACGATCTCTTCGATCTCGGCGCCGATCTTTGCGTGCCGCCTGCGGCACAAGAGCAAGCGCCGGGCGCCGCATTGCGGATCGCGCCCGCGCAGGTGGATCGGCTGGAGACCGACATCGACGCGCTCAACGCCGATCTCGCGCCGTTGCGCTCGTTCGTGCTTCCTGGCGGAACGCCGGCGGCGGCCGCGCTGCATCACGCGCGCACGGTCTGCCGGCGCGCCGAGCGCGCGATCGTCGCCCTCGCCGCGCTCGAGGGGGAGAGCGTCGGCGCGCCCGCGCTCGCTTATGTCAATCGGCTTTCCGACTACCTGTTCGTCGCCGCGCGCTACGCCAACAAACGCGGCGCCGACGACATACTCTGGATTCCCGGCGCCCATCGCGGCGACTCGGCGCAAAGGCCCGCAAGGAAGGGCAGGTCGCGATGACGCGATATCTGTTTCCGCCCGCCCCGACCATGTCGCTGCCGGTGCAAGGGGACGAGCGTCGCTATCCCGTCTCGCGGATCTTCTGCGTCGGCCGCAACTACGAAGACCACGCCAAGGAGATGGGCCAGATCGTCGATCGCGAAAAGCCGTTCTATTTCACCAAGAGCGCATCGGCGCTGCGCCAGTGCGGCGAGACGATCGCCTATCCGCCGGGGACGGCGAACTTTCACTTCGAGGTCGAATTGGTGGTCGCGCTCGGCGCGGCCGCGTTCAAAATCGCCGTCGCCGACGCGCTCGGCGCGGTGTTCGGCTACGCCTGCGGGCTCGACATGACCCGCCGCGATCTCCAGCTTTCTGAACGCGAGAAGCAGCGCCCGTGGGATCTCGGCAAGGACGTCGAGGCCAGCGCGCCAATCTCGGAAATCGCACCCGTATCGCGCATCGGCCATTGCGAACACGCGGCGATCACGCTCAAGCAGAACGGGGCGCTACGACAGAGCTCCGATATCGACCGGCTTGTCTGGAGCGTGCCGGAGATCGTCTCGCATCTTTCCGGCTTCTATCATCTCCAGCCGGGCGATCTCATCTTCACTGGCACGCCGGCGGGCGTCGGCCCGGTCGCGCCCGGCGATCTCCTGGAGTGCTATATCGCCGGCGTCGCGACGCTGACGACGCGCATCGGCGCGGCCGAATGACGACAGCGATCGGCGTCATCAGCGGCACGTCGATGGACGGAATCGACGTCGCGCTCATACGCAGCGACGGCGAAGCCAAGGTCGAACCCGGCCCCGGCGCAACTTTCGCGTATCCCGAGGCGACCGCGCGGCGCCTGCGCGAAGTCATCGCCGACCCCGCGCTCGCCGCTGGTCCGCTCGAACAACTGACCGCCGACGTCACCGACGCGCATGTCGCAGCGGTGGAGGCGTTTCTGCGCCGGTTCGCGATCGATCGAAGCGAGGTCGCGCTCGTCGGCCTGCATGGCCAGACCGTGCTGCACCGACCGCGCGAGAGGTTCACGCGCCAGTTGTGCGACGGCGCGCGGGCCGCGGCGGCGCTCGGTCTCGACGTCGTCTGCGATTTTCGTTCCGCCGACGTCGCTGCGGGCGGCGAGGGCGCGCCGCTGGTTCCGCTCTATCACGCCGCGATCGGAGCGAGGCTGGAGCGACCGTTGATGTTCCTCAACTGGGGCGGCGTCGGCAATGTCACCTATCTCGGCCCCGGCGGTGAGATTGTCGCCTTCGACACCGGGCCGGCCAACGCATTGATCGACGACTTCGTCATGCGCCGTCGTGGCCTCAGCCACGACGAGGGCGGCGCATTGGCGGCGAGCGGGCGCGTGCGCGGCGATCTTGTCGCCACCCTCCTCCGCGACGAATATTTCGAGCGGCCGGCCCCGAAATCGCTCGACCGCAATCACTTTCATGCGCTGGCGGCTTGCGTGGAGGCGCTTGACGACGCCGATGGCGCGGCGACGCTGACCGCCTTCACGGTTGAGGCGACTGCCGCCGCGCTCGCCCATGTCGGCGCCGCGCCCGCCCGCTGGCTCGTTTGCGGCGGCGGACGGCGCAATATCGCGTTGATGGCGTGGCTCGCGCAAAGGCTCGGGGTTCGCGTCGAGCCGATCGAGGCCATCGGCTTCGACGGCGACGTGATCGAGGCGCAATGCTTCGCCTATCTCGCCTTACGCTCGCGCCTGGGTCTGCCGCTTTCGCTGCCGACGACGACAGGCGTTCCCCGCCCGACGACCGGCGGCGCTTACTTCGCCGCGCCAAATTAAAAAAGGCCCCGCCGAAGCGGGGCCAGAATCCGGTTGCGGAGGGAGGCGATCCGCGCCGGCTTGAAACTTCACTGACAGACGTTGACTTGCTGATCGCCGAGATAATTTCCCCAGGAGTCATAGGTCGGGCGCACCTGCCAACAGCCGCCGTACCCATAGTAGGGCTGCGCCTGCGAGGCGATGATCGCGCCGGCGGCAAGGCCGCCAGCCAACCCCAGGCCGAGGCCCGGCGCCCAACCGTCGCGGCGCCAACCGCCGCCGCGACCCCAATCGCCGTGGCCGCCGTCGCGGCGCCAACCGCCGCCGTGGCCCCAGCCGCCGTGGCCGCCGTCACGCCAGCCGTCTGCGGCGGCGGGCGTCGCGGAAGCGGCCAAACCGGCCGCCAGGGTGAGCGCCACGAGCGAAGCGGCGAGAGCCTTCTTGAATACACTGTGCATGGCCTTGTTCCCTCTTTGACGCGACAGGCGACGAAACCCGCCGCGAATTCGTTGCGAAATCCGGAGCTTCGAAGCGGTCTCGCCCCGATGCGATGAAAGAAAGTTCGGCTCGCAAATTGGCTTCCGAAGGCCGGAATCGCGGCGAAGGCATGGCCACGATAAAATTATCGTGTGAACCGCGTGAAATTATGAACGCACGTTAAGAATCAGAGCGCTTCGCTGCAACCAAGACGCCCCGCCGAAGCGGTGCCTAGCTGGTGAAAACACTCTAGCAGATGCTGACCAGGCGCCGGCCCAGGTAGGCGCCCCAGCTATTGTAAACCGGGCGATAGGCATAGCAGCCGTCACCGTCGCCGTAATAAGGATAGCCCGACGCAATGGCGGCGCCGCCCAGGAGGCCGAGGCCGAGGCCAAGGCCCGGATCCCAACCATAGCCACCATAGCCACCATAGCCACCATAGCCACCGTAACCGCCATAACCGCCGCCCCAACGGTTACCGCCCCAGCCGCCGCCGCCCCAACGGTGACCACCCCAGCCGCCGTGGCCGCCCCATCCGCCATGCCCGCCGAAACCGCCGTGGCCACCGAAGCCGCCACCGTGTCCGCCTCCGCCACGCCAGCCCGGGCCGGCGTACGCAGGCGCGGACGCGGCGATGACGCCGGCGCCGAGAGACAACGCCACCAGCGAGGCGGCGAGAGTTTTCTTGAAGATCGCAACCATGACAAAACTCCTTGCCAATTGCCTTGAACGAGCCAGACCGCCCGATGGGTCATCCCGCGAAACTCAGGCCGCGCGCGTCTTTCTCGCGTTCGCGCGCTGATCTTCATCCTCTCCTGCAACCGGGTAAGTTTGCGCCGGAATCGCGGCGGAGCCGAGGCAAAGCGGCCTCAGGAACTAAAAATTCTTTAATAATCAGTGATTTATGAACAGTCGTTCAGGCTTCGCCTGGAATCCGCGTTCCGCGCAGGAAATTGACGATCCCGGAAAAATCCTCGTTCCGATGCCCTGCCGCCGCGAAAAGCGCGTAGAGTTGGGCGGCCTCGGCGCCGAGCGGCGTCGCTGCCCCGACGCTGGCGGCCGCCTCCTGTGCGAGGCGCAGGTCCTTCAACATCAGCGCCGCAGCGAAGCCGGGCTTGTAGTCTCGGTTGGCGGGCGAGGTCGGAACTGGACCCGGAACCGGGCAATAGCTCGTCAGCGACCAGGACTGGCCAGACGAAGTGGAGGCGACGTCGTAGAGCGCCTGAGCGGAAAGGCCGAGCTTTTCAGCAAGCACGAACGCCTCGCAGGTGGCGATCATCGTCGCGCCGAGGATCATGTTGT
>JBBIIT010000039.1:0-19215 GCA_037446355.1 Beijerinckiaceae bacterium | reverse complement strand
GCAAGCACGAACGCCTCGCAGGTGGCGATCATCGTCGCGCCGAGGATCATGTTGTTGCAAATCTTTGCCGCCTGGCCGGCGCCGTCGCCGCCGCAATGGACGATGCGCTTGCCCATCGCCTCGAGGAACGGTCTTGCGCGCGCGAAAGCCGCGTCCGAGCCGCCGGCCATGAAAGTCAGCGTGCCCGCCTGAGCGCCGCCGACGCCGCCCGAGACCGGCGCATCGAGCGTCAACAACCCGGCGCCCGCGCCCATCTCATGCGCTCGCCGCGCACTGGCGACGTCGATGGTCGAAGAATCGATAATCAGGGCGCCCCTGGCGACGGAAGGCAGGATTTCCGTCCAACTCGCCAACACATGCTTGCCGGCCGGCAGCATAGTGACGACAACCTCCGCCCCCGCGACCGCCGCCGGCGCGCTCGCGGCAATCGCGACGCCCTTGGCGGCCGCTTCCCCCTTCGCGCTCTCGACCAGGTCGTAGCCGCGGACGCGATGGCCCGCCTTTGCGAGATTGGCCGCCATCGGGCCGCCCATATTGCCAAGGCCAATGAACGCGATATTCGCCATCGTTCGCTCCGGATTGGGGCCGCCGACTATTGCGCGAGCAGGCCGCGCGCGACGATCACGCGCATGATTTCGTTGGTTCCCTCAAGTATCTGGTGTACCCGCAGATCGCGCACGATTTTCTCGACGCCGTATTCGGCGAGATAACCGTAGCCGCCGAAAATCTGCAATGCGTCGTTGGCGGCCGTGAATCCCGCGTCGGTCGCCACCCTCTTCGCCATCGCGCATAGACGCGTCGCGTCCGGCGCCTTGGCGTCGAGCGCGCTCGCGGCGCGCCAGAGCAGCGCCCGCGCCGCCTCGAGCGAGGTGGCTATGTCGGCGAGCTTGAACTGCGTCGCCTGAAAATCGGCGACGCGGCGTCCGAACGCCTTGCGCTCGCCGGCATAACCAAGCGCCTTGGCGAGCGCCGCCTCGCCGCCGCCGAGCGAACAAGCGCCGATGTTGAGGCGCCCGCCGTCGAGACCCGCCATCGCGAATTTGAAGCCGTCGCCCTCGGCGCCGACGCGTTGCGCGGCGGGAATGCGAACGCCTTCGAAAATAACCTGCGCTGTCGGTTGGATATGCCAACCCATCTTGCGCTCATTGGCGCCGAACGAAAGGCCGCGCGTCCCCTTTTCGACCAGAAAAGCCGAAACCCCGCCCGCGCCCGCCTCGCCGGTGCGCGCCATCACGAGATAGAGATCGCTGACGCCGGCTCCGGAGATGAACTGCTTGACGCCGTCGAGCACATAGTCGGCGCCATCGCGGCGCGCGCGCGTCGTCAACGCCGCCGCGTCGGAGCCGGCCCCCGGTTCGGTCAGGCAATAGCTCGCCACCAGTTCCATCGTCGCCAGCCGCGGCAGATAGCGCGCGCGCAACTCGTCGGAACCGAAACGGTCGATCACCCAGGCGACCATATTGTGGATGGAAAGAAAAGAGGCGGTGCAAGGGCAACCTGTCGAGAGGGCCTCGAAAATGAGCGCCGCGTCGAGCCGGGTCAGGCCCGAGCCGCCGTGCTCCTCGCGCACATAGATCGTCGCCATGCCGAGCGCCGCCGCCTCGCGCAACACGTCGAGCGGGAAGTGCTTGGCCTCATCCCAGGCGAGCGCGTTAGGCGCTATGCGCTCGCGGGCGAAGCCGAGCGCCATTTCGCGCACAGCGTTGTGATCTTCCGACAGGGAGAACATGCCGATCCCGCTTCTGTTTCGCACCCGACGCCGATATTGCGCAGGAACGCTACGGCACGCAACGGCGTGCCGCGAATCCGCACCTCGCCCGAGCCAAACGCGGCCTCGGTCGAAGCCGACCGGGTAACGGAAACAGGCGCCGCGCGCAACGCGACGCTCTTGGTTACTTAGTCGAACCGAATCGCGCGATCAGACCGCCGCGACGACGCGCTCGAGCTTTTGCCTCACTTCGCCGGCGATCGCCTCGAGCGCCGGATTGCCGACGCGGGCCATCGTCGCCACTGGATCGATTGCGGCGATTTCGATACGGTCGGGCGAATGCTCCTGCACGACCACGTTGCACGGTAGCATGACGCCTATGTCGCTCTCCGCGCTCAAGGCCTTGTGCGCAAGGCCGGGATTGCATGCGCCCAGGATGCGGTACTTGCGAAAATCGACGCCGATCTTCGCCTTCAGCGTCGCGGCGACGTCAATCTCGGTTAGGACGCCAAACCCCTCGCTCTTCAGCGCCTCGACCACCCGCGAAACCACGTCGTCGAAATTCCCGTCGACTTCGCGCGTTAGACAATAGCTCATGATCGGCTTCTTTCCGTCGCGGTGAACTCGGTTACTTGAACGCGACGCCCGAGGAGCAGCCCATGCGCTTGAAAATCAGCGCCGCCGGGCAAAATCCCGTGAACGAGGACTGAATAAGATTGAGGCCGACGAAAGCCGTAAGCAGCAGCCAATAAGGGCCGAACGCATAGGCGAGCCCGGCGCTGACCAGCGTGACCAATCCGGCGAAAGCCATCACCGCGCGATCTTGATTCATGAAACACTCCTTAAGGTTCTGGTTGGTTTTTTCATCGCGCCCCGGCTGCATTCCGGCCCGCAGTACATTTTATAAAGAAGCTCGATCACGTCGCGCACTTTCTCGCTCGCGAGCGAATAGTGAATCGTCTGGGACTCGCGACGGGTCGAAACGATCTCGTCGGCGCGCAGCCGCGCTAGATGTTGCGACATCGCCGATTGGCTGAGCGGCAGCGCGTCGAGCAGTTCCGCTACCTGTCGCTCCCCCCCGAGGAGTTCGCACAGAATGATAAGGCGATTGCGATTGGCGAGCGCCTTGAGGAGCGACTCAACCACGCCGGCCTTAACTTTCAATTCTTCTAAATTCATGCTTGCTAAATTAGCTTCTTATGATATTCACGTCAAGCCGCGAAACGAGGAATTGTGAGATGCGACGTTGGATATGGGTGGCAGCCCTGGCTTTTCTGCCGCGAGCCGCGTTGGCCGAGAACACGTTCACCGTGCACACGAGCGAGATCGTCGACCAGAAAGCGGTCATCGGCACGGTCGAGCCCGCGCATCTCTTGGTGGCGCGCGCGCGTATTGGCGGCACGATTGTCGCTCTGTCAGCGAAAGAGGGCGCGGAGGCGGCCTCTGGGGCGAAGCTCGCAGTCGTCGCCGACCAGAAGATTCTGTTGCAATTGCAGGCGCTGGATTCGCGCATTCAGTCGCAGCAAGCGCAGGTGGAAAAGGCCAACGCCGACTTCGAGCGCGCGCAGGAATTGCAGAAGCGCGGCGTGAGCACTTCGGTGCAGGTCGACGCGGTCAAGACTGCGCTCGATGTCGCGGCCAAAACGCTCGACGCGATGCGCTCCGACCGCGAGGTCGTCGTGCAGCAGATGAGCGAGGGCGAGGTGCTCGCGCCCGCCGCCGGCCGTATCCTCACCGTTCCCGTCTCGGAAGGCCGCGTGATCCTGCCGGGCGAGACGGTGGCGACCCTGGCCGAAGACAAGTACATCCTGCGGCTGCAATTGCCTGAACGGCATGCGCAGTTCCTGCGCGCCGGCGACGCGGTTCAAATCGGCTCACGCGGACTCGGCGACGATCCCAAGGAAAAGCGTCGCGAAGGCAAGGTGCGAGTCGTCTATCCGGAAATCCAGGGCGGGCGCGTTATCGCGGACGTTGAAGTCGAGGGACTTGGCGATTATTTCGTCGGCGAGCGCACACGCGTCTATGTCGGCGTCGGGCCGCGTCGGACCATTCTCGTTCCTAGCCGTTACCTCTATCGGCGCGCCGGGGTCAGCTACGTAAGACTTTCGCAGGGTGACGAGGTCGTGGTGCAACCTGGCCTCACGCACGAGGATTCGATCGAGATTCTTTCCGGCCTTGCGGACGGCGACAGGTTGGCGCAGCCATGAGATTGGGTTTTTCCGGCGTACTCACGCGCACCTTCATCAATTCGCCGCTGACCCCTCTGCTGCTGCTGGCGGCGCTGATCGCCGGCGCGATCGCGCTCGTTTCGTTGCCGCGCGAAGAGGAGCCGCAAATCAGCGTGCCCCTGGTCGATATTCTCGTTTCCACCAACGGCTACCGCGCCAATGACGCGGTCGAGCTGGTGACGCGACCGCTCGAGGACATCGTCAAGGGCATCGACGGCGTCGAGCACGTTTATTCGCAGACCCAGGACGATCAGGTCGTCGTCACCGCACGCTTCTTCGTCGGCACCGATGAAGACACCGCCGTGCTGCGCATTCACGAGAAGATTCGCGCCAACATCGTCGGCCTGCCCAAGGGCATTCCCGAACCCCTGGTGATCGGGCGCGGCATCGACGACGTCGCCATCGTCGATCTCACGCTGTCGGCCAAACCCGAACACGCTGGCGACTGGAGCGAGAACGCGCTCTTTCAGATCGGCGAGGATTTGCAGCACGAGCTCGCCAAAGTCGACAATGTCGGCGCCACCTATATCGCCGGCGGCGCGCCCAATCAGATCCGCGTCGAGCCGGACCCCGAGCGTCTGGCGGTCTATGGCGTCACGCTCAACCAGCTCATCGATAAACTGACCAACGCCAATCGATCCTTCGTCGTAGGCGCCGTGCGCGCCGACGGGCGGTCGCTGCCCGCGGTCGCCGGCCAGACCCTTCAGGGCATTCCCGACGTCGGTCTGCTGCTGCTGACGACCCGTGACGGGCGTCCGGTCTATGTCCGCGACGTCGCGAATGTCGTCCTCGGAGCGGCGGAGCCCGAACATCGCGCCTGGACCATGACCCGGCTCGAGAGCGGAGAAATGCAGCGTCGCCCCGCCGTCACCATCGCCGTCGCGAAGCGCAAGGGCGCCAACGCGGTCACGGTCGCCGACGACGTGTTGCATCGCCTCAGTCTTGTGCGCGAAAGCATCGTGCCGGCTGGCCTCGACGTCGCCGTCACGCGCAACTACGGCGCAACCGCGACGGAAAAGGCGAACGAACTGTTGTTCCACCTCGGCTTGGCGACGATATCGATCGTCATTCTCATCACGTTTGCGATCGGCTGGCGCGAAGGCCTGGTGGTGCTGATCGTCATTCCTACGACAATTCTGATGACGCTGTTTGCGTCCTGGCTGATGGGCTATACGATCAACCGCGTCAGCCTGTTTGCGCTGATCTTCTCGATCGGCATCCTCGTCGACGACGCGATTGTTGTCGTCGAGAACATCGCGCGCCACTGGTCGATGCGCGGGGGTCGTGGCCTCGTCGAGACCGCGGTGGAGGCTGTCGCGGAAGTTGGCAACCCGACTATCGTCGCTACGCTGACGATCGTCGCCGCATTGCTGCCGATGATGTTCGTCAGCGGCCTGATGGGTCCGTACATGAGCCCGATTCCGGCCAACGCTTCGCTGGCGATGCTGTTCTCGTTCGGTGTCGCGGTGACGGTGACGCCTTGGCTATTGCTGCGCATGGCGGGCGGGCGCGCGGGCGCCGGAGAGGACCATCTGCACGATATCGGCGCGATGGGCCGTTTCTATATTCGTGTCGCGCGTCCGCTGTTGCGAGGCCGGGCGCGCTCGAAAGCGTTCCTGATCGGCGTGGGCGTCGCGACGCTGGGCGTGTGCGTTCTGTTCGTGACCAAGGACGTGCGCGTCAAGCTGCTGCCCTTCGACAACAAATCGGAGATGCAGGTCGTTCTCGACATGCCACAAGGCACATCGCTCGAAGACACGGACCGCACCCTGATGGCCGCCGCCCAACGGCTGAAGGATCTGCCCGAGCTGACTTCGATCCAGGCTTATGCCGGCACGTCGGCGCCGTTCAACTTCAATGGTCTGGTTCGCCATTATTATCTTCGCAGCGGCGCGCAGCAGGGCGATCTGGCGATCAATCTGACAGAAAAGAACCAGCGTAGCCGGGCGAGTCACGCCATCGCGCTTGATATCCGCCATCGTATTGGCGACCTCAAATTGCCCGAGGGCGCGGTGCTGAAAGTCGTCGAGGTGCCGCCAGGCCCGCCGGTGCTCTCGACGGTGCTGGCGGAAATCTACGGGCCCGACGCGCCGACCCGGCGCGCGATCGCCAGCCAGGTGCGTAAGGCATTCGAGGCGGTGGATTTTGTCGTCGATTCCGACGACAGTTTTCCTAAACCGTCGGAGCGTGTGCGCTTCTCCATCGACCAGGAGGCGCTTGAGTTCCACGGCGTCGAGGAGCAAGCGGTCTACGATACGATCGGCGCGCTGCTCGGCGGCGTGCAGGTCGGCTACTCCCAGCGTGGCGGCGGTTTGAAGCCGATCGATATCTCGGTCGCCCTGCCCCGCTCGGCGCGGACCCCGGACGAAAGCCTGCTGTCGACTCCCTTGCCGGCCGGCGGCACCGTTCGCCAAGGCGCCAACGTCGAACTTGGTGACGTCGTCAAGTTGACGCGCGAGCCCTCCTCCTATCCGATCTTCCGTCACAACGGCCGCTACGCAGAAATGGTCACAGGCGACGTCGCCGGGCGGTTCGAGGCGCCGGTCTATGCGATGCTGGCGATCGAGGACGAGATCGCCGGCATGAAATGGGGTGCGAGCGGAGCGCCTGAGATCAAGTATCACGGTCAGCCCGTGAACGATTCCAAGGCGACGCTGCTTTGGGACGGAGAGTGGGAAGTCACATATGTCACGTTCCGCGACATGGGCGGCGCCTTCATCATCGCCATTCTCGGCATCTATCTGCTCGTCGTCGCGCAGTTCGGCTCGTTCAAGCTGCCGTTGGTGATCCTGACGCCGGTGCCGCTGACCTTGATCGGCATCGTGCTCGGCCATTGGATGTTGAACGCCGCTTTCACGGCGACTTCGATGATCGGCTTCATCGCGCTCGCCGGCATCATCGTGCGTAACTCGATTTTGCTGGTCGACTTCATCAAGAGTCGGCAGGGCGACGGCGTACCGCTGCGCTCGGCGCTGATCGAGGCGGGGGCGACGCGCTTCAAGCCGATCTTCCTGACCGCCGCCGCGGCCATGATCGGTTCGGCCTTCATTCTGACCGATCCGATCTTCCAAGGCTTGGCGATTTCGCTGGTCTTCGGCTTGGCCTCGTCGACTGCGCTGACTTTGCTCGTCATTCCGGCGATCTACGTCTGGCTACGCGACGACGGGCGCGAGGAAATCGACCCGACAATTCAACCCACGCAATCGCATTAACGGAGTAAGACATGATTGCCGATTGGCCCTCGACGACCAAGGAACTCAGCGCGGAGTTGCGTAATCTGCGCGTCGGCGCGACGGAAGTGATGAAGAGCTTTTCCGCCATTGCCCAGGCCGCGCTCGCGCCCAACGCGCTCGATGTCAAGACCAAGGAACTGATCGCCGTCGCAATTTCGGTCGCGGTGCGTTGCGACGATTGTATCGCGTTTCACGTCAAGGCCGCGGTCGAACGCGGCGCGACGCGCGAGGAGTTGCTGGAAACGCTGGGCATGGCGATCTACATGGGCGCCGGCCCCGCGGCGATGTACGCGAGCCACGCGCTCGGGGCCTTCAATCAGTTCGAAGCGGCCAAAACCGCGGCCGCGGCCGCCAAGGCGAGCTGAGGGAGCGACGATGTTTTCCAGATTGCTCGCCAAACTCGGCGCCGGCGCGCCGTCGATCGATATTCCCGAACTCGACGAGTCGATCCGTAAACGTCAATGCGCGATCGTCGATGTGCGCGAGGCGTATGAGTTCGTGCGCGGACACATCCCCGGGGCGATCAATTTGCCACTTTCGCGCTTCGATCCCGCCGCGCTGCCCAGGGGCAAGCGCGTCGTGCTCGTCTGCGCGTCCGGCATGAGATCGGGCAGCGCCGCCAACAGCGCGATCGCCGCCGGACATGTCGACGTCGTCAACTATCCCCAGGGGATGCACGGCTGGACCCGGCGCGGCGGCGACATTACGCCGCGGCGATGAACCCGCCCGCGAATTAGATGTAGTGGCAGACGCGCTTCTCAAGCGCATAGCTGTAGTGACAACGAACGGCGCGGTGATGCGGGCGCGTCTCGTCGGCGACCAGCGCGCCGCCGACCCCTCCGACGACCGCGCCGACCGGCCCCGCCACGATCGCGCCGCCGACGCCGCCTATCGCCGCGCCGCTGGTCATGCGGGTGTCGCGCGCGCTTGCGCAGGCGCCCAAGCTCAGCGCCAATATTGTGAGAACTGCAATCTTGCGCATCGGCGCCCCTCCGTTCGACGTCGCCGCGACTTCCGATTCGGCGCCGGCGATCGCGGGAACTTCGGGGGCAATTGGGGCGATTGCGTGATCGCAGTCGCGCCCGCGAATAATGGACGCTAGGATGGCCCCGACGGGAGGACGAGTTCGCAATGTACGTTGCGCCATCGGCATCGGCGGTTCGCGAGGCGCCGCTTCGCCAGATTCGCATGTGGTCGCCCGCGATGCGCGTCGAGCGACGCGCCGACGGGGCGATTTACGTCAAGCAGAAGGGCGAACTCGGGCCTTCGGCCCGTTGCTTCACCGAGCGTCTGGCGCATTGGGCGATCGCGACGCCCGATAGTATCGCCCTCGCCGACCGCAACGGAGCGAACGGCGAATGGCGCAAGCTGACCTATGCGCAAATGTTCGAGACGATGCGCCGTCTTGGCCAGGCGCTGCTCGATTACGGTCTCAGCGCCGAGCGGCCCATGCTGATACTCTCTGGAAATGACATCGAACATGCGTTGCTGGGCCTCGCGGCCCAGCACGTCGGCGTCGCCTATGCGCCGATCTCGCCCGCCTACTCCACGATGTCGACCGATTTCGAAAAACTCCACTCCATCGTCGCGCTGCTGACGCCGGGCTTGGTCTTCGCCGATGACGGCGCGAAATTCGCCAAGGCGATCGGCGCGACGATTCCAACCTCGACGCCGCTCGTCGTGACCCGTAACCCCGTCGCCGGCCGGCCGTGCCGGACATTCGACGATCTGGCGATGACGCCGGTCCGCGACGCGGTCGCGCGCGCGCACGCGCTCGTCGGGCCCGAAACTATCGCAAAATTCCTTTTCACTTCCGGCTCGACCGGATCGCCCAAAGCGGTCATCAATACTCAGCGAATGCTATGCGCCAATCAGGAAATGATTCGCCATTGCTACGCGTTCGTGCAGGACGAGCCGCCGGTCATTCTCGATTGGGCGCCTTGGAATCACACCGCCGGCGGCAACAAGGTGTTCGGGCTCGCGCTCTATAACGGCGGCGCGCTCTATATCGACGACGGCAGGCCGACTTCGGCGGGCGTCGAAGCGAGCGCGCGCAACATCCGAAGCGTCGCGCCGAATTGGTATTTCAACGTGCCCAAGGGCTTTGTCGAGTTGATCCCGCGCCTCGAGGCCGACGACGGCCTCCGAGAGGCGTTTTTCCGCCGCCTCAACATGATCCTTTACGCCGGCGCCGGGCTCGCGCAGCACAGTTGGGACGCGATCGAGGCTCTTGCGGTGGCGACGACCGGAGAGCGGGTGCTGCTGGCGGCGGGGCTTGGCGCGACCGAGACCGGGCCGTTCTCGCTGATGTGCATGACGCCTCAAGATTCAGCCGGCAATTGCGGCGTTCCCGCTCTCGGCCTGGAGCTGAAACTGGTTCCGTTCGAAGGCCGGCTGGAGGCGCGTCTGCGCGGACCTAACATCACTCCAGGCTATTGGCGCGACCCCGAACTGACCGCGCGAGCGTTCGACGAGGAAGGCTTCTACAAGCTCGGCGACGCTCTGCGATTCGCCGACCCCGACGATGCGGGCAAGGGATTCTATTTCGACGGCCGCATCGGCGAGAACTTCAAGCTGAACACCGGCACCTGGGTCGCGGTCGGCCCCCTGCGCGCGGCGTTCATCGATCATTTCGGCGCGCTGGTTCAGGACGTCGTGTTCGCGGGACTCGACCGCGATTACGTCGGCGCGCTCGTCGTGCCCGATCTCAACAATTGCCGCTCCATTTGTCCCGACAGGCCCGCGAACGCGCCGATTTCGGACCTGCTGGGCGATGAGCGCGTCCGCACCGCGTTCGCCGAGCGGCTGCGCTCGCTCGCGCGCGGGAGCACCGGCTCCTCCAATCTGGTCAAGCGAATGTTGATCCTCGAAGCGCCATTGTCGCTGGACCGCGGCGAAATCACCGACAAGGGCTCGGTCAACCAACGCGCCGTGTTGAAGGCGCGCGCGGATCTGGTCGAAGAACTTTACGCCGACGCTGCCGGCCGCGTGATCTCAATTTGATCTCAAAATAGCCTGCGCGGCTTCCGCGTACCGCCGGCGGCGGTCGCAGGCTAACGACACATGAAACGAAGGCTTAGTGGTGGAGCCAGACGGAATCGAACCGACGACCTCTTCAATGCCATTGAAGCGCTCTCCCAACTGAGCTATGGCCCCAGATTTTCCCGTGCCCGCGCGCGTTCCGATTGGGATCGAAGCGCCCTTTTTCACCGCGGAGCGGCTCTATAGACGCAAAAGCGCGCGTCCGACAAGACCCCTGTGGCGATTTTTCCTCGCTGGCGAAGGTTTCACGGCTCCTCGTCCGGCGCGATCTCGCCGTCGATGAGCGTGCTGACGTCGTCGTCGTCCTCTTCCTCTTCTTCGAGGAACGGGTCATCGGCCGAATCGTCGTCTTCGACGTCGATGTCGTCCGCAACGGGATCGGCGGCCTTTTCTTCGCTCGCTTCGACTTCATCGAGCGAGACGATTTCGACGCCGGCGGGCGCGACGACTTCGTCTTCCGCTTCTTCCTCTTTCGCGGTTACGCGCTCGGCGCGGGCGACCGCGCCTTGGAAGATCGCGCCGCATTTCGGGCAGACGATCGGATCTTTATTCAGATCGAAGAACTTGGCGCCGCAGCTTTGGCATTGGCGCTTGGCTCCGAGCTCGGGTTTTGCCACGATGACGATATCCCTGATCTGGGCGGCTGCGTTCGGAGGCTTCGGTTAGTCGGCGCCGCCGCCCGTGTCAATGCGTAACGCGGACGAAGTCGACAGCGCCGAACCGCGATGTTAGGAGCCGCCGGCGCCGCCGCGCAGAAGCCGGAAACTCGCGAGTCCCCATGCCCTTGTCCGCCTCGCCCTCGCCTCAGCCGCTCACCGCCAGCGCCTCCGGCCCGCTGCGCGGCCGAGCCCGCCCGCCGGGCGATAAATCGATTTCCCATCGCGCTTTTCTGTTCGGACTGCTGACGCGCGGCCTGACGCGCATCGACGGACTGCTGGAAGGCGAAGACGTGCTCCGCACCGGCGAGGCCTGCCGCGCGCTTGGCGCGCGCATCGAGCGCGTTAGCGAGGGCGGATGGACTGTCGAAGGCCCCGGCCTGGGTTCACTCCTCGCGCCGCGCGCGACGCTCGACTTCGGCAACGCCGGCACCGGTTCGCGCCTGATGATGGGCGTCGTCGGCGGCCATCCCATCACGGCTGTGTTCGACGGCGACGCGTCGCTGCGCAAACGGCCGATGCGGCGCATCCTCGACCCTCTGATATTGATCGGGGCCGAGGTGCTGAGCGAGGCAGAGGGCGGGCGCTGCCCGATCACGTTGCGCGGCGCCGCCGACCCGGCCCCCATTCTCTACCGCACTCCTGTCGCCTCGGCCCAGATCAAGTCCGCCGTGCTGCTCGCGGGCCTTAACGCGCGTGGGACGACGACCGTCGTCGAGAGCGAGGCCTCGCGCGACCACACCGAAAAGTTGCTCGCTCATTTCGGCGCCGAGGTTCGAGTCGAGATCGAGGGCGCGGGGCGGCGTATTTCCGTGGTCGGTCGTCCCGAATTGCGCCCGAACCCGGTCGTAGTCCCCGCTGATCCGTCCTCGGCCGCTTTCCCGATCGTCGCCGCGTTGATCACGCCGGGCTCCGATATTGTCGTCGAGGGCGTGATGACGAACCCGCTGCGTTCGGGGCTCCTGACGACTTTGCGCGAAATGGGCGGGCGGATCGATGAACTCGACCGGCGCCGCGAGGGCGGCGAGGAGGTGGCGGACCTGCGGGTGCGCGCCAGCGAACTCGTCGGAGTCGACGTGCCGGCGGCGCGGGCGCCCTCAATGATCGATGAATATCCGATCCTCGCCGTCGCCGCCGCCTTTGCCAAAGGGGCGACGCGTATGCGCGGGCTGCACGAACTCCGGGTCAAGGAAAGCGATCGCCTCGCCGCAGTCGGCGCCGGCCTTGCCGCCTCCGGCGTCGCGTATGAGATCGTCGGCGACGACCTCATCGTCGAGGCAGGCGCGCCGGAGGGCGGCGGCTTCGTCGAGACCCATCTCGACCATCGCATCGCCATGAGCTTTCTGGTGATGGGACTGGCGTCGCAAAAGCCGATGCGGGTCGACGACGGATCAATGATCGCGACCAGTTTCCCAAATTTTCGGGCGCTGATGTCGGCGCTCGGCGCTCAGATCGACTGATTCGCGAATGGGGTCGCCGCGCGATACGCGGCTTCCCGGCGCTAGGCGATCCGGAATTTTCGTTCTAATTTGCGTGGGGCGCTTCGCGAGGCGCTGGCGACCGCGAACCCAGGCCGACTCATATCATGGACGCCCCAAGGGATTTTGAAGCGCTTAAGCAACGCCTGATCGAAATCGAACCGCTGCTGCCCAAGCGCTTGCGTCAAACCGCCGCTTTCGCGCTTGAACATCCCGACGAGATCGCGCTCGGAACGGCGTCGGGCGTCGCCCAGCGCGCGCAGGTTCAGGCCTCGACGCTGGTGCGTTTCGCTCAGTCTCTCGGCTTCGCCGGCTTTTCCGAATTGCAGGGCGTTTTCCGCTCGCATCTGCGCACGCGCTGGCCCGACTATTCCGAACGTCTCAAAGCGCTGCATGAAAGCGCGCGAACGAGCGGCGATCCGATCAACCTGCTGTTCGGCTTCGCCGATTCGGCTACGCAGTCGATCGCCCGGCTGCGCGAGACGGTGCGCGCCGACGTGCTCGCAAGCGCGATCGCGATCCTGGCCCGAGCGGACACGATTTATCTCGTGGGACAGCGGCGTTCGTTCAGCGTCACGCATTATTTCGCTTACGCGCTCGCCCAACTCGGCGTTCACGCTGTTCTAGTCGACAATGTCGGCGGCCTCGGCGCCGATCAGGCGGCGGGCGCTTCGTCAAGCGACGCACTGATCGCGGTCAGCTTCGCGCCTTATTCTCCTGTCACGGTCGGCATGGTCGAGGCTGCGCGAAAGCGCAAGACGCCGCTGGTCGTCGTCACCGACAGCGCGCTCAGTCCGCTCGCCGGCATGGCGGACGCGCGATTCGAAATCGTCGAGAGCGATTTCGGCGCATTTCGTTCGCTGGCGGCGACTTTCTGTCTGGCGATGACGCTCGCAGTGGGCGTCGCGGAAAAGCGCGGCGAAACGCGCGATCAATAATCGACGTTGGATCGGCGCCGCGGCGACCCGTCATTGATGCGGCGCAGAAAGTTCGTCAGGTCGTCGGTGACGAAATCGATTTCAAGAGCGGGGACGGCCTCGCGATCATGCGCCTGGCGGTGGTCGAACTGGCCCGCCTTGGCGGTGACGAGCACTGTCGTCATGCCGCGCGCCTTGGGGACGACGAGGTTCTTGGCGATGTCCTCGAACATCGCCGCGCGCGTGGGATCGACGCCATGCGTGCGAAAGAACGCCTCGTAGGCCGCGTCGGCGGGCTTGGGCGCGAGGCCGGCGGCGACAATGTCGAACGCGTCCTCAAATAAGCCTTCGAGTCCGAGTTGGCGCGCGGTCCGCAGAGCGTGGTCGCGCGAGCCATTGGTGAAGATGAGCTTGCGTCCGGGCAACCGCGCCACCTCGAGCGCGAGCGCCGGATTGGGCGCGAGCCCGGAACGGTCGACGTCATGGACGAAATCGAGAAAGTCGCCGGGATGGATTTGATCCTCGTCGACCAGCCCGCGCAGGGTCGTGCCGTGCTGGCGGTAGTAGTAGCGCTGGAGCGCGCGCGCCGAAGCGCCGTCAAGCCCGCTGTGCTCGATCAGATAGAGAGTGATGCGATCCTCGATCGCCGGCCAAAGCCCGCAGTCGGGTGGGTAAAGCGTATTGTCGAGATCGAACACCCAGGACGTCACATGTCCGAATTTCTCCGCGACCTCGGTGGCGTTGGCCGACAATGGCATACGACGATTCATTTCTGGCGGCGCCTCGATGCAGCGGATCGCGAGGTTTAGCCGCCCCACGGCTAGCGTCGCAAGGCGTTTGGCGCGAACTCAGCGCATCGACGTCAACAACACGATCATCGCGTGGGGATTCGTGGTGAGATAGCGCAAGAAGAGCCGGCGCGGCTCCTGCGCCATGCGGAACAGCCATTCCAATCCTACCGCCTGCATCCATTTTGGCGCTCGCGGCTTTTCCAACGACAGAAAATCGAATAATCCGCCGGCGGTCTTGATGATTCCGACCCCGGCGAGCGCGTCCAGGTTGCGCACGCAGAATTGCTGCTCCAGCGGCACGCCGAGCGAGACCCAGAGAATGTCCGGCCTCAATGCGGCGATCTCGGCGCAGACCTTCGGCTCCTCCTCAAGACTGAAATAGCCGTGCCGGCGCCCGACGATTCGCAGCTTCGGATAGGCCCGTCGCGCCGCCTCCACGGCCTTGCGGTTCACCCTCTCGCTCGCGCCAAGCATATAGAACGTGAGACCGACGTCGCTCGCCAGGCGCGCAACTTGGGGAAAGAGATCGGTCGTCGCCACGCGCTCGGGCAGCGGGTGGCGCGAGAGATAGCGCGACATCGTCACCAGCGGCTGCCCGTCGGCGCTAATCGAGTCGGCTTGACGGAACAATTGCTCGATTTTCGCGTCGCGCGCGCAAAGCGAAATGACGTGACCATTGACCGAAGTCGAATAAAGCGGACGGCCGGAATGACGGCGCGACGCACCCCGGCAGTAATCGACGAAGCTGTGCGCGGTGGCGTCGAGGCTGAGCGCCTCCACCGGCAAGTCGCCGATCGTCACGACGGCGCGCGAATCGTTGAGCGCGTAATCGAACGCAGGCGACATCCTGGAACTCCTCGACAACGTCGAGGCCCCGGTGCAACCCGCGCGCCTCCCAAAATGAGACGCGACCGGCGCCGCTTTGACGGCCTGTCGAAACGGCATGGCGCTTGCGCCGCGATTTCTCGACCGTCGCAACCTTCCCGCGGCGAGCTTGAGTTGTGCTGCAATGGGACAGATCCGGTTCATCGCGCGAACGGGCGCGCGCGCGCCGTCCGAGGCTGCGGGGCCCGCCCGACCGCGCCGCGCCGTCAGGCTAGCGGCTCGCGGACGCTTGAGCTTGCCGTGGCTCGCCACGGCAGGCTTCGGCTATCTCGCGGCGTTCGCCGACGCCGCGTCGATTGTCCTGGCGGCCTTCGGCTCGCGCGGAATTTACCACCTCCTCACGTTCGGGTTGGCGCCGAGCGTCGAGCCGGTGACTTCGGCAGGCGGCGTGGTCGCCACGCTTGTCGTGCTAACGACCCTTCAGCGCGGCGAGTATCAACTCAAGCCCTACTTCGTCCGATCGGGACAATTCACCCGCGCGCTGCCGGTCTGGAACCTGGCGATTCTTGTTGCGCTCACTTTGGGATTTGCGACCAAGACGACAGCGATCTATTCGCGCGGCGCGGTCGGCGTATTTTATATCGTCGGTTTTATCGCGATGGTCGGCGCGCGCCGCGCCTTAGTCGAGATCGCCGAGGTCCTGCGCGCGAAGCAGCTCGCGGCGCCGCGTCGGGTTTTGTTCGTCGGCTTCGAGGACAGGCTCCAAATCATCGGATCGCCGCGCGAGCCTGCGCGCGACGGCGTCGAATTCCTGGGGTCGATCGCGCTGCGCGACAATCAGGCGTTCCTGCGCGACGATCTCGCTCTGGCCGGCGCGGCCGTGCGCCTCTATCGACCTGACGACGTCTATCTGGCGATTCCCTGGACGCGGGCCGATCTCATCGAATCCTGCATGGAGGCGTTTCGCAATACGCCCGTTCAAGTGCATCTGGGCGGCGACGAGGTGCTCGACCGTTACGGCGAATCCAAAGTCGCGCGCGTTGGCTCGATCTTCGGCCTGACCCTTACACACGCGCCGCTGACGCGCTGGCAACGTCTTCAGAAGCGCGCCTTCGACATCGTGTTCGCCAGCGCCGCGTTGATCCTGCTCTCGCCGCTTCTGGCGCTGACCGCATTGCTGATCCGGTTGGACAGCCCCGGCCCGGCGTTGTTCCGACAAAAACGTTACGGCTTCAATCAAGAGCCGTTCCGCATCTACAAGTTTCGCTCGATGACCACCATGGAAGACGGCGCGAGCATCGAGCAGGCCAAACGCTCGGATCCGCGCGTCACCCGCGTCGGCCGGTTCATCCGCCGCCACAGCATCGACGAACTGCCGCAACTGCTCAACGTGCTGATGGGCGACATGTCGTTGATCGGGCCTCGCCCGCACGCGCTCGCGCACGATCAGCGCTATGTCGAAAGGCTCGCCCGATACGCGCGCCGCCACAACGTCAAGCCGGGCATATCGGGCTGGGCGCAAGTGCATGGTCATCGCGGCGAAATCGCCAACGACGAGGAGATGCAGTCGCGCCTCGCCGCCGATCTTTATTACGTTGACAATTGGTCGCTATGGCTCGACGTCAAGATCGTCGTCATGACGATCTTTTCCGCGCGTGCGCACAAGAACGCGTTCTAAGTCGGGAGGCGGGACGAAAAGTCGTTGCGCCGTCTCCACCGCCTTGCGCATCAATCCCGAAAAGCCGGCGCTCGCAACCTCGTCTTCCCCGATCCAGACTCCACCGTCCGGCGCCGGCGCGGCGGACTCGACCACGGCGCCAAACAGCGCCAGCCGCAACGAGAAATGCGTGAAAACATGCTCGACGGCGCCGGGCAGGCGGCGCCAATCGGTGCTGAACGGCGCGAACTGCGGGCCGACCTCGGCGAACTCGCCCGGCCCCCATTCGCCTCCCGGCAGCTCCATTGTGCCGCCAAGCAGGCCCCTGGGCGGACGGCGTCGCGCGAGGAACGCCCCATCCGCCCGGCGAGCGAAGAACGCAGCGCCGACCCGCGTCGGCCGCGCTCTTTTTTCCAGACGCGGCGGATAGGCGTCGGGCGAATCGGTTCGCGCGGCCAGGCAGCCGGAACGGAGCGGGCAGCGCGGGCAATCGGGATTTCGCGGCCGGCAGATCGTCGCGCCGATATCCATCATCGCCTGCGCGAAATCGCCGGGGCGATCCGTTGGAACCAGCGCCGCCGCAGCGCGCGCCAGGCCGTCGCGATTGCGGGCGATCGGAACGTCAAAGGCGACGAGGCGCGAAACGACGCGCGCGATATTGCCGTCAACTGGCGCCGCGGGTGCGTTGAAGGCGATAGCGGCGATCGCCGCCGCGGTGTAGGCGCCGACGCCGGGCAGCTCGCGCAGCCGCGCTTCCTCTCGCGGGAACTTGCCGCCGCGCGCCGCGATTACGCGCGCGCAGGCGTGCAGGTTACGGGCGCGCGAATAATAGCCGAGGCCCGCGAAGGCCTGCATGACTTCCTCTAGCGACGCGGCGGCGAGCGATTCCACGTCGGGCCAGCGCTTGAGAAACTCCAGAAAATAGGGGCCGGCGCCGGCCGTCGTCGTCTGCTGCAACAGGATTTCCGAGAGCCAGACGCGATAGGGATCGGCGATTTCGCCCGCCGCTGCGCGCCAGGGCAACGCGCGCCGGTGCCGGTCCCACCACGCGAGCGCCGACGAAGCGACCGAGATCGACTTCAAAGCGGGCGCGCGGCGGGGTAAGCTCGATTGCATGACGCGAATCCTACAGGCGCACGGGCGATGAGAAAACCCGTGCGCGGAGCGAAGCCGCTCGGCGCCTTTCTCGGCGATCTCATGGAGCCGACGCTGGCGGCGCGCGGCCTCGGGCAAGCGAGCCTCGTCGCCAACTGGCCCGAGATCGTCGGCGCGGCCATCGCCGCTTACGCGCGCCCGATTCAATTGCAATGGCCGCCGCGTGGCGCCAAGCGAGACCCCGACGAGCCGGTCGCCCCGGCGACGCTGGTGCTGCGCATCGACGGCGCCTTCGCTCTCGAAGCCCAGCACGCGGCGGCGACAATAGTTTCGCGCGTCAACGCGCATCTGGGCTGGCGCTGCATCGAGCGGATCGCGTTCCGGCAGGGACCGGCGCCGCCGGGGAAGCCGGGCCGACGCCGCGTCGAGCCGCCGAGCGCGCTGGCGCTCGCCAAGGCGCGAGAGCTGGGGGCCGGCATCGTCGATGAGGACTTGCGCGAGGCTCTGGCGCGTCTTGGCGCGCGCGTGATCGACAATTCCGACCCCAAGCGCTAGATCGCGGCATGTCGCTTTCGCCCGCTTCCTCGTCCGCGCTTGTCGGGCGCCGCGTCGCCCGCATGAACGGCGCCGGCAACAAGATTCTCGTGCTCGATCTGCGCGGCGGCGCATCGTTGCCGACGCCCGAGGAGGCGCGCGCGATTCACCGCGCCCGTGGTCTCGACTACGATCAGTTGATGACGCTGAGCGATCCTCGCCACGCCGGAACGCTCGCTTTTGTCCGCATCTACAACAATGACGGCAGCCTCGCCGGCGCCTGCGGCAACGGCGCGCGGTGCGTCGCGGACCGGCTGGCGCGCGAGACGGGCGCCGAGATGCTCAGCGTCGAAACTTCGGCAGGCGTCATCGCCTGCGCGCGGCTGGGCGCGTGGACCTACCGCGTCGACATGGGCGCGCCGCGCCTAGGCTGGCGCGAAATTCCGCTCGGCCGTCCGGTCGCCGACACGAGTGCGGTCGATGCGCCGCTCGATGGCGGCCCGGATCTCGGCCCGGCGAGTTGCGTCAACATGGGCAATCCGCACGCGGTCTTCTTCGTGAAGGACGTCAAGGCGATCGAACTCGAGCGCCTGGGCCCGCGACTCGAGACCCACGCGTTGTTCCCCGACAAGGCCAACATCTCGTTCGCGCAAATTCTCGCGCGCGACCATATCGCGCTGCGTGTCTGGGAGCGCGGCGTCGGGATTACGCTAGCCTGCGGTTCGGCCGCCTGCGCGACGTTGGTCTCCGCCGTGCGGCGCGGCCTTTGCGATCGCCAGGCGCGCGTCGATCTGCCGGGCGGCCAACTCGTGATCGAATGGGCAGGCGACGACCGCGTGCTGATGACCGGCCCCGTCGAATTCGAGCGTGAAATCGAGCTGACCGAGGACGTTTTCGCGGCGCCCACCGCACTATGAGCGAGTCGGAAACGCCGACATCGCGGCGAATCGCGGCGCTCGATATCGCGCGCGGGGTCGCGCTCGTCGGCATGGGCGCCTATCATTTTTCCTGGGATCTCGCCTATTTCGAGCTCGCTCCGCCCTGGCTGCCC
>JBBIIT010000038.1:33243-35302 GCA_037446355.1 Beijerinckiaceae bacterium | reverse complement strand
TCGCTACGATGGCGTTCGGCGAGGCGACCGAAGAAGTTGAGCAAAGCGGGCGTAAGCGATCGCATAGCCGTTGAGCACCCAGGACAAGTCTTCGATGCTGGCGTTGCTCAGATCCGAGGAAATGCTCGGCAACGCCACGTTCACAATGAAGACTTCTCGCGCTTCATTGTCGGCTGGAAGCTTTGCGCGACCATGAAGCCGCAGGACATCACCGCCACGCTTGACCTGGCGCTATCGGCTTCAGGGCTCAACAAGATGACCCTCGTTCACCGACCGCGTCTGCTATCGGATAATGGAGCGTCCTACGTCGCGGAGGTTCTGGCGCGGTGGCTGGACAAGCAAAACATGGAGCATGTCCGCGGCACCCCGTATCTCCCGCAGACCCAGGGCGAGATCGAGCGCTGGCATCAAACTCTCAAGAACCAAATCCTGCTTGAGAACTATTACCTGCCAAGCGAACTCGAACGCCAGATCGCCGCGTTCATCGAACATTACAATTATGCCCGGCATCACGAAAGCCTCGGCAACCTGACCCTGCCGATGTCTACTTCGGACAGGCCGAGACCATACTCCTCGGACGTGAAAGGATCAAACACCAAACCATCGCAAATCGCAGCTTGCTGCATCAATTGCATGCCGCATAATATCAACCACAGACGATCCAGAGCCTCCCTACGCCGCGACGGCCAGTTGTCTTGAATCATCCGACGTCGGACACGCCGGCGAGCCGTTTCTTGCCGGCCTCCAGTAATTCCTTCGACCAGCCATAATACATCGAAGAGGCGATACCTTCGCGACGGCAAAGCTCGGCGATGCTATCCTCGCCGCGCAGTCCTACCAGCACAACCCGGATCTTCTCCTCGGCCGAAAAGCGTCGACGCGTCGCGCCCCGGATACCCTTGATCGCATCTTCCGCCGGTTGCTTCTCCGGCCCGGATTTCTGTCTCATCTCCGGTCCCTGCGGCTACGATGATCCAGAAATCCTCCCTACGTGAAAACCGACGAATTGTCTCAGACGTGCCGACGGCGGACATCCTGGCGAGCCTGCGCCTCGTCGAGGAAAGGCTGCTGGAGCGCGGCATCCTGGTTTCTTACGACACCATCCGGCGGTGGGCGTTGAAATTCGGGGCCGACTACGTCCGCGCCTGAAGCGCAAGGCGCCCGGTCCTCGTGACGTCCGGCGTCTCGACGAGATCGTCGATTCCATCAATGGCGAGAAGCGCTGTTTCTGGCGCGCCGTCGATCAGGACGGAAGTGCGCTCGATGAAGTCGTGCAAATTCACCGGGATACAAAGGCCGCGCAAGGTTTGCTGAAACGCCTTCTGCGTAAGCAAGGCGGCTTCCGCTTCCAACCCGCGTTCATGCGCCGCGCGCTTTCGTCCCGACCGGAAAATCGCTTTGGGCGATAGGCTCGATGCGCGCCTCGCCGCCGTCGGCGAATCGCAGACCGCCCGCCGCGCAGGCGTCGATCCAAAGGGGGATCGTCATTGGCGGCTGCGCCACGATCGCGAGCGTGACGGCGGCGGCGGCGGCCTGCGCGCAGGCATCGGGCGCAGGCGGGACAGTCGTATGCTCTGGCGCGATAACGCTGCCGCCGGACCAGCCGGCGGCGCGCGCGAGCCATGTCGTCGGCCGCTTCGGGTCGCTGCGAGCGGCTAGGTCGAGCGCGACGCGACGGGTCGTTTCCTCGGGATTGCGAACCCACGCCTCCGCGGCGCGGGCCGCGTCGTCTTCCATGGCCGCGCCAAGAATTGCCGCCAGACATTGCCGCGCCCACCAGACCGCCTCGCGACGTGGCAGCATATGGGCGATGAAGGACAACGCGTCGATCTTGCGACGCGACGCGAGCAGCGCGCGGGCGAAGTCCAGCGGGGCGACGTCGTCGAGGGGCGCCGGCGCGTAGCGCGCCAATTCAGGAAACGCCTCGAAGACATCGAGCGCGCGGACGAAACGGACGCGTGTGGACATCGCGCGCGCCTCAGATCAGGGGAACGCCGCTCACCAAGCCCGCGCCGGCCATCAACATCGGCGTGTTCAAGATCGCGGCCGCAGTGACATT
>JBBIIT010000038.1:0-33143 GCA_037446355.1 Beijerinckiaceae bacterium | reverse complement strand
TTGTGGCCGATGTCGCGCTTCTCGTCGTTGAGCGCCTTGAACATCAAATCTTTCTGCGAACGCAGTTTGACTTGCTCGTTGCCGGCGGCGTCGTCGAACAACAGCATATTGTAGCCGCCGCCGCCTTTGCTCGACTTGGTGAGCAGGCCGGACTTAGTTTTGTCGTCGGGCATGGTGAGGTTGAAATCGTTGTCAGGATTGTAGACCGAACCGACCACGATCGGCCTGTCCGGATCGCCTTCCTCGTATTGGATGAGCACTTCGTCGCCGACGCGCGGCAAAAACAGAGCGCCGCGAGTCTTGCCAGCCCAATATTGCGCGACGCGGACGCGGCGCGAGCTGTCCGACTTGCGGTCCCAATAGAAGCGAACTTTGACGCGCCCCTGATCGTCCAGGTCGATCTCTTCGCCCGATGCCCCGATCACGAGCGCGGACTGCGGACCCTGAACGACCGCTTTACGGGTGAGGCAGCGCGCGCGAAATTGTCGAGACGCGTCCATCAATTCGTAGACCCCGCTGTAAGCGCCGGGCTCCGACTGGCCCGAGACATAGCTTTGATCGGCGTATTCGTGCCGCGCTCGCAAGACAAGATAGTCTGTATTCTCAGATTGAGTCGGGTGCTGAACCAACGTCGTTTTAGCGCCCGGAAACAGAGAGGGCGCCGACCCCGCGGCGGCGCGGCGGTTGTCCTGAGCCTGCTCCGCTTGCTCGCGAAACAAAGCCAGCCGCTCCCCAACGTCCTTTTTTTCGTAGCCTCCGGGCCATTCGAACATTTCCAGGGAGCCGTGAGCGTAGGCGGATGGCTCGGTGTCGGTCCCGCGCAGGTCGGCGGTGGGCTTTTGGTAATCGTAGTCCTTCAGCGCGAACACGCCGGTCTGCAACGCGCGCAGGGTCGTCCAGGAATCGAGCTGCTGCTTTTCGCGCCGGATTTCGCCGACTTCAGGCAGGAAAGGAACCGACGCCAGCCCGGGAACCGGCTTGTGCGCCGAAGCGGAGTCGGCGAGCACCAGCGTGTGCTTCTCCGAGGAATGCTCGAAGTAATAGTAGATCCCGAATTTCTCCATCAACCGGGACACGAAATTGAAATCGGTCTCGCGATACTGCACCGTGTATTCGAGCGTGGGATAGCTTCCGGAGGTCGCGTCGCGAAAATCGGTGAAGCCGCGGTCGGTGAACACTTTATGGATAATGTCAGTCGGAGACAGGTTGGTGAAGATCCGGCAGTCCGAGCAGCGTGAAAGCAACCACAGCCAGGGACGGAGCACCAATTGGTACGTCGAAAGATCGTACCGAGCCCCGGTCCAACGCGCTTCGACCACAACGCCATTGAAAGGCCGATCCAGGCCGTCGACGGCCTTGATCGTCACGCACGCGTTCGTGCCGAGCAGCGCGTTGAAATTGAAATTGGCCTGTTCGCTGACCGCGCCAATCCGGTATTCAAAGGTCTCGCTCAGCGCTTCCTCGCCTTCGAACCGTTCAAGTCCAAAGACGTCGGCGCCCGCGGACGTCGAGAGCGAGCCGATGCGGCCGGCCTGAGCAATTGCACCCGCCATCCTCGCCCTCGCGTGATTATCTCGTCCTGCGGTTAGTGCAGGCAAAGATAAGCGATAATCCGACGCCGTCGACAGAAAACTGGCGCTCGCGCGCCCATTCCTTGCCGCGGTCACGGTCAGTTTACGGTCTGCCCAGCTGCCAGGCAAAGCCATCCGCAATTCGTCGAAATGATCTGTCGCGCGGCGTGCGTTCGGTTATGATGCGGCGACACCGCTTCGATAACGAAGGTATCCGCGACGCCATGGCCGAATCCGCCGCCCTCCCCCCGGTCGCCGACGACGATCCCTGCGGTCCGGACCTCGAACTCGCCGCCGACGCACCATTCATGAACTATCTCGCCGCGACCGAGGGCCTGCTGCCGGCTTCTTTTTTCAGCTTCGACCGTAAGGCGATCGATTTTCCGCCCGTGCTCGACGCCGGCGAGCGCCTACTCAATCGTAGTCACGACTTGCGCTTGATCGTCCTGCTCGCCAAGCTTTGCGCGCTCAATCGCGACTTTGCCGGCTTCGCACGCTGGGTCCAGACGATCGCTTGGCTGCTCGAAGCGCATTGGAGCGATGCTCATCCACGCGCCGACGACGGCGATTTCACGAATCGGCTTGCCCAGCTCGGTACGCTCGACGACGGCCCGGCCTGCGTGCTGCCATTGCAATATGCGCCGCTGGTCGAGACCCGGCGCGACGGCGCGGTCGTCTATCGCGCCCAGATGGTCGCGCTCGGCGAGGCCAAGCCGCGCGAGGGCGAAATGCTCGCTTCGCCCGGTCTGATCGACCGCATATTCTCAACCGTTGAGCTGGATGCTCTGCAATCCGCGCATGGCGCGGCCGAGTCCGTCCAAGGCGCGCTCGCGCGCATACGCGCCGCGACGCTGGAGCACGTCGGCTTCGAGCAGGCGATCCAGTTCGCGGCGCTTGGGCCATTGATCGACAAGATCGTCGATTTCCTGCGTGCTGCGCTGATCCGGCGCGACCCCGCGCTCGTGACGAGCGTCGCGGACGCCGCTGGAGACGTGACCCCCGAAGCGGCGGCGCGTGAGACCGACGCGTCGCCCGGCGCGCTCGAAACGTTCGAGGCGATCGACGCGGCCCTCGGCGCGGCGCACGGCTATTTCGCCACGCGCGAGCCCTCCTCGCCCGCGTTGCTGCTGATCGCGCAGGCCCGCGAAGCGCTTGGCAAGAACCTCTATGATGTGATGCGCCTGCTGGCGCCCGCGCACGCCGACAATGCGCGCGTGTTCGTCGGACCGGAAGGGGCGTTCACGGTTCCGGTCAGCAGCCTCTCCAGCGCGCCACCGCTCGAATTTTCACGCGTGTCGCCGGCGCCGGCCGATTCTCGGGCGGCGGCGCTTGCGCAAATCGATGCGGTCGCCGCGCACATGCGGCGCGTCGAGCCGTCGAGCCCGCTGCCCTATCTGCTGGAGCGCGCGCGTTTGCTCGCCTCGCGCGATTTCCTCAGCCTGCTGCACGAAGTGCTGCCCGAGGACGATCTCAATTCGATGAAAGAAGGCCGTTGATTATCTGCCCGCGTCGGTCAGGAAGGTCGTCCAGTCGGTCGCGTCGAGCGTATCTATTTCCGCGAAATTGACCGCTTGCAGGCCGCGCCGCCAGCAATCGCCGACACCTCGAATGTTGAACTTGCCGCTCTCGACGCACATCGAAACTTTGCCGGCGAGCAGGTCGACCGCGTCGATGTCGATGGCGTAGAGATAGACGTAGCGGCCCTTCAGCGCGCCGCGAATCGGGGTCGCGCACGAACCCGGCGTGACGGTCCACCAGCCCTCGGTGGCGAAATCCGAGCCGGCATTGTAACCGACCGCCAAATTGACCAGCGCGCGGGTCTTGTTGCAAACGCGTAGATCCGCGCGCGCTGGGTCCGACGCGACAAGCGCCATCGCCGCGACGGTGAAAACCCGAGCGATAGTGCCTGCCACAACGAAGTCTCCGACGGTGAACCGCTCAGCGCAAATCGTACACGAATTCGCCTTGCGCCGCCGAAACGTTGACTTCCACGAGTCGCTCTCGCGCCATCGAGCGGCGCAGAATCTCACGCGACAGCGCCGGCAGGATGGTGTTGGTGATGACGTTGTCGATCACGCGCCCGCCCGAATCCGGATCGTGGCAGAGAGAGACGATATGATCGACCGCACTCGGATCGGCATGGAACCTGGCGCGGTGATTGTCCTCGATCCGTTTGCCGACCCGGCCCAGTTGCAGCCGCACGATGCCTGCAAGCACCTCAGCCGACAGCGGATAATAGGGAATCGTCACGATCCGGCCGAGCAGCGCCGGCGGGAAGACTTCCAGCAGCGCCGGCTTCAATTCGGTCGCGAGCGCCTCCGGCGTCGGGGGGTTGGGTCGGCGCGCCGCGCCCATGATCTCGTCGGTCCCTACATTCGAGGTCAGCAGGATCAGCGTGTTCTTGAAATCAATGCGGCGGCCGGTGCCGTCCTCCATGACGCCCTTGTCGAACACCTGGAAGAACAGTTCGTGTACGTCGGGGTGGGCTTTCTCGACTTCGTCGAGCAGCACCACGCTATAGGGCCGACGGCGCACCGCCTCGGTCAAGCGCCCGCCCTCACCATAGCCGACATAGCCGGGAGGGGCGCCTTTCAGCGTCGAGACGGTATGCGCCTCCTGGAACTCGGACATGTTGATCGTGATGAGGTTCTGCTCGCCGCCGTACAGCGTCTCGGCGAGCGCTAGCGCGGTCTCGGTCTTGCCGACGCCAGACGGACCGCAGAGCATGAACACACCGATCGGCTTGTTTGGATTGTCGAGCTTCGCGCGGTTGGTCTCGATCCGCTTGGCGATCATCGAAAGGCCATGGCTCTGACCGATCACGCGTCGGTTGAGGATGTCGGCGAGGTGTAAAACAGTCTCGACTTCGTCGGCGACCATTTTGCCGACAGGAATGCCGGTCCAGTCGGATACCACCGCCGCGACCGCCTGTTCGTCAACCTCGGCGAAGATCATGCGCCGGTCCGGCGCGATGCCGCCAAGCTCACCGGCCTTTTCGCGCAACGTCGCGCGCGCCGCTTCCGGATCCTCGTGCTCGGGCTCGGCGTCGCCGGATAATTTACCGCGCAGAGTCAGTATCTCCTCGACGAGAGCGCGCTCCTTCGCCCAATCGCCTTCGACCGCGGCGAGCCGCTCGCGATGCTTGCCGATGGAGCCGTCGAGTTCGACGATGCGATCCTCCTTGGCGACGCCGAGATCGCGCTCACGCATCAACGATGCCTTTTCGGCCTCCAGCGCGGCGATCGCGACCTCCTCGTCGTCGATCGCGGCGGGCTTGGCGTGCTGGCTGATCGCGACGCGCGCGCAGGCGGTGTCGAGCAGGCTGACCGCCTTGTCCGGCAATTGGCGGGCGGGAATGTAGCGGTGCGAGAAGTTCACCGCCGCGATGATCGCCTCGTCGGCAATGCGCACCTTGTGGTGCTTCTCCATCGGACCGACCAACCCGCGCAACATCACCACCGCGGTCGCCGGATCGGGCTCGCCGATGTGGACGGGCTGGAAGCGGCGGGTCAACGCCGGATCCTTCTCGAAATATTGCCGGTATTCGGCCCAGGTGGTCGCGGCGATGGTGCGCAGCGTGCCGCGCGCGAGCGCGGGCTTCAACAAATTGGCGGCGTCGCCAGTGCCCGCGGCGCCGCCCGCGCCGATCAGCGTATGCGCTTCGTCGATGAACAGGATGATCGGCGTCGGCGAGGATTGCACCTCGTCGATCACCGAGCGCAGCCGCTGCTCGAACTCGCCCTTCATGGAAGCGCCCGCCTGCATCAGGCCGATGTCGAGCGCGCATAGTTTGACGCCGCGCAGCGGCGGCGGCACGTCGCCGGACGCGATGCGCTGCGCGAAGCCTTCGACCACCGCGGTCTTGCCGACGCCGGCCTCGCCGGTGAGGATCGGGTTGTTCTGGCGCCGGCGCATCAGCACATCGATGATCTGGCGCACCTCATCGTCGCGGCCGAGGATCGGGTCCATACCGCCCGCCTTGGCCTTGGCGGTCAGATCCTGACTGAAGCGATCGAGCGCGGTGGCGCCGCCTTTGGCGCCTGGAGCCGCAGTCGCGCCCTCAGAACCTGCGGCCGCCAGACCCGAACCGTCCATCGGTCGTAGATTGTCTTCGTCGGAGCCGTTCCAGAGCGACACATGACCAGCCGCGATCTCGTCGACCGGGAATTTCGCGAATTCCTGCGAGACTTGGATCAGGGCGCGGCGCAATTCGAGCGACTTCAGCATCGCCACCAGCAGATGGCCGGTGCGGATCTGCGTCTCGCCGAACAGCAGAGTCGCATAGTGCCAACCGCGGTCCAGCGCATCGGCGATCTGGGTCGAAATGCCCGGCATTTCGGTTTCGTTCTTGCGCAGGCCGTTGATCGCTGCGGTCGCGCCGGCGATCAACGCGCCGCGCGAGATCTTGTAGTGGTCTGCGGTCAGCGCGAGATCGGTGCGATCGCGCTGGGCTAAATGTAAAATCCAGTGCGCGAGTTCGATGTTGCGGTTTCCCGCGCTTTTGGCCTGCCGCAGCGCCAGAATGAACGCCTCGTAGCCGACGCGGTTGAGTTTGCCGGCGACCGATTCGACACTGATGTCCGCGCCCATGCGTTTTCCCCTGGCTAGTGCGTCGCGCCGGCGCTGCTTGCCAGCCGGCTGGCAAGGTGAAAGCGCGCGTCCTTGCGGATCGTTTCGTCGGTATTCGACCAGTTGGGCGCCATCCAGCTCGTCCAACCGAGCCGTGCGCCGGCGCCCAAGCGAACCGGAGCGATCTTGCCCGCCGGGATCGCCAGTTCGACATCCCAATCGAATTCGCGCCCCACATAAAGAAACACCGCGTCCGCGACGCGCCGGGCAAGGTCGCCGTCGGGCGTGAGCCGCCGGTAGTGATCGAGATCGCGCGCGAACACGCGGACGCGGAAACGGTCGCTAGCGGAGAATATGTTGGCGCCCGCGACTGCGTCGAGACCCAGGCTCGAGCGCGCCGAGCCCAGGAAGGAGCGTTCGTCAGTGGCTAGCTCCAACCACGAGCCGACGAACTCCTCGATTTCAACTCGCGTACTCAACAGTCCCGAGAGGAAAGACCTCAGCCGTGAGGCGCTCTTGACGCGCGGCGCCAGCAGGCCTGCATATTCCATCTTGGCGAAATCCGACAGCGTGTCGCGCTGACGGAAAGCGGGCGTTCCAATCCCGATCATCGCGCCGATATAGGTAACGAACCGATCCTCGGCGGGCCGATCGTTCTGAGCGATCGGCCGGGCGTCGGCCCAGGCCCGGAAGAACAACGCGAGGAAACGACGCTGGAAAACATCGGCGAAGCGCGCGAACGCGTCATCGCGCTCCAGCAGCCAAGCGTGCGCCTCCTCGGTTGTCGCCAACGGCAGCGCGCCCTGCGGGCCGAACATGCCGAGAAATCGCGCGGTCAGGCGGATGCGCCCCGAGGGCTCTCGCTCCGCCGCCTCCAGGTTGGAGGCGGGAAAGTCGAGATAGGGATTCTGCGAGACCCGGACGAATTCCTCGGCCAGCGTCGCATTGTCGCCGATCCGCGGTCGCTCGGGATGCTGCCGCTCCAACCGCCGCAGCGTAGCGAACATGTCGAAGCGCCAGGGCTCGGCGCGAAGTTCGTCGAACGCGCTCACAACACGCCTCGCGCGCCCATCCGGACCGGCCAGCGCATGATCTCGCCACGCTCGTTGGTGCGCACCACGGTCTGGGTGAAATGGTTGATCGCGACGTATTCCGCGAAGAACCGGTCGAGCACCGCGCCCAACAGGAACGGGCCGGAACCCTCGAACGCTTTCTCTTCCAACCAAAGCGTCACTTCGAGCCCGCGCACCGCCGCCGCGCCTTGCACATAGCGCACACGGCGAACCACCTCTTTCGCGTCGAGCCCGCGGACGCCGCGAATCTTGCGATCGGTCGCGCCATCGGCAACGTCCCCGAACAGCGCCAGCGTCTCTCGCAAGGCCCGGCCGCTATCTTCGGCGCCGCGCGCCTCCAGTCCGAGATGGTTGAGGCTCAGCATGCTGATCAGTCGCCAGGCGACATCGCCAATCGTGCCGCCGTCCGCTTTGCCGACCATGGCGGTCATCGCGGGCTCGTGCGGCCGGGTTGGGCCGGCTATGCACCGCAGATCGAGCTCGACGTTGTCGAGCAAACGAAAATCGGCGCCGCCTTCGCCGACTGGCAAATGCTCGGTCAGATGTCGGTTGGTGCACAACGCCTGAACGCTCAGCTCGGCGACGCGCAAGAGCTCTTCCGGGTCCGAGCGCTCGCCGAGCGAAAGGAACATTTCGGTGCCCGTGTAGTCCGATTTGCGCGCATAACGCTTCTCCTCGGCGCTACGCCGGCGCGGCAAGCGCCGAACGGTGTAGCACAAGCCGGTCGCGCTACCGGCGGCGGCAGCCGAATAAAGTGGTTCCACCGCAATCTTCTGAGGCGTCCCGGCGATATGAGCGAACACTTTGACGACACGGTTGGCTTCGAAATCGGTCGTCCGCGTGCGGTCGGGAATAACCGGAAATTCGTGCTGGTTCGTCTTGACCGGGATCCGGTCGAGCGTCTTCTCGAATAGATTGACGCACGGGGCGGCGTAAAGCGCGAACATTTCCTTGCGCACCGCCGACGCCAGCCTCGGATTCGCCTCGTCGAAGGCGAAGATGACGTCGACGGTCTTGGCCGGCAGACGCGGCGCGATCTTCGCCAGCCCGTCAAGGTCGAACCCGAGAAACCGTCGCGGAAAGGCGAAATAGTCGCGCAGGAAATCGACGCCGCGAAACACCCGCTTGTCGTTCGGCAGCAGCGTCTCGTCCGACGAGAAGCCGATTTGGCGCAGCATGTCCGGGGCGCCGCGCACGATCTGCGGATCGCCGAAGGAATCCTGCACCCGAAAGTGTATGCCGCGGCAATGGCCGAACATCTGCTCGTAAAGGGCGACCGAGTCGGCCTCCTGCCCGACCAGGTGCACGCGCAATGACTTCACCCGGCAACTCGAGAACCGCAGTTCGGGCCGCGTAAGAGCCTCCTTATCGGCCGGTTCGTTTTCGAGCCGCGCGGCGGCGCGCACGCGCAACTGCAACCGCAGGCCGGCCGCTCCCTCGATTGCGGCGCCCGGCGCCAACGCTTGCAGCGGCGCCGCGGAAGGAAAGTATTCCGCGTCGACGATCTCGAACGGCCACATCTCGATCGGCGCGCAAAGCCGGAAACGGCAGGCCACGTTGCGATCGGCTTCGCGATAGCTGGCGTCGAGATAGGCGTCGCGCGCGATTCTCTGGCCCTCGAGCAACGCCGGATCGCCGAACTTCGGCAACGCCTGGACCAGCAGGAACGAGGGCGTCGGCGCGAGGTAGTGAGGCGCCAACTGGTCGATCAAATTGACAGTGAAATCGGAAAATTCGTGTTTCAGCTTTAGTTGCACTCGCGCGGCGAGAAACGCGGCCCCTTCGAGCAGTCCGCCGATCATTGGATCGAGCCGATCGCCGACCAACCCCCCAAGTCGCTCGGCGACGCCCGGATATTCCAAAGCGAATTCGCCAGCCTGCTCGCGCAGGATCGAAAGCTCGCGATTGTAAAAGTCTAGGAATTCGCGGTTCATGCGCTAGAGCCGTTCGATCTTGATCTTCCCGGAGTCGAATTCGACCTCGGCGACAAATTCCACCGGCACGCTGACTGGCCGCGCGCGCAATTCCGCGCCAACCAGGAAGCGTAATTTCAGATCATGTGAGGACACCGCCGCATCGCGCCGCGCTTTGATGGTTTCGCGCGCCAGGCGCGGCTCGAAATCGGCCAGCGCGATCTCGATTTCGCGCGCGATTTCCACCAGCCGGTTCTCGTCGATCGAGCGCCAAGACAGATCGGGAAATCCGAAGTTGAGGATCGAGCGGCGCACTTCGGGAAACGCATCGAGATCCTCGGCCGCGCCGAGATTGGTGGTGTTGAAGAGATTGAGCAGATCCGAGGCGACCTCGCGCCGCAGCCCGGCCTCGGTGATCGGCGACCGTGTCATGATCCGCCTCGCCGCGATCACGCGATCGCCCGCCTCGTCACGCAAGTCGAGCGCCTGTTTCGCGTCGCGCCGCTCGTGCGCCGCGCGGAAGGCCGCCATCAGCGGCGGGGCTAGCCGATCATTGCGACGAGCGACCAAGGTCGATCCCAATTCTCAGAGGTATGGCCGGGCGGTTCGATCCGCCCAGATTAGCGAGGATCCCGTCTCAAGACAAAACATTGTTCTGGAGATTGTAGGATTTCTGGATTACCGGGCCGAGCGAACCTTTGCTGTCCTGGGTCCAGTAACTGTATTGAATTTGCGCGTAGGACAGCGAGACCGACTCGACCGGCAGGCTGTTGTCGCGAATATTGAGCGAGTAGGCGGTGACCATGCAATTCTTCAGTTCGATTTTCAAGTAGTCGACCGGCTCGCCCCCCGCTTTGCGGACGCTGATCGTCGCCTTGAACAATTGTCCGTTGCAAAGGTTGCCGAACAGATTCGGCGAGGATTTGTCGACCAGCTTGGTGACTTCGATCGGCGCCAGCGTCACTTTCGGCTTGGTCGACTGGAACGGCGAGCCCGAATTGGTCCCGGCGATCGAGACCGTCTCGAGTTCGATCTGGTTCTTCTTGCGATCATCGAGCGACTCGCCGTCGACGCCGTCGATCTGAAGAAAGATATCGCGTCTGGCCATGATGTCCTCCTGGCGACGGCTCGGGGGATCCGCCACCCCGAAACGCGCCGATCTTTTTACGGTCTGTCCCACTTCGCGACAATCGAATCGACGCGCGCGTCGCGGCGCGGGAGGCGTTCGGAATTGCCCGGCCGGATACGGTTCGTGGCCATCCTTAAGGCAGATAGGCCAGCGGGAAGGTATCCGCGAATTGCCCCATCGTTTCGATCGCCTCAAGCACGATCGGCACCGCGACGATCCCGGCGCTGCCCCAAGGGTTCTTGAAACTGCAGGTGTTGTCGTCCGTATTCATGCCGGTCAAGACAATCGCGTGCGAACCCGGCGCAACCAGCGGCGAGCAGGTGTATGGGGGGAAACGCGAATCATACGGAAAGCCCTCGGTCTGATGGCTGAACAGCAGCGGTCCGTGCGACTGTAGGCGCTGCTCGAGATAGTCGGCGCTCGGCGAGACGTTCTGCGCCTCCGTGACAAAATTCCAGCTTTGCAGCAAGGTCCGCATCGCGGCCCACGTCGTCGCCGGATTGGAAATACTGGAGTTGGATGGGTCGGCGCCGATCAGGTCGCCGACGGAGACCGACGATTGGCTCTTCCAAGACAGGATCATGGCCGCGCTGGCGACCCAGCAAATCGGATTGGGGCCCTGTTGAACCATCGGGACCTGATAGAACGAAAAGCCCATGAGCTTGCTCCCTGCATTTCGGCCGCTGGCGGCTCCGAGGAGCCCTTCACACCGCAGTTTGGCGGCCAAGCCGTTCGTCCCTGCCGCATTCGGGGCCGGCGGGATGCGTTCGGATCTCCGTCAACGAACGAGCCGAGCCTTGCGATGGCGACCGGTGGGCGGAGCGAACCGCCAGAAGCAAGGGTTCGACGCGGTTCGCGGAGGACGATCTCCAGTCGTCAGTTGGTGTTGATGGGCTGAACTGACATGCCCGGGTCCGTGCTCTGATTCGGTCCGGCCGGCGTATAGCCGCCGTCGGCGGCGTTGGGGTCGAATCCAGGCTCCGGCATGACCGATGACGCGGAGACGTAAAGGTACAGAAGCGGGCTGAGCGTCAATCCGCCGCCCAAGCCGACAAAGGCTCCGCCAGTGTCGATCAAGCTCGGCGAATGCGAAACGCCGTAAATGGTCAGATAGGTGAGCGACCCGCCAAGGAGGACGCCGAAGCCGACGTCGATCATGCCGCAGAGGCTGTTGTCGAAATCCGAGGCCGTCATCATGTTCGGCACATGGAAACTCGTCGGCGAAAACGTGCTTACCGATCCGCCGGCGTCCAGACCCGCGCCTATCGCGCTGCCGGCGAGATAACCATTATACATTACATGATTGGTTTTATCGACCAGCAGTATGTAATAGGCCATGAGTCCCACACCAGGGACGAACCCAACACTGCCGCCGCCCGAAATCGCCCATTCCTGCGAGTAGTAAATTGTCGACTGGCTCAACTTCGCCTCCAAATCTTCAACTCGGCATTCGCAGCTTACGGGACGTTGCGACCGACCTATACGTCGCATGACCCGCGATTGGCCGGTTGGGCCGAGCGCGCCCCGAGCGGGGCGACGGGCGCTGTCGATCGCGAGTGCGCGGGGCAATCAGGTCGCGCCCCTTGGGCCTTCGAACTGCGCGACGCACATGCGCGTCGCGCGGGACTGTTGGGCGTCCGGCCGGCTCAGCTAGACTTGTTGGCTGAGATGTCGTGGGTTTTAAGAATCTGCGCGCCCGCGGTGCCGTCAGCGTTCTGCGGAATATAGGCCATCTCGATCTTGGAGAAGTTCAGCGAAAAAGATTCCTTGACGATCGTGCCGCCGCCGTCGTGCTTGGCCGTGTAGGACGACATCAGCACATTGTGCATCGTGTATTTGAGATATTCGTGCGGCTTCTCGCCCGCCTTGCGCACCACCAGCATCGCGGTCTTGTGATGCTTGCCGTTGCAACAGGCGATGAACAGGTTCGGCGAAGCCTTGTCCACGAGCTTGGTCAGTTGCATGTCGTGAATATGAACCTTGCCCGAGCCGGAACCCGAGCCCATGTGGCCCGAGCCCATATTGGCCGCGCCGATATGGAAGGTCTGGATATCGATCTCGTCCTTGTGCTTGTCATCCTGCGACTCGCCGACGAGACCATCGATCTTGAGGAAGATATCGCCCTGAGCCATTTCAATCTCTCCTGTTCCTGTCGGCTGAGTTGTCAGGCCGCTCGCGCCTTATTCCGTGAACGCTGCGGTTCGACTATTGGCTTACGGTCTGGCCGCCACCCTTTGCCATCCGACAGCCGCAACCTGCCAAAGAATTATTTCACTTCGGCCGGAACCTTCGAGACGAGGCTCATCCCGATGTCCATACCCTCGAGTTGGAAGTGCGGACGTAGATAGAAGTTGGCGGCGTAGTACCCCGGGTTCTCCTCGTCCGCGACGACTGTGACCTTGGCGGCGGCCAGCGGGAAGCGCGCCTTGACCTCTTCGCTGGAGTTCTTCGGGTCGCCGTCGACGTAGAGCGTGATCCACTCGTTCAGCCACTTCTCGAGCTGCTCCTTCTCCTTGGTGGAGCCGATCTTGTCGCGAACCATGCACTTGAGATAGTGGGCAAAGCGCGAGACCGCGAACATGTAGGGGATGCGGGCCGATAGGTTGTCGGCGGCGGTCGCTTCCGGTTTGTCGTAGAGCTTCGGCTTGTACAGCGACTGCGCGCCGATGAATGCGGCTTTGTCAGTGTTCTTGCGATGGATGATCGAGATCAACCCCGCCTTGGAGAGTTCCGCCTCGCGCCGATCGGTGATCGCGATTTCGGTCGGGCACTTCAGATCGACACCGCCGTCGTCGGTCGGGAACGTGTGGGTCGGCAGGTTGATGACCTCTCCGCCCGACTGGACGCCGCGGATGCGAACCGTCCAACCGTATTCCTTGTAGGCGCGATTGATATTGGCCGCCATCGCATAGGCGGCGTTCATCCAGCCATACTTATCGCCCTTATGGCCATCGGTGTCCTCTTCGAAAGCAAATTCTTCGACCGGTTCGGACTTGGCGCCATAGGGCAGGCGCGCCAGCACCCGCGGCATGCACAGCCCTACGTATCGGCTGTCGACCGCATCGCGCAGACCCTTCCAGGCGGCGTAGTCGGGAGTGTCCATCAGTTTACCGATGTCGCGTGGATTCATCAGCTCGGTCCAGGAATCCATGCCAAGCAGATTGGGGTCAGCGCCGGTCATCAGCGGCGCCAGCGCCGCCGAGGAAATCTTGGAGAGGTCGCGCAGAAGCTGCACATCCGTCGGAGTATGGCTGAAATGGTAGTCCGCCACCAAGGCGCCATAGGGCTCGCCGCCCAACTGGCCGAACTCGCTTTCGTATATTCTCTTGAATAGCGGGCTCTGATCCCAGCGCGCGCCGGGATAAAGCTTCAGATTGCGGTAGAGTTCGCTCTTGCCGACGTTCATGAAGCGGATTTTCAGCGTCGCGTCGGTCTCGGAATTGAAGACCAGATAGTGAATGCCGCGCCAGGCGCTTTCGAGCTGTTGGAATTCCGGCGCGTGCAGAACCTCGTTCATCTGCTCGGATAGTTTCTCGTCGAGCCGCGCGATCATTTCCTCGATCGTGTCGATCACGTCGCCTTTGACAAGGCTGGAATCGGCAAGCGCCTGCGTGACCAAGGTCTGCACGGCGTTCTCGACCTCGCTCGCCGCGCGTTCGCTTCGCGGCTTGAAGTTCTGTTTGAGCAGGGCCGCAAACTCGTCGGCCTCGGCGAACGTCTGTCCCGAGGCGGCTTGCTGTGCTTTTTCGGTAGCCATTGCGCGTCCCCCTCTTTCAGGAGTCGGCCGAGCCGTCGTTCGACGGCTTGGCGTTCAGTTTTTGCTGCATCGCGGCCATCAACTGCGGATCGGCGAGCAGCTTCTTCAGCGCATCCTCGGCGGCCACTTTGCCGTCCATGTATTTCAGCAGGTTGGAGAGTTGCTCGCGCGCGCTCAACAATTTGGCCATCGCCGGAACCTGACGGGCGATCGCCGCGGGCGCGAAGTCCTCCATCTTGCTGAACTTCATGTTGACGGAGAGTTTGTCGCCGCCCTCGCCGCCTAGCTTGTTCGGCACCTTCATCGATACGCCCGGCTCAATCGCGGCCATGCGCTTGTCGAAATTGTCCATGTCGATGTCCATGAAGGCGCGATCGTTGATTTCAGGCTTGGCGACAGCCGAAGAATTGCCGGAAAGATCGGCCATCACGCCCATGACGAACGGCAACTCGACTTGCCGCTCCGCGTCGTAGGGATCTTCGTAGGTTATGTGAACTCTGGGTTTGCGATTGCGAGAGATGAATTTCTGACCGGAATTGCTGTTCGAGGCCATGTCCTTAGTCTCCCGAAGTCTATTGAGCTCAGCCCGGCGGGCAGCATAGTGGAACGCCGCAGGAGCGCAACAGGCCCTGCAGCGCGCAAGCACGCGGTTTCGGGCGCGCCACGTTTGAGACATTACGGGACGCCGACGACAGAAGGTTTTGCGACTTGCCTGCCAAACCTTTGGTGTGACAGATATCCCCGGTCGAGACGGCGCGACCGGCCGGTCGCCGCCCGCGCCCGATTATTGCGGACCTTGGAAAGCTTTCGCGATGTGCGCAACGCCAGCGTCGGGAAAAGGTCGAGACATCGTTGCCTGTTTTGCCGGGCATCTGGCTCATTTGGTCAATGGCGACGACATCGCACCGTCGGATTCGCAGCGGATCGAGATCAAGCCGTTCTCCTTGTATGAGCGAATCCGGCGCAGCCTGGCCGCGAACGGGCGCTACGCAAATGAACTGGTTGGAACCTGGGCCTATACGCCGCCGCACGGCGCGGACGAAGCGGCGGATTTCTATTTCGATCAGGTGCTCGACCGGCCGATCCAATCGCGCCGCGGCGAGCCGAGTTCGGCGGAGAACTTAGCCGCGCTGGTCAAAAGCCGTGCGGAAGGCCCCTGCCCGCCAAAGCGCGAGGGCGCGCTTTCCGCATGGAAGGCCCTGGTTGGCGGCCCGACGCTTTTGCGGCGGTTTCGGGCCGGCCCGGAAATGTTCGAACTCTCCAACCGCATTCTCAAATGCCTCGATGCTTCCAACCGGCCTTATGCCGAGGTGCTGCGGCTCGGTCTTTGCCCTAAGGAATGGCTGGTTGGCGACGAGGCGGTCGGCGTCAACACGCTGAAATCGGCCAACGGGTTTTTGAAGGCGCTAAAGGTCGCGATGAACGGCGAGTTCGGCCGGCGACCGACAGCGGCCGAATTGGAAGCGGCGTTCGCCGAAGCGCCGCCGACCCACGCCGCCGATGTCCACGCCTTTGCCGGCAGTCCGCTAGGCGCGGCAATACTGACCCGCGTCGCCGGTCAGGACCAGACTTATATTGTTTCGTTCGATGCGATCGAGGCGACCCAAGCCGCCGAAAGCGTGGAGGCGGAGGACTGCCCGCTGATGGAGGCGACCGAGGCGGCGCCCTATCTCGCGCGCGCGGCCGCCGCCGGCGCGATAGCGCCTCCCGAGAGCGAACTTCTCGCCGCGATTCTCGCCGGCCGCTCGCTGGGCGAAGCGCTCGGCGCCAATCCGTTCCTGCGCCGTCGGGTTAAGGCCGATTTCGACGGCGACGTCGGCGCATACGTCGACGACCTTTCCGCGCGAACGGCCCGGTTCGTGGTCGAAAGCGCGGGCAGACCGTAAGCGAAGCGCATCGGGGACCACCCTCCTCTCGCGGAATTGTTGAGACCTGGAATGGACGATCGCGCCAAAAAGGACACCGCCCGCTTCCTGCGCACCCTGCGCGTCGCGACCCAATCGGCCTTGGCCGAATACGAAATGACTCGCGCCCGCCGCGATCTGCGCTCGAACGTGACCTTCCTCGCCCTGGCGGCGAAAGGGGCGGGAGAGTGGCGCTTTCCCGTCGAAGGACTGCTCAGCGCCGACGGCTTGGTGCTTGCGACCCTGGAGACAGACGGCGCGACGGCCCGTGCCTTGGTCTTGCAGGCGCAAGGCGCCGCCGGGCTCGCTCGCTACGCCGGCCTTCAGACGCAGGTTTGTCTCCAGGACGGCCATAGCTTCGACGCCGTGTTCGACCGCGACGGACGGCTGGCGCTGCCGCTGGATGCGCTGGAGATGAGCGTGACCGACTTCAGCGGCTTCGCGATCGAAACCGGAGACGACGCGTCGTGACCGCTCGCGTATTCGTGCCGCTGGTCGGCGCGAATGGCGAGGCGGCGCATCTGTTCGAGGCGATCGCGGATTCGACCCCGCCGCCCGCGCATCCGGCCCATCTGACCCCGCAGATTTCCGAACTGTTCGACTTCGGCCTGTATGGTATAGGTCAGATCGTGCGCGAGGCGGTGACACGGTTCGTCGCCGCTCGGCGCGCGAAACTCTGGCTCGACCGTCGCAATGGCGCCATCGCGCCCTGGAACCTGCGCATTTCCGACTCGCAAATTGGCCGATTGTCAGCGGAGAATTCGCGCTCGGCCGGCCTCGGCTTGGCTATCGCCGCGCTCTGTCAGGCGTTCGGCCGGGACGCCGCCGTGATCTTCGCGACCGGTGAGATCGTGCTGCCTTCGACGCCGGGCGCGCTGTCGGTCAGGGTCAGTCCGGTCGGCGGCATTCGCGGCAAGCTGGCGCTGATCGGGGACTACATCGTCCAACATCGCAAGCTGCTCGCTGGCCAGCGCTTGATCGTCGCCCTGCCACGCAACGGCGGCGACGGACGCGCGCTCGCCGACGTTGAGGCTTCGACACTGGCTAGACTGGCCGACGAGGCGGCGAGCATCGGCGCTGCGTTCGAAGTCGTCTACGTCGATTCGCTGGACGATCTCGAACCGACCCTCGGTCCGTTCGCTATTCCCGAGATCGTCACGCCCCGCCGCGCGCTCGCCGGCGCGGCGACGTTCGCCGCGGTCGCCGCGCTCTGGTTCAGCGCGTACGCGCTCGCGCGAGCGCCGATCGAACTTGCTTTCATGCCGGCGACCACCCGAATCGGCGCCGAGCCAGACCCTTCCGCGCCGCGCCGCGCCCGCTACGACGCCGCGACCGATAAGCTCGACGCGCTGGCGCCCTGTTTCGACGCGCAGCGTGAACCCGTGGTGATCGGCGGCGAGACTTTGATTTTTAGGGTCAGCGCGCGCGATCGCTGGCCGATCGTCGCCCGGTGGCGGCCGGCGCGACTTTTCGTCGCCTCGGTTTCGCGCGCCGCCGACCCGGTGATCCTCGACGCCGCGCGATTCAAGCAAGTCGGCGCTGTCGAACGTGATCCGAACTCTGTTCTGACCGCCGCGATCCCGATCGAACCCCTCCAGGACGAAGTGCGAATATTCATTGTCGCCACCCGCAATCCTGACGTCGGCGCCAGCGTCCTCCAGACGGAGTTGCGCGCGGCGTTGAAAGGTCTCAGCGGGGCCGCGGTGCTGACGACCACCGCGTCGTTTCTGGCCGACAAGCTCGGCAACGTGATCGACTACCAGTTCAAGGTGACCAATGACGCCTCCACTTGCCCGGGCTGACGCCGGCGCCGCCCGCTGGCCAAAGACATTCGCGGCGATGCTGTTCGTCCTCGCCGCGTACGGCTTCGCCAACGCGGCGACGGCGCGACCGCTCGAGCTCGAAAGCGACGCCGATATCGCGATTTTCGTTGAAAAGCTGCGTCAATTTCGCGACGCCAGCCGGGTGCGCTGGGTGATCGCGGCCCCTAACCGCGAAGACGCGCTCGCCAGATTGGCGCAAATCGTGGCGCGGCTCGAGCCGAGCGAGCGCGAATTGGCGGCGCGCGTCGGCGCACAGGCGCTAGACAATCCCGCCGCAGCCCGAACCGTGCGAGCCTGGATGCAGCCGCAACTGGGCGGCGCCGACCCGGCGAGCGCCTGCTCGTGGCAGGTCTGGCTCACCGATCCCGCATTTCCCGGTCCGACCGACGAGCCGATTCTGACGCCGCTAGCGCCGAACGATCGAGTCCCGGTTGGGCCTTCCGCGACCTTTCGGATCGGTCACGCCGGCCTTCTGCAATCACGCCTCTACGCGTTCGGCGAAACCCGCGCCGGGGCGGTGCGCGATCTGGCCACCGCGCCCGACGCCAACATTCCCGTCGCGACCGAGTCGGGCGGCGAAACGATCATCCTCGCCACCGCGCGTGAGGCGACTCCGTTCCTCGACCAACTCAAGACCGCGCTCGCCGAGAGCCAGGGCCGGCGGCTGGAACTCGGGCCGAAATACGCGCTGCGCGAAAAGCTGATCGGCAAGAGCCGAGGAATCGGGGCCAACATTCAGGCGATTCCGCAGGGCATGATCGTCGATCTGGCGACGCCGGTCACGGCCGGCGAGCCGGCGCAAGCAAACTCGCGGCCAAACAAAATGCTGGAAACTTGCGCTTATGTTTTGACGCCGGCGCCTTGATCGCCGCTATTTCGTGAGTTTGAAAAACGCGACGTTCGCGACCGCGCCAACCTTCGCCCAGTCGGCGAGCAGCTTGGGCGCTAGATCGCCGACCGCCTCGGGCCGGAAATGTTCGAAAGCCGGCAGCGGCGCGTCCGAGGCGATCGCCAGCAGCATCTGCAATGGACCAATCGATTGTGCGTCGCCGGTCAGAGGAACGCTGAACGTGGCCGCGTCGCCCGTCGGGGCGATCACGCTCGGCAGCAGATGTGCGTCACCATCGTTATCGATGACGAGCAATGTGAGTTTGCGCCCCGCCAAACCACGCACGGCGCCGGCGAGCGGATGCCCGGCGCCGACGTCAAGCGTCGCCAGTTCGATGGTCGGCGAGGCAAGGGCGGCATCCGCTGAAAGCTTCATCAGCGCGACGGCGGGGCATTGAGCCGAGACAATCAACTTGGCCGCGATATCAGGCTCGACGCCGACTTCGCGCTTGTAGGCCGCCTCGAAACGCGAGAACGCGGCGCGATCGGCGCCGACGGCGTCGATCGAATTGGGATCGCCGTTCGCGTCCCGCGCCCGCGCGACGAAACAGCCGCCGCCATCGTAGCCAGTCAGCAAAGCGGCGCCCTTCGCCGGATGATTGGACGTCGCGTTCGCGACCGGCGGCGGCGGCGGCGCGACGATCAGCTTGATCGTCATCCGACCGCTGGCGCCGTTCGCATCGATCGCCACCACGTCGAAACCGAAGGCGCCCGGCTGCGCAGGCTTGCCGGAAAGTTGGCTGAACCCGCCGCCGCTGTCGGCGAAGGTCAGTCCCTCCGGCGGATTGGGTTCAACATGCAAAGCGAGCCCACGTGCGTCGGGACTGCCGCGAAAAGGCGGCAGCGCGGCGTTGTAGTCGCGGCCCGCCACGGCGTCGGCGAGCACGACGCTCGACTGCGACGGCGTTGGCGCCCGCGGTTGCGCGACCGGCGGGGGCGAGGTCGCGCTTGGCGTCGCAATAGGCGGCCGCGAACCGGTCGTGGCGACGGCGCCGACCGCGATCGTCGCCGGCATTCTGGCGCTACGCCCGTTCCGGTTGGTGGCGGTGATGACAAAAGTGGTTGCGCCCGGCTTGGTCGGCGCGCCCGTCAATTCGCTTGAGCCGTCGCCGCGGTCTTGCAGGCTCATCCCTTCCGGCGGCGAATCAGCCTGCAAAGTCAGACCTTTGTGGCTTGGGTCGGCAAACGCGGGGATCGCTGCACGATAGGGCGTCCCGACGGTGGCCGCAGGCAGTGTAAACAGCGTCAGCGGCGCGCGCGGCGGCATTTCGTCGAGCAATTCGGCCAGCCCGGGCGTTTTGCTCGAAGTCGGCGTCGGATTTGGCGTGATGACGCCGGAGTCCATGTTCGTCGGCGTGGGGCTCGGCGGCGCGGACGCACTCGATTCGGGCGTCGTGGTCGGGGTTTCGCCGCCCAACGGCGGCGGCAGTGTGTGAATCGCGGCGCCGGTGGCGACGGGCGTCGGCGCTGCCGGCTTCAGCCAGCCGAGCGCCTGATCGCGGAACACGTAGCCAACCCCGGCCAGGCTGGCGACGATCAGCACGGCCGCGATCGCGGCCAGAACCTTGCCCCCCACTCCGCCGGCCGAAGCGTCCGGGTTCAATGGAGTTGGCGCGCCGCCGCCGCGATCGCCGCTGACGAGCGCGGCCAGGCTCGCCGGCCGATCGGCGGGATCGGGTTGCAACATTGACTGCAGCAGCGGCTGGAACGCGGCGGGAATGTCGGAGAGGTCGGGAACTTTGCGACGCTTCTCGATGATCTCGACCTGTGACCCGCCCATGTCGATCGGGCGCCCGCGCAGCGCCTCGGCGAGCACGAGCCCGAGGCTGTAGATATCGGACTTGGCCGTCACCTCGCCGCCCGCCAGCCCGAGTTGCTCGGGCGAAACATAATTGTATTTGCCGGCGAAGCCGTCGCCGATGATCGTGCCCTCGTTCGGCCGCCGCGAGCGCGCGATGCCGAAGTCGATCACTTTGGCCTTGCGCACGTCGCCGTCGGGCAGGATGAAATTGTCGGAAGAGATGTCGCGGTGGATGACGCCGAGCGCGTGCGCGGCGTCGAGGGCGGGCGCCACGCGGGCCATCAGCACGCGGACCTCGTCGACGCCGAGCGGGCCGCGCGCCAACCGATCGGTCAGCGAGGGACCGTCGACGAACTCCATCGCCAGATAGGCGCGTTGCAGATCGGGATCGACCGAAAACACAAAATAGCGGACGATCGCCTCGTGTTGCAGGTTGTGCAGGGTCGACGCCTCGCGCCGGAACAGCGCCAGCGCATCGGGGTTGCCCGACATTTCGGGCCGGATCATCTTGATCGCGACAGGATCGCCGGTCTGGATGTTGAAGCCTTTGTAGACCTCGCCCATGCCGCCCTTGGCGATCAGGCGCTCGATCTCGTACATGCCGTTGAGGCGCGTGCCCACAAGCACGCCCCCGGAGGCCGGCTGAAATACGGTCTTGTCCGCCAAAGTCCGCTCCGCCCTCGCCGCGCTCCATCTCCCGCCCGGAGGCCCTCGATCATGCCTGTCGCTATCTCTCGGCGCAAGGAACCGGAAACAGGTGCGCCAGACCGTAAACTTTCATCGAAGCGCTCGGAACGCCGATGCGACGCGCCCGAAACGGACTGAGGTTTGACGCCGGCGGGTTCGAGCGGCATACACACAATGCTCCGCGCAGCGGAGCGACGAAGGAGTGGCACATGCGCACGTCTTGGCTCTGCGCCGTCAGCGCGACCGTCCTCTTTGCGACCGGCTCACTGGCCGCGATCGCGCCGGCTCACGCCGATCCGGCCTATACGGCGAACAAGGTTCTCGACATTTTCTCTAAGGAGAAGGCCGCGAAAAATCTGGGCGGACCGCGCAAGCTCTGTTTCCAGACCGATCCTGACTGCGGCGCGCAGGCGGCGACCCGATTCGACCTGTTGGTCAATTTCGAATTCAATTCAGATCAGATAACAGCGGCGGCGCGTGAGAATCTCTCGCAGTTCGCCAAGGCGCTGCTCGACCCGCAGTTGAAAGGCTCGAAGTTCGAAATCGACGGCCACACCGACGCCACCGGCGCCGAGGAGTACAACCTTGGCCTGTCCGAACGACGCGCGAAAGCGGTTGTCGAATATCTCGCTACGCTCGGCGTCGACCCGGCCACGCTGGTCGCGCACGGCTTCGGCAAGACCAAGCCCCGCGTCGCCGATCCTTACAGCCCGGAAAACCGGCGCGTCGAAACCCACTTGCTCGACTGAGTGCGCCGTCGGCCAGGAATCGCCTCGATCAAGACTTGCTTGGCGGCCCGAGCAGGCGCCATTGCTTGAGCGCGGAAGCAAGGTCCGGCCCGCCGCGTCCGTTGATGGGGCCGGAATAATAGCCGGCGGCCTTCAATCGCGTCTGGATCGCCTTGAGGGTTTCGACCGACCACGACGGCGCGCGGCCGGTTAGTTCGGCCAGACACTCGCCCGAATCGGCGCCGACGCAGCGCAACATCTCAACGGCGGCGCCAGACGGGTCCTTCGGCGCGCTGCGACCCTCGTCGAGCAATACCGCCGCCGCGCGATAGGCGGTCGGCTCGCCCAGGCTCGCCGCTTGTTTGAATAGATCCAGCGCCTCGGTCGCCTTGCCGCCGACGCCAGAGCTTATCAGCGTCGCCAGATCGTAGGTGGCGCGCGCCGAGCCGGCCTGCGACGCTTTTTGGAACAACGCGAACGCGCGCGGCATGTCCTTTTCGACGAACTTGCCTTGCGCGAGCGCGAAACCGAGGTTGATCGCGCCATCGGCGTTGCCGCGATCGGCGGCCTTTTCATAAAGCTTGTAGGCGCCTTTGATGTCTTTGGGGACGTGATCGCCCGCCTCCATAAGCAAACCGAGGCTGACCATGGCGCGGCCGTCGCCCGCGTCGGCCGCTTTGCGGTAGCGCGCGATCGCGTCATCGAAACGGCCCGAAGCGAGCAGCGCGCGCGCCAGCAGCGCGTCGAAATGGGCGATCTGGGGATGTTCGCTCGCGGCGCGCTGACAGGCGTCGACCGCGTCGGCCGCGTGCGCGGCGAGGCCCGCGAAATCGACGCCCGCGGCGCCGGCGGTGGCGTCGGCCGGCACGGTGGCGAGCCGTTCGCAGACGATCGAGGCCTCTTTCGCGGACGATTCCGCCGCGCGCAGGCTCGCCAACAAGGCGTCGGCGTCCTGAACGTGCAGTCCATTGGGATAGCGCGCCAGATAGAGTTCGGTGAGCGCGCGCTCGCGCGAACTCAGCGCGAGGCGCCAAAGGTCGTCCTCGATTGTCGCGTCACCCTTCCGCGCGACGCCGCCGGCATTCGGCGCCTGCGCGAGCAGCGCGCGTGCGTCCTCCGAATGAGCGCCCTTGGGATAGCGGTCGAGATAGATGGACAGGATGTTGCGATCATGCTGCTCGGCCGCCAGTTGCCAGAGCAGCAGTTCGGGCGAAGCGTCGGCCGCGCTTTGGCCGGCGAAATAGAACTGCCGTGTCAGCGACGAATTTTCCCACGGCACTTGCTGACCGCCGGTGGCTGAGATCACGTCACGTCGGACCGCGATCATCATACTGGAAATGTCAGAGCCTGGCGTCGCGATGTGGCCGAGGAACGCCTGCGCGAACGGACTGTTGCGACCGCCGCCGTCGAAGGCGACATTGTCGGGCTGGGTGGCGAAGCCAATCAGAAAACCGGCGGCGTTGCCGACGCGCGCGAGCCCCGCGGACTGTAGCGGAACGTTCAGGCCTTTGACGGGATTGTTGCGGCATGCGTCGAGGAAAATCAGATGAATGCCGTCGCCTTGCGCCTGCGCCGCCAGCACGTCGTCGAAATGCACCGTGCGCTTGTCGATGTCCTCGACCGAACGGAACTCGGCGTCGGTTGGCACCAGATAGTTGTGCGCCGCCACCTGGAGACCGTGGCCTCCGTAATAGAACAGCGAGACGTCCGCTTTGGCCGCTTTCTTGCCGAACTCACCGATCAATTGCAGCATTCGGGCCTGATCGGCGTCGATCGCCACCCTGACGTCGAAGCCGAGCGCCTTAAGCGCGTCACCGACATCGCGAGCGTCGTTGGGCGGGTTGGCGAGTTCGGCGACCGATTTGTAGCCGCCATTTCCGATCACCAGCGCTACCCGGCTTTCCGCCCATGCGGGTCGGCCGACCGTCACCAGCATAAGCGCGGCGAACAGCAACACCAGGCCCCCGCGTCGGCCTTGCGCGCGCGTCATTCGGCTCCGCTCCGTCATGGCCAAAATCCCGTCGCGACGATCGCCCCTCGCATGGCGGGCGCGCCGTTCGCTGTCAAGGCGGCCGCGTGATCCGAGGTTCCCCTCGCGCAATTCGCGGCGCCGCGATAATCTGATCGCAGGCGCTTCGGCGCGCGCCGAATTCGCCAAATACGGGAGAGAGGCTCCTTGTCAATCGACAGTTCCTCGACAGCGCGCACGGGTCTCGACGGCGCGCAGGCGTCGTTCGCATGAGCCGTCGCGGCGGTGCGATTCTATTGGCGGTCGCGGTCGCGATCTTCTGCGCGAGCGTGGCGTTGATCGCTTCGCGGCTGTGGCTGCAGCGCTCGCCGGTTGGCGAACCGGCGACGACGGCCGAGCCAAAACGAGCCCCCGCGCCGGCGGCGGTCAAGCTTTCGACAATCATCGACTTGCCGGGCGACCCGGTAATCGTGCGCCGTGGCGCGGTGGTCGCGCCGCGCGAAACTCATTTCACCTTGCCGGTCCGATTGGCGCCGAACGCCTCGAAGGCTGAAGCGGTCGGTTTCTTCACCAGTGCGACGCTGATCTCGACCAATGGCGGCTACATGGGCAAATTTCCGGATTCCGGCCAGGAGGCGGACGCGCTCGCCGCTCAACTCGCCCTCAACGCCGCGGCGATCAGCGCTAGCGCCGCCGACGGCGCCGCCGTTGCTTCGGAAGCCTCCGACGATGACGGCGGCGCCGATACGCCGCCCGACGCCGGCGCACAATGGCTGACCAACGCCAACAGCAACCCGCTCGAGGTCGCTACCCCCGCGCGCCCGGCGCTCAAACAGTCCATAATTAAAACCGTTGTCGCGGAAAAAGTCTCTGATCTCTTGATCGCCGAAGGCTTCGCCGACGACAGCGCGCGGGCGGTCGAATCCGCGGCCAAGGCCGCCTTCAACGTGCAGACATTGCCGGCCAACAGTTTCGCGCTCGCCTTTGGCGCGCTGAACGCGGCAGGCGCTTATCCCGTCACCCAACTCGCGATCTGGGAGAACCGCGAATACGTCGGCGCGGTCGCGCTGTTCGAGAGCGGCTTCTACGGCGAGGCGGCGCGTCCGGCGGTTCCCGACGGCGCACTCGACGAAACGCCCGCCGCCAATCTCGGCGTGCGATTCGATCTGGCCGATGGCGTCTACAGCGCCGGGCTTCGCAACGGTATGCCGGAGGCGGTGGTGCGCGAAGCGATCCAATTGCTCGGACGGTTGGTCGATCTGAAATCGGCGCTGCCGAGCGACGAAGTGTTTCGGGTGCTCTACGCGCGCGATTTTCGTGGCCGCTCGAAGACGATCGGCAAGGTCGTTTTCATCGGCCTGACCGGCTCGGCCGGCGAATTCAATTGCTATGGATTCGAGGCGGCCGACGGCGGCTATCGCTGCTACGATCCGAAAGGCGCCACGCCCGGAGCCGGGCCGTCGGGTTCCGCGCCCGCTTCGCTCGGCGAGAGCGGAGCCGTCGGCGTCGGCGGCATTCTGGCGCCGATCAAGGGCGCGCCGGTCACTTCGCTGTTCGGTATGCGATTCCACCCGATCCTGCACATCCTGCGGCTACATGCGGGCATCGATTTCGGCGCGGCGGTCGGCTCTCAGGTGCGCGCCTCGGCGGATGGCAAGATCGAGATTGCGGGTCCGGTCCAGGGCTTCGGCAATCACATCCGCATCCAGCACCACGGCTTCGAGACGTCCTATTCCCATCTCTCCGAGATCCCCGCTTCGATCAAGCCAGGCGCCGAGGTCAAAGAGGGGGACATAGTCGCACTGTCGGGCAACACCGGTCTTTCGACAGGCCCGCATTTGCATTTTGAGTTCTACGTCGGCGGTGCGCCGGTCGATCCGTTGCCGCATTTGGGCGCCGAGGTGCAGGCAAGCGCGCCGACAGCGGGCGCGCCGACACCCCCCGTCAACCCGCTCGCCGCGACAAGGCCGAGCGACGCCGAAATCGCCGCATTCCCCGCCTACAAGGCGCAAATCGACGCCGCGCTCGACGCGGCCGTGCATTGAGGCGACTCAGGCCTTCGACGGACCGTGCGCGCGCGCGCCGGGCGAAAGGACGGTGACGCCGGCGTCCTCGCACAGGATCGCGATCACGGAGACGTTGTCGACCGCGCCGCGTTGCAAGGTCAGCGTGATCAGACTGTCGCAAATCGCCTGCGGATCGACGCCGCCAAGATAGGCGGCGATCTCGTGGTCCTCGACATGGGCGGTCAGGCCGTCGCTGCATATCAAATACTTGTCGCCAGCCATCGCCGGCCCGTCGAGAATCTCGAGCTCGGCCTGCTCGGCGGCGCCGATCGCGCGCGTCACGATATTGCCGCGCGGCCAGGATTTCGCTTCCGACTTGTCGAGCACGCCGCGATCGACCAGATCCTGCACTTCCGAATGATCGTGCGACAATTGTCTCAATGCGCCGTCGCGCAACCGATAGACGCGGCTGTCGCCGCACCAGACGCAGGCGAAATGCGCGTCGTAGATCAGCAGCGCCGCGAGCGTCGTCCCGATCACCGGGCGTCCGAGAATGCGCGCCTGTTCGCGCAAAGCGGTGTTGACTTCGCCGACGCGCGCCTCGAATTCGTCGAGCAGCGCGGAGGCCGAGGTCGGCGAAGGGATCTTGGCGAAAGCCTCGATCAAGGCCTGGCTCGCGACGTCGCCGCCGCCGTGGCCGCCCATGCCGTCAGCGACAGCCCAAAGTCCGATTTCCGGGCGCGCCAGCGCGGCGTCCTCGTTCAGCGTCCGCTTCTTGCCGACGTCGCTCGCCCAGGCCGAGCGAAAGCCGAGGTTACCCGCCATGCGCCGCTCCCTCGCCTGCGGCCGGCTCGAACGCCCCAGTCAGAAAATCGGCGTACCGCGTCGGCGGCGGCATTCCGATCGACGAAAGCGCCATGGCGGGAAAGCCTTCGCCGCCGATCGTCCACCAGAAACTCTGCGCCGCGAACGCGCTGCGATGCCCGAAGCGCCGCGCGGCGCGAAACGCCAGGGTCAACTGCCGATCGATGTCGCGCGCCAGCACCGCGCCTTCTCGCAATTCGACGAGCCCGGAGAGTTCGGGCGCGCGATCCTGCAAGGCGGGCGCCGGCAACGAAGCGACCCGCCGCGCCAGCGCTTCGAAATCCGCATCCGGCGAGAGCGCGTCGAGCAGCACCGCCTCGGCGCCCTCACACCAGGCGTCGTTGGAATCGATTTCGGGCGGCGGCAGCGAAGCGTCGCCCTCGCCTGTGAAAACGGCGAGCGGAAACGAGCGCCCCGCGCCGTCGACCGACGGCATTAGCGCGCCGATTGTCGCCTCGCCGCAGAAATCGGCGCCCAGCCAAAACCGCCAGATCGGCGCGCGGTTGAAGGCCTCGGTCCAGCCGACGCCCAGCATCTGGCGCGAGGTGGCGAGGCTCGCCTGCAGCCACGGCTCCCAGGCCTCGAGGAAGCGGCGCGAGGCGCCGACGGCGACGAAGTCGCGCTTGGCGGGCAATTTTCCGAACAGTCCCGCCATCGCGCCTCACAATCCGTTCGGGCATTTGAACTGCCGCAGCGCCGGCAACGTCAGCGGATTGTTCAGCGAAGCCGCACCGAACTGATAGGAAACGTCGCGCCCGCCAACCACGAAGCCGACGCTGATCGCGTTGCCGCGCGGTGTGACGACGCCCGCGTCGATCAGCCGAAACAGCGCCCAGGCGCCGGTGCGCTCCAACGTCGATTTCTGGTCCGGCAGTTCGGGCGCCAGCGTGATGGAAGCGCCGGCCGAGCCGGCTCCAGGCCATTGCAGCGCCGCGCCGGCGTTGGAGCCGGTCTGGCTCAGGATCGAGGCGCCGTTCACCAGCAGCGTCGCCGATTGCGCATTGCCGTTCAGCGTCAGCATCTTCACATCCAGGCTGATGTTGGGGATCGCGCCGCCGGTCGCGAAAAATGCGTCGCGAATTTCGGCGGCGGATTGAAATTGCCTGAGCGTGGCGTCCGAAAGCTTGCGGCTTGCGGCGACGTTCGGCCGCCAGACCCAGGTTTTCGAGGTCAGATTGACAAGCGGCGCCAGATTGGTCGCGAAGAACCGGTCGATAACGCCGTTTGGCGCGAAAAGCCGCGCGAAATCGGCCAGCGGCGTATCGCGATCGCTTTTGGGCGAGAACGGGTAGCGGTTGGCGACGATTTGCTGGCATGGCGCGGTCACTTCTTGCGCCATCGCGTCCGAGAGTTGCGCGATCGAGCTGGCCGCCGCGTCGCCAGCCGCGTCGCTCGCCACTTTGTCCATCATGCCGGCCAGCGGCTGCGGCAACCGTGTGACGTTCGCGCGCAGACTGGCGACCTGCACCTGCGCCTGATCGAGCGCTTGCTTCGATTGCGTCGGGTTGGTCGCGGCGAGCGTCAACTGCCGATAGAGTTCGTTGAGATTGGCGAGCAGCGCATCGATCGGCCGTGCGCCCGGCTGGCCATCGACAAGGATTTGGAACGCTTTGAAATTGCTCTCGATCGCGGCGCCCGGCGCCTCGGCGGGCGGATCGCCGGCGCGCCGTTGCGACTTCAGCGCGAGATCGATCGCCGTGCGGCCGGGCGAGTTCAGTCGGCTGAGCGCCGCTTTTTCCGCGTCTTTTTTGGCCTGATCGGCGCCGGTCGCCGCTTTGCGTTCGCGCGTCAGCGCGGTCTGATCGCGCACCGATTCGAAAATTTGACGGATCGGCGAGGTCGGGGCCGAGGCCGCGCTCAGCGCCAGATATTTCGGTTTGCCGGCGAGCAGCGGGCGCAGTTGCAGATTGCCGAGCGCGGCGTTCCACGCCGCGATGAAATCGCGACCGTAGAGGTCGAGTAGATCGGGAAATAGGCTGGCGTATTGCTGCTTGACCGCGCCTTGGTCGCCAGACGGGCCGAGCACCCAGTTTTCTTTCTGCAACGCGTCGGCGATTGTCGTCATGTGATCGAGCAGTCCGACGTAAAAGCCGTCGTATGTGAAGAAGGCGGGCACGCGCACGGTGTCGAGATTCGCGCCGTTTGCGGCTTCGAACACCAGCGCCATGTCGGGTCCGCCGCGCTGCGAGGCATTCCAGTCTTCGATCGGCTCGTTGTGCGAAGCTGCCTTCAGCAGGGTGTAGGCGCGCTCCGCAACCCGCATCCGAGCGAGCGTCGATTGCGCTTGCTCAACCAACGGGCCGTTGAGCGAGACCTTCACCGGCCCGCCCTGATCCATGTCGAGCATCGCTTGCAGATGGTCGCGCAGACGAGCGCGCCCCTGCGCGTAGGGCGCCCCCGGGAATAGCCGCTCCTCCCAGTCGCGCGCGAACCAACTGACGATCAGCGCCTTGTCGACGCTCGGGGCCTTGCCGCCAAGCATCAGATAGACCTTGAGCGCCTCATAGACGTAGGTGGGATCGGCGATGTTCTTCTGAATCTGCTGTTCCAGCGAAAGGATCAGGCGCGGCCGCATTAGCCGCTCTAGCGCATCCTGATAGATCGCCGTCGACGCGTCGAGCACGCGCGGACGCTGATCGAGTCCGAAAGTGGCGGCGAGCGACGAGGACTCCTTGCGATGGACGTAGCCGGCGGGAAGATTTGGCAGCGCGTCGATCAACTCGTAAACCGGGCGCACATCGGGATCGGATACGTTGGTCTGCTTGATCAGCGCCGCCGCCGCCGCGGCGTAGCCCTGGACGCCGGCGCGGGTCGCGTCGATCAGCGCGACGTTGCGCGAATAGCTGCCCCACCAGAGCCCAAGCAGGGCAAGGCTCGCGACGCCGAGCAGCACGAACGCGGCGGTGCGCGCGAGGAAATTGCGCCGCACCGCCGCGATATTGGTCGAGACCCAACCCGCCTCGCCGAACACCAACTTGGTCAGCAGGTCATGCAGGAAGTAGCTTTTCCCGGGCCCGGAAAACGCGGCCACGCCGATGTCGTCGACGCCATAGCTGCGCTGCAAAGCGCCGATGACCGCGTCGAACGGCGTCCCCTCCTGTGTGCCGGAGGTGAAGTAGAAGCCGCGCAAAGTCGCGCTGGTCTGATAGCGGGTCGGCTCGAAGATGCGGTTGAGGAAATCCGACATCGGCTTTCGGATCGCGCCGAGTTGGGCGGGCAGGCCAAACAAAATTGCGCGCGCGCGAAGGTCAGGCTCGAATTGCAATCGGTCAGGCATCCGCTCGTCGAGGCGCTGAATCAGCAGGTCGAGTTCCGCGGGGACGTCGCCCACCCTGTTCGCGCGCTTGTCCGCGGTCTGGAACGTCGCGCCCCATACCGCCTGGCGCTGGCTCTCGTCGAGATCGGCGAAGAACTGAGTGAAGCCGACGACGAGGTCCATTTTCGTGAACACGGCGTAAACCGGAAAATCGACCTTCAATTCGTCGTGCAGTTCGTTCAATCGTTTGCGGATCGCGTCCGCGTGCGCGCCGACCTCGGCGGCGGGCAGGCCGAGCACATCGGCGATACTGATCGCGACCAGAACGCCATTGATTGGCTGGCGCGGCCGGTTGGACTTGAGCAAGTCAAGGAAAGCGAGCCAACTGCGCCGATCGAGCTGCGCGTCGGAGTCCTGCGTCGTGTAGCGCCCGGCGGTATCAATCAGCACGGCCTGATCGGTGAACCACCAATCACAATAGCGCGTGCCGCCGATGCCCTGCACGGCCCGCGCGGAGGCGCCGCCGGCGAGCGGAAACTTCAGTCCGGAGTTGATCAGCGCGGTCGTCTTGCCAGCGCCGGGCGGGCCGATGATCAGATACCAGGGCAGATCGTAAAGGGCGCTGGCGGAGCCGCCGGCGGCCCGCTTCAGCGTCGCCAGCGCGTCCTGCATCCGCTCTTTCAGCACCGGCGCGTCGCTCTCCTCGGCGGCCGGCTGGGTCATCGCCTTTTCGAGCGCGGCGGCGGCGCGCAGGCGCTTAATCGTCCGCCAGGCCACGATCCCGCCCACGATCAGGAAGATCAGGACGATGACGATCAGCCGAACCGCCGCGCTTTCGAGTGGTTGATCCTCGCCGATCGAAATCAGCGGGCCGCCGACCCAGACAAGCACCGCGAACACCAGCGCGGCCAACAGGCTAAACCCGATCCAAAGCCATCCCACCCAAGTCATCAATTGACCCCGTTTCCGCCTAGGCGGCGGATTTCGATGCAGTTGGCGTTCAATCGGCGCGCGGGATCGAAATTTCGACCCGTCGGTTCTTGGATTTGTTCGCTTCGGTGTCGTTCGGCGCGATCGGATTATCCGCGCCCTTGCCGGTTGCGGTCACTCGATCGGGCTTGGCCAGATTCGGCTTCAGCATCGCGGCGACCGATTTGGCGCGCGCCTGCGACAGCTCGAAGTTGGAAGGAAACGCAACCGTCTTGATCGGGTCGCCATCAGTGAAGCCGTCGATCCGGATGTCGCCCGGCTCCTTATCGAGCGAGGCCGCGATCTTCTTGGCGATCGGCGCGAAACTGTCGTTCGCCTTGGCGCCGCCGGACGGGAACAATACGAGGCTGCCGATCCGAACTACGATCGAGGTCGCAGTCTGGTCGGCGCTGACCTTGCCGGCGATGATTTCGTCGGCGAGGGCCGAACGAATGCGCTCCAGTTGGGTTGAGGCGCGCGGCTTCGGCGCGGGCGGCGGCGCCACCGCCGTCTCGCGCGCAATCGTCATTTCGCCGACCGGGTGGACGGCGGCCATTTGCAACGCCAGCGCCTCGGCCTGCCCGCTCAGCAGATTGCGCAGCACCAGATAGACGGCGAACAGGATCGCCGCCGCCGCCGCCGCGATCGACCAGACCGGAACCTGAAACCGACTGCCGGCGACCGCGATCGTCTGGCCGCGCCAGTGCGGCGACAATTCGTCGTTGAGCTTGGGTGAAGCGCGCCGGATGGTCTCGTAGAGATCGCGCCGCAGGCCTTGTAGCGCGCCGGCGCCTCCCGAGGCGCGGTAAACGCCCTCGAAGCCGAGGCTGAGGCAGGCGTGCATCAGTTCGAGCAGGCCGCGGTTGACCGCCGGGCTCTGCTTGGCGCGTTCAAGTTCCTGAAAAAACTTAACGCCGCCGGTGCGCTCCGAGAAAAATCTCACCAACATGCTGTATTGAGTCCAGACGCCGCCGCCGTCGCCCGGCAAGTTCTGAACGATATCGTCGGCCGTCGCGGCCAGCGCATATTTGGCGGCGACGACCTGATCGGCGTGCGCTCCGCTGGCGCGCGCTTCGCGCTCGAACTGCTGGATCGCCTGCGCGACTTGATCCATTAATTGACCGGCGCGCGCGTGCGAGAGCGAGGCGCGCAACCTGCCAAGCAGCAGCAGCAGCGACGAGGCGGCGCGCATCATCGGATCGGCGGCGACGCTGACGAGATCCGCCGAGACGTGCGGCATGACCGGCGCTGGCGTCATCGGCGCCGGCGCGGAACTCGCCTGGAAGTAGGGCGAGACGCCCGGCCGGTTGGCGGCGTTCATCCAAGTGTCGGCGTCGGAGGCGGTCGGCGTCGGATATTGAACGCCCGAGCGGGGCGCGGCGGCGGGCGGCTGCCCCCCTGTCGAGGCGGGCGCCGGCGCGCCGGGCGAGGGCGAAGGCCGCCGCCCCCCAGGATTGGGGCGGATGATGGTTCGGTCGCGACGACCGAACGGATCGTCGGGGTCGCTCATCGTCGATCTTCCCTGACCGCCCACAGCTCCATTTGCAGCTCTGGCCAGTCGCCGGCGAAATGCATGCCGATCGCCGTCGCGACGCTGAATTCCGGCCACAGCGGCGAGGTGCGGTCGAGATAGAAATAGACGTGGTCTGTGATCGCGCGGATCTGTGGCGGCGGCGTAGGCAGATGCACGAGCGCGACGCCGGGCAGATGGGCGTGCACGATCTCGTTCATTTTGGTGTTCGGCCCGATTTTCAGGAACGCGGGCAGGTTTTGCTGGATTTCCGTCAACGGCCGGCGGGCCGAAACCTCCAGCACCAGCGTCGCGTTGCGGAACAGCGTTCGGTCCTTGATGGTCGAGATGAACGCGTTCGGCGCCCGCTCGATCAGTTCGAGCCGGATAGCGCGGCGGTCGAGCCGCGCGCTCAGGAAATCCTGGATGTCGCGCAGCAGCGGCGCGAACGTGCTTTCCAGTTCGTTGTGGTCGTAGGCGGTATATTCGCGCGCGCGCCGATCCTGGGTCGCGAAAGTCGCCAACTCGCCGGCGACGCGCAGCAACTCCTCGTAAAGGCGCTCAGGATGAACGTAGCGCGAATTGCGGAAATGCGTCAGCACCGGAATTTCGCGGTTGAGCATTTGCAGCATCAAATAGTCCGCGCTCTGCAAACCGCCGCCGGCGGTGGCGTCGCTGGCGTAGCGCGCGAGTTCGTCGAGCTTGGCGCCGATCCAGCCGATGACG
>JBBIIT010000037.1:0-35912 GCA_037446355.1 Beijerinckiaceae bacterium | reverse complement strand
CTTCGCCGCTCCTTCACTCCCGCTTTCGAAATCGCCCCGTCCGAGCAAGCCGACCCCGTCGCCGAAATGCGCTTTCGGGCGACCGAGCGATTCGTCCTCAGCGAGGTCACGGCCCGCCAGCCCTACGCGCTTTTGCGAGCGCGGCGCGAAATCGCTTGCGCTCGCGCGGACGTCGTCGCGATCCGGCTCGTCGCCGCCGGCCGCGCGACGGGCCTCGCCGGCGCAGCGGCTTTCGCGGCCGAGGCCGGCGACTTAGTCTTTCTCGATCTGACGCAGACCCTGGAATGGCGAGCCGCCCCGCGCGAAGACCCGGCGGCGGACATCACGCTCTGGCTCGCTCGGTCCGTGCTTTCGCGCGCGCTCGGCGAGGAGGGCGACCTGCATGGCTGGGTCGTCCGGAGCGGCGCGCCCGCGGCGGCGCTGATCGGCGCCTGCCTGCGCTCGCTGGCCGCTTCAGCGTCGCGCTGCGCAGCCGCCGATCTCGATGCGCTGGCGCTCGGCGTCGTCGATCTCACCGCCCGCGCGCTGGCGCCGGCGCGAATCAGCGGCGAGCCCGGCCCGCTCGACACGTTCGTCAGCCTTCGCCGTCACATCGACCGTAATCTGACCTCGCCCAAGCTCGACGCCGATTCGCTCGCCAAAACGTTCGGCCTCTCGCGGGCGACGCTGTATCGGCTATTCGAGCCGGTCGGCGGCGTCGCCTCCTTTATCCGCAAGCGACGGATCGAGCGGGCGCACGCCATCCTCACCGACCCCGCCCTCGCCGACCGCCGCGTCGCGCCGACCGCCTATGGCGTCGGATTCAAGAGCCTCGTCACATTCGCTCGCGCATTTGAGGAGGCCTATGGCGTCACGCCCGCGGCGGCGCGACGCGCGGCGCGTTCCGGCGCGCCGGTCCCCGCCCCCGCGACCGCGCTCGAAGGCTCGCTGGCGTCCTGTCTGATGCGACTCAGACCTTGACCAGGGCGCTCAGCGCTCGGTCAGCTTGAGTTCGATGCGCCGGTTGCGCGCCAGCGCCGCGTCGTCGGTTCCGCTGTCGATCGGTTGGAATTCGCCGAAGCCCGCGGCGGCCAGATAGCGCGGCTCGACGCCCTTCGAGATCAGATATTGCACCACCGAGATCGCCCGCGCGCTGGAGAGTTCCCAATTCGACTTGAAGGCGCCGCCGGTGATCGCCTTGGCGTCGGTGTGCCCATCGATGCGCAGGATCCAGGGAATATCGGGCGGGATTTCGCGTTCGAGATCGAGCACGGCGCCGGCGAGGCTGTCGAGCGACTGGCGCCCGGAGGGGCTGATGTCCGCCTTGGCCGATTCGAACAGCACCGAGGATTCGAACACGAAGCGGTCGCCCACTACGCGAATGTCGGGGCGCGCGCCCAGGATCTGCCGCAGACGACCGAAGAAGTCGGAGCGGTAGCGGGAAAGCTCCTGCACCTTCTGCGCCAGCGCGATGTTCAGTCTCTGGCCGAGATCGGCGATCTTCTCCTGCGACTCGCGATTGCTGCCCTGCGAGGCGTCGAGCGCGTCCTGAATGGCCGCGAGTTGCTTGCGCAGCGCGGCGATCTGTTGGTTGAGGATATCGACCTGGGCGAGAGCGCGGGCCGTGATCTGCTTTTGCGCGTCGAGCGCGCCCATCGCCGCATTGGCTTTGTTGGCCTCGGCCTCGGCGCCCGCGCCGCCCGCCGCCGCGTCGCCTTGCAGTTTCTGCTGCGCTTTGCGCGCATCGTCGAGCGTCGCCACCAGCGAACTGATCTTGCCCTCGTCGGCGTTCTTTTGCGTGCGCTCCATCGCCAGCAGACTGGTCAGCTCCTCGATCTGCTGATTGAGCCGCGCCAGCGCCGTGTCCTTGCCCGTCACTTCGCGCGAAAGGAAAAATTGCGCCAGCATGAAAACCGACAACAAGAAGATGATTACGAGCAGCATCGTCGACAGCGCGTCGACGAAGCCGGGCCAATAATTGACGTTTTCGATGCGACGGCCGCGTCCGAGCGCCATGTTCGGCTTCCCTCAGATCTTCTCGCTCTCGCCGGCGAGCCGGCGCAGCAGCCGTCGTATGTCCTGCTGTTGTTCGGCCTGGGCCTCGACCCAATCGCGCACCTGCTGCTGCTCCTGGCGCATATGCGTCACCAGCGCCTGGATGCCCTCGGCCAGGCCCGCCATCGCTGCCGCGCTCTTACGCTGATCGTTGGGTTCGGGGACCGCCGACTTGGGCGCCGCCGGTTCGGTGACGGGCGCCGAGGTCTCGACGTGGCTGGCGAGGAAATCCTCCAGCTCGGTGTAAAAGCGATTCTGCGCCTGGCCCGCCTGCAAATCGAGAAAGCCGAGGATCAGCGAACCGGCGAGGCCGAACAGCGACGAGGTGAAGGATATGCTCATGCCGGCGATCGGCGCGGAGAGGCCGCTTTTCAGATCGTCGAACATCGTCGTCGTATCGGCGCCGGTCTTCATGCTGTCGATCACGCCGCTGATCGAATGCACGGTCTCCAGCAGGCCCCAGAACGTGCCGAGCAGGCCGAGGAACACCAGAAGGCCGACGAGATAGCGGTTGAGTTCGCGCCCCTCGTCGAGGCGGGTTCCGACCGAATCAAGGATCGCGCGCGTCGTCATGGTGGAGAGGCCGCGCGCGCCGGCCCCCGCGTTCAGCAGGGTCGCCATCGGAGCGAGCAAGATCGGCGCGCGCGCCTCGGCGCTCGTCGAAACGAGCGAATTGACCCAACGGATTTCCCGAAACAATCGGAAAACCTGGCGAAAAGCGAATACGGAACCGATCAGCAATACGCCGATGATCAGCCCATTGAGGCCGGGATTGGCGCCAAAAGCGAGCGCGATCGGCTTGTATAGCGCCAGCACGGCGAACCCGACCAGCAGGAGAAAGCACGTCATCCCGATCAGGAAAATACGGGGAGACGTCAGCAGTCGGATGTCGGGATTGGACGCCATCGAATCGAAGCCACGCGAATGGAATGTGAACCGCGAGGGCATACTAGCAGAAAAGCAGCGCGCGGCGACAAGAACGGGCCGGACGCCGATGGCGAGCGCTGGCCCTCGTCAAGGCCCCGGCGTGAACGCGCAGCTCGCGCCGCCGCCCGCATTTTGCCTGATGACGTTAGGTTCGAGCTTGCAGTCGAGGCCATGCAACGCCTCGAAGATCGACCCTGCCGCCCCGTCCGGCGGAACGCCCGCTTCGCCGATCGTAGCGTAAAGCTCATTGGCGAGGCGCCCGGTCAAATTGACGGTATGGGCGCCGAAAGTCAGCGCGCAGGAACGCTGGACGATCGCCACGTCGCTGATGCGGCAAACGATTTTGTCGGCCTTCACGGAAATGACCGCTCCCGGAGGGGTCTGGCCGGCGAACAGTCTCGCGACCAAGTGGCGCTTGGCGGCGCTGAGCGCGCCGTCGTGTACGGAGACGACACCCGCGAGCGCGAGCGCGGACGGACCTTGCGCGTCGGCGCGCGCTACAGCGGGAACGACGCCGAGAACGAGGGCGAAGGCGATGAAAGCACGCTTTTGCATGACGGCTCTCCTGACTTTGATCCGGCGACGAGCGCCGCGAACAGTCGACGCCCCGACTTCGTCGCCGTCAAGCTCGGGAGCTATCGCGCCGGCATCTCGATTTGTAGCTTGACGTCGCTCGGCAGTCCTCTCGCCGCGCGCTCGAAAGCCTTGACGCTATCCTCGAAGGCGAAAACGCCCGTAATCAGCGGCTTCAGATCGACCTTGCCGGATGCGATGAGATTGAGCGCGCGGTCGAAGATATTGGCGTAACGAAACACGGTCTCGATTCGTAATTCCTTCGAGATCGCGCCGGGAACGTCGATCTGCACGGGCGCCACGGGCAAGCCGACCAGCACCACCGCCCCGCCGGGGCGCGCGATGTCGAAGATGTCGGCGAAGGCCTTTGGACTGCCGCTCGCCTCGAACACGACGTCCGCGCCCCACCCATCGGTCGCGCGAGCCACCGCCATCGCAATCGGCTCCCTGGCGACATCGACGGGAACAATGCCGGAATAGCGAGCGGCGATGGCGAGCTTCTCCTTGGCGAAATCGGCGACGAAAACCTTCGCGCAGCCGCCCGCGAGCGCAGCAAGCGCGACCATGATTCCGATCGGCCCGGCACCGATCACGGCGCCGACGTCGCCAGGCGCGATTCGCGCGCGCGCCGCCGCCTGCATGCCGATGGCGAACGGCTCCACCATCGCCCCTTCCGCGAAAGAAACATTCTCGGGCAGCTTGTAGGTGAAAGCGGCGGGATGCACGACCTCGGGGGTCAGGATGCCATGGATCGGCGGCGTCGCCCAGAACTGGACCGCCGGATCGACATTGTAGATGCCGAGCTTGGAAGCGCGCGAAGCGAGATTGGGCACGCCCGGCTCCATGCAGACGCGATCGCCGATCTTGAAGGCTTCGACGCCCGCGCCGACCTCGATCACCGTTCCCGCGCCCTCGTGGCCGAGCACCATCGGCGCGTTGACGACATAGGGACCGATGCGGCCATGCGTGTAATAATGCACATCGGAGCCGCAGACGCCGACGGTATGAATGGCGATCTTGATCTGGCCCGGCCCGACCTCGCGCGGCAGGTCGATATCCCGGAGCGATAGCTCGCTTTTGCGTTCCAGTACGAGCGCGCGCATCGCTTCAAAGTCCTTTGAGATAATCGTCGAGCGTCGCGCGCACGCCGCGCGACCAGAGCTTATTCAGCGCGCCGCTGAATGCGGCGACATAGGTTAGGTTGGTCGCCGCGTCGCCGAAAATGTCCTTCATTTCGAGATAGGCGGCCGGGTCGTGGCGCGCGCGCTTGGCCGCCGCCTGCAAGCGATCCCAGTTCGGATCGTTGGGCGCGATCGCCTTGCCGCTCTCGGTTTCGCCGTGGCAATACCGACACCAAAGCGCTGAGACGAGCGCCAAGCCCTTGATGTCGGCGCCCGCGCGCAGACGGTCGGCGACGGAAGGCAAGATGAACTTCGGTTGCCGGTTGGAGCCGTCGAGGCACAGGCGCGTGATCGTGTCGCCGATTTTCGGATTGGCGAATCGGCTCGCGACCTTGGCGCGATAGCCGTCGAGATCGACGCTCGGCGGCGGCGGCACCACCGGAATGATCTCGCGCCGAGTCACCTCTTCGAGAAACGCCGCGATCTGCGCGTCCTCCATCGCCTCATGAACGAAATGGATGTCGAGCAACGCGGCTGGATAGGCGATCGCCGCGTGCCCCCCGTTGAGAATGCGGATCTTCATCAACTCATAGGGCGCGACATCGCCGGTAAAAGTGACACCGACCTTCTCGAGCGCCGGGCGTCCTGCAGGAAAACGGTCCTCGACCACCCATTGCCGGAACGCTTCGCAAAACACCGGCCAATTGTCCTCGACGCCGAATTGCTCGCGAAGGATTTCGCGTTCGCGGTCGGAGGTCGCGGGGGTTATGCGGTCGACCATCGAATTGGGAAAGGCGACATTCGCCTCGATCCAACGCGCGAGTTCGGGATCGGCGAGTGCGGCAAGACCGATGACCGCGTTCTGGGTCACGTGGCCATTGCCCGGAATGTTGTCGCAGGACATCACCGTGAACGGCGCTACGCCCTTGGCGCGGCGGCGCTTCAAGCCCGCGGCGATCAGGCCGAAGGCGGTCTTGGGCGCCTCGAAGTGGCCGGCGTCGTGGACAATGTCGGCGGCGCCGGCGTCGAAACGCTGGGTCGCTGGGTCGATATAATAGCCGCCCTCGGTAATGGTCAGCGAGACGATGCGGATCGCCGGATCGCTCAGACGCGCGAGATTGGCCTCGATGTCGCCGGGCTTGACGAAATCGATCATGGCGCCGATCACGCGGGCTTCGCTCGCTTCAGCTTCCTGCTCCACGACGGTGGTCAGCCAATCCTGCTCGCCGAGCTTCTGACGAACGATCTCGTCGGTAGCGCGCACGCCGGCGCCGACGATTCCCCAACTAAAGTCGATGCCCAGATTGAATAAATCGTCGAGATAGACCGCTTGATGCGCGCGATGAAAATTGCCGACCCCATAATGAAGCACTCCGGCGCTGACGCCGCCGCGATCGTATTTCGGCGCCGCGACATTCCTCGGCAGACGCTGAAGCGAGGCGGCCGACAACTTGACGCTCATGACTCTCAATCCGATTATCTGATTTGTTAGCGACCGTAGTCGAAGCTGGGGCTCAACCGAGCCGGCGCCCCCCGGCGTCGAAGCGATGCAGGCGCGACTCCTGAGGCGTAAGGAAGATCGTATCGCCCGGGCGATGCGGCGATTCCCCGTCCTGGCGCACCGTCATCGCTCCGACCCCTTCGACTTCGACATAGACGAACGTATCGGAGCCCAGATGCTCGGCGATGCGCACTTTGCCCTTCCACTCGCCCGTTGTCGCGGAGGTCTCGAGATGCTCAGGGCGAATTCCGATCGACGTCGCATTGCGCTTTTGCGCCGAAGCGCCGCCGACAATGTTCATCGTCGGCGAGCCGATGAACTTGGCGACAAACAGGCTGTTGGGCGCATTGTAGAGCTCGAGCGGCGAGCCGACCTGGGCGACCGAGCCCTTGTCGAGCACCACGATCTTGTCGGCCATCGTCATCGCCTCAACTTGATCGTGCGTGACATAGATCATCGTTGTCTTCAACGCGTGATGCAGATCGCCGATCTCCAATCGCATCTGCACGCGCAGAGCCGCGTCGAGATTGGAGAGCGGCTCGTCGAACAGGAACGCCTTGGGTTCACGAACGATCGCGCGGCCGATGGCGACCCGCTGGCGCTGGCCGCCAGAGAGCTGGCGCGGCTTGCGCTCGAGATAATCGGTCAGGTTGAGCGTCGCCGCCGCCTTCTTGACTTTTTGATCGATCACTTCCGGCGACTGCTTGGCCATTTTCAGCGCGAAAGCGATGTTGCCGCGTACGCTCATGTGCGGATAGAGCGCATAGGACTGAAACACCATCGAGAGGCCGCGCTGCGACGGACCGATGTTCGTGGCGTCCTTGCCGTCGATAAGGACTTGCCCGGACGATACGTCCTCCAGGCCGGCGATGAGACGCAGCAGCGTGGACTTGCCGCAGCCGGACGGACCGACGAACACCGCGAACTCGCCGTCCTCGATCTTCAAGTCGACGCCGTTGATGACAGAAACGGCGCCGAAGTCCTTGCGCACTTGCTTGAGTTCGATGCTGCCCATGATTTATGACCCTGGTTTGAATTCTTCAGGCTATTTCACCGCGCCGAACGTGAGGCCGCGCACCAGTTGTTTCTGCGAGAACCAGCCAATGATGAGGATGGGGGCGATCGCCAGCACCGAGGCGGCCGAGAGCAGCGCCCAGAAGTCGCCCTCGGGACTGGAGAACGAGGCGATCATATTGGTCAGCGGCGCCGCATTGACGTTGGTCAGATTGAGGGTCCAGAACGCTTCGTTCCAGGACAGGATCACTGACAGCAGCATCGTCGAGGCGATGCCCGGAACCGCCATCGGCGTCAGCACGTAGACGATCTCGTTCATCAGCGAGGCGCCGTCCATGCGCGCGGCTTCGAGAATATCGACCGGGATTTCCTTGAAGTAGGTATAGAGCATCCAGACGATGATTGGCAGATTGGCCATCATCAGGAGGAAGCCGACGCCCCACAAGCTGTCGAGCAGATGCGCCTGCAAATAAAGGAAATAGATCGCCATGAAGACGCCCGCGCCCGGCATCATCTTGGTCGAGAGCATCCACATCAACAGGTCTTTCGTGCGCTTGGACGGCGCGAAGGCCATCGACCAGGCGGCCGGGATCGCCAGAATCAGGCCCGCGACATTGGCGCCGACGGAAAGTACAATCGAATTGTAGGCATGCAGATAGTAATTCACACGCGACTGCACCTCGACATAATTCGCTGTCGTCCAATGGAAGAACAGGAACTTCGGCGGGATCGCATAGGCGTCCGCTTCGGTCTTGAAGCTGGTCAGGAACATCCAGAGGATCGGAAAGAAGATCAGGAATCCGACCGTCCAGGCGGCGATCGTCATGCCGAGCTGTCGCCCGGTCGATTGTCTGCGCGCCATGGCTCAGGCCTCCAGGTTCTTGCCAATCATCCTGACCAGGAAGAAGGCGACGATATTGGCGAGCACGACCGCGACGATGCCGCCCGCCGCCGCGCCGCCGACGTCGTTGGCGTTGGTGGCGAGTTCGAAGATTCGGAACGGGATGTTGGTGGTCGAAGGCCCGCCGTTCGTGGTGACGCGAATTTCCGCGAATACGTTGAGCAGGAAGATCGTCTCGATCAGGATGACGACAGTGATCGCGCGCGCGATGTGCGGCAACACGATGTAGAAGAAATATGGGAGCGGCCCGGCGCCGTCGAGCTGCGCGGCTTCCTTCTGCTCCTCGTCGAGCGACTGCAAGGCGGTCAGCAAGATGAGGCTCGCGAACGGCAGCCATTGCCAGGTGACGATCAACACGACAGCCAGCATGGGATAGTTAGTGAACCAGTCAATCGCGGGAAGCCCGAGCGACGTCGCGATCCAGGCGAACAGGCCGGAGACCGGGTTCATCAACATGTTCTTCCAGATCAGCGCGCTGACCGTGGGCATGACGAAGAACGGCGCGATCACCATGACGCGCACGACGTTCTGACCCCAGATCGGCTGGTCCATCAGCAGCGCGACGAGGATGCCGCCGACGACGCTCAGCACGAGAACGGAAATCACCAACACCAGCGTGTTACGCAACGCGCCGAGAAAGTCGGGGTCGGATAGAAAGTCGAGATAATTGCCGATGCCGATGAAGCGCTTGGCCTCGGGATCGAGCAGATTGTAATTCAAGGTCGAAAAATAGATTGTCATGATAAGCGGCACGATCATCCACAGAAACAGCAGGATGACGGACGGGGCGACGAGCAGGCGCCCGGCTGTGTTGGTTTGCTGCGTCGCCATGGCGATGGCCTTTCGACGTTGTCGGGGTTCGGCGAAGCCGTCGCCTTCAAGGGCAGAAGCTCCCTCCCGCGCGCGCATTTCGCGCCCGACGACCGATCCTCTTCGATCTCTTCGCGACCTCCCGTTCTCCTCCCCCCTCGCGGGGGGAGGAATGGGACGGGGAGGACGTCCCTTAGACCGGCTCGCGGCCTAAAGCTTCAGTCGGCGATCACTTGATGTAGCCGGCCTTCTTCATGGCCGCTTCGGCGCTCGCCTGCGCCTTCGCCAGAGCCTGGTCGTCGGTCATGGAACCGGCGAGGGCGGCGGAGAAGTCCTGGCCGACGTCGGTGGCGATGCCGGCAAATTCCGGGATGGCGACGAACTGCACGCCGACATAAGGAACCGGCTTCACGGTCGGATGCGTCGGATCAGCCGAGTCGATCGAGTCCAACGTCATCTTGGCGAACGGCACCTTGGCGTATTCGGGGTTGGCGTAGAGCGACTTGCGCGTGCCCGGAGGCACGTTGGCCCAACCTTCCTTGGAAGCGACGAGTTCGGTGTAATGCTTCGAGGTCGCCCAGGAGACGAATTTCTCGGCGGCGTCGACCTTCTGCGAGCCCGCGGGAATCGCCAGCGACCACGCCCACAGCCAGTTGCCGCGCTTGCCCAAGCCGTTGTCCGGCGCCAGAGCGAAGCCGACCTTGTCGGCGACCTTCGAGTCCTTGCCGGTGACGAACGAAGCCGCGACCGTGGCGTCGATCCACATGCCGCACTTGCCCGAGTTGAACAGCGCGAGGTTCTCGTTGAAGCCATTGGACGAAGCGCCGGGAGGGCCGTCCGCCTTCATCAGTTCGGTGTAGAAGTCGAGCGTCTTCTTCCACTCCGGCGTGTTGAATTGCGGCTCCCACTTCTCGTCGAACCAGCGCGCGCCGAAAGAGTTGGCGGTGGCGGTCAGGAACGCCATGTTCTCGCCCCAGCCGGCCTTGCCGCGCAGGCAAACGCCGTAGGTGCCCGACGCCTTGTCGGTCATCTTGTCGGCGGCCTCCTTGATGAAGGTCCAGGTCGGCGCCTCGGGCATCTTCAACCCGGCCTTATCCATCAGGTCCGTACGGTACATGACCATCGAGCTTTCGCCGTAGAACGGCGACGCATAGAGCTTGCCGTCGACTGTCAGGCCGGAGCGGATGGCGGGGAGCAAATCGTCGGGATCGTCAACCTTCGTCAACGGAACCAGCCAACCCTTCTTGCCCCAAATCGGAACCTCGTAAGTGCCGATCGTCAGCACGTCGAACTGTCCTCCCTTGGTGGCGATATCCGTCGTCACCTTCTGGCGCAGCACGTTCTCTTCGAGCGTGACCCAGTTCAGTTTGATGTCGGGATTGGCCTTGGTGAAGTCGTCGGTCAACTTCTGCATACGGACCATGTCGCCGTTGTTGACGGTGGCGATCGTCAGCGTCGTGTCGGCGAAGGCGGAGAGCGAAAGGGCAGTCAGGGCGCAAGCCCCAAGCAGACTCTTTACGAGAGTCGTCATCTAGGTTTCCTCCATCTGCGGGGCCACGCTCATTTGCGAGCATTTGCCATTAGTGCGGGCGAATATTCGCCAATGAAGCGCACAGTGTCAACCCGGATTCGATGCTGCGATGCAGCAAAACTCCAGCGGAGGCAGGCGAATCGCCGCCGAAGGCTCAGCGTCGCAAAAGCGCTTCGGCGGTCGCCTCGTCGGTGATCAGGCCGGAAACGAGTTGGCCGTGCAGGGCGGCGCGGATCGCCGCGCGGCGTTGCGCGCCCATCGCGACGCCAATCATCAAACGCTTGGTCGGCTGGCGCAGCGGCGCGCTGACAACGCGGTCGTTGACGCCGCCCTGGATCAGGCGTCCATGCGAGTCGAACGCCCAGGCGGTGATCTCGCCGACGGCGCCGGCGCGTCGCAGCGACTCGTTTTCCTCGGCTGTGATGAAGCCGTCTTTGAGCAGCGGCGAGCCTTCGCCGAGCGCGCCGATGCCGACGAAAGTCACGTCTGCCTGCTCGACGAGACCCAGCACGCTGCTCACCGAAGGCAGTCCGATCAGCAGATCGCGCTCCTGGCTCGATCGTGCAATGACGGGCAGCGGCATCGGATAATGCGCGGCCCGCACCGTGTCGGACAGGCGTATGATGACGTCGTAAAACGAGGCCGAACCGTCAACCTTGCCCGTGCCGACGAGCGCGACCAGCTTGTGCTGCGGACATTGCATCGTCGGCATTTGGTCGGCGACCGCGCGCATGGTGCGCCCGGTGCCGATGCCGATGACAACCGGCTCGGGCCGGCGCAGCCAGCGTTCCATTTCCGCCGCGGCGATCTGCGCGATGCCGAGCGTCGACGACGTCGAGGTTGGATCGGTCGGCGAGACCTCGCAATAGTGCAGATCGAAACGTTGACGCAGCGCCGCCGAAAGCTCCATACAGCGCGCGATCGGATGATCGAGCCGGACCTTGATCAGGCGCTCGCCGATCGCGAGCGAAACGAGACGTTGCGCCGTCTGTCGGGAAATGCCGAGCTTGCGCGCGATCTCGTCCTGAGTGTTGCCGGCGACGTAATAGAGCCAGCCCGCGCGCGCGGCGTCGTCGATGCGCGCGTTTTCCCCTTCAGATGTCTTGGCCAAACCCGTTCCTTCGCGTTTCCCTGACGCGCTCCCGCTGCTGCGCGATCAGGCGCGGCAGGTCGCGCATATCTTTGAATATCCGCTGCGCGCCCGCCTCGCGCAACTTCGCGGCGTAATCGCCGCCGCCCGCGTGCGAGCCGCCGGTGAAGCCGAAGGCGACCATGCCCGCCCGACGCGCCGCGATGACGCCGGGGGCGCTGTCCTCGACGACAAGACATTGCCGGGGATCGACGTTCATCCGCCTCGCGGCGTGCAGGAAGAGATCGGGCTCCGGTTTGCCGCGCCCGACCTCGGCGGCGGAGAAAACATTCGGTTCGAAGACGCTGGCGTAGCCGACGATGCGCAGCGAGGCGCGTGTGCGCTCGATCGGGCTCGACGAGGCGACGCACCAGCGCCCGCCTATCTCGGCCAGCGCCTCGCGCACGCCTTCGACGCCTTTGAGTTCGCGCTCGAAATCGGCGACGATTTCGCGCCCGAGACGGCTCTGGAAATCGGGCGGCAGCGGCGCCCCGAGCGCGCGTTCCACCTTGTCCTTGATCGAACGCGGGCTGAGGCCGAGGAAGAGATCGCGCGCCTCCGCGTCGTCAAGTTTTAGACCGAGGCCCGCGTAGGCGCCGCGCGTGCGCGCGAGCGCGATCGCCTCGCTGTCGACCAGAACGCCGTCGCAATCGAATATGACGAGCGCCGGCCATTCCGACCGCGCCCGGCCGGGGCTTTCGCTCTCGCGCATCGCCTCGCGAAGACTTTGTTCGGCTTGCTGCAACGCCTCGAAGGCGAGGCGCTTTCTCGCGTGAAACGCCGCGATCTGACCGCCTGCGGGCTCGGCGACGAGACTGACGCGCGACATCGCCGCCATTGCGCCGCGCATGTCGTGACGTCCGGCTGCGACGGCGCCGAGCATCGCTGCGCCGAGCAGCACCGGCTCGCTCGTCTCGGACGCGCAAACGCGCTTGTCCGTGGCGTCGGCGATGATCTGGCGCACCAGGGCGCTGCGCCCCGCCCCACCGCTGACGAGCAATTCGTCGAAGGCGTGGCCGCCCGCCTCGAGCGAACGGATGATCTGACCGATGCCCTGGGCGAGACCGCACAGTCCGGCGACATAGAGCGCGCGCAAGCTCGCCTCGTCCTCGGACAGATCCAGTCCGATGATCGCCCCCCGCATCGAAGGATTGGCGAACGGGGAACGGTTGCCGAGAAAATCCGGCAGCACATGCAAGTCGCGCGCGAGCCGCGCCGCCGCGGAAACGCCGCCCGCCAGCGCGACGATCTCACGCTCCATGGTCTCGAATCCATCGCCCGCGCGCAGCGCATAAGCAGGGAAAGCCGGGTGCATTCGCACCAGATGGTCGATCGCCGCGCCGAACGCGCTCTGTCCCGCCTCGGTAAGCCATTGGCCCGGCGTCAGTGCGGAATAGTACGGGCCCCAGACCCCGGGAATGAATAACGGCGCATCGCTGACCGCCATGCAGCAGGACGAGGTGCCGAGAATCAGCCCCAGCCGGCGCCGCGGATCGCCCGCCGCGCCGCCAAGAGCCGCGCCGATAGCGCCGATCGTTCCGATCGCGCCGGCGTGGGCGTCGATCAGCCCGGCGCCGACCGGCGTTCCCGGCCGCAGTCCCATTGCGCGCGCCGCTTCCGGCGTGAGCCCATCGGCGAGCGCCGCGCCGGGCTCCGCCACCTCGGCGCCGATGCGCGCGAATCCATCGCTCGCCAGCGCGCCGAGGCCGATGCGCTCGAAAAAGTCGCGCGACCAGCGCCGCTCGTGAGCGAGATACGTCCATTTGCAAGTAACGGTGCAAGCCGAGCGCGCGAGCGATCCGGTGGCGCGGTAGGTCAGGAAGTCGGTCAAATCGAGAAAATGCCCGGCGCGCGCGAAGGTCTCGGGCGCGTGGCGCGCGAGCCAGAGCAGTTTCGGCGCCTGCATTTCCGGCGAGATCGCGCCCCCGACATAACGCAGCGCCTCATGGCGTCCGGCGTTGATTTCGTCGGCTTCGGCGACGGCGCGATGATCCATCCAAACTATCGTGTCGCGCGTCGCCTCGCCGCTCGGGCCGACAGGCAGCGAGCGGCCATCGACATCGAGCGCCACGAGCGAGCAGGTCGCGTCGAAGCCGACGCCGGCGACCAATGCGGGATCCACGCCACAACGCTCGACCGCCTCGCGCGCTGCGGAGCATGACGCGCTCCAGATGTCCGCGGACGAATGTTCGACGATCTCGCCGGGCTCGCGCCAGATCGCTATTTGGCGCCGCGCGCTCGCGAGCAGCCGGCCGCCGGCGTCGAACACGCCCGCGCGCGCGCTGCGCGTTCCCACATCGACCCCAAGATAGACCTCGCCCATTCGCTCCCCGCCCGATAGCGAGGGCCAATGTTTCATGGAGCGCGGCCGACGCGCAAGGCGGGGCGTGAGGCTCCGTAGAGGCCGTTGGCGCCTGCGTTCGGGGAAAATCCGGAGAAATTGTTGGCATTGCCGACGATGAGACTGTCTTGATGCATGTAGGGGACGTAGCCGTTCACCGAGGCGACGCCGGTCCCGTTTCCCGTCGCCGCGGAGCGAAACAGCGACAGCCCGAAAGTGTACCTGTTCGCGAACCCCGTCCCGTTGAAACTGGACACGACTTCGTTGGCGACCAGGTTCACGACCGCGAACGTGTTGTGGCCGACCGTGTCGACGCCAGTGTTTCCGTTGCCGGTCGCTTCAACGCGCGTGAGGGTTCCGCTGATCGAACTCGATGCGTAGGAGAGGCCGATAAAATCGAAACCGTCGTTGCCGTTCTGCTCCAATGCGGTGTCGGTGACAGTGACGGCGACGCTGGATGCGCCAATGTTCGGCGCGATCGATATTCCGTCATTCGTGAAGTTGCGGAAGACGCAGCCAGGAACGAGCAACGTTTGGAAAAAATCTTCTGCATTGCGACCGCCCGGCCCGGTCCAATCCACCCTGCGGCGCAGAATTTCTCGGGCTCGCCGCCGCGAATGTTACGCCGACTTCAAGGACGCCTTTCAAGTCTTCGGGCTGGTCCGTTCAGAGCCAGCCCCGTCGAGCGCGCCACTATACTTTGCAGCGATCCTTCAAATCAATAATCGAAGCGCGTCGTTGCAATGAGGGAGCATCTTAGATTGCGAACTCTGCGTCAACGCTCGGCGCAAACGGCGACGCTTGGTCGCATGTCCGCTCGCGAGACGGGCGTCGTGTTGACCCCATTCACGATGCGCCCTAGCTGTAGCTTTGGCGGGACCAGGCAAGAAATCGCGACTCGTCAGTTCGCCGTGAAACGCTGCAACACACTTCGGAGGGCCTTCATGCAAAGTCGATCGAATGGTATTTTCCAACTCGCCGCTGCGGCGCTCGCCTTAACCTCGGGGTCCGCGCAGGCGGGAACTCTGTCCAAGGCCTGGATTTCGAGCGCCGGCGTCGATAACGGGAGCTGCGGCGCGATCACGGCGCCCTGCCGTCACCTGAGCCAAGCCCTCCTGAATGTCGCCGCCAACGCGGAAATCGACGTCAAGGACCCCGGCGCCTACGGCCCCGGACCGATTACGATCACTCAGGGCGTCAGCATCATCAATAACGGCGTCGGCACGGCCGGCATTCAGGCGCCGTCCGGGCAGGACGCAATTATCATCACCGCCCCGTCGACCGACGCCGTCGTGATCGTGGGTTTGAACATCGGCGGCTTGGGCGGCGGCGTCAACGGCATCCAGTTCAATTCGGGTCTCGGCGTTCGCCTCGTCGACACCACCATTTCCGGCTTCGCGCAGAATGGAATCAACTACACGCCAAACAACGGCGCAGGGAAATTCAGTTTTCTGGACATCGAGGGCGGATCGCTCGCCAACAACACGGTGAATCAGCTGAACGCAGTTCCCACAGGTGGATCGTCGGCGTCAATCACAATGCGAAATTGCGATGTTTCGCTGAACGCGAGCACGACGGGCGCGCTCATCAATTTAGACAATTCGACCAACGGCGCCTCGAATTCAAGTCTCAAGGCAACCATTACCAACTGCTCCCTGCACCACGCCGCCAACGTTGGCATCAACATTGTCGGCCCGGCTACCGCGTCGCAGGTGGGGGTTATGTTCGATCACAGCTCGATCGCTTCCGTGAACACGCCGATCGTCGCGAACGGCGCCAATGCGGCCCTCGACCTGAACGCTTCGACGATCACCGACGGCAACGCGGTTTTCACCGCCACAAACGGAGCGGTCGTGTCGAGCTTTGGCAATAACGCCATCGATTTCGGGAACTCATCCGGCGCAATCCCGTTGAAGGCGCTGCAGTAGCGTCAGCCTGTGCGAGGCGGGTCGAACTCCCTCGAAATCGGCGGCGTCGGCGACGACGCCGCCAAGAATGTTCATTCGTGCTGGAATTCCAGCGAAACCTGGTCATCGCTACCCCGCGCCTCCATTTACCGCCTCCAAAACTCCGCCTTGCGCGGGGCCGTCAGCTTTGCCAGCATGTGACGGAACGACGACGGGCCGGCGTAAACGGTTCGGGCCGCGGGGGCGGGCAAACGACGACGGGGGCGACGATGACCGCGAACGGCGAACATCGAATTTCCGGACCGCGGCTGATTGCGATCGTCGGGCCCTTTCAAAGCGGCAAGACCTCCCTCCTCGAAGGGCTGCTGGCGCGCGGCGGCGGCGCAGCGCGGCAGGGTTCGGTGCGCGACGGCACGAGCATCGGCGATTCCAGCCCTGAGGCGCGCGCGCACGCGATGAGCGTCGAACCCAATATCGCCCACGTCGACTATATGGGCGACCGCCTGACCTTCTTCGACTGCCCCGGCTCCGTCGAATTCATGCACGACATGCGCCATGTGCTGCCAGTATGCGACGCGGCGGTCGTCGTTTGCGAGGCCGATCCGCGCAAGACGCCCGCGTTGCAGGTCATCATGCGCGAACTCGAGGAATTGCAAATCCCGCGCCTGCTGTTTCTCAACAAAATCGATCTGGCGGGAGGCGGCCTGCGCGATGCGCTGGCGCTGTTGCAGCCGGCCTCGCGCGCGCCGCTGCTGCTGCGTCAGATTCCGCTCTGGGAGAACGGCGTCGCCACCGGTTTCGTCGATCTCGCGCTCGAACGCGCCTTCGTCTATCGCGAATCCTCGCCCTCCCAGGTGATCGAAATGCCGGTCGGCGTCGCGCTCGACGAGAAGCAGGCGCGCTATTCCATGCTCGAACGGCTCGCCGATTACGACAACGCGCTGATGGAGCAACTCATCAGCGACATCGACCCGCCGCGCGATCTCGTCTTCGACGATCTGGCGCGCGAATTGCGCGAGGGGCTTGTCGTGCCGTTGCTGATGGGCTCGGCCACCGCCGGACATGGCGTCACGCGTCTGCTGAAGGCGTTGCGCCACGAGGCGCCGGGCGTCGAGCAGACACGGCGGCGCCTAGGCGTCGAAGCGCAAGGCCCCGCCCTCGCGCAAGTGGTGCGCACCGTCCACACCGCCCACGGCGGCAAATTGTCGCTTGCACGCGTGCTGCGCGGCGCTTTCGCCGACGGCGCGCTGGTGACGGGATCGCGCGGCGGCGAGGAGCGCATCGCCGGACTCGCGCGTCTGACGGGCGCGACATCGTCGAAGATCTCCCGCGCCGAGGAAGGCGATACGGTCGCGTTCCAGCGCCTCGAAAGCATTGCCACCGACGACCGGTTCGCGAACGGCAAGGTCGCGCCCGCGCCCGCGCCGCGCGCCGCACCGCAGGCGCCGACGCAATCGGTCGCCATACATGTTCGCGACCGCAAAGACGAAGTGCGGCTCGCCGCCGCGCTCGCCAAGCTTGCCGACGAGGATTTCTCGCTCTTGCATGTCCACGATCAAGAGTCGGGCGAATTGAAGCTGTTTGGTCAAGGCGAGATGCATCTGCGCGTCACCAGCGAACGGCTCGCAGCCCGCTTCGGCGTCGCGGTCGATGTCAAAAAGCCCACGATCGCGTATCGCGAAACCATCCGCGACAGCGTCACCGTGCGCGGACGACACAAAAAGCAATCGGGCGGACACGGCCAGTTCGGCGATGTGTTGGTTGAAGTCAGCCCACGCGGGCGCGGCGAGGGCTTCGCTTTCGCCGAGAAGGTGCACGGCGGCACGGTGCCGAGACAATATTTCTCGTCGGTGGAAATGGGCGCCCGCGACGCGATGGCGCGCGGGCCGCTCGGCTTTCCCGTCGTCGATGTCGCGGTGACGCTGCTCGATGGCTCCTATCATACCGTCGATTCGTCGGATATGGCGTTCCGCGCTTCCGCCAAGCTGGCGCTCGCCGAGGCGCTGCCGAAAGCGCGGCCGATCCTGCTCGAGCCGGTGCTCGCGGTTTCGATATTCGTGCCCTCGGACGCGCTCGCGCGGGCGAGCGCGCTGGTCAGCGCCCGGCGCGGTCAAAATCTCGGTTTTGAGGCGCGCGACGGCTGGCCGGGCTGGGAGACGCTTCGCGCGCTGATCCCCGAGGCCGAAATTGGCGACCTGATCGTCGAATTGCGCTCTGCTACAGCGGGCGTCGGCGCCTTCGAGACCGTGTTCGACCACCTCGCCGAGCTTTCGGGCAAGGCGGCCGACGCCGTGATTGCGGCGCGCAAGCGCGGCTGAATGTCGCGGCGATTTCGCCGTCTATGCAGGCGCGCCGGCTTCGCCTATGTAGGGGCCGATTTGCTGCATTGCGAAGGCGCTTCTCCATGGCTGAAACTCCCTATTCCAGCGACCGCCTCGTCACTATTTTCGGCGGTTCGGGCTTTATCGGCCGCCATATCGTCCGGGCGTTCGCGCGTCAGGGCTGGCGGGTGCGCGCCGCGATGCGGCGGCCCGATCTCGCCGGGTTCCTGCAGCCGCTGGGCTCGGTAGGGCAAGTGCAACCGGTGCAGGCCAATCTGCGCTATCCCGACTCGGTCGCTGCAGCGGTCGAAGGGGCCGAGGTCGTCGTCAACGCCGCAGGCGTGAAAAGCCAGAGTGGGCGCCAGAGCTACGAGGCGGTGCACGTTTTCGGCGTCGAGGCGATCGCGCGCGCCGCAAAGGCCGCGGGCGCGCGGGCGCTGGCGCATGTCTCGGGCATCGGCGCCGATTCCACTTCGGCTAACGCTTATATCGCCAGCAAGGGTCGCGGCGAGGAGGCCGCGCGCGCCGCTTTCGCTGACACGATCGTGTTGCGCCCCTCGGTCGTGTTCGGCCCCGAGGACGAATTCCTCAATCGTTTCGCCGCCCTTGCGCGCGTCATGCCGGTGCTGCCGTTGTTTGGCGGCGGCGCGACGAAGCTGCAACCCGTATTCGCCGGCGACGTCGCGCTCGCGCTGATGCGCGCGGTCGACGAAAGCGTGAAGCCCGGCGTGACCTACGAACTTGGCGGGCCGGAGGTTCTAACTCTACGCGATGCGGTCGAATTCGTGCTGCGCGTCACCGAGCGCCGGCGCGGGCTTGTCGGTCTGCCGTTCTCGATCTCGCGCCTTATCGCCCGCTCGACGGAGATCGCCGGCGCCGCATCGCTCGGCCTGTTCCCGGCCGTGCTGACGACGACGCGCGATCAGATCGATTTGCTGCGCCAGGACAACGTCGTCTCGTCCCAAGCGGCCGCGCAAGGGCGCACGCTTCGGGGGCTTGGCGTCGAGCCGCAAGGCTTGGAGGCGATCGCCCCGCAATACCTGCTTCGTTACCGCAAGACCGGTCAATTCGCGCCCAGCGGCGCCGCTTGAGGCTCTTGTCGACGTCAAGCGACGAAGCCGCGCCCCAACGCGGCCGGCCTTGCTTGTGCGCGCCCGGGCGTTTACGGTTCGATAATTGTTGGATTATTTGGGCGACATCGCCTATCCGGCGCCGGTTCGCGCCCAAGGCGTTTTAGAGGTATCGTTTGACCTTTCCCGCCTCCGATTATCTTGTCGACCGCCGGCGATTGCGGCGCCAGCTGACATGGTGGCGCGTCGTCGCTCTGGCCCTGGCGGCGCTGGCCGTTCTCGCGCTCGGCCTCCGTTTTTCCGGTCTCAATCAGCTTGCCGGCGCGCATATCGCGCGGCTGGCGATTTCGGGCGTCATCACCGGCGATGAAACCACCCTGAAGACGTTGCGCGAAATCGAAAAATCCTCCGCCGCCGCTTTGGTGCTGACGATCGACAGCCCCGGCGGGACGACGGAAGGCGCGGAAGTGCTCTACGAGCAGATCCGCCGCGTCGCCGCGAAGAAGCCGGTCGTCGCCGTCGTCGGCACGATGGCGGCCTCCGGCGCCTATATCGCCGCGCTCGGATCGGATCGCATCTTCGTGCGCGGCAATTCGATCGTCGGCTCGATCGGCGTGTTGATGCAATATCCGAATTTCTCGGGCTTGATGGACAAGGTCGGCATCAAGCTCGAATCGATCAAGTCTTCGCCTCTGAAGGCTACACCCAACGGCTTCGAGCCAACCAGCGAGGCCTCGCGCGACGCCATTGCCTCCATGATCGCGGATTCGTTCGCTTGGTTCAAGGATCTGGTCAAGTCGCGGCGCGGTATGAGTGAGGACGAACTCGCGCGCATCGACGACGGGCGCGTATTCACCGGTCGTCAGAGCGTACCGCTGAAACTCGCCGACGCGCTTGGCGGCGAGCGCGAGGCGATCGATTGGCTGCAAAGCGCCAAGGGCGTCGCCAAGGGCTTGCCGGTGCGCGATTGGCGGCCCGACTCCGGCGTCGCCGGTTTCCGGTTCACCAGCCTGGCGGCCGATCTCATCGAAAGCCTCGGCGCGGCCGGCCTCGCCCAAACCGTGCGAAATCAATTCCTGAATTCCGGCGCGCCGCTGGATGGGCTGGTTTCCGTTTGGCGATTGCCGACCGGCGACTAATCTGCAAAATAGCCTTGCTGCGCGCGAATTGCGTGAGGACGTCATTGTGATCAAGTCGGAACTCGTTCAGCGCCTCGCCGCGCGCAACTCGCATCTCTACCAAAGAGACATCGAGAACATTGTCGACGCGATCCTGGGCGAGATTACTTCGGCGCTTGCGCGCGGCGATCGCGTCGAGCTACGCGGTTTCGGCGCTTTCTCGACCAAACAAAGGCAAGCGCGCACGGGGCGCAATCCGCGCACCGGCGACAAGGTGAAGGTGACGGAAAAGAGCGTGCCGTTCTTCAAGACCGGCAAGGAAATGCGCGAGCGCCTCAATCGCTGACGGCGCGGATTTTCTGGCGCTGCGCCGACTTCGGCAAGGCTGCGCTCGCACTGCAAATGAAAAGGCGGCTTGGCCCGATGCTTCGCTTCTTCAAACTCATCCTAATCGTGCCGCTCGCGATTCTGTTTCTCGCTTTCGCCTTCGCCAACCGGCACATCGTGACCGTCGCTTTCGATCCGTTTCCGAGCGGCGACATTCCGGCTTTTGCGCTGCAAATGCCGTTGTTCGTCGCGTTGATCCTCGCCGCGATGCTTGGGGTCGTCGCCGGTGGCTTCGCGGTTTGGCTGACGCAGGGCCGGCACCGGCGCGCCTTGCGCGCGTTGCGCGCCGATACGGACAAACTGCGCTCCGACCTCGCCGCGGCCAAAGCGGCGACGCCGCCGGTCGTCGCCCTCGCCAAGCGCGCCTGAGATCCAGGGCGACACCTATGCGAGTCTTCTCCGCCGCCGACATCGACGCGGCGCTAGATTTTCCCGCGCTGACGGAAGCGCTCGCCGAAGCCTTTCGTGGCGGCATGGTCGCGCCCGTCCGGCACCACCATTCCATCGCCCGCACGCGAGAGGCGGACGCGACGCACTTGTTGATGCCGGCTTGGACCGACGAGCGCTTCGCCGCCGGAAGTTTCGTCGGCGTCAAGATCGTCAACGTCTTTCCCGGCAACGGCGCACGCGACTTGCCATCGATCCACGGAACCTATGTGCTGCAGTCGGGCGTGACGGGCGAGACGCTAGCCGTCCTCGACGGCGCGCGACTGACGCAATGGCGCACCGCCGCCGCCTCCGCGCTCGCCGCGCGCTATCTCGCGCGCGAGGACGCAAGCCGCTTACTGATGGTCGGCGCCGGCGCGCTTTCCGAATTTCTGGTGCGCGCGCACGCGAGCCAGCGTCCGATCCGCTCGGTCGCGATCTGGAACCATCGGCTGGAAGGCGCGAAGCGGGTCGCCGCGCGCCTCGCCGAACGGGGTTTCGCCGCCCGCGCGGTCGAAAATCTGCAAGCGGCGGTCGGGGAGGCCGACATCGTCTCCTGCGCGACGCTGTCGCAGCAACCGCTCATTCTCGGCGCCTGGCTGCGGCCGGGACAACACCTCGATCTGGTCGGAGCCTTCAACTTGACGATGCGCGAAACGGACGACTTCGCGCTGAAGCGCGCACGTGTCTTCGTCGACACGCCCGCGGCCTTGACCGAAGGAGGCGACGTCGCGCTCGCCATCGCCGGCGGCGCCCTCGCCAGGTCCGATGTCGTCGCCGATCTCGCCACGCTCGCCAACGGCGCGCCGGGGCGCGGCGGCGCCGACGAGATCACCATGTTCAAGTCAGTCGGCGCGGCGATCGAGGATCTCGCGGCGGCGATACTGGTTTGGAAAAAGAGCGGCGGCGCCTGAAATGCACGCCCATTTCGTTCTCGCCCATCCCGAAACCAAATCCTTCAACGGCCATCTCGTGCGCTCGGGCGGCGAGGCGCTTCGGGCCTCGGGCTGGAGTGTTTCCGTTTCCGATCTCTATGCGACGGGCTTCGACCCCTGCGAGCGCGGCGAGCATTTTCGCGACCGTGCGGATGCGACGCGCTTCGAGGCGCAGACCGAACAGCGCCACGCCTCGCAATCGGGCACGCTGCCCAAAGTCGTCGCCGCCGAACTCGCGGCGATGGACCACGCCGATCTCCTGGTATTGCAATATCCGATGTGGTGGCACATGCCGCCGGCGATGCTCAAGGGTTGGTTCGACCGAGTGCTCGCCTATGGCGCGGCTTATGCGAGCCAACGACGCTTCGAGAAGGGGCGGTTCGTCGGCAAAAAAGCGATGCTGTCGGTGACGGTCGGCACCAGCGCCGCCACTTACGCCCACGACGGTCGCAGCGGCGACATCGACCTGATGCTGTGGCCAGTCAATTTCTCGCTCGCCTATGTCGGCTACGACGTGCTGGCGCCATTCGTCGCCTATGGCGTCGAGGCGGGCCTGCGCTATTCCGATCCGTCCGAAATCGAAAAGCGCCTCGCCGGGATCGTCGAGGATTTTCGCGCCGAATTGCCGGCTTGCGCGGGGCGCGCGCGAATTCGCTTCAACCGCATGGACGAATGGGGTCCCGATGGGCGCATCGTTCCCGGCGCGCCGGTCCATTCGGCCTTCGTGCGGCGCAAGGCGAAGCTCGATCTGGAATGAGCCCTTTGACTTCGGCTCGCGCCTGTCGGAAAGAGGCGCATGTCCGAGACGATCAAGATTTGCGGCCTCACGACCGCCGAATCCCTGGAAGCGGCGCTGCGCGCCGAAGCCGACATGGTGGGATTCGTTTTCTTCGCCAGGAGCCCGCGCTGCGTGGGCTACGAACAGGCGAAGGCGCTGGCCGCGCGCGCGCGCGGGCGCGCCGAGATCGTCGCCCTCAGCGTCGACGCCGATGACGAAACGCTGGCGGCGATCGTCGCGGCGACCGCGCCCAACTATCTGCAATTGCACGGAAGCGAGAGCCCGGAGCGGGTCGCCGAAATCCAGCGCCGGTTCGGCGTCTCCGCGATCAAGGCGATCGGCGTCGCGGACGCCGCCGACTTCGCTCGCGCCGATGAATACAAGCGGGCCGCGGACGCGCTGCTGATCGACGCCAAACCGCCGAAGGGCGCCGTCCTGCCCGGCGGCAACGGCGTGCCGTTCGATTGGCGCCTCGCGGCGAATTTCCATCCGCGCAAACCCTGGCTGTTGTCCGGCGGGCTCGAGGCCGGCAACGTCGCCGAGGCGATACGGCTTTCGGGGGTGCGCGGGGTCGACGTCTCCTCCGGCGTAGAGAGCGCGCCCGGAGTGAAGGACATCGAAAAGATCAAGGCCTTCGTCGCCGCCGCGCGCGAGGGATTCCAACAGGCCCGCGCCGTCCTCGACGGCGAGCGACGATAATCGGGAGCCCATCATGACCAAGATCGATAGCCCCAATTCGTTCCGCAACGGCCCCGACGAGCGCGGACATTTCGGCATTTTCGGCGGCCGATTCGTCGCGGAAACGCTGATGCCGCTGATCCTGTCGCTGGAGGAGGCCTACAAGGCGGCGAAGACCGACCCGAGCTATCAGGCCGAGATGGCGCATTTTCACAAGCACTATATCGGCCGCCCGAGCCCGCTCTATTTCGCCGAACGCATGACCGAGCATTTCGGCGGCGCAAAGATCTACTTCAAGCGCGAGGAGCTCAACCACACCGGCTCGCACAAGATCAACAACGTCATCGGCCAGATTCTGCTCGCGCGACGCATGGGCAAGACGCGCATCATCGCCGAAACCGGTGCTGGCCAGCATGGCGTCGCCACCGCCACCGCCTGCGCGCGCTTCGGACTGCCCTGCGTCGTCTACATGGGCGCGGTCGACGTCGAGCGGCAGAAGCCGAACGTCTTTCGTATGAAGATGCTTGGCGCCGAGGTCGTGCCCGTGCAGTCGGGCGCGCGGACTTTGAAGGATGCGATGAACGAAGCGCTGCGCGACTGGGTGACCAATGTCGCCGACACTTTCTATTGCATCGGCACCGCGGCCGGACCGCATCCCTACCCCGCGATGGTGCGCGATTTCCAAAGCGTCATCGGCCACGAGACGCGGACGCAGATGCAGGAGTTGGAAGGTCGTCCACCGGATAGTCTCGTCGCCTGCATCGGCGGCGGCTCGAACGCGATCGGCCTGTTTCATCCCTTCCTCGACGATCGCGGCGTCGAGATGTTCGGCGTCGAGGCTGCGGGCCACGGCCTGCAAGTGCCCGACGGCCACGCCGCCTCAATTTCGGGCGGACGGCCTGGCGTGTTGCACGGCAATCGCACCTATTTGCTGATGAACGAGGACGGCCAGATCAACGAGGGTCACTCGATCTCCGCCGGCCTCGACTATCCGGGCATCGGCCCGGAACATTCCTGGCTGCACGAGACCGGACGCGTGACCTATCTGTCGGCGACCGACAAGGAAGCGCTGGAGGCGTTCCAGCTCTGCTCGAAGCTGGAGGGCATCATTCCCGCGCTCGAGCCCGCTCATGCGCTCGCTAGGGTCGGCGACCTCGCCGCGAAGCGGGCGAAGGATCACCTGATGGTCGTCAACATCAGCGGCCGCGGCGACAAGGACATCTTCTCGGTCGCCGAGCATCTGGGCGGCATGTAACTCGCGGCGAGCGCCGACGGGCTATTCCTTGCCCGCGACGCCCGCTTCGGCGAAGGTCGCCATGCCGTTGTGACAGGCGACGGCGGCCTTGCAGACGCCGACCGCGAGCGCCGCGCCCGAACCCTCTCCCAGCCTCATGCCGAGGCTCAGCAGCGGCGCCTTGTTGAGTTCGCGCAGCGCGCGATGATGCGCGTTCTCAGCCGAGACATGCGCGGCGAGGCAGTGGTCGATGAGGCCGGGATCCAGCGCGTGCAGCACCGCCGCGGCGGAGCAGACGACAAAGCCGTCGAGCAACACCGGGGTCCGCTGGACGCGCGCGGCAAGAATAGCGCCGGTCATCGCCGCGATTTCGCGACCGCCAAGGCGGCGCAGCACTTCGAGTGGATCGTCGAGCTCGCCCTCGTTGAGCGCGAGAGCGCAGCGCACGGCATCGGCTTTGCGCTTGAGACCGGCGTCGTCGACGCCCGTGCCGCGCCCGACCCATTCTTCCGGATCGCCGCCGAACAAGGCGCAATAGATTGCCGCCGCGACGGTCGTATTGCCGATGCCCATTTCGCCGAGGCAGAGAAGGTCGGGCTTGGAAGCCAGCGCTTCCATGCCGAACGCCATCGTCGCGGCGCAGGCGCGCTCATCTAGCGCCGCCTCTTGCGTGATGTCGCCGGTTGGCTGCTCCAGCGCGAGCTCATAGACCTTGAGCGAAATGTCGAACGTCTTGCAGATCTGGTTGATCGCCGCGCCGCCGTGCTGAAAATTCGCGACCATCGCTGAAGTCACCGAAGCGGGGAACGGCGAAACGCCCTGGGCGACGACGCCATGATTGCCGGCGAAGACAGCGACCAGCGGCGCCTCGACATGCGGTTTGCCGCCCTGCCAAGAGGCCAGAAATTCCGCGATCTCCTCCAGCCGCCCCAGCGAACCGGCGGGCTTCGTCAGTTGCCCCTCGCGCGCCTTCGCCTCGGCGATAGCTTTATCGTCGGGTCGTGGCAGATCGCGCAGCAGGGCGCGGATGTCGTCAAAGGGGTGCTGGGCAGGGGTCATTGCAGGCTCGCGGCGGCGGAGAGGAAGCACCCCTTGAGGAGCGCGCCCCCGCTCCTATTCCGCCGCCGCGCGCAGCGCAAGGCAGCGCGCGAGCTGGGCGCGCAAGGGCGCGGGTTTCAGCGGCTTGTTGAGCAGGGCGACGTCCGCCACCGCGGCCGCGTCGCGCACCTCGGGGCTGCGATCGGCGGTGGCGAGAATCGCGGGAACGTGGCGGCCCAGGCGCGAGCGCAAAGCGGCGATGGCGGCCAGGCCGTCGCCCTCGTCGAGATGGTAGTCGGCGATGATCGCGTCGGGCGGACCAGCAAGCATCGCCATCGCGGCCTCCAGCCCTTTCGCGGTCATGACCTCGCAGCCCCATTTTTGCAGCAGCGCGCGCATCCCGTCGAGCACGCGCGGCTCATTGTCGATCGCCAGCACGCGCAACCCCCGTAGCGGCTCAACTGCGAGCGAGGCCTCGGCGACGCCGCTCTCGGCGCCGAGCGAGCGCCCTCGCACGCCGAGCGGCGCTTCAACTGAAAACACCGATCCCCGGCCGGGCGTCGAACGCAGCGCGATCGCATGGCCAAGCACGCGTCCGAGCCGCTCAACGATGGATAGCCCGAGCCCCAGGCCGCGCGCGGCGCGCGCGCCCTGGTCGAGACGCAGGAACTCGTCGAAGATGCGCCTTTGCTTGTCCACGGGGATGCCGAGGCCGGTGTCCCAGACTTCGATCCGCACGACGCCCGCGCGGCGGCGGCAACCGACCAACACGCGGCCCTTGAGGGTATATTTGACCGCGTTGGAAACGAAGTTCTGCAACAGCCGACGCATCAGCCGCCGGTCCGAACGAAGATTGAGCTTGGTCGCCACGAAGGTGAGTTTCAGCCCTTTGGCGCGCGCCATCGGCGCGAATTCGATCTCCAGCTGGCGAAACATGTCCGCGATAGGAAAGTCCGACAGCTCCGGCCGGGTCGCGCCGGCGTCGAGGCGGGAGATGTCGAGCAGCGCGCCCAGAATCTCCTCGACAGCCTCCAGCGACACATCGACGTTACGCGCGAGATTGATCCGCTCCTCGGGGCCGGCCTCGGCGGCGCTTTCGGTCAGGGAACTCGCGTAAAGGCGAGCGGCGTTGAGCGGTTGCAGAATATCGTGGCCGGCGGCGGCCAGAAAGCGCGTCTTCGAGAGATTGGCGCTCTCGGCGGCCGTCTTGGCGCCGGCGAGTTCGCGGTTCAAGCGTTCGAGTTCGGCGGTGCGCTCCTGCACGCGGCGTTCCAACCGCTCGTTGGCGGCGGCGAGTTCGTCTTCCGCCGCGACGTTTTGCGTGACGTCGGTGTAGGTGGTGACGATGCCGCCGTCGGGCAAGCGCGCGGAGCGAATCTCGATCACTTTCTGCGAGGGATGCAGCCGCAGGCGCATCGGTTCGTCGTCATTGAGCAGACTGCCCAATCGCTCTGCGACGAAATCGTCCGAGGCGCCCGGGCCATAGGCGCCTCGGCCGGCGTTGAAGCGGACGATCTCGTCCAGCCCCACGCCCGGACGCAGCAACGACGGCGGCAAGTCGAATAGATCGCCGAATTCGCGGTTCCAGGTCGTCATCGCCAGATTGGCGTCAAATACGGTGATGCCCTGGCGCGCGTGATCGAGCGCGTGCTGTAATTGCTCGCGGCTCGACTGGATCGCCGCCGAGGCGTCGTCGAGCAATTTCAGCGCCGACTTCCCCGACATCGCGCGCCGGCGCAGCAGCAAGGAAAGCACGAGGCGCGAGGTCGAGGCGCCGATCGCCGGCGAAAGCAGATGCTCGGCAAGGCGAATGAGATGCGCGTCGGCCTCCTCGCTGGCGCTGAGCTTGCGCCCGCGATCGGCGAAGAAGGCGTCGAAAGCGCGGCGCGCGCGCTGTGCGCCAAGATAGCGCGCGACCGTCGCCTCGATCTCGCCCACCGTCGCCGACGCGCGCCAGAGCCGGAACGCCTGCGGCTTGCCGCCGGGCTGATCGCCGACGAAAGTCGCCGCCTGCGTGCGCTCTAACGGCGTCGCCTGCCGCGTCAATGAGAACACTATGAAGGCGAGCACGTTGGCGCCGAGCGAAAGCGCGACGCCGCCGACGAGCGGAAAGGCGGAGAGCGAAACCAACGCCGCCGGTCGCAGCCAGGCGACGCCGAGCGGCCCGGCGCTCAGGAGATGTCGCAGCGCCCCCTCGGCGTCGAGCGAGGGCAGGAACAGCAAATAAAGCCAGACCAGCGAGCCGACGACCATGCCGGCGATTGCGCCACGCGCGGTGCCGCGCCGCCACACCAAACCACCGAGGAACGCCGGGGCGATCTGCGCGAGCGCGGCGAAAGACAGGAGCCCGATCGACGCGAGCGCCGCATCGCTGGCGAGGCGCGCATAGAGATAGCCAAGCCCGAGCACGAATAGGATCGACGCCCGCCGAATGAGCAACACACGCGCGCCGATTTCCCCCTCGGCCGCGCGGGCCTGCTCGACCCGCCGACGCAGCAGGATCGGCATCACGAGATCGTTGGAGACCGTGATCGCCAGCGCGACGCTGTCGACGACGACCATGCCGGTGGCCGCGGAAAGCCCGCCGATCATCGTCAACAGCGCGACGCCGCGCGCGCCCGCCGCGAGCGGAAGCGCCAGCACAGTGAGATCGCGATCGACCGAGCCGTCCGAGAAGCTCGATAGACCCGCGATCGCCAACGGCAGGACGAACAGATTGATGAGCGCGAGGTAGAGCGGGAACAGCCAGGAGGCCGCGCGAATGTCGCGCGTTTCGACATTCTCGACGACGCTGACGTGAAACTGGCGCGGCAGCAGCAGAATCGCCGACGCGGAAAGGATGGTCGTCACTAGCCAGTTGGCCGGATCGGGCGTCGCGCTCAACACCTTCGCGATGCGCGGGGTCTCCGCGAGCAGCGTCAGTTCGCCAAGGCCGCCGAACAACCCCCAGACGACGAACGCGCCCACAGCGAGAAAGGCGACGAGTTTGACCAGCGACTCGACGGCAATGGCGAGAATGAGCCCGTCCTGGGTCTCCTTCGGATTGATCCGCCGCGTGCCGAAAGCCATCGCGAAGATCGCCAGCAACAGCGGCACGGCGATCGAAAACGCCGGCGCCGGAGCGCCGCGACTGAGGTGTCCTACCTCGAACGACCCCAGCACCATCAGGATCGTCTCGGTAATCGCCTTCAACTGCAGCGCGATATACGGCGCGGAGGCCATCAGCGCGATTCCCGCCGCCAGCGCCGCCACGGACTGCGACTTGCCGTAACGGGCCGAGACGAAATCGGCGACCGTCGTCAGGTTCTGCGCGCGCGCGAGTTCGGCGACGCGCTGCAACAGGCGATAGCCGAACCCGACGACAAGCACCGGGCCAATGTAGATCGGCAAAAAGTCGAGCCCACGGGCCGAGGCGAGCCCGACCGAGCCATAGTAGGTCCAGGACGTGCAATAGACGCCGAGGCTGAGCGCGTAGATCAGCGTCCGCCGCCCGCCGGTAAGGTATCGGCGTCCACCATTGTCGCCCCACCAGGCGATGACGAACAACAGCCCGACATAGCCGAGCGAGGCGGCAATCGCCGTCGCGCCTGTCAGCATTGCGGAGGCGTGTATGCGTGGATCATGGAAATGAGTTTATGCGCGGCGCCGGCGCAGCGTAAGGGGCCGTGAAAACGAAAATCCTCGCCCACGTCGAAACTCCCGACGCCATTCGAATATTGGACAACGATTCCTCCGCGAGTTACGCATTTTGAATTGCGGGAATTCAGCTTCTTCGAACCTCAATTGCCTCGCAAAAGGCGCGAGGTTAGCATATCCTTGAATTCGATCCGATCCACGGGGGCGCTCGCAATGACGACTGGAGCCGCGGATCGTCGCCGCTTTCTCTTGTTCCTGGTCAAGCCGTCTCATTACGACGACGACGGTTACGTCATTCAATGGTATCGCTCGGCGCTCCCATCGAATTCGCTCGCCTGCGTCCACGGCCTAGCCAGTGACGCCGCGGCGCGCGGGGCGCTCGGCGACGATGTCGACATCGAGATTTTAGTCGTCGACGAGACCAATGCGCGCGTGCGTCCCGATCGGATCGCCAAGGCGATCGCCGCCGCCGGCGGGCGCGGCCTCGTCGCCTTCGTCGGCGTACAGTCGAACCAGTTTCCGCGCGCGATGGACCTTGCGCGTCCCTTGCGCGCCGCCGGGGTCGCGGTCTGCATAGGCGGCTTCCACGTCTCGGGTTGTCTGGCCATGTTGACGGAGCGGCCGGACAGCCTGAAAGAGGCGGAGGCGTTGGGGATTTCCATGTTCGCCGGCGAAGCCGAAGGCCGTTTCGACGGCGTGCTGCGCGACGCTTACGCAGGCCGTTTGGAGCCGATCTACAATTTCCTCAGCGACCTGCCGGGTCTTGAAGGCGCAACCGCGCCGATGCTGCCGGCCGAACGTGTCGGGAGGACGATCGGATTTTTTTCAAGCTTCGACGCCGGGCGCGGCTGCCCGTTCCTTTGCTCGTTCTGCACCATCATCAACGTGCAAGGCCGCAAGTCGCGCTACCGCAGCGCTGACGACATCGAGCGCATCGTGCGCGCCAACCATAAGCAGGGCGTCCGCTATTTCCTCGTCACCGACGACAATCTCGCTCGCAATCGCAACTGGGAGGCGATATTCGACCGCCTGATCGCGCTGCGCGCCGAAGGTCTTCAATCACGATTCGTGATCCAGGTCGACACGATGTGCCACAAGATCCCTGGTTTCATTGAGAAGGCGGCGGCTGCGGGCGTCAAGCGCGTGTTCATCGGCCTTGAGAACATCAACCCGACCAGCCTCGCCGGCGCCAAGAAAAAGCAGAACCACATTTCGGACTATCGCGAAATGCTGATGGCGTGGAAGCGCGCGCGCTGCGTCAGCTATTGTGGCTATATCCTGGGCTTTCCAGACGACACGCCCGAGAGCATCGAACGCGACGTCAAGATTATCCAGCGCGAACTGCCGCTCGACATTCTTGAATTTTCCTGCCTGACGCCGCTGCCCGGCTCCGAGGATCACAAGAAGCTCGTCGAAGCTGGCGCGCCGCTCGACCCCGACCTCAACAAATACGATCTCGAACATGTCGTCGTCGATCATCCCAAGATGACGCGCGCCCAGTGGCAGGAGGCTTACCGACAGGCTTGGCGGACGTATTACACCGAAGAGCACATGATCACGGTCATCAAGCGCGGGGCGGCGCTCAGGATGAATGTCGAGATGCTGATGTTCCTGCTCGTTTGGTTCCGCGCGAGCATGGAGCTCTATAATATCTATCCGCTCGAATCCGGCCTCATACGCCGCAAGGTCAGACGCGACCGCCGGCCTGGATTGCCGATCGAGAACGCGCTGATCTTTTATCCACGGATCGCGTTCGAGTTGGTCTCCAAACATTGGGCGCTCGGGCGGATGCTGTGGCGCATGTACTGGATCGCGCGCCGCATCAAGAGCGACCCGAACCGGCGCGCCTACACCGACACTTCGCTGCGCGTGGATTGCGGCGACAACGTCGAGAGTCTCGACATGTTCAAGCTCAGCGACGCCGCGCGGCTGGCCGGCGCGAAAGCCAAGAAGTCGCTGGATCGCCACGGGAAAGCCGAAGCTTCCAGCGCTTGACGACGGCGCTCCCTTTCGACGCGAAATCCGTGCTAGTCGGAGGCGGCGAGAGGCGGAAGATGCGAAATCTGATCACCGATGTTCCCGGAGTGCTGGTCGGCCATGCGGACGACGCTGGGCTCGCCTCCGGCGTCAGCGTCGTCCTGTTCGAGGAACCGGCGACCGCAGGCTTGGCGACGCTCGGCGGCGCGCCTGCGCTGCGCGACGGGGCGCTGCTGGCGCCGGAAATGACCGTCGAGCGCGTCGACGCCTTCGCGCTTTCCGGCGGTTCGGCCTTCGGCCTCGACGCTTCGGGCGGCGTCATGGCGCATCTGGCGGCGCTCGGGCGCGGCTTCGCCAGGTTCGACGCGCGCGTGCCGATCGTTCCCGGCGCTTCGCTGTTCGACCTCACGCATGGCGGCGACAAGAAATGGGGCCGCGTCTCGCCCTATGGCGAACTCGGCTACGCGGCCGTGGTGAAAGCGCGCGCCGAATTCGCGCTCGGCACAGTCGGCGCGGGCTACGGCGCCTCGACCTACGATCTCAAAGGTGGCGTCGGCTCGGCGAGTGCGACGACTTCGCGCGGATTCCGAGTTGGCGCCCTCGTCGCCGTCAACGCGGCCGGGCGCGCGACGCGCGGCTCGTGTCCCTATTTCTGGGCGGCGCCTTACGAGCGCGGCGGCGAATTCGGCGGCCGCGGCGATGGCGCGCTGGCGGCGGACGCGCTCGAACTCGCGCTGGCGAGCGACGGGCCCGCCAACACGACGCTCGCCGTCGTCGCCACCGACGCGCCGTTCTCCAAGGCGCAAATGACCCGCATCGCGATCATGGCCTCGGGCGGTTATGCGCTGGCCTTGCGCCCGGCCTTCGGTCCGCCCGACGGCGACATCGTGTTCGCGGCCTCCACGGCTCGCGCCGGCGCCACTCCGGGCCTGCGCGATCTCACCGAAATCGGCGCGCTCGCCGCAGAATGCGTCGCCAGGGCGATCGCGCGCGGCGTCTATGAGGCGACCGCCCTGCCCTTCGTCGGGGCCAAGCCGAGCTGGAAGGACCGCTATCGCGCCTGACGCTCACCCGACATCGAATTCGCGGTCGATCGGCACGCCGAGCGCCGTGACGAGCCTGTTGGTCTCGGCCGCCATGCCGACGACGGCGACGAGCTCGCGATGTTCGGCCTCGCTCATGCCCTTCGCGCGCGCCGCCGCGGTATGCGAATGGATGCAATAAGGGCAGCCGTGCGCGATGGAAACGGCGATATAGAGCATCTCTTTCATTTTCGGATCGAGCGCGCCCGGCCCCATCACAGCCTTAATGCTCTCCCAGGTGCGCTTCAGCGTGGCGGGATCATGAGCGAGCGCCCGCCAGAAGTTGTTGACGAATTCGCTGTTGCGGGTTGCGCGGATGTCGGCGAACACGGCGGCCGCCTCCGGCAGGAGTTCGTCGTCGCGCAGCAGCTTCACGGTCGCCATGGTCGAAGTTCCCTGTTCATGAAAAGCGGTCGGCCCGGAATGGCGCGGGGTCGACGATCGTATCGGCGCCAGTCATCATCTGCGCGAGCAGTCGACCGCTGACCGGCCCGAGCGTCAAGCCGAGATGCTGATGGCCGAAATTGAACCACAGCCCCTTGCGGCCCGGCGCCGCGCCGATCACCGGCAACATGTCGGGAAAGCAAGGGCGGCGGCCGAGCCAGGGCGCTTGGTCGCGCCGCTCGGCGATCGGAAACATCTCGCGCGCGAACGGTTCGACGCGATCCAGATGCGCGCTGGACGGCGGATCGTCGCGGCGCGCGAATTCCACCCCCGTCGTCAGCCGCAACCCGCGCGTCATCGGCGCGATGACGAAGCCCTTTTCGATGTCGAGCACGGGGCGATTGAGTCCGCCTTCCCCGCGCGGCGCGTAGTGCATGTGATAGCCGCGCTTGACGCCGAACGGCAGAGAAAAGCCGAGCCGTTCGGCGAATTCGCCCGACCAGGGGCCGAGCGACACGACCGCATCGCGGGCTTGGACCGGCCCGGCGTCGCTCGTGACCACCCAACCTGCGGCGGAGGACGAAAGCGTGCGCGCGTCGCCGCGCAGGATCCTGCCGCCGCGCGCGACGAAGAGATCGGCGTAAGTCTTGGCGAGTGCCTGCGGATCGGAAGTCGTCAGCGGGTCCGTGAAATGGACCGCGCCGAACGCATTGGGCCCAAGATGCGGCTCCAGCGCCAGCAGCGCCTCGCGGTCGAGCACGTCGAAGGCGATGCCAAAGGGGCGCACCTGCTCGGCGTCGGCGATGGCGCCGTCGCGTCCGCGCGAACTGCGGAACATCTTGATCCATCCGCCGGTGCGCAGCAGCGCGCCCGAGCCGGCCGGCCCTGCGAGCGCTTCGTGTTCGCTGTTGCAATATTGCAGCAGACTGGCGATGGCCTTGGCGCTCGCCAAGCGCGGCGCCGGGGCGGAGGCGAGGAAATAGCGCCACACGAACGGCGCGATCGCCGGCAGTGCTCCGTAGTGGATATGCGCGCGCGGATCGCGGTTCAGCGCCGCCCTGAGAACCTCGATGGGATCGCGTGGAAACGCGGGCGGAAAAATGCCTTGCCGCTCGATGATGCCGGCGTTGCCGAGGCTCGTCTCGCTCGCGACTTCGCCCAGCCGATCGAGAATGCCGACCGAGCGCCCGCGCGCCTGCAAATTGAGCGCCGCGCCGAGGCCGACATGGCCAGCCCCCAGGACAACGACGTCAACGGCGGCAGCGGGCATATTGTCCTCTCCACAGGTCGGCCCCGGCCTTTCGTCGCGCGCGCCAGGGGGGCTCGAAATTCCGGCGCGGCTGCTATAGACCGCCGCGGACTTCACTTTTCAAGGCGCCCGACATGATCCCCCGCTATTCCCGCCCGGAAATGGTTTCCATCTGGGCGCCGCAGACCCGATTCAAGATCTGGTTCGAGATCGAGGCGCACGCCTGCGACGCGCTCGCCGAAATCGGCGTCATACCAAAGGCGAGCGCCAAGGCGATCTGGGAAAAGGCGGGCAACGTGACCTTCGACGTCGAGCGGATCGACGAGATCGAGCGCGTCACCAAGCACGACGTCATCGCCTTCCTGACGCATCTGGCCGAATTCATCGGCCCGGATTCGCGTTTCGTCCATCAGGGCATGACGAGTTCGGACGTGCTCGACACCTGCCTGGCGGTGCAGTTGCAGCGCGCCAGCGACATCCTGATCGCCGACGTCGACACGCTGCTGGCGGCGCTGAAGCGCCGGGCGTTCGAGCACAAGCTGACGCCGACCATCGGGCGCTCGCATGGCATCCACGCCGAGCCCGTCACGTTCGGCCTCAAACTCGCGCTCGCCTATGCGGAATTCACACGCGCGCGCGGACGGCTGGTCGCGGCGCGGGCGGAAATCTCGACTTGCGCGATTTCCGGCGCGGTCGGCACTTTCGCCAATATCGACCCGCGCGTCGAGGCGCATGTCGCGGCGAAACTCGGCCTAAAGGTCGAACCCATTTCCACGCAAATCATTCCGCGCGACCGGCACGCGGCGTTCTTCGCCACGCTCGGCGTCGTCGCCTCGTCGATCGAGCGGCTCGCCACCGAAATCCGTCATTTGCAACGCACCGAGGTTCTGGAGGCGGAGGAGTTCTTCTCCGAGGGGCAGAAGGGTTCGTCGGCGATGCCGCATAAGCGCAATCCCGTGCTGACCGAGAATCTGACAGGCCTCGCACGCATGGTTCGCAGCGCCGTGACGCCGGCGCTCGAGAACGTCGCGCTTTGGCACGAACGTGACATTTCCCATTCCTCGGTCGAGCGCATGATCGGCCCGGATGCGACGATCACGCTCGATTTCGCGCTCGCGCGGCTCGCCCAGGTCATCGACAAGCTCGTGATCTATCCGGCCAACATGCAAAAGAATCTCGACCGTCTCGGCGGCCTCGTCCACTCGCAGCGTGTGTTGCTGGCGCTGACTCAGAAGGGCGTCTCGCGAGAGGACGCTTACGCCTACGTGCAAAGAAACGCGATGCCGGTCTGGCGCGGCGAGGGAGAATTCCTGCCGCTATTGAAAGCGGACAAGGACGTCGCGAAGGCGCTGAGCCCGGCCGAACTCGAAGACCTGTTCGACCTTGGCTATCACTTCAAACAGGTCGATACGATTTTCGCCCGGGTGTTTGGGTAGATTGCCGGCGCGGTCGGCGACCGCGCGCAACAACCGCAAGGCGCGGTCGTCGACCGCGCCCAACTCGCGCCGTTCACGCCTGCGGCGGCTGGCGATTGCGGCGCTCGTTCATGAAGCGCTCGAATTCCTCGCGATCTTTCGCCTTGCGCACGTTGTCGAGATATTCGGAGAATTCGCGATGCGCCTCCTCGAGCTTCTGGCGTTCCTGCTCGAGCCGCGCGAGTTCGCCGGTCTTCCAGTCGTCGAAGGCGCTGTTGCCGGTCGACGCGCCGAAGCCGCGCGCCCAGCCTGCGCTCGTCCAGGGACGCGGCGTTGAGGATGATGCGCCCGACATCGCCGCGCGCGCGTCGCGCCAGGTGTTGGTCGCCGCGGTC
>JBBIIT010000036.1:0-38211 GCA_037446355.1 Beijerinckiaceae bacterium | reverse complement strand
CCGCGCTTCGTGGTGCTGACGCTTTGCGCGATGCTCACGTTTATCTTCGCGACCGCTATCGGCGCTTCGATGATTTCGGGCTGGGACGCGCCGCTCGGTTTGGGGCTCGCGCTCTTTGGCGGCTTGACGCTGCTCGGCTTGCACGATCTGACGCAGACGCGCCATGCGGTGTTGCGCAATTATCCGATCTCCGCGCATCTGCGCTTCCTGCTCGAGGAAATCCGGCCGGAAATGCGCCAATATTTCTTCGAGAGCGAGATCGACGGGCTGCCATTCTCGCGCAGCCAGCGCGCCGTCGTCTATCAGCGCGCCAAGATGGCGCTCGACAAGCGCCCATTCGGCACCCAGCTCGACGTGTACGCCCAGGGCTACGAATGGCTGCGCCATTCCATCGCGCCCAGGCCCGTCGCAGGTGAGCCTTTCCGCATTGTCATCGGCGGCCCCGACTGCAAGGCGCCTTATACGGCCTCGGTCTTCAATATTTCGGCGATGAGCTTCGGCGCGCTCAGCGCCAATGCGATCCGCGCGCTCAACAATGGCGCCCGGCTAGGCGGCTTTGCGCATGACACCGGCGAAGGCGGTTACAGTCCCTATCATCGCGAAGGCGGCGGCGACGTGATCTGGGAGATCGGTTCGGGCTACTTCGGTTGCCGGCGGGCCGACGGCGGTTTCGACGCCGACAAATTCGCCGCCGCCGCCGCCAATCCACAGATCAAGATGATCGAGCTGAAACTCAGCCAGGGCGCCAAGCCCGGGCACGGCGGCGTACTGCCGGCGGCCAAGGTCAGCGCCGAGATCGCCGCCATTCGCGGCGTCGAGATCGGCAAGGATTGCGTCTCGCCCTCCTCGCACAGCGCCTTCACGACACCCATCGAGATGATGCGTTTCCTTGCCCGATTGCGCGAACTCAGCGGCGGCAAGCCCGTCGGCTTCAAGCTTTGCATCGGCCATCCCTGGGAGTTCCTCGGCATTTGCAAGGCGATGCTGGAAACAGGGATCACGCCGGATTTCATCGTCGTCGACGGCAAGGAGGGCGGCACCGGCGCGGCGCCGCTCGAATTCGCCGACCATCTGGGGATGCCGCTGCGCGAGGGGCTGGTTTTCGTGCGCAACGCGCTGACCGGAGTGGGCCTTCGCGATAGGGTGCGCATCGGTTGCTCCGGCAAGATGGTGACGGCCTTCGACATGGCGACCGCTTTTGCGCTCGGCGCGGACTGGTGCAATTCGGCGCGCGGCTTCATGTTCGCGCTCGGCTGCATCCAGTCGTTGAGCTGCCACACCGACCGATGCCCTACCGGCGTCACGACGCAGGACAAGAGCCGCGCTCGCGCGCTCGTAGTCGAGGACAAGACCGAGCGCGTGCGCAATTTCCATCGCGCGATGCTGATCGCGCTCGCCGAACTCACCGCCGCCGCTGGGCTCAAGCACCCCAACGATTTCCATCCCGAGCATTTCTCGCGCCGCGTGACCGAGCGCGACGTCGTCAGCTTCGCCGATCTTTATCCCAGCGTCGGCCCCGGAGAAATTCTTGCGGGCGCGCGCGATCCCAACCTGCGCAGGCAATGGGCGATGGCGCGCGCCGACAGCTTCGCGGTGGCGATGTAGCGTCGTGGCGTCGCCATTGTCGCGGCGACACTTTCACGCCATCATCGGCGCGTATCGGCGGGGCCGCGAGTCTCGCTTGAAGTTTCGAGTCATCCGATCGCCGTGCGAATTGTTCTTACGTCTATCGCGGCCGCGCTGGTGGTTGCGCTCACGGCGGCGCTGGCGGCGCCCTGGTTTATCGACTGGTCGGCGCGGCGCGGGGCGCTCGAGGCCGAATTGACGCGGCGACTCGGCGTTTCCGTCCATATCGCCGGCGCCGTCGAAGCGCGACTGCTGCCGACCCCGTACCTGGCGATGAAAGACGTGTCCGTCGGCGATCTCGCCGATCCGCTGCTGCGGAGCGAGGGAGTGCGGCTCGAGTTGGCGCTCGCCGGTCTCGCCGCCGGCGAAATGCGCTTTTCCGAGGTGACGCTGAAAAATCCGTCCGCGCATTTCGCGACGGGCGCGCGAGGAGAGATCGCGGCGCCGCGCGCGCGGCTTGCCGCGCTGGCCGAGCGTATCGCGATCGAACGTCTGATCGTCGTGAACGGCGCGGCGCGCGTCGAGCGACCCGGCGCGGCGCCCTGGATCATTTCAAACCTCGATTTCGACGCCTCGGCCAAATCGCTCGTCGGTCCGTTTCGCGCTGAAGGCGCTCTATCGACGCAGATCGGCGGGCGGACGCAGTTCCAGCTTGTTTCCGCCGAGGCCGTCGGCGACGCGCTGCCGCTGAAACTGGAACTCAGCGGCGGCAAGGATCGGCCGCGCGCCGCGTTCGACGGCAAGCTGGTCGCATCCAACGGCGGCGATATTTCCTATATCGGCGCCGCGACGCTTACGGGCGGCGCCGCTTCGCCTTGGAACGCGAGCGGAAATCTCAGGCTGAATCGCGCCGGGGCGACGCTGGCCGGCCTCAGTCTGCGTCTTGGCCCCGACGCGCGCGCCCTGGCGACGACAGGGTCCGGGGTGGCGACCTTCGGCGCCATCCCGGCGCTCGATCTGCAATTGCAATCGAAGCAGCTCAATTTCGACAGTTGGCTGCGCAAGGAAGGCGAAACCTCGGCGCCGCCGTCGCGCCTCGTGCGGACGCTCGCCGATTGGGACGCCTATTTCTCCAATGTCCGCGATCGGCCCTTCTCGATGCGCCTGCGCTTCGCCGCGCCTTCCGCGTTCCTCGGCGCCGAAGCCCTGGAGGGGCTGAATTTCGAAGCCTCGATCCAGCCGGGCGCGCCGATAAAAGGCCTGTTCGAGGCGGGCCTGCCGGGACGCAGCCGCTTGCGATTCGACGGTTCCTTCGAATTGGGCGCCGCGCCGAAGCTGATGGGCCAACTCGCGGCTGAAATCGGCGATTTGGACGCCCTTCGGGACTGGGCAAGCGAAGGAGAACCCGAATTCGGCGAGCGGCTTCGCCGCTGGAATCGCGCTTTGGGCTATTCCAGCGCCTCGGCGCGCTCCGACATCGAGGCGTCCTCGGTCGGAATTTCCGCGCGAAATCTGAATTTGACGCTGGGCCGCTCGAATTTCACCGGCGCCGTCGCCTTCACGAAGGCGCTAGGCGAGGCGCGCGGGCGTCTGTTCGTCGATTTGAATAGCGACTCGCTTGATCTCGACGCCGCGCCCAATCTCGCCGCCGCTGACGGCCTCGCGGATTTTGATGCTTCGCTTGCGCTTGAGGCGACTAAGCTGCATATCGCGCGTGTCGGCGACGCGCGTGTCGATGGCGGTTCGCTGAGCCTGAAAGCGAGCAAGACCGGCGACAAAATTTCGCTCGAGCGCCTGTTCCTCGCCGATCTTGGAGGCGCGACGATCGAAGCGCAGGGCGAGGCGACGCCCGCGGGACGGTGGATCAACGCGCGGCTCGACGCGGCGCGTCTTGGCGAATTCGCTGCGCTCATGCGGCGGGTCGCGCCCGGCGCGCCGAGCCAATGGTTGGTCGTCCGCGCCGACGCGCTGTCGCCCGCCAGGGCGACGCTAGAGGCGCGCGGCGACGGCGCGGCGAACGCGGGCGCTTTCGGCCTCGAAGCTGTGAAAAGCGAAGGGCAAGCGGGCGCGACGAAATTCACGTTCAAGCTCGCCCCCGCCCCGGGCGCGAATGATGCGCTCGCGAGCGAGCTGACGTTTGACTCGTCCGACGCCGCCTCGTTGTTGCGGCAACTCGGGGTCCGTCCCGCCGCGGGCGTCAGTGCGCGCGCGCGCCTGAGCGCAACCGCGAGCGGCCGATGGGGCAGTGGGTTTGACGTCGCGCTCAACGGTACGCTGGCGGGGACCGATCTCGGCTGGCGCGGGCGCTGGCGGCCGAATCCGACGAACGAAGACGAAGCGAGTCTCTTCGGGGCGGCGACGCTGAAGTCCGACAATGTCATGCCGGCGCTTGCGTTGCTTGGCGTGGCGACGAACGGCGCCACGACGCAGGCGCCCGTCGATCTTCAGGGCGAAATCGCCTTGCGCGGCGTTCGCCTCGCCGCCCCGCGCATCTCCGGCTCTCTGGCCGGCGCCAAAGTCGCCGGCGCCTTGAGTTGGAACCCCTCGACGCTCAGCGTCAGCGACCTCGATCCCGATGTCGCCGTCGCGCAACGCATCGCCGGCGAGACGCCGATTTCGCCGGGCGCCGAAATATCCGGTGAAATTTCGCTCGATCGGGCGAATGCGGCCGCGCTCGCGGCGCTGCCGTTCGGCCCTGCGGCGCCGGCCAAGACCGGAGCGCGCTGGAGCGAGGCGAAATTCGCCCCGCCGATCCTGACGCCGCCGCAAAGCGACGTGCGGCTCAGGATCGGCGCGCTCGACTTCGGCGCCGGCGCCCCGGCGCGAAATTTTTCCGGGCGATTGCGGACGGGAGGGGGCAAGTTCGAACTTGCCGAAATGGGCTTCGAACTCGCCGGCGGCCAAGTTAGCGGCGATGTCTCCGTGCGGCGCGACGGCGCAACGGCCGCGCTGACCGGCAAGGTCGCCGCCGACGCGATCAATATCGACCGAGCGGCGCTCAGGGGACGCTTCGGCGGCGCGCTCGAAATGGCGGGAACCGGCGAGAGCGCGAGCACGCTCGTCGCTGGGCTTGTCGGCGAGGGCCGGTTGAATATTTCCGGCGTCGCGGCCGCGCGACTGGACGCGGGCGCGCTCGCTCGTGTCATCGCCCGGGCCCAGGCGCCGGACGCACCAATAGACGCGACCAACATTGCGCATCAGTTTTCGCAGGAACTCGACAAGCAGGCGCTGACGCTTCCCGACGGCGCGGTCGCGGCGACCCTCGCCTCCGGCGTGGCGCGTTTCGGTCCGGTGGAGACGACAAGCCCCGGCGGCCATATTTTGGCGAGTGGCGAGTTCGATCTGCGCACATTTGAACTCGCCGTCCGCGCCGTATTCGAGCAGGCGAGCGGCGGCAAGTTCTGGAGCGGCGCGCCGCCGCAAGCCGCGGCCACGCTCGCAGGGCCGCTCGACGCGCCCGTGCGCAGGGAAGATGTTTCCAGCCTCGCCGCCGGGCTCGCCGCGCAGGCGATCGCGCGCGAGAGCGAACGCATCGCCGCCCTGGAGGCGGACATGCGCGAGCGCGCGTTTTTCAATCGCCGTATGAAAGCCGGGCGGTACCAGGCGCGACGCGCCGCCGAGATCGCCGCTTTCGAGGCCCATCAGGCTGAGTTCCAATTCGAGGCCGAGCGCGCGCGGGTCGAGTCGGCGTTGCTGAAGGCCTATGAAGAGGAGCGCAAGGCAGCCGTTCCGACGCCGCCAGACGCCCCGCCGCGACCGCCCGAGCCGGCGCCGACGCCGAAATCAAGCGCCGCCGATCCCGCCGTCAACGGGGTCTATTGAATCGAGGCCTGCAACACGAAAACGCGGATCGCCGAGGAGAGATTGGCCGAACCGCGCACCGCATCGATTTCCGCGATCAACGCTCCGGTCGAAAGCGCGCGCCGCTCGGCGAGCGTCTGCAACTGACGCCAGAACGCGGGTTCGAGCGAGACACTGGTGCGGTGTCCCTTGATCGCCACGGAACGCTTGACGAGCGGCGCCTCGGCCGGCGCGCGCTCATCGCCCATCGTCGGATTTCGCCGGCTCTGCGGCTTCGCGCCGATGCGCCTCCAGTTGGCGCTGTTCGAGATCGAGCCGCGCGGCGGCGAGTTTCTTATCCCGTCGCGATAGGCCAAACTTTATGCGGTTTTCGCTCGCGGTCGTTTCCGCTTCCTCGCGAGCCTTGCGCTTTCGCGCCTGCCGCAAATTGACGATCTCGCCCATTGCGGCGTCCGCGCTATTTCTTACGGAAGGCGTCGATGGAGACAACCTTGGTGGTGTCTGCGCCATCGACGGGCTTGCCGGGAGATTTCTCAGGGGCCTTCTCCGGCGCTTTTGACGGAGTCGCCGCGCGCGGGGCGGCCGCAGGCTTGAGCGCGGGCGCCTTCGCCGCGGGAATAACACTGGTCGGCGGCACGGCGCGCGGCCCCGCGGCGGGCTCTTTCTTCGCCGGTTCGGGCGTCGTTTCCGGCGCTTTCCCCTCGACGGGCAGGCGCGGCTCCAGCTTGAAGCCGAAGGGCACCGAGGGATCGCTGAAGCCGGTGATCGCGTCGAACGGGATCGTCAGCCGTTCGGGCTTGCGCGAGAAATTGAGTCCGACCTCGAAAGCGTCGGCGTTGACGGTGAGATCCCAAAATTCGTGTTGCAGGATGATCGCCATCTCGTCGGGATAGCGCTGGCGGATCGCGGACGGGATGACGACGCCCGGGGCCTGCGTCTTGAAGGAAATGTTGAAGTGATGCTCGCCCGGCAGCCCCACGCGCGCCGCGTCGGTCAAGACCTTGCGCACCACGGAGCGCAACGCATCCTGCACCAGAAGATCGTAGCGAATGTAATCGGTGGGCATGGCGCTTGGGGCTCGGGAGATTCCATTTTAAGGCTAGCCGAGCGACCTCGCCAATGCAACGAAATGCGCGCGGGCCAACACGGTTGGCAGGCGATAGCCGAGAAAGTGGAGGCTTCTGTTGCCAGGCGCCTCCGGACCCCGCCTAGAGGTGCGAACCTCTAGGACTTGATTCCCAGTACCAGCACCGCATTACGCGGCGAGGGCCACCGGAGCATAGTTGTCATTAGCAACTATAGGTTTGACCCGATAACGGCGGTATCATGCCGGGCAAAAGATCACCCTTTCAGTCCCCCGTCGAACCTATTTCGCCCCCGCCCAAGCCCGCGCATTATCGGGCTTGGGTGGAGGCGCCGGGTACCGCCCCCGGGTCCGAAAGACCTATTTCGATGTCCATTTATCGCCATATCCGTCTTGCGACGGCGATACCAATATAGGGCGGCTAAGCTCGGTTGGGAAGGGCGCTTGCGCTATCGGCGCCGCGCCGCGTTAGGCCCTTTCGCGGTTTATCCCGCGCGAATTCGTTGGGGCGCACGCCAGTGCGGCGGGGCGTGGAGCGCGATTGCGGCTTGCGGCGCTGACGCGCTCACGGCTGCCGGCCCGCCAGCGCGGGCGGCGAACCCGGTTTCATGAGGACCAACTTTTCGACGAGACAATTTCGTATTTGGCGTCGCGTTCACCATAGTTTGTAATCTCCTTGTAATCCCGCGCCCCGTACTGCTCGCCATCCTAGTTTGTAGTTCGCGCGCCGCTGGTTGGTTCCATGCGGACGCTTCGACCGATCAGCAGGGCTAGTCAGATAGCGCCATACGCTCTATGGTTGAAAAGTCTCGGACGTCCATTTGGGCGCGATAAGGGGCGAGTTCCCATGACGAGTGCCGTGAAACGCTTTGTAGTTGGTGAAGCGTCGTCGCCGAAATCGAGGTCCGAGAGACACCCGCCGTCAAAATTGGCGATCAAGGCATCAGAGATTATCTGCGCGGCCGCGCGCTCGGTCGATCGCGTTTGCGCCGGCTTGCGAAATCCGCTCGGCGGATATGGGCGCGTTCGTATCGCGCGCTATCGCCAATCGCCTCGTCTGCGTTTCGTAGGTCTCGCGGTGGCGAGCGCGCTCTTGGCCGCTTACGGCGGCGCGACGAACGCAACTGAATATCGCGCGGGGCAACTGGTATCGTCGAATTCGGCCTCGCGCGCCGAACAGATCGCCGAAGGAACCAACGCGGCAAATCTCTTGATAGCGCAGACCGGAACTCCCGCGCCGCCGCCCGCCGCCGCCGTTCGCGGCGTGTCCGAAAAGGAAATCCGCTTCGGGCTTGTCGCGCCTTTCACGGGTTCGGCTCGCGAACTCGGGCGGCAAATGAAATTGGGCGTCGAAACCGCATTTGACCAGGTCAACGAAGCGGGGGGCGTAAACGGGCGCCAATTGCGCCTGTTGGCGGGCGACGACGGTTACGAGCCTTCGCGCACAGCGGCGGTCGTTCAAAACCTGCTGGACTCGGGTCAGGTGTTCGGGTTCATCGGCAATGTCGGCACGCCTACAGCCGCAGTTTCGGTGCCGATCGCTCTAGAACATCGCACTCTGTTCTTCGGCGCATTTTCGGGCGCCGGTCTGCTTCGGCGCGATCCACCGGATCGATATGTCTTCAACTATCGCGCGAGCTACGCGGAGGAGACACAAGCCTCGGTGCGTTATCTCGTCAAGGTGCGTCGCATTCCACCGCGAGAGATCGTAGTCTTCGCGCAGGAGGACGCCTACGGCGATTCGGGCTTTGCCGGCGTGTCAAAGGCGGTGCGCTCGCTCCCGGGCGACAATCCCGAGATTGTGCGACTGGGTTACAAACGCAACACCATCGATGTCGCCGACGCCATCGCGCAAATGCGGAAACTGCGGCCTCAGCCCAAGGCGGTGGTGATGGTCGCCACCTATCGCGCCGCGGCGAAATTCATCGAGCTGACCAAGGATCTTTATCCAAATCTCATCTACACCAACGTGTCGTTCGTCGGCAGCACGGCGCTGTCTGACGAGCTGATGCTGCTGGGCGCGCGCTATGCAACCGGAGTGGTCGTCACGCAAGTCGTGCCGGCGATCAACAGCTACTCTACGATCATCCTGAAATACAAAACCGCCCTCGCCAAGTATTTTCCTGGCGAGGCCGCCGACTTCGTCTCCATGGAAGGCTATGTCGACGCGAGCATCCTGATCGAAGCCTTGAAACGCGCCGGACCTCACCTCGATACCGAGAGCTTGGTCGACGCATTGGAAAACTTGCACAATTTCGATCTCGGGCTGGGGGCGACCATCAATTTTTCCCCTGGCGATCATCAAGCCGTGCATAAAGTCTGGGGCACCGCGATCGACGATAGCGGGCATTATCAGCCCATCGACATGGAATAGGGCGCGGAATTACTCTTGCCCCCGCGTCCCAACCCCGCTACATGAGCCTCCACGTGAGCGGCTTTCGCCTTTCGCGTCAAACCCCGCGTCTCCGGTCGGCCCCGCGCCGGCCCGCCCTTCGGGGCGGTGCGAGCTAAAGCTCGATCCGACAGGCGGCGCGCCCTTTAACGCCAACCCCGCCGGCGCCGCCCTATTCGGGCCCCCAGGAGAGACAATGCCAGCCACCAACTCGCTCACGCCGACGCGTGACGACTTCACCGCTCTTTTGAACGAGACCTACGGCGCCGACGAAGCGTTCGAAGGGTCCGTCGTCAAGGGTCGCATCGTTGCGATCGAAAAGGACATGGCGCTGATCGACATCGGTCTGAAGACCGAAGGCCGCGTCGCGCTAAAGGAATTCACCAATCACGGCCGCGACGCGGCGCCGGGCGTCGGCGATGAGGTCGAGGTCTATCTCGAGCGCATAGAGAACGCGCTCGGCGAAGCGGTCATCTCGCGCGACAAGGCGCGCCGCGAGGAAAGCTGGGTCAAGCTCGAACAGGCTTTCGAAGCCAATGAAAAGGTCGAAGGCGTCATCTTCAACCAGGTCAAGGGCGGCTTCACCGTCGATCTCGACGGCGCCGTGGCCTTCCTGCCGCGCTCCCAGGTCGACATTCGCCCGGTGCGCGACGTCGCGCCGCTGATGAACGTGCCGCAGCCGTTCCAGATCCTCAAAATGGACCGCCGACGCGGCAATATCGTCGTCTCCCGCCGCACGGTGCTGGAGGAGAGCCGCGCCGAGCAGCGCCACGAAATCGTCGCCAATCTTGTCGAAGGCCAGGTGATCGACGGCACGGTGAAGAACATCACCGATTACGGCGCCTTCGTGGATCTGGGCGGCATCGACGGCCTGCTGCATGTCACCGACATCGCCTGGCGCCGCGTCAACCATCCGACCGAGGTGCTCAGCATCGGCCAGACGGTCAAGGTCCGCATCATCAAGATCAACCACGAGACGCACCGCATCTCGCTCGGCATGAAACAGCTTCAGGAAGACCCGTGGTCCGCCATCGAGGCGCGCTACACGGTCGGCCAGAAGCTGAAGGGCCGCGTCACCAACATCACCGACTACGGCGCGTTCGTTGAGCTGGAGCCGGGCATTGAAGGCCTGATCCACGTCTCGGAAATGTCGTGGACCAAGAAGAACGTCCATCCCGGCAAGATCATCTCGACCAGCCAGGAAGTGGAAGTTCAGGTGCTCGAAGTCGACGCCTCCAAGCGCCGCATCTCGCTAGGTCTCAAGCAGACCTTGCAGAACCCCTGGGAGGCGTTCCAGTCCAAGCACCCGGTCGGCTCGACGGTCGAGGGCGAGGTCAAGAATAAGACCGAGTTCGGCCTCTTCATCGGCCTCGACGGCGACGTTGACGGCATGGTTCACCTCAGCGACCTCGACTGGACCAAGCCGGGCGAGCAGGCGATCGAGGAATACAAGAAGGGCGACACTGTCAGCGCCAAGGTGCTCGACGTCGATGTCGAAAAGGAGCGTATCGCGCTCGGCGTGAAACAGCTCGCCAGCGATCCGTTCGCAAACAAGAAGGTCGCCGAGGACGCGGGCGAAGGCGAAATGCGTAAGGGCTCGGTCGTCACTTGCGAAGTGCTCGAAGTGAAGGACGGCGGCCTGGAGGTGAAAATCTCCGGCACCGACCTGACGGCGTTCATCAAGCGCAACGAACTTGCGCGCGATCGCGGTGACCAGCGCCCCGAGCGTTTCTCGGTCGGCGAGAAGGTCGATGCGCGCATCACGCTGTTCGACCGGCGCGCGCGCAAGATCTCGGTGTCGATCAAGGCGCTCGAAGTCGCCGAGGAGAAAGAGGCGATCGCCCAATACGGCTCGGCCGATTCGGGCGCCTCGCTCGGCGACATCCTCGGCGCGGCCCTGAAGGCGCGCGACAAGAAGTGATCCTGCGCCGCGAGGCGTAAGATTCGAGCTGGCGCGGGAGTTGTCCCGCGCCGGTTTTTTTGTGCGCCGGGCTCGCGATCACGGGAAAATGCCCGGACAGCCTTTCAGCCGTTCGCGCAAGTCCGCAACCAGCCATTTGCCGGCACGGCCGAGCGCGCGACCGCGTTGCGAGGCGACATAGGTCTGGAATTCCGGCGCTTCGGCCTCGGCGATGGTCAGGCGCTTCAGCCGGCCTGCGGCGATGGCGTCCTGGACCATATGCTGCGGCATGTTGCACCAGCCGAAGCCGGCGAGCAGGAATTCGAGCCGCGTCGCCAGATCGGCGAAGCGCCAGATGTGGTGCGAGACGACGCCGCCGCGCAGGTTCTGTGCGAAAGCGGTGCGCCCAGTCAGAACCAGTTGCACATGCGGCTCCAGGTGCTCGCGGCGCAGCGGTTCCGGCGCCGCGGCGAGCGGATGGTTCGTCGCCACGACCGGGATCAACTTGATCGAAGTCAGGAATTCTCCGTCGAAGTCCGGTGGCACGCCGCCCCGCAGCGGGAAAATGCCCATGCGCGCCGCCCCGCTGCGCAAGGTCTCCTCCGCTCCCCCCAGCGCCTCGGTGAAGACGCTCGCGGGCAGACGGGGAAAGGCAAGTCGAAGCGCAGCGAGACTCTCCATCAGCAGGGGCATGGGGAAGGTCGCGTCGACGGCGAGCGTGAGCTCTGGCTCGACATCTTCCGCGATGCTCTGGGCGCGCGCGCGCAGAGCCTTGGCGCTCTCGACAATCGCTCTGGCGTCCTGCACGATGGAGGCCCCAGCCTCCGTCAGGGTCGGCGTTTTCGAGCGCCGATCGAAAAGGGCGACGCCCAGCGTCGTCTCCATCGCCTGCACGGCCTGGCTGATCGCCGACTGCACGCGGCCGAGCCGCCGCGAGGCGGCGGTGAAACTGCCGGTCTCGGCGATTGCGACGAGAACGCGCATTTGGTCAAGGGTCAACGGGTCGATCATCCATCACCTTAGCCGATAGAATTAAACATAATTTTGCCGATTGCAATGATGGAATGAAGCGACCATTTTAGGTGCGACGCAACAATGCGAGGTTCGCCTGAAATGACTGTCCATGTTTCCGATCCGAAGTCGCTCGATCCCGCGGCGCTCGCCCAACTCTTCACCGAAGCGCGTACGCATAATGCTTTTGTCGACCGGCCCGTATCCGACGACCTTCTGAAGAAGGCGGTCGAATTGGCGAAAATGGCCCCCACGAGCGCCAACCAGTCACCGGCGCGAATTCTGTTCCTGCGCTCGCCGCAGGCCAAGGAGCGCCTGCGTCCCGCGCTTTCGCCCGGAAATCTGGAAAAGACTATGGCGGCGCCGGCGGTGGCGATCGTCGCTTTCGACGAGAAGTTCTACGAGCATTTGCCGTTCTTATTCCCGCACGCCGACGCCAAGGCCTGGTTCTCCGGCAACGAGGCGTTCGCCAAGCGCAGCGCGTTCCTGAACGGCACGCTGCAAGTCGCCTATCTCATCCTGGCGCTGCGCGCCGTCGGTCTCGACACCGGTCCGATGACAGGATTTGATAACGCCAAGGTCGACGCGGAGTTCTTCCCCGAAGGCCACGTCAAGTCGAATGTGCTGATCAACATCGGCTACGGCGACGCCGCGAAGCTGTTCCCGCGCAGCCCGCGCTTCGCCTTCGACCAGATCGCTAAAATCCTGTAATTCTCTATGCGCGCCGGCGAACGGCCGGCGCGCTCATGGCTACCAACGCAGGAAATTGCATGTCCCTCTCAATCGTCCCGACGTCCTGGACTCCGAAGCTACACGCCCTGCTGCGCATCATGGCCGGCCTGTCATTCCTTGAGCATGGCACCGGCAAGCTGCTCGGGTTTCCGCATCTGCTTGGGCTCGACAAGATGCCTTACGGGTTGATGATCTTCACCGGAATCGTCGAACTTGTCGGCGGCGCGCTGATCGTCATTGGCCTTTTCACCCGTCCGGTCGCTTTCGTGCTTTCGGGCTTCATGGCGGTCGCCTTCTTCCTCGTGCATGTCACGATGATGGGCGGAGGCATTTTCCCGGCGATAAATGGCGGCGAAGCGGCCTATCTTTATTGCTTCGTGTTCCTGTACCTCGCGGCCGCCGGCCCGGGAACATGGTCAGTCGATAAAGACTAAACCCTCTTCGCAATCGCACCGACACGACAACGCCGCTGCCCGATCGCCAAGTTCGCGCAGCGGTTTTTTTTGAGGAAGATCGCGACGACTATTGCGTCGAACCGCGCAGGCCGGTCGCCAAAGTCGTGTCGGCGCCGTTCGCGACGGCGCTCTCCGTATTGAACGCGTCCAGCACCAGTCCGCCATACGGGCCTTGCAGCGAGGCGCCATGCTCGGGGGTCGCGGCGCGGACCGGGGGACGGGCGATCGAGCGCGACACGGCGGTCAGGCCATCGGCGCGCGCGGTCGGACGGGGCGGGGGCAGCGGCGCGACGAGCGCAGCCGCGCGCGCGAGCCGTTCCGAACTATCCGGAAGATTCGCGGGGCCCACCAGCGCGAGCGCGCTGGCCGGGGCCGCCGCGACGCCCTGAGTGATCGCTCCGGGCAGCTTGCCGCGCTCCAATAGCGCCGCGATCATGTCGGCGTCGGCGGGCTTGGAGGAGGCGGCGGCGACGCCGAACTCCTGCGGCCGCGGCGGCGGCATGGGCGCCGCGAAGGCGAGCGCTTCCGCGGCAAGTTCGGCGGGTTTGCGCGGCGGCAGCGGCGCGATGAATTTAGCCGCGATCGGACCGTGCAGAGTAACGGGTTCGGCGTCGGAGGCGGTGTTCGTCTCCAGCGAAGCGACGACCTCCGGCGCGGGCGCGGGCGCCGACTCGGCGGCGGACTTCGGCGCGGGCCGCATGAAGGTCTCGCCCTGCGGCAGATCGCGTTTCGCGTTGGCGATCGGATCGGGCGCCGCCGTCGCGACCTGGACCGAGCCGCGCTGTCCGGATCTCATGTCTCGGCCCGCAGTCAGCACCACGCTGTTGGCGCCGCTTTCCTCGGCGTCGTCCGCCCCGCCGCCGCGCGCCCCGCCGAACAGCCAGCCCAGCAGACCGAAATTGCCGCCGTTGCTCGCCGTCTGAATTTCCCCGCCGCGCGCTTCGATCTCCGCTCTCGCTAGCTCATAGCCCGGCAACGGCTCGCCGTCCGAGGGGATGAAGACCGTCTTGCCGTCCGGGAAAAGCCTCGTCAGCGCGTCGCGGCTCATCCGCGGCCAATAACGCACCGAACCGCTATCGACATGAATCCAGGGCGTCGAGCCGATGGGGTAAAAGCCGGTTCCGCCGGCTTGGAGGCGCATCGATATGTCGCGCACGGTGGCGGTGCTGGCGCCGACGAAATGCGCATCCATCGCCTTGCCTTGCATGTGCTGCGAGTGTTCGGCCACCAGGCGCGAGCGACGACGCAGCATCGCGTTGGTCTGCGGGGACCGGTAGCCGGAGAGCACGTCGATCGGCTCGGTGCAGCCGGACTGGCGATAAACTTCCCAGAGGATGTCGAACAGCCTCGGGTCCATCTTCGTCGGCTCGTTGATGCGCCAGTCGCGCAGGAACCAATTGAGCTTATCGAGCGTTGCGGTGTCGTAATAGCCGTTCACTTTGTAGGTGAACGAACCCGATTCATTGGTGTGCGAATTGGAAAGCGAAATTGTGCGGGTGTCGCCGTTGGCGATCGCCGATTCGGTCGAAGTCGGCGCGCCGGCGAAGCTCAACAGCACCGGGGCGATAACCGCTCCGATCCACGCGCGTTTCCGCCCGCCGCCCGCGACTTTTGCCGAATCCGAATTCAAAAACGTCCCTTTCCGTCTTCCTTCGCCGTCTTTCGCGGTCGTCGACTTGCCTGCCCACCCTTAGGGCCCGGCGTCCCCAGTCGCGTTTATGTATCCGCAAAACCACAGCACGAGGGAAAGTAGCGGAGACCGGCCTATAGTCCCGTTCCCTCGTAAGTTCAATCTTGACGTAGCCTCGAAAGTGTTGCAGCGACCCGCGCCGTCAAGCCGTAAACGTCTTCACGTTGCTGCAGGACGTCGCTTTCATCAACGAAGGCGGTGAAATATTCGATATGGATTGGCAGCGGGCGCGGCAGGAATATCGCCCGCTCCTGCGAGCCGATCAGCGATTCAACGCGGGCCGCGCTCCAGCCGCGCCCGGCGCCGCCCAGCGCCAGTTCGGCGAGTTGGAACGGCGCTTCGACCCGAATGCATCCGTGGCTGAACGCGCGCTTCGGCGCAGAGAACAGGCCGCGGGTCGGCGTGTCGTGCAGATAGACAGAGTGTTCGTTCGGGAACATGAACAGGATACGCCCGAGTGCGTTGGCTTCGCCCGGCGGCTGCTTGACGACGAGGTGGCCGGCGACTTCGGTCACCTCGAAGCCGTGCTTGGTCAGATAGTCCGGATCGCGTGCGAGCTTGGGCAGCATTTCTTTTTTAATGATGGAATCGGGCACATGCCAAGCCGGATTGACCAATATATATTTGATTTCATTTGAAAATATGGGTGTCTGAGTGTCGGGTTTGCCGACAATGACTCGCGTGCGACGAAGCTCGTTGTCGCCGTCCATCAATCGCAACGAATAATCCGGGACGTTGATCTCGACGCGTCGCTCGCCCATGTCGCGCGGCTGCCAGCGCCACATCTCCATATTGGCGAGAATCAGCGCCTCGAGGCGCGCGGCGGGGTCGTCGAAAATCGCATCGGACGTTGTGGCGGTCAGCACGCCGTTCGCGGGCAGACCGCGCGATTTTTGAAACGCGGCGACCGCCGAGGCGACGCGAGCGTCATAAGTTCGATCCGCGCTGATATCGGCGGTGGCGCCCAGGCTGAAACGGGCGCGAATCAACGGTACGCGAGGGTCGGCCATGCCGATCGTCAGCGCCGGGCCCCGGAGAGGAGGAATTGCGGCGATCGTCGCGCTGGCGCGCAGCCGCGCCCATTCGTCGCGCAGGTCGCGATAGCCCTTTTGCGGCGGATTGAACGCCCACAGCGCATCGCTTGGGGACGGGCTGCCGGCGACAGTCGAGAGGGCGCGACCGGGGTCCGCTATTTCGGGTTTGGCGGTGACGAGCGCCGAAATCGCGCTCGGCGGCGCGCGAACTCCGCTCGCCTGCATCGCATAGGCGATGACGGCCGCCGAGATCGTCGCGTCCATCGCAGCCAGCCGGTCGGCCCGCGTTTCGCGCGTCGCGGGGGCAGGCAGCGCGAACATGCCGAGGTCGAGCCCATCGTCGTCGGCGCGCGCGAGGCGGGCGAGCGCGTCACGCGCCGCGGAGGTCAGTCCCCTCGCATCGACCCAGACCGGCGCATTTTGGCGCGCGGCGTAGAAAGCGCGCATGGCGAGGACGGCCGCTCGCCAATCGGCGGCGCCGATCGGACTGCGGACGAGCGTCTGGCCGCTCAGCGCCGTCAGAGCGTCTGGAATCGCGGCGGCCAGGTCGGGCGCCGCATCGGGTTCGGAAGTCGCGGCGGCTCCGGGGGCGATCGGATCGGGGGCCGGAGCGAGTCCGGCGCTTGGCGGCAACGGTTCCGCCTCAGGCGGCAGCGGCGATCGCGAGAGCGGGTCCAGCGACGGCGCGCGGTCGGGGCCCGCCGATTGAGTCGGCGCGGCGTCCGAGCCCGCGGCGTTAGGCGCGCCGCCGCCGTTCGCTTCGCCGCTTGGGGTCCGCGAGGCGGCAGACTCCATCGCGGCGGGCGCCGCATCCTCGGCGCGAGCCTGCGCGTGACCGAGCGCCAGCGCGGTCGCGCCTAACCAGACCGCGTAGCTGCGTGCGCGAAGTTGAGTGAGGCTCATCGCGTTGTCTCAAGGCGCGCCATTGGCGATAGGATAAATTGAACCGCCATTTTGTCCAAAGCGGAGCGAACTACGCTGCCGCTTCGCCCAGCATTTCGGTTTCGATCCCGATTTCTTTCATCTTGCGATAGAGGGTGGAACGGCCAATGCCGAGCTTGCGCGCCATCTGCGACATCTGACCGCGATAATGCGTCAGCGCGAATCGGATCGTCTCGGCCTCTATATCTTCGAGTTTGCGCACGTCGCCGTTTTCATCGATCAGCCTGAGGCTATTTTGATCGCGCGGCTCGAAGCCGCCAAGCTCGTTGAATATAGTGTTGGCGGTCGCGGTCTGGGCGAGGGGTTCGGGAACGGGCGCGGGCGGAATACGGACGTCGAAACCTTCCACCTGCGCGGCGATCTGGGGGAATTCCGCGACGGTCAGCTCGTCTCCGTCGGCGAGCACCACGGCGCGAAACATCGCGTTCTCCAGTTGGCGCACGTTGCCGGGCCAGTCGTAAGCGCAAAGAAGAGCCAGCGCGTCGCTGGATAGGCTGCGAATGCGCTTGCCTTCCTCGGCCCCGAAACGCGCGAGAAAGCGGCGCGCGAGATCGGGTACGTCGGCCGCACGCGCGCGCAGCGGCGGAATAGTGATCGGGAACACGTTGAGGCGATAAAAAAGATCCTCACGGAACTTGCCGCGCTTGACGAGTTCGATGAGGTTCTGGTTGGTCGCGGAAACGAGGCGAATGTCGACCTTGACCGGGCGTCGCGCGCCCACGGGGTCGATTTCGCCCTCCTGCAATGCGCGCAGCAGCTTGACTTGGGCTTCCACAGGCAGTTCGCCGATTTCGTCCAGGAACAGCGTGCCCCCGGTCGCCTCGGCGAACTTGCCGATGTGCTTCTCATTGGCGCCCGTGAAGGCGCCCTTCTCGTGGCCGAACAGGATGGACTCGACGAGATTTTCCGGCAACGCGCCGCAGTTGACGGTGACAAACGCCTTGCCCCGCCGATCCGATCCGCCCTGAATGGCGCGCGCCAGCAATTCTTTGCCGACGCCGGATTCGCCTTCGATCAGCACGGGAATGTTCGATTTGGCGGCGCGCTCGGCCAGGCGCAGCGTGCGCGCCATGTTCTCGACCTTGGTGCCGATGTCGCGAAAGCTGAGTTCGCCCACGGAGCGGCGCGTGGCGCGACGCAATTCGTCTTCGAGCGCGTCGACGCGCAGCGCATTCTTTATCGAGACCTGCAATCGTTCGGCGCCGACAGGTTTGACGACGAAATCGAGGGCGCCCGCGCGCATCGCCGAAATGACGGCCTCGATCGAACCATGCGCGGTCTGCACGATCGCCGGCACATTGATTTCCTGGCGGCGCATCCGCGTCAACACCCCCATGCCGTCGAGATCGGGCATGACGAGATCGAGGATGACGAGATTGACGCTCGGGCGGTCGCTCGCCTCCAGACGCGCCAACGCGGCCTCGCCGGAATCGGTCGATTCCGAATCGTAGCCGAATCGACGCACCATCGCTTCCAGTAATCGACGTTGGATCGGATCGTCATCGACAATAAGGACTAGGGCGGCCATGAAGCTTCCAAACTGCGCGGTCTTGACGACTGCTTCGCGCCCAGCGTCGGCCATCACGGTAAAAGTCTTGTTAATGTCATCCCATTTTGAGCCGACCGGCGCGAATTCAAAGGATTGAATCGGGCCCAGCGCAGGCGATACGATACCTTTTGCTTCGAAAGGTCGCGGAAAATGAATTTTGGCTCTCGAGGACTATTCCCGTCGGATCCGGTCCGGTCCTCGCAACCTGACGCGGGCGGCGCGAGCGCGCGCGAACTGGGAAATCTGCCGCATTGGCGGCTCGACGACCTCTATCCCGGCATGGGGTCGCCCGAATTCGCCGCCGATCTCACGAAAGCGAGCCGTGAGGCCAAGGCCTTCGCCGCGAGCTACCGCGGCACGCTCGACGGGCTGGCCGCCGGGGCGGAAGCGGGCGCGCGTCTTTTCGAAGCGGTGAAGACCTACGAGGCGCTGCAAGACCTGATGGGCCGCCTCATGTCCTACGCCTCGCTGCTTTACGCGGGCGACACCAGCGACGCCGCGCGCGCCAAGTTCTATGGCGACGCGCAGGAGAAGGTAACGGACATCGCGGGCGAACTGCTGTTCTTCGAACTCGAGCTCAACCGGCTCGACGATGCGGCGCTCGAAGCGGCCCTGCGCGGATCATCGCTTGCGCATTATCGTCCGTGGATCGAGGACATTCGCAAGGAGAAGCCGCACCAGCTCGAAGACCGGATCGAGCAATTGTTTCTGGAAAAATCGGTCACGGGCGTCGGCGCCTGGAACCGCATGTTCGACGACACCGTCGCCTCGCTGCGTTTCAAGTTCGGCGGCGAAGAACTGACGCTGGAGCCGCTGCTCTCCAAAATGCAGGATCCTGACGAGAAAAAGCGCGCGGAGGCCGCCCATTCGCTCGGCGAGACGCTCGGCGCCAATCTGCGCGTCTTTACGCTTGTCATGAACACGCTCGCCAAGGACAAGGAGATTTCCGACCGTTGGCGCAAGTTCGAGGACATCGCCGATTCGCGCCACCTCGCCAATCGCGTCGAGCGCGAAGTGGTGGATGCCCTTGTCGACGCCGTCACCGACGCCTATCCCCGACTTTCGCATCGCTACTACCAGCTCAAGGCGCGCTGGTTTGGCAAGGACCAACTCAACCATTGGGATCGCAACGCGCCGCTGCCGCAGGCGCCGACGAGAACCTTCACCTGGGACGCGGCGCGCGACACGGTGCTGGGCGCCTACCGCGGCTTCTCGCCGCGCATGTCCGACATCGCCCGGCGCTTTTTTGACGAAAATTGGATCGACGCGCCGACCCGGCCCGGCAAGGCGCCCGGCGCCTTCGCGCATCCCACAACGCCGTCGGCGCACCCATATGTGCTCGTCAATTATCTCGGCAAACCGCGCGATGTGATGACGCTCGCGCATGAACTCGGCCATGGCGTGCATCAGGTGCTGGCCGCGCCCAACGGCGCGCTGATGGCGCCGACGCCGTTGACCCTTGCTGAGACGGCCTCGGTGTTCGGCGAAATGCTGACCTTCCGCGCGCTGCTGGCTCAGACCACGGACGAGGCGGCGCGAAAATCCATGCTCGCCTCCAAGGTCGAGGACATGCTCAACACGGTGGTGCGCCAGATCGCGTTCTACAAATTCGAGCGCAAGGTTCACACCGAGCGCAAGAACGGCGAACTGACGTCCGAGGCGATCTGCAGTCTCTGGATGAGCGTTCAGGCCGAGAGCCTCGGGCCGTCGATCAAGCTCGGGCCGGGCTATGAGAACTACTGGGCCTATATCGGGCACTTCATCCATTCGCCGTTTTACGTATACGCCTACGCCTTCGGCGATTGTCTGGTGAATTCGCTCTATGGCGTCTACGAGCGCGCGAACGAGGGCTTCGCCGAACGGTATCTCGCCTTGCTCGCCGCGGGCGGCTCGAAGCCTTATTCCGAGCTGCTGCGGCCGTTCGGCCTCGATGCGAAAGACCCGAAGTTCTGGAGCATCGGCCTGTCGCTGATCGAGCGCATGATCGGCGAACTCGAGGCATTGGGGTGAGCGAGGCGCCCGACGGCTTCGTTCGCGCCGCCGAGGCGGCGCGGCGAAAGCCGTTCTCGATCGGCCTCGCGCCCTTCGCGATCGACGATTGGTTCGAGATCGACGCGCGCCTTGGCGACGATCTCGCGCTCAAGGACGAAATTCTCACCCATGAGGGACGCGACGCTTTTGACGCGCTTGAAGGCTCGCTCGCTGCGCAGACCGAAGCCCTGGAGCGCATCGCCGAATACCTTCTTCGTCGTCATCCCAAAATCTACGCCCGCGTGGGCGAGGCGATCCGCGTCGCGCCGTCGGGCCGTCGCGTTCTGCTCGTCGGCGAAGCGCCGCTGCTGACGGCCTCGCGGCTGGTTCAGGAAGACCTGCTGCTGATTCGCCGCTTCGCGGACGGCTGGCGGCTTGAGGCGGGCTCGCTCAGCTTTCCCTCGACCTGGCGCCTTCAGGATAAGCTCGGCCGCCCGATGGCTGCGATTCACGCGCCCGTGCCCGATTTCGCCGGGGCGACGCAGGCGCGCGTCGATCGCATTTTCGACAACCTGAACGCCGATGCGCCGTTGGAGCGCTTCAATCTTTCGATCTATGGCGATGCGCGCCTTCGGCACGCCGAGGCGCGGCCGGCGCCGGGCGAGAAATTTTCTGAGGGCGAACCCATTCTCTCGCGCGCGCATCTGCGTATCGAGCGCCAGACCTTGAGCAAAATGCCGCAAAGCGGCGCGATTCTGTTCACGATTCGCATTCATCTCGATTCGCTAGCCAACCTCGCCGAATGCGCCGACGGGCCGCAACTGGCCGTGGCGATCGCCTCCCATGTCGCGGCGATGACGCCCGAGCAGCTCGCCTATAAAGGCCTGGCGAACACGCGCGAGCGGCTAATGGCCGCGCTCGCCGAGTTGGCGAATAGAGCGTCAACGCCTATTTAGGGGCGAATCCTTTTCAGCGATGAGAGCATGACCCGCGACGACGAGGCTAACAGACTATCGGCGCGCGCCACGCGCTACGCCCGCCTCGGCGTCAACGCCGGCGCCTTCGCAGCGCGCATGGGCGCCAGTCGGCTTTCGGGTTCCGGCTCCAGCAACGACGCGCGCGCCTTCACTCAGGCGCTGGGCGCGATGAAGGGGCCGATGATGAAGGTCGCGCAATTGCTCGCGACCATCCCCGACGCGCTGCCGGCCGAATATTCCGAAGAACTGATGAGCTTGCAATCGCAGGCGCCGCCAATGGGCGCGCCGTTCGTTCGGCGCCGGATGCAAGCCGAGCTTGGCCTTGACTGGCGCGGGCGCTTCGCTGACTTCGATCTCGTTCCTGCCGCCGCCGCTTCACTCGGACAAGTGCATCGCGCGACGACGCTGACGGGCGAGCATGTCGCCTGCAAACTGCAATATCCCGACATGGCTTCGGCGGTGGAGGTCGATCTCAAACAGCTCGGTCTGCTGTTCTCCCTGCACCGGCGCATGGGCGCGGCGATCGACACGCGCGAAATGCTCAACGAGATCGCGGCGCGGCTGCGCGAGGAACTCGATTATGTGCGCGAGGCCAAGCTCGCTCGCCTTTATGCCGAAATGCTCTCCGACCGCCCGCGCGTGCGCGTGCCGCGCGTCCACGAGGAACTCTCGACGCGGCGGTTGCTGACGCTGCAATGGCTGGAGGGCGAGAAACTGCTCACGTTCGAATCCGCGCCGGCGGAGTTTCGCGCCGAACTGGCGACGCTGCTGTTCGAGGCGTGGTGGCGTCCGTTCCTGCGTTACGGAATCATCCACGGCGATCCGCACCTTGGCAATTACTCCGTCGTGGCGGACGGGCAGGGCGAGGCGAGGCGGGTCGAGGCGGTCAATCTCTACGACTATGGCTGCGTGCGCATTTTTCCGCTGCGGTTCGTCAAGGGCGTCGTTGAACTCTATCAGGCGTTGAAAACGGACGATCGCGCACGCGTGGCGCACGCCTACGAGCTTTGGGGGTTCAAGAAGCTCGCGCGCGAGTCCATCGACGCGATGAACATTTGGGCGCGCTTCATCTGCGGTCCGATCCTCGATGACCGCATACGCACCGTCGCCGACGGGGTGAAGCCGGGCGAATACGGCCGCAAGGAGATCGGCGCGGTGATGCGCGCCCTGCGCGCCGAGGGCGGCGATCTCGCGGTGCCGCGCGAATTCGTGTTCATGGACCGCGCGGCGATCGGCCTCGGCGCGGCGTTCCTGCGCCTGCGCGCGGAAATGAATTTTCATCAACTGTTCGAAGCGGCGATCGAGGATTTCCGCATCGAGGATGTTGGGGCGCGCCAGCAGGCGGCGCTGGGAGCGGCGGGTCTCGGGGCTGAAACTGCCTATTAGCCGCGTCGGCGAGCGAGGCTAGAATCGCGACAGAAACGGCAGCCGCGGCGCGACGGCGTAGTTGATCTGGATGACGATGATGAGCGCGACGCCGAGCGGCGGACTGTAGAGTCCGGCGAGCGCGCCCGCCAGATAGAGCGCCTGCGCGACGATGATGCGGCGCCGGATCGCGCGCGAGAATTCTGCAGGCGCGCTATCGGCGATCAAGCCGGCGCGTTCCGAATAGGCCCAGGCCGCGTAGAGCGTCGCGCCGGCGAACAAAATGTTCGCCCAGTAGATCGCTAGCGCGACGCGCAGTTCGAAGAACTCCGCGAGCAGGCGGGTCGTGAAAGGCAGCACCGTGATAACCGCCAGAAACAGGAAATGCAGCCAGGTCAGATCGCGGTCGGCGCGCGCGAGCCGGTTGAGCTGCGTCTGTTGACCGACCCAGAAGATCCCGAGTGTCATCAGGCTCATCAACCAGGTGAGAATGCGCGGCGCGAGCGCGCCGAGCGCGGCGACGAGTTGCATGTCGGAATGAATGTCGGCGACCTCGGGCGTGTGAATTTCGAGCACGAGCACCGTCGCCGCGAAAGCGAAGATGCCGTCGCTGAGCGCCGCGAGGCGGCCGACATCGCCGGCGGCGATGCGATTGTATTGAGCTTCCATGCGCGAATTCTGGTCCGGCGCCGCGGGGCGGTCAACCGCGTTCCGCGAGCAGCCGCATCACATGGGCGCGCAACTCCGGCACGCCTTCGCCCGTGCGCGCGGAAGTGAAGAAGGTTTCGGGATAGGCGGCGGGGTGCTTGCGCAACGCCGCCAGGGTCGCGGCGACACGGCCGTCCTGGTCGGCTCTCTTCACTTCGTCGCGCTTGGTCAGCACGATCGCGTAGGAGACGGCGGAGGCGTCGAGGAGCTTCATCGTCGCTTCATCGCTCTCTTTGAGGCCGTGTCGGCCGTCGACGAGCACGAAGGCGCGCATCAGCGTCGGACGACCGCGCAGATAGTCGCGCGCCAACGCGCCCCACGACGCCGCCTTGTCTTTGGAGACGGCGGCGTAGCCGTAGCCCGGCATGTCGACGAGGGTCAGCTTGTCGCCGAGATTGAAGAAGATCAGTTCCTGCGTGCGCCCCGGCGTGTGCGAGGTGCGCGCCAGTGTTGAGCGTCCGGTGAGGGCGTTGACGAGCGAGGACTTGCCGACGTTGGAGCGACCGGCGAAGGCGATCTCGGGATTGCCGATCGGCGGCAGGCCATCGGTCTTGGCGGCGGCGAAGGAGAAATCGCAGGGGCCGGCGAATAGTTTGCGTCCGGCCTCGGCGTAGGGCGCGTCGGCGGCGGCGCTGGTCTCTTGCGTCACTTCGCCGGCGCGGGTTGGAACATCTTTTTCAGATTGTCGAAGAGTTCGAGCTTCACGCCCGCGCGCTTCATGATGATTGACTGCTGCAAAACGGTCAGCGTGTTGTTCCAGGTCCAGTAGATCACCAGCCCGGCCGGGAAAGCGCCGAGCATGAAGGTGAAGATCAGCGGCATCCAGGCGAACATCTGCTTCTGCACGGGATCGGCGGGCTCGGGGTTCATCTTCATCTGGAAGAACATCGAGACGCCCATGACGAGCGGCCAGATGCCGAGCGCAAGGAAATGACCGAACATCGGTATCGCGGTCGGATCCCAGGGGATGAGCCCGAACAGCGTGAAGACGTTGGTGGGGTCGGGCGCCGAGAGATCCTTGATCCAGCCGAAGAACGGCGCGTGGCGCATTTCGATGGTGATGAAAATGACTTTGTAGAGCGCGAAGAACACCGGAATCTGGATCACCATTGGCAGACAGCCGGCGACGGGATTGACGCCCTCTTTCTTGAACAGTTCCATTTGCGCTTGTTGCTGTTTCGCGCGGTCGTCGGGATAAAGGTCTTTGAGCGCGGCGATCTGCGGCTGAATCATTTTCATCTTCGCCATCGAGCGATAGCTCGAATTGGCGAGAGGGAAGAAGACGCCCTTGACGATCACCGTGACGATCAGGATCGCGACGCCGAAATTGCCTACGTAGTGGTAGATGAGGTCGATGAGGCGGAAGAGCGGCTTGGTGATGAAGTAGAACCAGCCCCAGTCGATCATCAGATCGAACTTCTTGATGCCGAGGCTCGCTTGATAGCCGTCAATGGTCGCGACTTCCTTCGCCCCGGCGAAAAGGTGCGTCACCGATTTGACGCTGGCGCCGGGCGCGATCTGGCTCGCCGGACCGACAAAATCGGATTGGTAGTCCTCGGCGGGCGCGGCGCCGCTCGCCGAGAAGCGCGCCTCGACCGCCTCGCTCTGCTCGGGGATGATCGCGGAGGCCCAGTATTTGTCGGTGAAGCCGAGCCAGCCGCCGTCGCCCTTGAGGACGCGCACGCGGCCCGTTTCTTTTTCGATGCCGGGGTACGTGATCTCCTGCACCGAACTGTCGCCGACGACGCCGACGAAGCCCTCGTGCAGCACCGCGTAGCCCGAAACGTTGGGTTTGCCGTGACGCAGAATCAGCGCGTAGGGGCGCAAGGAAACGGGCGCGGCGCCGGAATTCTCGACCGAATCGGCGATGGTGAACATGTAGCGGTCGTCCACGGAGACGACGCGCGTGAACTTGAGACCGGCGCCGTTTTCGTAGGTCAGCGTCACCGGCTTGCCGACGCCGAGCGTCGTGGAGTCGGCGCTCCACACCGTCGCCCGGTTCGGCGTCTTCACGTCCTTCGCCTCGCCGACGAAGCCGGTCTCCGCCCAATAGGGCTCCGGGCTGCCAGCGGGCGAAAACAGCGTGATGAGCGGGCTCTTGGGGTCGATCGTTTCGCGATAACCCTTGAGCAGGAGATCGTCGATGACGCCTCCGGTAAGGTCGATCGAGCCGGCAAGGCTCGGCGTGTCGATGGCGACGCGGGCGCCGGCGCCGAGCGCCTGTTCGCGGTTCGTCGGCGTAACGGCGGCGGCTGCGCCCTGCGGCGCGGAGACGTCGGCAGCGATGGCCGGCGCGGCGCCTGGCGCCGTCGCCTGCGATATCGGCGCATTGGCGCCTTTGATCAGTTCGGCGGGCTTCGGCGCGAAGAAATAGTTCCAGCCGATCAGCACCAGCGCGGAAAGGACGATCGCCAGGATGAGGTTGCGGGAGTCCTCGGAATTCATGATCGTCCGTCTCTATGAGGGCCGGGAGCGTTCGAGCGTGGTTTGACTCGCCGCATCAGCGCGAAGGCGCGGCCGACGTCGCCGACCAGCGCCTCGAAATTCCTGGTCAGCGCCGCCTCGCGAGCCATCAGCACGTAATCGTGGTCGGGCAAGGCCTCAAGCGCCGAAACGCGGCGCAGCGCCTCGCGAAGACGTCGACGGATCCGGTTGCGCTGCACCGAATTGCCGACCTTTTTTGTCACCGTCAGGCCGACGCGCGGTCCCACGGCCAGGTTCGTCTCCTCGCGTCGATTGGCTTGCAAGACGAAGCCGTCGACTTGCGTCCGGCGACCCCTGGAAACCCGCTGAAATTCGGCGCGTTTGACGAGGCGGCCCCATCGGGGCGGTTCGGTTGCGGCTGATATAGCGCTTTCGTCCAAGGCGCCAGCCTCACGAAGAGAGAAGGGCGTCCGGTCGAGGGGGCGCGAAATCGGGGTCAGGCCGAGAGGCGCTTGCGGCCGCGCGCGCGGCGAGCGTTCAGCACCTTGCGACCGCCAACAGTCTCCATGCGGGCGCGAAAGCCATGGCGCCGCTTACGAACGAGTTTGCTGGGTTGATAGGTCCGCTTCACGTCTTCCACTCCGAAATCTTGGCTAGGCCGCGCAAGACGTCCTATGCAACAGCCCAACCCGGACCTCGCCGAACGACGTTTCGAGCGCCGTCAAGCGAGCCGGGAAAATCCTTGCGACGATTGTGCGCCGCGCGGGCGGCTTATAGGCGCGAGGGGCGCGGCAAGTCAATTTCTTTGTCCCCCACGCGTCGCGTCGCGTTATTTTCCGTTCTCCGCACGGTGATATGATGAGGACGCCCTTCGAGCCAGTGGCCTTCGCGCCGCACCTGCGATAGGAGGAGCCCCGAAACGATATCGCCCGAACGGGCGGGAAGCCTGGGATGAACGGAAGCGGGAATAACGACGGCGAGCGCCTAGTCGCCGCGCTTGGCGGGCGGTCGATCGTGCTGGTCGGGATGATGGGAGCCGGCAAGACGTCGGTCGGGCGACGCTTGGCGCAGCGCCTCGGCCTGCCGTTCGTCGACGCCGACGCGGAAATCGAGGCCGGCGCGCAAATGTCGATCCCCGAGATTTTCGAGCGATTCGGCGAACCCTATTTCCGCGACGGCGAGCGAAAGGTGATTTCGCGACTGCTCGACGAAGGTCAGAAAGTGCTGGCGACTGGCGGCGGCGCGTTCATGACTCCGGCGACGCGCGAACGCGTGGCCGCGGCTGGGGTCTCGATCTGGCTGAAGCCGGAGATCGAGGTTCTGCTGCGGCGCGTGCGCAAGCGCTCGAATCGACCGCTATTGCAGACCGCCGATCCCGAGGCGACGCTGCGGCGAATTCTGAGCGAGCGCGGGCCAACCTATGCGCTTGCCGATATCACGATAGAATCGCGCGACGGGCCGCACGAGGCTGTGGTGGAGGCGATCGCCGAGGCGCTGCGCAAGCGGGCGGCCGCCGCGGCGGCTCCGCGGTCCACGCTCCGCGAAGTGCCGGTCCAACTTGCCGACCGATCTTACAAGATTCTTATCGGCGAGGGGCTCATCGCCTCGGCCGGCCAGCATATTTCCGCGCTTTCGCCCGGCGCGCGCTGCGCCATCGTCACCGACGAGAACGTCGCCGCATTGCATCTTGAGCCTTTGCGCAAAAGCCTCGACGAAGCCGGTCTGGCCACCAGCGTCGTCGTCTGTCCCCCGGGTGAAGCGACCAAATGCTACGCCGAATTCGCGCGCGTCAGCGACGCCCTCATCTCGGCGCATATCGAGCGGCGGGATTTCGTCGTCGCGCTCGGGGGCGGCGTCATCGGCGACCTTGCCGGCTTTTGCGCGGCGAGTCTGAGGCGCGGCGTGCGCCTGGTGCAGGTTCCCACCAGCCTGCTCGCCCAGGTCGATTCCAGCGTCGGCGGCAAGACCGCTATCAATTCGCCGCTCGGCAAGAACCTGATCGGCGCCTTTCATCAGCCCTCGCTCGTACTCGCGGACGCGGGCGCGCTCAACACGCTCAGCGAACGCGAATTTCGCGCCGGCTACGCCGAGGTCGCCAAATACGGCCTTATCGACGACCGCGAATTCTTCGAATGGCTCGAAGCTCATTGGCGCGAAGTCTTTGCCGGCGGCGCGGCGCGGGCGCAGGCGATCGCGGTCAGTTGCGCCGCAAAAGCGCGCGTCGTCGCGTCCGACGAGACCGAGCAAGGGCCGCGCGCGCTGCTCAATCTCGGCCACACGTTCGGCCATGCTTTCGAGGCGTTGACCCATTATGAGGGTTCGCGCCTCGTGCATGGCGAGGGCGTCGCGGTAGGCATGGCCTGCGCGTTCCGATTTTCGCGCGATCTCGGGCTTTGCACCGGCCAGGACGCGGTCAGGGTCGAGAGCCACCTCGCCGCCGTCGGCCTGCCGACGCGCATCCATCAGATTCCGGGCCTCGAACCGGCGCCCGAGGATATTCTGGCGGCGATGCGTCAGGACAAAAAGGTCGAGCGCGGCAAGCTCACTTTCATTCTGGCGCGCGGGATCGGCCAGAGTTTTATCGCAAAGGATGTGGCCGAAGCGACCGTCGCCGAGTTTCTGGGCAAGGAGCTGGCGGAGCGCTGATCGCGCCGCCTATCGCATTGACGGCGGCGAGGCCTTAGACTGACGCTCATGACGATTTCCCTCGACATCTTGGTCATCGTGGTCAGCCTGATCGCGGCGGCGTTTTTCGCCGGCGCCGAGACCGCGCTGACGGCGGCCCCCCGCGCCCGAATGCAGGCGTTGGAGACTGCGGGCGACAAACGCGCCGCGCTCGCCAACCGGCTGATCGCCAAACCCGGCCGGCTCATCAGCGCGATGCTGCTCGGCGGCCAACTCGTCACCATCGCCTCCTCCGCCTATACGACCAGCCTGCTGGTCGCTTCCGTTGGCGAGCGCGGCGTCGTCTACGCCACCGGCCTGATGACCGCGCTGATCGTCGTTTTCGGGGAGGTGCTGCCCAAGACCATCGCCATCGCCTATCCCGACCGAGTATCCCTATTGATCGCGCCGTTGGTGTCGCTGTTCGTCACGATATTCGGCCCGGTGGTCGCAGCGGTGGAAGTTTTCGTGCGCGCGCTTCTCCGGCTCTGCGGCATGTCGCTCGCCGAGCGCGAACCGAGCGTTTCGGGCGCCGAGGAATTGCGCGGGGCGGTCGACATCCTGCATCGAGAGGGCGGCGTCGCGCGCGACGATCGCGACATGTTCGGCGGTCTGCTGGAGCTGGCGGAAATCCCGGTCGCGGACGCGATGATTCATCGCACGAAGATGCGCACCATCGACGCCGACCTGCCGCCGGACGAACTCGTGCGCGAAGTGCTCGCCTCGCCCTATACGCGAATGCCGCTCTGGCGCGATAATCCCGACAATATCATCGGCATGCTGCACACCAAGGATCTGTTCCGCGCGTTCGCGGCCGCGGGGGGCGACGCCAGCAAGCTGAAGGCGGCCGACATCGCGCTCGAAGCCTGGTTCATTCCGGAGGCGACGACCCTGCGCGACCAATTGCAGGCATTCCTGCGCCGCAAAACCCATTCCGCGCTGGTCGTCGACGAATATGGCGTGGTGCTCGGCCTCATCACGCTCGAGGATATCATCGAGGAGATCGTCGGCGACATAAAGGACGAGCACGACGTAGGCGCGCATGGGGTTCGCCAGCAGCTCGACGGGTCGCTGATCGTCGACGGCTCAGTGACGATCCGCGAACTCAATCGCGCGATGGATTGGGATCTGCCCGATGAAGAGGCCGCGACCATCGCCGGGCTCGTGATCCACGAGGCTCGCGCCATTCCCGACGCGCGCCAGACCTTCGTGTTCCATGGCCTGCGCTTCGAAGTGCTGCGTCGTCAGCGCAACCGCATCGCGGCGCTGCGAATCACGCCGGTCGGAGCGCGCAAGGAACCCGCCAAGTGGATCGCGCCGCCCGCGCCATGATCCGCAGAATGCGCGAGATCCCGCGCGTTGCCGTCCTTCGCGCCGTCCCCTATATAAGCGCGCTGCGCGTTGTCGCGCTGATCGAGGTCGCATGTCCTGGAATAATCAAGGCGGTGGTCCCTGGCGCTCTCCGGGTCAGGGGCCCTGGGGGCAGGGGCCGGGAGGAAATCCGCCGCCGAACGACCTGGAGGAAGCGATCCGGCGGTTGCAGCAGGGTATTAGCTCGCTTTTCCCCGGCCGTCCTCGCGGCGGCGGCCTAGGCGGGCGGGGCTTCGCGGCTCTGGCGATGATCGCGGTTCTGATCTGGCTCGCCTTTGGCACGTTTTACACTGTGCAGCCCAACGAGGTCGGCCTTAATCTCGTGTTCGGCAAGTACACCGGAAAGACCGCGCCCGGCCTCAACATGAATTGGCCGTGGCCGATCGGCTCGGTGATTCATGTTCCGGTCTCCGACCAGCAGATCACCGAGGTCGGCTATCGCGGCGACGCGCGCGGCAGCGACAATCAGGTCGAGAGCCAAATGCTGACCGGCGATCAGAACCTCGTCGACGTCCACTTCCGCGTCATCTGGCAGATCGACCCGGCCCATCCCGAAGATTACGAGTTCAACGTTCTCAGTCCGCGCGACACGGTCAAGGCGGTGGCGGAAAGCGTGATGCGCGAAGTGGTCGGCCTGAAGACCATCGATGGCATCCTGACCAGCGATCGTAAGTCGATCGAGCCCGATGTGCAGGCGCGGATGCAGAAAGTGCTCGACGATTATCATGTCGGCGTCGTCGCGCGCCAGGTGCAGTTGCAATCGGTCGATGCGCCCGCGCAGGTCATCTCCGCTTATCGCGACGTCACCGCCGCGCAGCAGGATCAGCAGCGCGCCGTCAACGACGCTGACACCTACGCGAACAAGGTTGTGCCCGAGGCGGAGGGCGCGGCGGCGCGCATCGTCGCCGAAGCCAAGGCCTATCGCGAGCAGACGATCCTCGAGGCCAAGGGCCAGACCGCGCGCTACGAACAAATTTACGCCCAGTATAAGAAAGCGCCGGGAGTGACGCGCGAGCGCATGTATTTGGAGACGATGGAGCGCGTGCTCGCCGGAATGGGCAAGACGATTCTGCAAACCAGCTCCGGCGCGGCCCCCGTTCCCTACATCGCTGTCGATCCCTCGCAATCGAAGCCCGCGGGAGCGGTCAAATGAGCCGGTCCGCCCTCTCCGCGTTCGTCGTCTTCGCGTTGATCCTCTTCGTCGCGTCGCTTTCGCTGTTCACCGTCGATCCCACGCAGCAAGCGTTGGTGCTGCGCTTCGGCCAGCCGGTGCGCGATCTCATCGGCGCGCCCGGCCTCTACGCCAAGGCGCCCTTCATCGACAACGTCGTCTATATCGACAAGCGCATCCTCGCGCTTGACAACGAGCGGCAGGAAGTTCTCGTCGCCGACAATCAGCGGCTCGAGGTCGACGCGTTCGTGCGCTATCGCATCGCCGATCCCTTGTTGTTTTATCAGTCCGTTTTCAATATTCGCGGCGCCGACGCGCAACTTGGCGGTATGCTTAATTCGGCGCTGCGCCTGACGCTGTCGGAAGCCTCGATCAGCGACATCGTGCGCACCAAGCGCGACGCGCTGATGGCGGCAATCCGCGATCAGGTGAAGGCCGGCGCCAAGCGTTTCGGCCTCGACGTGATCGACGTGCGCATCAAGCGCGCCGACCTGCCGGCCGAAAACTCCGAAGCGGTGTTCCGTCGAATGCAGACCGAGCGCCAGCAGCGTGCGGCCTCCTATCGCGCTCAAGGGTCGCAGCAAAGCCAGGAAATCAAGGCCGAAGCCGACCGCAAGGTCACGGTGACGGTCGCCACCGCCCAGCAGCAGTCCGAGCAGATTCGCGGCGAAGGCGACGGCGAGCGCAATCGCGTTTTCGCCGAGGCCTACGGCGCGGACCCCGAGTTCTTCGCTTTCTATCGGTCGATGCAGGCCTATGAGACCGGACTTAAGACCGATGCGAAGGCGATCCTCGATCCAAAATCGGACTTCTTCCGATATTTCTCGTCACCGACGCCCCCGCCCGAGGCGTCGGCGACCAAATGACGGCGGCGCGCTGAAATGCGGGACTTTTGCGCGGCGCTCGGCCTCGTATTCGCGATCGAAGGCCTGCTGCTGGCGGGCTTCACCGAGGCGATGCGACGGCGAATGGCCGAGGTCGCGCGCCAGCCCCCTCGTCGGTTGCGCGGGTTTGGCCTCGTCGCGGCCGCCTTCGGCGTGTTGATCGTCTGGGCGGCTCGCAGCCTGATACCGTGATCGCGGCGCGCCGCGCGAAGGACACGATTCGCCGTTATTGCTGTCTCGCCCGGCCGTCGGGAAATTGGAGAGGATGAAATTGATGCGCGCTGACTTCGCCAAGAACCGCGGTTCGTTCCATCCTCTGAGCGTGTTCGCGTTGAGCCTGGCGCTGATCGGCGCGCCGGTTGCTCTGCTTACCCCCGCGCCGGCGTTTGCGCAGGCGCGTCCGACCAACCTCGCCGATCTCGTCGACAGCGTCGCCGAGGCGGTCGTGAATATCTCCGCGACCCAGACCGTGGAGGAAAAGAGCGCCGAAGGTATGCCCGATCTGCCCAAAGGCACGCCGTTCGACGACATGTTCGAACAGTTCTTCAAGAACCACGGCTTCAACAACGGGCCCGCGCGGCCGCACAAATCCTCGTCGCTCGGCTCGGGCTTCGTTGTCGACTCCAAGGGCATCGTGATCACCAACAACCATGTCGTCGGCGACGCCAACGATATCGTCGTGATCTTTACCGACGGACGCAGACTGAAAGCCACGGTGATCGGCAAGGACGCCAAGGTCGACGTCGCCGTGCTCAAGGTCGTCAGCGATAAGCCGCTGAAGACGGTCAAGTTCGGCGACAGCGACAAGGCGCGCGTCGGCGACGGCGTGATGGCGGTCGGCAATCCGTTCGGGCTCGGCGAGACCGTGACCGCGGGTATTCTCTCGGCCCGCAACCGCAACATTGACAATGGACCGTACGACGACTTCCTGCAGACCGACGCCTCGATCAACAAGGGCAATTCAGGCGGACCGCTCTTCAATATGCAGGGCGAGGTCATCGGCATCAACACTGCGATTCTCTCGCCCTCTGGCGGTTCGATCGGCATCGGCTTCGCGACGCCCGCCAACACCGTGCTGCCCGTCATCGACCAGCTCGAGAAGTTCGGTGAGACGCGGCGCGGCTGGCTCGGCGTGCGCATCCAATCGGTGGATGATGGCATCGCCGAGAGCCTGGGCCTCGGCTCGGCGCGCGGCGCGCTGGTGGCGGGCGTCGACGATCACGGACCGGCGAAGCCCGCCGGCATTCAAGCGGGCGACGTTATCGTCAAGTTCGACGGCAAGGACATCAAGGAGTCGCGTGATCTTCCGCGCCTGGTCGCTTCCCTTCCCGTCGGCAAGGAAGTGCAGGTCGTCGTCATGCGCAAGGGCCAGGAAGTGACCAAAACCGTCACGCTCGGTCGTCTGGAGGACGGCGAGAAGCAGATGGCCAAAGCCGAGGAGGACGCGGCGCCGGCGGAAAAGGACTCCGCCTCCGCCAAGGCGCTCGGCCTGGCGCTCGCGCCCATTGGCGAAGAGACGCGCAAGACCTTCAAGCTCAAGGACAGCGTCAAGGGCGTCGTCGTTTCGTCGGTCGATCCGAATTCTCCCGCCGCCGAAAAGGGCCTGCGCCCGGGCGACGTGATCGAAGAGGTCAACCAGCAGGCGGTCGAGAAGCCCGGCGACGTTTCCAAGGCGATCGACGCCCTGAAGAAAGCGGGCAAGAAATCGGCGTTGCTGCTGGTGGCCAACGGCGCCGGTGAAGTGCGCTTCGTCGCGCTGGCGCTCAATTGAGGCGATCGCGAACGCGGTCGGGCGGCTTGCCAGCGGCGGGCGCGGCGGCTAATCGCTGAGGCGTGCCGCACCCTCGCCCCCTAGCCCTCGTTAACGCGCGTCTCGTCGATCCCGGCTCCGAACGGGAGATGCGCGGCGGCGTGCTTGTCGTCGAGGGACGCATCGCCGGCCTCGGCGGCGCGGTCACGGCGGCGTCCGCGCCCGCCGAAGCTCGCATCGTCGATTGCGCGGGCGACGTCGTCGCGCCGGGCCTCATCGACATGCGCGCTTTCATTGGCGAACCCGGCGCCGAGCATCGCGAGACTATCGCGAGCGCCAGCGCGGCGGCGGCGGCGGGCGGGGTGACGACGCTGATCGCGCGACCGGATGCGTCGCCCGTCGTCGACGATCCCGCCGTCGTCGATTTCATCCTCCGCCGCGCGCGCGACACCGCCAAAGTGCGCGTCATGCCGACGGCGGCCCTGACCAAGGGGCTGGAAGGGCGCGAAATCGCTGAGATCGGCCTGCTAGGAGAGGCGGGCGCGATCGCCTTCGCGCACGGAACCCGTTCCATCGCCAACGCACAGACCTTTCGTCGCGCCCTGACCTACGCGCGCGATTTCGACGCGCTCATCATGCACTATTGCGAAGACCGTTCGCTCGCCGGCGAGGGCGTGATGGCCGAGGGTCTGCGCGCGAGCCGCCTCGGATTGGTCGGCGTTCCGCGCGAGGCGGAGACGGTCGTACTCGAGCGGGATCTGAGGCTCGTCGCGCTGACCGGCGCGCGCTATCACGTCGAATTCGTTTCCAACGCCTTGTCCCTCGAGGCGATGCGGCGCGCGCGCGTCGCCGGGCTCGACGCCACCTGCGGCGTCTCGATCAACAATCTCACCCTCAATGAAATCGACGTCGGCGATTACCGAACCTTCCTCAAGCTCAATCCGCCGTTGCGAGGCGAGGACGAGCGGCGGGGTCTCGTCGAGGCGCTGGGCGAAGGTCTGATCGACGTGATCGTCAGCGATCATGATCCGCAGGACGTCGAGACCAAGCGGCTGCCGTTCGGCGAAGCGGCGGCGGGCGCGATCGGCGTCGAGACGATGCTTTCGGCGAGCTTGAGGCTCGTGGCCTCGGGCCATATTTCGCTGCCGCGACTCATTCGCGCGATGACGCTGCGTCCGGCGGAAATCCTCGGCCTGCCGACGGGACGGCTCGCGCTCGGCGCGCCGGCCGATCTTATCCGCTTCGATCCCGAGGCGCCCTACGTGCTCGATCCCGCGAAGCTACATTCGCGTTGCCGCAACACGCCCTTCGATGAGGCGCGGCTCGAGGGGCAGGTCAAATTGACGCTGGTTGCGGGACGCGTCGCGCACGAATAGGCTCGCAGCGATTTTCCGCGGTTTCGAGGCGCGCACCGCCGATGGCGATTTCCCTCAATGGTTTATTTGCCCTGACGGCGCTTGCGATCGGTTATTTACTGGGCTCGATCCCGTTCGGCCTGATCCTGACGCGCATCGCCGGCACGGTCGATCTGCGCGGTATCGGCTCCGGCAATATCGGCGCGACCAATGTATTGCGCACCGGGCGCCGGGATCTCGCGGCGGCGACGCTCGTGCTCGACGCTCTGAAGGCGACGCTCGCCTATCTCCTGGCCGCCGCGATGTTTCACGACGAAGCGGCGGCGCTGGCGGGCGCGGCCGGCGCGTTCCTCGGCCACGTCTATCCGGTCTGGCTCGGCTTCAAAGGCGGAAAGGGCGTCGCGACGTTCCTTGGCGGCCTCATCGGCGCGAGTTTGCCGGCGGCGCTCGCCTTCGCGCTCGCCTGGCTCGCCGTGGCGCTGGCTACGCGCTATTCCTCCGCGGCCGCGCTTGTCGCGAGCCTCGTCGCGCCGCTCGCCGCGCTCCTGCTCGGTCAGCCGGAAGTCGCGCTTGTCTTCTCCGCGTTGGCGTTACTGCTTTGGATCAAGCACTCCGCCAATATCGCGCGGCTGAGAAACGGGACGGAATCGCGTATCGGCGGCAAGGCTTGAGAAATGGCCAAGCCGCATGCCGCCCGACTGACCGACGCGCAAAGGTTCGACTGGCTGCGCCTCATCCGCTCCGATAACGTCGGCCCGCGCACCTTCCATGCGCTTCTCCACAATTTCGGCGACGCCGGCGCCGCGCTCAGGGCGCTGCCCGAACTCGCCCGGCGCGGCGGCGCCAAGCGGGCGGTCCGCGTCGCCTCGGAGGAGGAGATCGAGCGAGAATTCCTGGCGGCGCGCAAGGCGGGCGTGCGATTCGTCGCGCTCGGCGAACCGGAATATCCGCCGGCGTTGCGTGCGATCGATTCCGCGCCGCCGCTCCTGGCGCTGCGCGGGCGCGAGGAGGCGCTGCAGCAGCCGGCCATCGCGATCGTCGGCTCGCGCAACGCCTCGGCGGCCGGCGCGGCCTTCGCCGACCGTCTCGCGCGCGGGCTCGGCCACGCGGGCTATGTCGTCGTCTCCGGCCTCGCGCGCGGCATCGACCAGCGCGCGCATGTCGCCGCGCTGCCGACCGGCACGATAGGCGTGCTCGCGGGCGGGCACGCCAGGCCCTATCCGCCCGAGGCCGCGCCGCTGATGGAGCGCATTTGCGAGTTTGGCGCGGTCATTTCCGAAATGCCGGTCGAATGGGAGCCGCGCGGGCGCGACTTTCCGCGCCGCAACCGCATCGTCTCCGGCCTGTCGCTCGGCGTAGTCGTCATTGAGGCCGCGCGCGGCTCGGGCTCGCTGATAACCGCCCGGTGCGCGCTGGACCAGAATCGCGAACTGTTCGCAGCGCCCGGCTCGCCGCTCGATCCGCGCGCCGAAGGGACCAACGATCTCCTTCGCGAGGGCGCGCGTATCTGCGCGCGCGTCGAGGATGTGCTTTCAGCCATCGATCCGCTGCGCGACCACGATCCGTTCGCGGTGTTTCGCGAGGAGGGCGCCAGGCTCGGCGCCGGTCTCGCGAAAGACTTGCGCGCGCCGGTCGACGAGGGGCTCGGCGAGCCGCCGCCTCCCGCCTTCGAAATTGGCGACGAGGCGATCGTAGCGCGCGTCGCCGGCCTGCTCGGGCCGTCTCCGGTGACGCTCGACGATCTCGCGCGCTTCGCCGATCTCGATGTGCGCGAAGTCCGGATGGCGGTCGTCGAACTCGACCTTGCCGGGCGGATCGAACATGTCGGCGGCGACCGGGTGGCGCTGCTGCCCGAGGCCGAGGCCGCCGAGCCCTCTTGACGAAATTATCCGCCGGCCTTGAACCTTGCGCCGCCTCGCCGCGACCCACGACAGTGGTTTCGGACCGCGCTTGGCGCTACATTCGTATCAGCGAGGATAGGGTATGAGGCTGGCCGCGACGAACCGGGGTTTGTGGCTCGGCGTGAGTTTGGCCTTGGCGCTCGGCGCGCCGGCCTCCGCGCAGACCGCGCCGCCTGTTCGCATCATGCCCGGAGGCGGCGGCGGCGTCGGTCTTTCGCCGCTTGTGCCGCTGCTGCCGATCCTGGGCGGCGTGCTCCTGCACGCGGGCGCCTCGAACGCGCAAACCCCGCCGCCGGTCGATGGCCAACCCGGGACGCCGCCGCCGCGTCAGGCGCGCGCGCTGACCCCGCGCAAGGCGCCGCCGCCGAAATTCGTCGCCCGCGCTTTCCCGCCCCCTCCCGGCGAGACGCGCTTCGCGCCGGGCGAGGTGCTGGTCGAGACCGCGAACGCGACGAACCCGGCGACGATCCAGCTCATTCTGCGTCGCCATCGGCTGGAGGAAGCCGAGGTCGATCGCATCGACCTCATCGGCGCCTCGCTGCGCCGCTGGCGCTTCACCGACCGGCGCGGGGTCGGCGCCGTCGTCGCCGAACTCGGCGGGGAAGGGGCGCTGACGCGCATCCAGCCCAATTACGTCTACGCGTTGCAGGACGACGCGGCCGCGCCGCCGCCCGGCCAGTACCAACTCGCCAGGATGCACGTCGAACCCGCGCTCGACGCGCCGGGGTCCGAGCCGGTGCGCGTCGCGGTGATCGACACCGCGATCGACGATACTCATCCCGACCTCGTCGGCGTCGTCGAGGCGCGTTACGACGCGCTCGGCGGAACGGCGCATAACCTCGATCACGGCACCGCGATGGCGGGCGCGATCGCCGCCCACGGCGCCGTCAAAGGCGTCGCGCCGAGCGCGCGCATTCTCTCCGCCCGCGCCTTCGACGCCGACGCGGGCGGCGCGCATGGCTCCAGTCTGTCGATCTTCAAGGCGCTCGACTGGACGGTGAAAGTCCGGGCGAGCATCGTCAACATGAGCTTCGCCGGCCCGCAGGATCCGACGCTGCACGAAATGCTCGGGCTCGCCTACGCCAAGGGCCTGACGCTGGTCAGCGCCATGGGCAACGCCGGGCCGAAGTCGCCGCCGCTCTATCCCGGCGCCGACGAGAAGGTGATCGCGATCACCGCCACCGACGCCGAGGACAGGCTCTACGAAATGGCCAATGTCGGCCCCTATGTCGCGCTCGCCGCGCCCGGCGTCGACGTGCTGCTGCCCGCGCCCAAGGGCGGCTACGCGCTGGAGACGGGAACCTCGGTCTCCGCCGCGCTCGTCAGCGGCGTCGCGGCGCTGCTCGTCGAGCGCAAGCCGAAAGCGAGCCCGGCCGAAATCCGCAAATGGCTGACCGCCAGCGCCGACCCGCTTCAACCCGCCGACCCCAAACACCCCTTCGGCGCCGGCCTCGCCGACGCCGCCCGAGCGACGGCGATGGTCTCGGCGAGCGCGGGGAAGTAGGGGGCGGGGG